>CAZWIJ010000005.1:0-99284 GCA_964633865.1 uncultured Candidatus Saccharibacteria bacterium
TTAAAATTTATTGGTAAATTTTTCAAATATAAACATCTAACCTGAAAAATAATAATCTCCATATCATCATTAATAGCAAACTCTATATCAAGAAATTTTCTGTCTAATATTTCTGAAATAGTCTTATAAACTTGAATTAATTTATTCCAATGAGACTCAATTAAATTGGTATCATATTTATGAAAAATAATTTTTTGAAGATTAGAAAATCCAGAAGTAACTGTATTAGTAGAGCCTGATGTATCGTAGTTAATAACATAATATGGAGCTGAATATTTAGTTTCAAAATCAAAAAAAACTCCTGAAAAAGTTACTTCTTTAGTTTGATCTTGTATAAGTATTTGAAATTTATCTATATTATAAACACTTGATTTGTATCTATATGACAAAATAACTTTTTCAATTGCTTTAACTAAATCATTCTTAATGAGAGAATTAATATTTAAAACACTTTCATATACCCCTGCAGAACTAAAAGAGTCATAACTATCTTCATCCAATGCCGAGCTTCTTACAATAACTACTTCATTAAATTTGGATTGAATTTGGTGAATAATTTTATGTGGATTTAATACCCATTGATCAACAGTAAAATAAAAGAGATTCTCTACTTTAAATAGTTTGGATTTTTGTTTCAATAAATTCAAAGTTTCCGCCTTTGTAATATTTTTATCTATTCTTGAAAAACTATTCATACTTCCAATTCTAATATAATTAAGCTAAATTTAATTATATATTATTATATTCTTTAAAATTTGTCAATAGTATTTTTGTCAGTTACAAATTTATTTTGTTAATTAAATTTAACATTTTTCTAATTATTCTGACCTATTCCACCATTCTCCTTCTATTTCAAATTTATTTTCCTCATAATATATCTCCTGTTCTGGCGAATTTACTTCTTTTAAGAATTTTATGGCCTCATCTACGCATTGTTCTTCAGCCTTTCTACACCTGAATGAATTTCTGCAAGCACTTCATTTGCCTTATTTATTATTTTATATTGATTATATAATTCTGAATGATGAGCTTAATGGACTAATGTTCCTGACAACTCTGTTACTGTCAAAAAAAACCATATCTGCTAATGTAACTCTTGGTGGCTCTTCTGGAAATATGGGAAATCATTTTTTATCTGTACATTAAATAACTCCTATGTAAGTGATAACTTATTATAGAATTTAGGCGAATTACCCTGCATAAAATTCAGAAGATTAATTCACCTTATCCTTGCACTGATATACTATGATTTTTATCTGGAATGGGCCTAATTTGGGTGGATTATACCTAACAGCTTCACATTGCACCACTGTTTCTGGCTTCAAATCTTCTATATTACAATTATTAAGATCTCGACATTCTCTAGTTCTATTACCCTCTTCACTAAATAATCCATATTTGCCAACACTCCAATCATCACAGATCCAATTTGGGTGTATGAGACGAGAAAATCGTAGATAAAATATAAGGGGAAAGAGGAAGATGTAGAAAAAGGATAAATAAATTTAAGAGGAGTAAGGGGGGCAAGAGAAGCATTAGATCTAATAGAACTATATTAACCGTAGTAAAGTCATTATTAAATTTATAGATATCTTTATGATAATTATTTCTTTACTAGACCTGTAATCTACTTTAAAAAATATTTTTGTTATTTTAAAGCTCAAATCTCTTGATCAAATCTTCTTCAAAGTCAATTGTTGCATTGTAACCTGAATCCAAAATATAAGTTTCTAATTTCTTATCATAACCAGTCATTATCCCAAGCCCTACAATCATGATTATAATTCCAAATACTTTTTTCAAGTTTTTTGATAGATTTTCTTTTTCAATAAATATATTAATAACTTTCTGCCCAAAATAAGCAACCAATAGAAGAGAAATAGCAAGCCCCATTACAAATCCTACTAGATAAAAAGACCCTTTTAGAAAGCTACTTGGCAATATTGTTGCTATGATAAAAAGATAAGTCGGACTACATGTTGTAAAAACAGGTCCTAAAGATAATCCCATTAGAATATCTCCTGTATAATTATTTTTCTGATAACCTTGACCTAGACTTTTATTACTTGCTTTATTTAATTTTTGAATAAAGTTAAGATTTGTCCAAATATTAGGAAATATCATAAATAATCCTACTATAAATATTATTATACCTGAAATATTTTGCCAGAAACTAGTTGGAATATCTATCAGTAATGTACTTGCTTTTAGTAAAAATGTAAAGATTATGACAGAAAAAGAGAGTGTACTTATTACTACCAAAGATTTTTTAGAGATTGTATGTTTTTGATTACTCTCTGATGAGCCAATTACTATCGGTAATAAAGGAAGTATGCAAGGAGCAAGAATAGTTAATATTCCTGCTAAAAAAGAGATTCCGAAGAATATAATATTATTGAATTTTATCTAAAACTGTATCTAGAGTTGATCCTCCACTCCATTTTGTGATTTGATTTCCATCTTTATCTACTTGTACTAATGTATGCTGAGTTGTGACACCGTATTTTTTCTTAAGATCCGTGTATGTATCATAATCTGCACTCAAAATTGTTGTTCCAACGGGTATATTAGAAAGATTAGATTCTATATCTGATTTCAGAGCTCTACATGATGGACACCATGAAGCATTAAAGAAAATTACTACTTTACCTGTTTCTGCATTTACTAATTTACTCTCATCATAATCTTCAAAAGTTCCAGAAGTTGCAACTACTTCCAAATTATCATCTTGGGAGACTTCCTCAGTTTGGAATTCTTCTGATGAATTGATATCTACTGGCACATCTTCATCTATCACAATATTTTCTATGGTAGGAGTGATTTCAGGCTCATTTATTTCCGTTTGATCATACGTATTGTCGATACTAACTTCTTCTTCAATCTCAGTATATCTTGTGAAAGCCCCATAACTAAATATACCTAAAATTATAATTGTAACCACTAAAAAGGCTATATCTTTTTTATTATCCATATCAAAATTGATTTAAATTTATATTATAATTATTATATCACACTTATTCTGAGTTACACAATAATAATAATGAAATGACTTAATCTTAAAATTATTTCAGTTGACAAAAAATAGCTAAATGTTATAAATATATTGTAGTAGAAAATTTATTTATATTAAATAATTATCAAATTTATGTCAAAAAAAGCAATTATCTTAGCAGGAGGTTCAGGTACAAGACTTCATCCAATAACATTATCTACAAGCAAGCAATTGCTTCCGATTTATGACAAACCTATGATTTATTATCCACTATCTGTACTTATGATGGCTGGATTTCAAGATATATTATTTATTACTACTCCTGATGATCAGAAAAGTTTCCAAAAATTATTGGGAGATGGATCACAATTAGGGTGTAGATTTGAGTATAAAATTCAGAATATCCCAAATGGATTAGCTCAAGCATTTGTGATTGGAGAAGAATTTATTGGAGATGATAAAGTTTGTCTAATTCTTGGAGATAATATATTTTATGGAGAAGGTTTGGGAGCAATGTTATCCAATATAGATCCTGAAGGAGGTGTGGTTTTTGCTTATCATGTCAAAGATCCTGAAAGATATGGGGTTGTGGATTTTGATGATAATTTTAATGTTTTATCAATAGAAGAAAAACCAGATAATCCTAAATCTAATTATGCAGTTCCTGGAATTTATTTTTATGATAATCAAGTTATAGAAATAGCTAAAAATCTCCAACCTTCTAAAAGAGGTGAATATGAAATTACAGATATTAATAATTATTACCTAAAAAATAATAATCTTAAAGTACAAATTTTGGAAAGAGGTTCTGCATGGCTAGATACGGGCACTATACAATCTTTAATGCAAGCTGGACAATTTGTACAAAGTGTTCAAGAAAGACAAGGATTGAAAATTGGTTGTATAGAAGAAATTGCTTATCAAAAAGGATTTATTGACAAAAATCAATTAATCAAATTAGCGAATCAGCTTACCAAAAGTGGTTATGGACAATATTTATTAGATCTAGTAAAATAAAAAACTCTACAATCATAAGATTACAGAGTTTAAAGTTAAATTTTAATAATTTAGATTTAATTATTGGTCATAATCTCATTGACACCAACCAGTTGGTTAGTAGTGAGATCTTTCATCTCTACATTGACTATACTATCATAGTCAGTTGTGATATTCAAAAGATTATCACAAAATAATCCTTTTTCATTAGAGTAAAAAATGTATGAATTATCTTTGCCACATCTTAGCTTGTATTCACTTTCAGTTATTGATACAACTCTTTTACTCTCTTCATAACCTAGATTTTGAAAGTTAGAAGATTTCTGAAAGTTAGAAGCTCTTTCACCTATTTTATATAAGTGAAAGACCATAAAGCTGGCAGGAATTAAAAGTAAAGCAGAAAATATTAATATGAAATTATTTACTTTGTTATCTCTTCTTAATTCTCTTTCGAATTCGCTATCCAGTTCGCTTATACTCTTTAATTGTCTCATTTTTATAACATATAAAGTTCTTTTAAATTATACCATAAAAAAGATATATATCAATATGTACTGACTATTTTATATTAATAAACTCTGTGATTTCTTTTTATTCTCAGAAATAAATTTATCTATATCATAATCAAAGTCTATACTAAATCTAAGCCATCCATCACGAGAAGTATATTTAATTTGTTTATTTATAATAGCATATTCAAATACATCTTTGGTTAATCTGACATCATAAAGACAATATTTAGCTAATTCTTCCATTTTCCCTTCTTGATAATAAATCATAGCATCTCCTCCACTTCCAGATTTATACATGCCTAAAGTAGCTCCTGCTATACTATTTAGTCCAACTCTTTTCCCGGTTATTACCCTAAACTCTCTTAAGATGTCAAAGGATGGGATACCAAATAAATCTATCTTATAATATTTATTCAATATTGGTGTGTCAAAATGATCATTATTAAATCCAACTAAAAGATCTGTATTTTTCAGTTCTTTTTCTAATTCTGGTAAATCTTCTAAAAAATATGTTTTATAAATATCTTTATTATAAAAATATACTCCCACAACTGTAATTTGCATTTCATCAACAAAATTTTGACTATTAATATTTCCTACTGTTTCTATATCAAATACTGATATATTTTGAAATTCTTTACTAATAAGATTCATTTTAAATAATTTTAGATTCTTTTCTAATAAATTTTTTTAAGTTCTCTTTTATAGTATATATTATCAGAATAAATGGAGTTGAAATTAATATACCAATATATCCAAATATTATTAAGAATGATAAACTTGTAAATATAACTAAAAGTGGGTTTAATTTAGGTTGATTAATTGATAAAACTGGATCTATAAAAATTTGTCTTATGATTGTAATTAATATAAGTGATATCAAAACTAAAATACCTATTAATGGTGATTTGATAAAAGCAAATATTAACATTATAATATAAGAAAAAATTGTACCTATAATAGGAATAAATTCTGATAATCCTACTATTGTAGCGAAAAATAAAGGATATGATATGTCTAAGGAAAAGAATATTATCATAGTAAATAAAAACATTAAAGAAGCTTTAATAAATCTTATTAGAATCCAATTTCCTATTAACACATTAACTTTACCTATGATATTATCTATTTGGTCTTTTCTTTTTTGATTGCTAGAAAATAATTTTATAATATTATAAAAACTTTTTTGATCTATATTAATATAAAATGCTATTGTAAAAACTAAAAAGAATAATCCCAAAATTTTTAGATATTCTAACAAAAATGATAAAATATTTTGACTAAAGTTAGTAATTCCAGCTGTAATACTTTCTAAATTTTGTAACCCCAAGTCAAAGTTAAGACCGTTATCTTTTAAATATAAATCTAGTTTCAATATATTATTAACAAATATCTTCACCAAAGATGAACCTTGATCTATCATTGATGGAGTTAAAAATATAAATACTCCCCCTAATATTAATAATGATAAAAAGAATAAAATTACACTTGTTAGTTTTTTATTCCATTTATATAAATTAAAACATACATTTGACACATAATCATAAAATGTAGAAATAATAAATCCTAAAAATACTATTACTAGTATTTGATAAAAAGACAGTAAAGTAAGTATTATTATTAATATTAATACAATATTGAATATTGACCTTAGTGATATACTTACATTTACTGTCTTCATTTATAGTTTTTTGATTTATTTTAATTCCGAAGGTCTTTCTATGAGATTTAACTTAAATTCTAACTCTTTATTTTCTCTCCATACTTTTAAAGTAACCTCTTCACCAATATCATACTTAAGAATTTCATCTACTAAAGTATTTTTATTTGTAAGTTTATTTCCATTTATAGATAATATAACATCTTTTTCTTTCAAACCGATCTTTTCAGCTGGAGAATCTTTTACAATTGGAGAAGTCCCATCTTGATTATTATTAATAATATATGCTCCATAATCAACACCTAAATTATCAGACTTTATATTATCCTGATTAACCATGGTATAGCTTACCCCAATAAAGGGAACTCTTGTCTTACCAAATTGAGATACATCACTAGTCATTTTGGCTGCAAGATTTGATGGTAAAGCAAATCCTATTCCTTGAGCATTAGCGGCAACTGCTACATTCACACCTATTACTTTTCCATCTAAATCTAATAATGGACCTCCTGAATTACCTTGGTTGATAGCAGCATCTGTCTGAATTATATTAGATAATTGTTCCATATTCATACCTGATTGATCTGATGCCACTATTGTTCTACTTAAACCAGAAACAATCCCTTTACTTACAGTATTTTCAAACTGATTTAGTGAATTCCCAATCGCAATAGCTGTCTGACCAACTTTTATTTGAGATGAATCACCAAATTCTAATGGTGTTAAATTATCTTTCTCTATTTTAATTATAGCTAAATCTTGAGTTGGGTGAATATCTATAACTTTTGCTTCTAATTTCTCTCCATCAGGAAAAACTACTGTATATGTTGCATCTTTTTCAGAAACAACATGTTTATTTGTCATTATAAAACCATCACTTGTAACTACAAAACCACTTCCACCTCCAACTTCTCTTTTTTCAGTAGGTGATTCTGTATTCTCATTTTGAGGTTGATTGGGTATTTGAATTCCTGTTCCAGGACCAAAAAAGAAATCAAAAGGTGATATTCTTTGCATATTACCAACAGATATATCTTTAGATATAGTTATACTAACAACAGAAGGGTTTACTTTATCTATTACATTTACTAATTTTGATTGCTCCTCTGTTAGATTTAAATCTCTGACTAAATCTACTTTTTCATTACTTGCTTTATCAGAATCTTTCATATTACTTATATAACTATAAGAAATTCCACCAGCAAAAAAGCCTGTAAACATAGATAACAAAACACTAATTAAAACAACGGACACTAATTGATTAGATTTATATATTTGATTCATAGTAATTTGAACTTTATTATTAATATTTATAATAAGTATATGATACTTTAATTATATCAAATTTTTTAATTTTTTTATATAATATTTATAAATTTTTTAGTTTTTCTTTTGCAATCTCTAAATCTGGTTGTTTTTCCAAAGCTTTCTCAAAAACAAACTTAGCTTTTTCAGTCTCTCCTTGAGCTATATAAACATCACCCAATAATACATAACTATCTATACTTTCTGGTAAATCTCTTATTAATACATTTAATAGTTGCTCTGATAATTGATATTCTTTCTCTTGATAATACAAATTAGCTAATCTATATATTAATTTAACATCTGCTACTTTTTTATTTTTTTGTACTATCTCTATATATTTTTCCAAGACTTTTATCTGATTTGGATTATCTTTTAGTATAGCATATATATCAGCATACAACTCATATCCCAAAACATATGTAGTATTTTTGTTTAAACTTTTTTCTATATATTCTATTGCTTTGTCAATAAACTCAGGATTACTATTTGTTTGATAAGATAATATATATAATTTAGCTCTATAAAAATCCCATTTTGGAGAATTTGGTTTTAAATTTTCTGCTAAATTTATATTCTCTAAAATATCTTCATCATTAATTGAGCCATATCTTTTTATCAAAAATTTTAGATCAATTTCAGAATTGATAATATTTAATGAATATGGATATCTAATCTTTTGAATAGCTATTTCGTCAAGTAAACTTTTTATCTTCTGGTTCAATTCTGATATTTGTTCTGTGTTATTTTCATCTTGATTTTGAATAATTTCAGTTAATTTTTTGTCTAATAATTTAGTTTCTTGCTGAATATAATATTCGAAATACAAAGAGTAGTTAGTAAATTTATTTTTTGATTCAGTAATTTTTTCTAAGTTTATAGATTCATCTGTAGAAGCTATAGCTAATTCATATAAATTATGAGCTTGAAAAGCTTTTATAAAATTTGATACAACAATAAAGTTTAAAAATATTAATCCAAAACTCAATATACCGATTACACTAACTATTTGTGAATTATAATTTTTTAAACCTGTTTTCCCTTGCCATAAATTCATTGGAAAATTGAAATTTTCTTTACCTAAATACAAAACAATTAATAAAATAACTCCTATCTTTGCTATTAATTCCATTGGAAAAAATAATAATAATATAAATAAAACCAAAACTAAACTCTGCTCTTTATTAATAAATTTTGTTTGTATTATTGATGCTAAGAAATCTAAACCTATTAATAATAGAATAATCAATATAAAAATCAATCCAAAAGATCCTACCCTTACTATAAAATTAAATATTTCTGACCAAAAATTAAATAAATCAGTATCCCAAACACTAGTTTGCAAGAAATCATTAGGTAAAAATTTATTCCAAGTATAACTAACTCCTTTTCCATATAATAACGAATCTCCCAAAGATTGTCTTGTATAATTCAAACCTTGACTGAAATTAAGATAAAATTCTTGTGTTAAACTATTAGATTTTACAAATATTGAAGTGAATATTCCTATTACTAAGCTTATACTCCATATAATATATTTAAAAGAAAATTTATTTTTAGTTATATTATTTTCTTTTAAATCAACTAAAAATAATATCATTGCCATTGCAATACTCACTATTAACAAAGTCTGATTTTGAATAATTTGTAATAATAAAATATAATAAAATACTCCTAATAATAAAATAAAATTATTAAAAATTAATGATATCCCCTTTTGCCCATAACTAATATACCAAAGAGATATAATTGATAATATTGTCAAAATTGCTATTTGTATAATAGATGAGCTCAAAAAAGTATAGCTAGGAAATAATTTCTGTAGTAAATCTATTGGTTGTATATCAAAGCTAGAAACCAGAATTAAAGGTGTAACAGATACAATTATTAATATACTCCAGATATTCAAAACAAACTTTACAAAATTTAGATTAACAAAAAATCTTAATATAAAGTAAAGTAATATTAAAGCTAAATATATAATTCCACTATCAAATGGTCTTTGGACATTTCCCCAAACTAAACTTATATCTTTATTTAGAATTGTTAGTATGATTAATCCTATACCAAATAAAAGTATTGTTGCATCATAAGCTGTAAATTTTTTCTGATAATCTATATTTCCAATAGCCCAAAGTAATAAAAAAAATATTGATATTAAAAATATACCTACACCAAAAACAACAGTTTTGATAATTTCCCAAGAAAATATCCAATTAGAATTAACAAAGAATATAGGTGAAATAATAACAAATATAAAAGAAATTAATATTAAAACCAAATATATATTAATTTTTGAATTATTAGTAGTAATTTTAGATTTCAGATCTAAAGATTTTGGTTGCTCTACTTTTTTTAATAACTCTCTCTTTTTATTCATATTACTTCTAAGTATATTTCTCTTACTAGTAGATTTATAGATTTCTTCTAGATTAAGATTGTGTTTAGCTATTAACTTAGTATTATTTCTTGATAAATTAATAGAATTCTTTCTGTCTATATTAGACTTAATAATATCTTTTTTTGGAATTGGTTTTCTTTTTAAAACAATTGGTTTAGCAATTTTTACTGGGAGTTTTTCTTCAAAGTAATTAGTATTTTGAATTTGTTTTTTTAAAATTATTGGTTTTGCTACTCTAATTGGTAATTTTTCTTCTATTATTTGTTCTTTTGGAACCTTATTTATAATTACAGGTTTAGGAATTTTCTTTACCTCTATTTTAGGGTTTTCTTTTTGTATATTTATTTTTATAAAATTACCAGTCTTTAATTTTTTTTCAGATTTACTTTCCTTTACCAACGATACTCCAATTTTTTCCGTCATAAATAATTCTTATAAGTTGATATTGAGATTCTAATTCAATGCTACTTGATCCATCTATTAATCCATTACTATTATTTATTATAACTTTATTTACAGAATTATCAACTTTTTTTATAATAATCTCTTTACCATTTAACTTTGGGTCATTAATTAAATTCAAATTTATCTCTCCCAAACTAGAATCCACTGATACAAAATTATCTGTTACTAAAATATCTCCTGATACACTAACTGTTCTATTATATGATATATTCTCCGAATTTGTTTCATTGTTAATTTTACCTAAGACAGTTAAATCTCCTTTGATAAACACATCTCCATCAACATTTAAGCCTTTTATATTTAAACTTTCTTGACTAAAAGAATTTCTTAATAAATCTGATGTTAATTGTATAGACTTAACTTTAGCATCTAATTCTTTTATAGATTCTAATAATAAAGGTGTTATTTTAGAATAATCCATCTCAAGTAATCCATCATTTCTTTTTGATACAATTTCTGGTAATACTTTTTCTACTTCTTGAGACACAAAACCTACTTGTCGAGATTTTGTTTGTGAATTAGATTTCCAGTAGTAATAGTATCCTTTTAATTGATTTATCTTGTCAAGAGCTTGATCAATTTGTGTTATATCTCTTTTTACTGAAATATCAGATAACATATTGTTAGAATTATTTAGTGTAGTCTGATTATTATCCCCAACAGTTAATGTATTTGGTAACGAAGCTATGGATACATATCCTCCGGTTAATCTTGTTAAATAATTAACTGATGTTCCATTATAAGTTGTAAAATCTCCTCCTACTATTATTTTTCCATCACTCTGTATTGATGTGCTATATATATTATTATTAAACCCTGTTCCAGTATCAAAACTATTATCTATACTTCCATCACTATTTAATCTTATTATCCTGTTTGCACTTAATCCTTGATATGTACTAAACCCACCTCCTACTATAACCTTCCCATCACTTTGAATTGATTTACTATATACACTACCATTAAACCCTGTTCCAGTATCAAAACTATTATCTATACTTCCATCACTATTTAATCTTATTATCCTGTTTGCACTTAATCCTTGATATGTACTAAACCCACCTCCTACTATAACCTTCCCATCACTTTGAATTGATATATTATGAACAACAGCATTAAAGCCTGTACCTATATTAAAGCTATTATCTCTACTTCCATCATTATTTAATCTTATTATCCTGTTTGCATTTAATCCTTGATATGTAGTAAAATTTCCTCCTACTATAACCTTCCCATCACTTTGAATTGTAATTATAACAGTATTAGAAGCAAATCCTGTTCCTATGTTAAAACTGTTATCTATACTTCCATCACTATTCAATCTCACTATATAATTCACTCCTGTACCATTATATTCAGTAAATACACCTCCTATTACAATCTTTCCATCAAACTGAATTACTATAGTAGAAACAGTAACACCAACGAATCCTGTACCAATATCAAAGCTATTATCTCTACTTCCATCACTATTTAATCTTATTATCCTGTTTGCACTTAATCCTTGATATGTACTAAAATTTCCTCCTACTATAACCTTCCCATCACTTTGCAATACTATTCTATCAATCCTATTATCAAATCCTGTACCAATATCAAAGCTATTATCTCTACTTCCATCACTATTTAATCTTATTATCCTGTTTGCACTTAATCCTTGATATGTACTAAAATTTCCTCCTACTATAACCTTCCCATCACTTTGGATTGATTTACTATTAATAAAGGAGTTAAATCCTGTTCCTATATCAAAACTACTTGTGGATATTTCACTAATTCTTTGATCTAAATAACTTTTATTAATAAGAGTATTTGGATTAGCTGTATCTACAGTACTTAGATAACCATTTCCTGTTATATTAACATTTTGCAAGGTAGATAAACCTGCTACAGAAAGTGTATTCAAGCTAGTATTCCCCGTAACAGTTAAATTATTTCCAACATCAATATTTCCACCTGAAGATATAGAATCTACAACAGAAAGAGTTGTACCTACATTAGCCGATCCAGACACATTAAAAGTTCCAACAACATCTAGTGTAGATGTTGGAATAAGAGTTCCTATACCTACATTACCACTAGGTTCTATTATAAATCTAGTTGTAGGCAATACTCCATCATCTCCTGTGAATATTAATTGACCTGTATCTGATATTCTTAAATTACTTAAATTTCCTGTACTTGAATTATCAGAAACTAATTTAAGAGAATTGAAAGCCGATGCTACAGAAGTTAACTTTCTTCTTGGAGAAAATATTTCTTCATAAATATCATCTTCATCCAAGTCCATTTGAACTTCTATATATAAACTATTATTATTAAGAATGTTAGTAAGAGAGATATCAGTATTACAAGAACCTATAAGTACATCAAATTTACCATTAATTATTTCAGCTTTGGAACAAGCAACTCCAGGATTACCATAAGTAGTAGTATCATCCATTGTTTCAGTCCAAAGAGCATTCCCACTAGTAGGAGCATCATAGATTATAATCTGCATATTATAATCTCCTGTTCCTAACAAAACTGAATCTGAATTATAAATCTTTCCAGAATATCTAATAGTCTGGTCTATCCCACCATCAAAAGCTTTTATAGTTTCTAGATTTGAGATTAATAATATAGATGCTATTAAGAAAAATTTTAAATAATTTATTATGTTTTTTTCTTGTAAAATTTGATATTTGATCATTATAAAGTATAATTAATTTTTTAATTTATATGAATTTTATATTGTATATAGACATTATATTTAAATATCTATTAATTATTTATCAAATTTATTGATATAAATATAATAACATAAATTTTTATTATATTACAGTCCAAAGTTATCCACAAAGTTATCCACAAAGTTACTAAATTTTATTAGTTGACAGTTTTTTATATAGAAGCTACAATAATATTGTAGTATGAAAAATACTAAATATTATAAAATTAATTTCATAAAATATGAAATACAATGTAAATGTACATAAAAAAGAAAAAGGTTTCACATTACTTGAAATCTTACTTGTTATAGCTGCTATTGGTATTTTAGCTGCTATTGTTATCGTAGCTATCAATCCTACACAACAGTTAGGTAAAGCTAGAAATGCTGAAAGACAATCAGAAGTTAATACTATCTCCAATGCTATTTATCAATACTTTATTGATGAGGGTGTATTTCCAGGAGGATTAAATACAGCTTCAGCACTAACAGATCTTGATATATCAACTATTAATTTAAATGATGGAACTGATATAGTAACTGGTGCTTGTGGGTTAACTGTAACAGCAACTAGTACTAATTATGTTAATTTATCTTCTCTTACACCAGATTATATAGGATCATTACCTACAGATCCAAGTAATCCTACAGATAATTTAGCAACATCTGGACAAGTAACTGAAGCTGGAGCTCTAACACCTGCTCAAACAGTAGTATCTGGAAACCCTATTTGTACAGGATATACAGTGTCTAAAGAAACAACTTTATCTGGAAGAATTACAGTTGAAGCTCCTTTAGCTGAATTAGGAGAAACAATTTCTATCTTAAGATAATAAAAATCTTAACTTAGAATTAATATAAATAAAAAACTCTCTTATATAAAGAGAGTTTTTTATTTTGTATTTATCTAAATATTATGTTATAATTTAGATAATAATAAATAATTAAAATTAGAATAAAATGAAATCTGGATTTGTAACTTTAGTATTAGCCATAATAATATCAGCTGTAGGAACAGCAATTGCTATTAACTCACTTATTATTACTGACCAAAACAATAAAAATAATATTGTAAAAGAAGATTCTCTAAAGTCTCAGAAAATTGCTGAATCTTGTTTAGAATTAGTATTTGATAAATTAATCCAAAATAAATTCTATTCTGGGGATGAGACTTTAACCATTGAAGGCGAAGAATGTAGAGTATATAGCATATACAAAAGATCAAATAAACATATCATTCAGATAGAAGCTGGGGCTCAAAATTATAAAAAATATCTTGAGGCTGAGATAAATCAACTTGCTCCAAATTTAAAAATCAAATATACCAAAAATATAACTAACCTTTCAGATGGGGATATTAATACATCAGCTTTTAATTCTAATAATCCCTATAAAATTAAAAATGCTAATTTAAAATTATGGCTTAAAGCTGATGGTATTAATATAAATAATAATATCGGATTTTCTACTTGGAGTGATTATTCTTCTGGACAAATTACACCTATCTCTTTCGAGCAATCGGATGAGACTAAAAGACCAAAATTCATAGAATATAATGATAATTTTTTACCTACGGTAAAATTTGATGGTGTAGATGACTTTATGTCTGCTGGAGCAGAAAATTTATTTGATAATACAAATGGAATGTCAATATTCATAGTAGGAAAATCAAATAAAGTAGATATTAATCAATCTTACATTAGTAAATTTAGCCAACCTGATAATAAGATGGAATGGAGATTCCAAAATGATAACTTTGCTATAGCTTCTCTTAATGGTACTATTAATCCTACTGACATAACTAATTTAACTTCTGAGACTAATTATAGATTATTCTCAGGTATATGGATTCCTAATAATCCTATCGAAACATATATCAATTCTAGTACCTCTCCTATTTCCAATAATGCAACCTCCTCCATAAACTCAATAAATATAACTGATACTGATCTTTTAATTGGAGCTATAGAAAATGGGAATGCTGGATTTTTAGATGGAGAAATATCTGAGATTATAGTATATAATACTGCTCTTGATAATACAGAAAGACAAAGAGTTGAACAATATCTTAATACAAAATATGAAATTTATTAAATAATAAAAATATGAGAAAAAATGGATTCACACTACTAGAATTAATTCTTTATATTAGTATAGCAGGAGTTACTATTGGAGTAATGGTATTTGGTCTAAACCAAATATATAAGATAAACACTGCAAATAATGTTAGCTCTACAGTTAATACTGAAGCTAATAAAATATCTGATTTAATAAAATCAAATGTAGAATCAGCTGATACTATTGTATTACCTGATAATTCCAATTTGACTGGAGACAGCTTAACTTTATATTTTAATGATCAATCTACTAAAACATTTAACATAAATGGTGATAATTTTCAAATTATAAATTCACCTTCTAACCTAGTTCAAACTATAAATATTGAAACTATAATAGTTTCTGATCTAACTTTTAATCTTATTAATAACGATAACTCTAATTATAAAGAAGGTATAAAATTTAGCTTTACAGTTACTTATAGACAATCTAATCTTGCTCCAGATAGCTTTGAATATGATAGTGAATTAAATGTTACAGACACTGTTTATCTAAATAAATTTACTGATATAAATCAAGAATCTTTATATTTAATGGAAGCATCTATCAAATCAAATCCTAATTTATCTATTTGGTTAGATGCTAATGACTCTAATTTAATAAAAGATGTAGATAATAAAGTTTCCACCTGGACAGACAAAAGTAATAATAATAGATTAGTTAACCAACCAACCTTAGCTAATCAACCTGTATTTACTAATAATATACTTAACTCTTATCCTGTAATTAGATTTGATGGAACAGATGATTTTTTAAGTTTTGATGGAGGTTTTCTTCTCAACACCAAATATGATATTTATATTGTGGGAGCTAGAAACTCTGATAAAAGTAATAACTTCTGGTTAGCTGGAGATTCTATAAATCAAAATGAGAATTTAAATATAGGTTATTTTGATGATACCACTCTTAGATTCTCACAACTAAATAATAATCTTGATGAAACTGTTGATCCATTCGCAAATCCAGAATTTAGATTATTTAATTTTAGTAATAATTTGGTTGGTAAAAATATAGAACAAAATGGATTGTCTATTGCTGGTAACACTAATACTACTGATCTAATTTCATTTAATAATGCAAGCATAGGTAATTTTCTTAATACTGATTATTTAGATGGAGATATAGCCGAAATTTTAATATTTAATGCTAACCTAACAGAATACGATAAATCTATTGTGCTTGATTATCTGAATACAAAGTATAATATATATATTTCTAATGATACAAATTTATATATGGATGATTCTAACTAAAGAAAAAAGAGCTCTTACAGATTATGTACTAGATCTTTTTTTATACTTTAGGTAATTTATAGAACTCTGATAGCAACTTTAATTTCACTGTTCTCTACTTTGATTGAATGGATATTCTCTTCTGTATCAAATTTGGTATAGATAAACTCATCCACTCCGACAGGGATTTTGATTATATATTGATTTTTCTTGATTGTATTTTCTAAAGCTTTGTTTGCATCAATACTTAGGACTATTCTTTGTTCCATTGATAATTTCTCTTTCTTTCTTACCATTTGAAGATTTCTGATAATTTCTCTTACCAATCCCTCTTGTTTTAGTTCTTCAGTTAATTTAGTATCTAAAAAGATTGTGATTGTATTATCTGTCAGAGAAATAGTATCTATAAGATCCCCTTCAGAAACATTTTTGACATTAATTTCGGTTGCTATAATTTCTTTCATCCAATCTTTCAATACCAGATTAGATACAGACAATTCTAATAAAGGTTGTCTTACCTTGATAGCTGATTGATCTCTTAATTTGAATCCAGTCTCTACCACTACTTTCACCTTTTCCATATCAAGCAAGATTTCTTGATTGATTTCTTTTTCATAAGAAACAGGATAATCTGTCAAATGAATTGATTCTGGAGCTTCTTTGTCTATTGGTATAACTAATTTTTGGTATAAATATTCAGTTATGAAAGGTGAAAATGGAGATAAGACTTTGAGTAAATCTATATAGACTTGATAAATTATTTGTAATGATTCTCTATTTCCATTAGCAAAATCTGCTCTTGAAATTCTAATATACCATTTAGAAAATTCTTCCATAAAATCTTTAATTTCTCTTAGAGCTTGTGATATTTTGTACTTATCAAGACTTTCTGTCACTTCCCTCACCATCAAGTTAAATTTTGATAATAACCAGATATTTTTAGCTTGTGTTGGATTAACTCTTATTTTGCTCAGTTCCAAATTATGCAAGTTTGAATAAGTCACAATAAAAGAGTACATATTCCAAATTGGCAACATATATTCTTGATTCATAACCTTCAAAGTTTTGTCAGATATTGTGGTATCTTCTCCCGCAACAATTGGAGTGGAGAAAAAATTTAGTCTGATTGAATCTGCTCCAAATTTATCCAAAAGTTCATTTGGATCTGTATAATTTTGCTTAGATTTGGATAGTTTTTGCCCATCATCAGCCAAGACCATACCGTTTACTACTACTTGTTTATAAGGTGATTTACCAAATAAAGCTGTTGAAATCGCCATCAATGAATAAAACCAACCCCTTGTCTGATCTACTCCTTCTGCTATATATTCGGCTGGGAATTTTTGTGTAAATAGTTCTTTGTTCTCAAATGGATAATGAAATCTAGCGAAAGGCATTGCTCCTGAATCATACCAAACATCAATAACATCTTTGATTCTCGTATATTCTTCTCCATCAATTGTGAATTTTATATCATCGACAAAAGGTCTATGTGGATCTGAAATTTTGGTTCCTGTTAGATTTTCTATCTCCTCAAAAGATCCTATCACTTTAACTTTACCTGATTCTGATTTCCAAACTGGAAGTGGTGTCCCCCAATATCTACTTCTGGATATTCCCCAATCTTTGATTTCCGCTAACCAATGTCCAAATCTCCCCTCTTTGATATGTTCTGGCATCCAACCTACAGATTTATTGTTATTGACAAGTTCATTTCTTAATTTTGACATTGCAACATACCAGGATGTAATAGGCTTATAGATAAGAGGTGTGTTAGTTCTCCAACACATAGGCATATCATGAGTATAATCTTCAGCTTTCAATAATCTTTCTCTTTCTGTCAAATCTTTAGTTATATATTTATTTGCTTTTTTATAAAACATTCCTGCATAATCTTTGATTTCGTCTGTAAAAGTACCTGTATCATCTAATACATCTAGTGATTCTATTCCAACTTTTTGAAAAATTTCATTATCCTCAGCTCCATAGGGTGCCAAATGAACAATCCCAGTACCAGATTCAGTTGTTACATGAAATCCATCATAAACTTTGAAACAATTTTTTCTTCCTTTGAAATAATCAAATAGAGGTTTATATTCAAGTCCTATTAATTCTTCGCCCAATATTTCTTCCAAAATACTATGTTCTTGATCCCCAAATACACTTTCCACCAAATCAGAAGCCACCACAAAATTTCCTTTAAGAGTCTTTACTTTGGAGTATTTGAGATCTTTTCCCACGGCTAAAGCAAAATTGGTTGGTAATGTCCAAGGAGTTGTTGTCCAAGCAAGAATACTAAAATCTCTGTCAATCACTGGGAAAATAACTGTAACTGCTGTATCCACAATTGGTTTATAACCACCTAAAGCAACTTCTGCATTAGAGAGAGTTGTACCAGCTCTAGTAGAATATGGAACCACTTTAAAACCTTCATACAATAAATCTTTTTTGTAAAGCTCTGATAGAGACCACCAAACAGATTCTATATAATCACTATCCATTGTAGCATACTCTTCCGTATCATTGGCAAGTCTACCCATTCTTTCTTCTAATTCTATAATTCTATCCCGATGTTCCAAAACAGACTCTCTACATAATTGGTTAAATTTTTCTATCCCAAATTTTTCTATATCTTTTTTTTCAGTAAAACCAAGTTTTTTCTCCACTTCATATTCTACAGGGATTCCTTGACAATCCCAACCAATACTCCTGTTCACTCTATATCCCTGCATTGTCCAATATCTAGGATAAATATCTTTTAGAGCAAAAGTTAACATATGCCCATGATGTGGAGCACCGTTAGCTGTGATAGGTCCATCAAAAAAAGTTTTTGACATATTTTCTGGTCTTTGTTTGATAGATTTCTCTAATATATTTTCTATTTTCCACCATTTCAAAGTTTGTGCTTCTAATTCTGGAAATGATACTTTAAAAATAGGTTTTTCGAACATAATACTTTAATAAATTTAATTTAATATAAAATATTATAGCATAAATTTTTCATTGTTTCAAAAGGTACATAAATTGAATAAAAATTTATTATAAAAATGTAAATTACTATTGACACTAAGCTTTATTTATGATACAATTTTCCTGTCCTAAATTTGCACTTTATTATATTATGAAAAAAGATTTTCTTCCTTGCAGTTCCTATTATTTTCAGACAATTGATGATCTAGAATATAAGATTGAGTTTAAATACGATCCTGCAAAGGATCAACGAGCTTTTATAATAATTACTTACAGAGATTTGGAAATTTTGAATTCATGGATAAGCCTAACTGGGTTTTCTATGGCAGCAAATCAATCTTTCTATATCTCACATTTTGCTTATAATTCAAATCATAAGCAAATAATGATTGAAGTTTTAGAATCCTTCATTTGGATTTATCAAAATCTAAATGGGGACAATGAGTTTGCTGTTGGAACTCCTAAATGGCTCTTCAATGTATTTAAAGACGAGTTTCGATTAAAAGAAACTTCAAGCTTTACTTATCTTTTAATTCCTAAAGAATACAAAATTTCTGATTTAAATCCATTCCCATGGATGATATTAGTAGAACAAAGATAGTAAAATAAATTAATTTAAACCATTAAGTCTCTTCGTAAGAGACTTTTTTATTTAGATAAAAAATAACCTCTCCTTACAAAAAAGAGAGGTCTAATACATATTTACATAAAGTTTAATTGTTTGTAGAGATCACAATGATCTAATAGATATTCATGATTACCTGTACAGACAATTCGTCCATTATCAAGGACAAGAATAATATCTGAATCTCGGACAGTAGAAAGCCTGTGGGCAATTACTATCCAAGTTTTTTTACCAGATATTTCATCTAATATCTGAAAATTTGTTTGGATATTTTTTTCCGTAATATTATCTAGACTAGCTGTTGCTTCATCTAGCACAATAATACTTGGATTTTTAAACAAAAGACGAGCTATAGCCAATCTTTGCTTCTCTCCACCAGAAAGCTTAGTACCTGCTTGACCTAATTTTGTATCAAGTCTATAAGGTAAATTCAAGATAAACTCTGCTGAGGCTTGATTAATAATCTTTAGTAATTGATCATCATTTCGGTATTTAGATTTATTACCAAAAATAATATTGTCCCTTACAGTCCCTGAAAACAAAGGCACATCTTGAGATACATAACCAATTTGTTGGTAAAAACTCTGCTCAGAGTATTCCGATAAAAAGTTACCATCTACAAAGATTTCTCCTTGAAATTTAGGATAAAGCCCCATTAGAATTTTCACAAAAGTACTTTTACCAGCACCAGAAGGTCCAACTAAAGCTATTTTAATTTTACTTGGGAGAAATAGATTAATATTATGTAAAATCTCAAGATTATCATGATAACCAAATCTAAGATTTGAGATCTCTATTCCTTGAGATAATCCTTGAAAGTTTATACCAGGTGAGCTAAAAATAGTGACTGGCTGATACTCCAATAAATCGATTAACCCCTCAATGTTTTTCCACATCATAGACTCTTCTGAGCTTTTATTTTGGAATATCCAAATTAACTGAAGCACTTTGTGAGCATACATAATCAAAGCCATAATACCACCAGAATCCAAGCTTCCACTTGCTACTTTAGGTAATAAGATAAGAAGACTCATCACCATAATAAAATTACCAGAGTTATATGAAAAGATATCTAGTAGTAACTCTAAGCCAAAAATTTTACCTTCTTTTTCAGAAATTTCTTTGGTTTTAGATTTACAATCTTCCACTAAATCTTTCTCTGCTTGGTAAGTTCTGACTATTGTCAAGTTTTCTAGGATTTCTCTTTGGCTAATATCCAACCCTCTTTGAATATCATATTTCTGATCATATAATTCCTCAACTATAGGTCCTAGATAGATTTTACTAATAAAACATAAAATCCCAATTACCAGAACCCCAATTGAGAATATTGGATCTTGCGACCAGAGATAAAATAAGGCCCCAACAGATACAG
The DNA here is from genome assembly GCA_964633865.1 of uncultured Candidatus Saccharibacteria bacterium. Lineage (GTDB taxonomy): Bacteria > Patescibacteriota > Minisyncoccia > SW-4-49-11 > SW-4-49-11 > CAZWIJ01. The sequence continues at coordinate 21,362 of CAZWIJ010000005.1, forward strand.
GAACAGAGACAAAAATATCGCCATTCCCTAAGAAATAAAAAATTTTCCCGAGTGACTCTAAACCATCTTCTGCTTTAGAAATAATATTTTCTGATCCTTCTTGATCATAGAACATTATATCTAATTTTAGAAGTTTCTCAAAAACAATTTGACGGATTTCTGTTAAATAACTCCCTCTAACAGAATTCTTAACCAAAGAAACTGCGGGAATACAAGAAAATAATATTCCCATAACAATCAAACTGATAAAAAACCAGTTGATTTCCCCTAAATTAGCTTCTTCTGTCACAGTTTGAAAAGCCCAAGGAAGAAATGATTCCAAGCCTCCAAAAAACACTATACAAATAACTAAGATTATTATTTGCAAATAATAATTTGAAAAACTTGTAAAAACCCAAAGAATAGTTTTTTGATTCATTTAAGAGACAATATCCTATTTTTAAAAGTACATTCTAAACACACAAAAAGTGTAAATTTATATTAACATTTTTTAGAAAAAAGTCAAGTTATAGAATGTTATTATCTTCATTTCAAAATAACACCTATTATTAATTTAATATATAAATACAAATTATTCATTACTAATTTATATCATTTAATTTTTTATTGCTTTTATCTATTAAATTTGATATAATTAATAGCTTACTTAGTAGATTTTAAATAAGATTTTTATGTCATCACAAAATAATAAGTTAGAAATATTAGATATAATAAATTCATCTGAATCAATATTGATACCATTATCAAAAATAAGTTGGAAAAAAGATATTGGATTAGCTCTTGCTCTTGGATATATTATGGAACAAAAAGGGAAAAAAGTTAGTATTATTTTACCTGAAAAAGTTAATGCCACTTATTTAGATTTCTTACCTATGAATTTAGTTTCAGATTTGAGTCTTTTACAAAAATATTCTGTAATATCAATCAATATGGATCAATTCCCTATTGAAGAATTAAAGTATGATATAAATGGAAATAATCTAGAAATATTTTTATCTCAAGGCTTGATTCCACTAAAACCTGAATTTACTAAGATTCTTACAAATCAAATTATATTTAATTTAATCTTTGGAATAAATAACAAGCATTGGAATGATCTAGGTAAAATTTATGATGATAATCAAATTTTATTCCAAAAAACACCTTCAATTGGATTTGATACTAATTCTGAATCTCTATACACTAACTTTAAATATATTGGAAACAACAATACATTATCCACAGTAGAAATTATTTATGATTTCATAAAAGATAATTTCAGTGAATACATAAATAAAAATGTTGCTACGGCATTATACTTGAGCTTAGTTCTAGAAACAGATAATTTTACTTCCCCTAATATAAATTATAGATTATTTGAAATTGCTTCAAATCTTTTAGAACTAGGAGTTGACAAAGATAATGTGATTCGTATACTTTATAAATCAAAATCTTTAAATAAAATTAAATTACTAGGTAGAGTACTCTCTCATTTAAGTTTCTATGATATAGATGATTCAAAGAATTTTAAAATTGCTTCCATAAAATTATTTAATCATGATTTTTTAAAAACTAATACTAATAAAGATGATTTAGAAGTTGTTTTAGACAATTTAAAAGACTATTTAGATGTCAATATTATAGGAATTAATTTAATTTTAGAAAATGGAACTAATATCAAGGAAGGTATAATTAATTTGTTTAAAAGTACATACAATTTAAGTATGACTTTTAATGGAGAATATATCGACAATAATTTTTATTATCAATATCCATCTGAGAAAGACATTGATAATACTTTAGATGAGGTAAATCAAAAAATTAAAATTATTTTAACTGAATTATAAATAATAAACTAATATATAATGATAATGAATACCTTACAAAAAATAGAACAAATATTAGAAGAAATTAGAAAAGTACTAGAACTAGATGGAGGAGATATTCAATTAATCTCATTTGAAAACAAAATTTTGACTTTAGAATTACAAGGAGCATGTTCTACCTGTGCTATGTCAAATATAACATTTGGTATGATTCTAAATAATAAAATTAAAGATAGATGTGGTAATGATGTAAAAGAAATTTTATATTTAAATTCTATAAATGACGGTGAGATTTCACTATATTCTAAATAAATCTAATCCAAAGCTTTATTAATTTTATTTTCATCAATAACTCTATCAAATCTTTGATTATTTATAAATACTGTAGGTATTTTTCTAGTTTTTATCTCGTTTTTGACTAAATCATTTTGATTTGCCAAACTTTCTTTAATTTCTTTACTATCTGCTAATTCTTGTATAGATTTAATCTCTTCCTTAGATAAGTCTAATTCTTCTTTTAATAATTTTTCTATTTTAGGTTCTAAATCAGATAAAGGAGTTTTTAGAAAATATTCTTGATATGAAGCAAAATAAACATCTAAAAATTTTATATCCATACCCTCAATACTTTTCAATGATTCAATAATACTTGCTAAATAATATGAATTTTCGTATCTATACCCTATCTCACCATATGGAATTGGATATAAAAGATAAGTTATTTTGGATTTGGAATAAGCTTCAGATTCTTTCAGATTTAACCATTGATTTTTACAAAAAACACAACTAGGATCCATAATTTCTAAAACTAAATTATCTGATTCAATATTTCCTGTGTATGTTGAACTATCTATAGAATAATCTCTAGGTTCCCATTTTCTAAATTTATCTGGAATTCTACTAAAAGTTTCTTTATAATAATCTGTTTGCTCCATTAAATATGTTTTTGTATCCCAAATAGGAGCTCTTTTAACTCCAATATTACAAGAATCTCCAGAAAGTGAACATCCCTCTTCTGAGAAAGGATTACATGTATCATAAACCCATAAATTAATTCCTGAATGAAATACAGACCATAGACTCCATATAGAAATAATAACAATTGTCCATGCCCAAAATTCCATAGTTTTTAATAAAAATTTAGCAAACTTTGGTGATCTATAGGCAAAGAGAGAAACTATTTCATTTTTTAATTCTGAACCAAAATCTATATCACATGGTTTAAATGTAGCTCTCATAGTAACACAATGTAGTGATTTTTTGAACCATTTTCTATATAATGGGAAAAACATACCTACAGGGAATAAAGCTACAAAGATTACAAATGCAATTATACAAAACATATTTTTATTTAGTTATTACTTTTATTTACTATCTCCCAAAAATTATGCATTAAGGTATAAACATCTATATTTATATTTTCATCAAATGGTAAACAATGCTCCATATATTCTGGGTACATTTTTATTCTATGATTAAAATCTTCTATACTTAATTCTGGATGAAATTGTGTACCATAAAAATTCTTATACTGAAAAGCTTGTATGTTACATTTATTACTATAAGCTAAAATTTTTACAGCTTTATTATTTAATGACACAACAGAAGATTTATGACTCAAAACACTATAAAATTCTTTTTCTAAACCCTTAAATAATCTATCCTTTATTCCATATTCTGTTAATATAATCTTATTCACACCTGTTTCTGCTTGATTTTTATCTGGAAAAACATTCCCTCCTAAATAATCTGCTATTAATTGATGTCCAAAACATATTCCTAATGTAGGTATCTGTAAATGCTCTACTTCTTTTAGAAACTCCTTCATCTTATTAATTACAGATTCTAAGGTTTTTATTTTATGTAAATCAACCTCTTCATATCCACTTTCTCCATTACCACCCAAAATTATACCCTTAGATCTTTTAGCTAAATATATTAGGTCTTTACTATCCAAATCACCATAAGCATTCACAATTGTATAATTTGTATAATCCTTTGCAAGAGCATTATGTAAACACTTTACTTCATGATGACCTGAATTATCTTTTCTAAATTGTATAATTAAAATCATATAAATTAACTATATTGAATATAACTTTGATTAATAATTTTTACTACATATTCTAAATCTTCTATTGAATTTAAAATCAACTCTGTTTCTCCTATTCCATAAGAATCTGTAGTCTGATTTACCTGACACATATTTTTTGGGTCCTTAATTTGTTTAATATCTAAATTTATATGCACAACTATTCCATAAGTAGTTAGTTTAATTTGAGCAATATTTCTATTTGTTCTATAAAGTATGTACTCTTTTCTCGATATCTCTTCTATAGAATTTTCATTTGACAAAGACAGTATTGAAGATCTTAATTTCTGGAAAAGATCTACTATAACTGAGTCATATCCCTCAATATGTTTGTTTAGTGGATAAATATTATAAGGAACTTTAGTAAATTTACTTTTAGTATTATCTTCATTCTGAGCTTGGGAACTAGTAACTCTTGTAAATGAAATTATACTCCCTTCCTCGTAAAAATTATAAGACCATAATTCAATATTTTCTGACATTCTACTTATCGCATAAAGATCATAATTACTAAAATTCTGAACAATCAATACCAATCTAGGTGTCCCAAAATTTATATTTAAATCAGTACCTAGCTTTTTCTTTGATAAAAGTCTAAATTCTTCTTGATTATCAACTAACCAATCTAAATAATATAGACCTTGATTCATAGTAACTGAGTCATCTCCACACTTATATTCTATAATAACTGGACTACCATTTTCATCAATTCCTAAAGTATCAATTCTACCTCCCTGCTGAATTGAAGTAGAATAATCTGATTCTATAAAAACAATTCCTAATAATTCTTCCAAATTGTTTTCCACGAAGCTTTGTAATCTCTTCTCATCTGAAAAATTACTTTTTTTTAGTTGCTTAGCTATTTCATTTTGTACTGTAAATATAGGCATATCTTATCATTCGGTTATTTATTCTTACTTATTTATATAATACCTGAATATAAGAATTAAGTAAATATTTTTTTTAGATTTTAAAGTATATTACAAATTTGAACCACATGTTTCATTAGCATAGATGTATAACTCCATTCATTATCATACCAAGCCATAACTTTTACCATATCTCTATCAACAACTTGAGTTAAATCTAGTGAAACCAAAGAACCATATTCCATACCTAAGACATCACTTGAGACAATTTGATCTCTAGTTACCCCCAATATACCATGCCATCTAGAATTTTCAGCGGCTTCAGTTAATATCTGATTAATTTCTTCTACATTTGTATCTCTCCCAACTATCATAGTTAAATCAATTAAAGAACCTGAAATCACTGGAACTCTAATTGCGACACCATCAAAAACAGAACCTAGCTCAGGAATTACTTGGGCAACAGCTTTAGCAGCTCCAGTACTAGAAGGGATTATATTTTGAGCTGCTGCTCTTCCTCTTCTTAAATCTTTTGTTGCCATACCATCTACTAATGATTGTGTTGAAGTATAAGCATGAACAGTTGATAACATTGCTTTCTTAATCCCTAATGTCTCATGAATAACAGCTACTACCGGATTAGTTGCATTTGTAGTACAAGATGCATTAGAAGTAATATTATTATTCATTAAAATTTCTTCTCTCAATCCAGGTGTTGTTGTTGGAGTATCATCTTTTGCAGGGGCTGACATAACTACTCTTTTTGCTCCTGCATCTATATGAGCCTGAGCTGACTCTTTTGTTATAAAAAGTCCTGTTGATTCAACAACAACATCTATAGCTAATTCTCCCCAAGGAAGATTTTTAGGGTCTCTTTCACAACATACCAATATTTCTCTATCCCCAACTCTCAAATAATTTTTATCTTCTTTAACAAAAAATTCTACTTTTTTATCCAATCTTCCATAAACGGTATCGTACTTTAAAAGATATGCTAAATTTTCTAAATCTCCTAAATCATTTATTGCAATTACTTCTAAATTATTTTTATAATTTTCTTGTAAAGATAATCTAAAAAAATCTCTACCTATTCTTCCAAATCCATTAATTGCTATTTTCTTCATATATCAATTTATTAACCTAATATTATTAATTTATATTATCTCCTTTTGGAATAGAATTTATAATATCCAAACTTGGATATTCAACTCTGTTCCAATTTAACCCTAATCCTAAATAACTTTGAGGTGAAGAAAATGGTCTTTTCTTACCGTTTTCAACATAATAGACAGTAGTTTGGTCTGCTAAAATAGTACCCTCTCTTATAGATACTTCCTCTCCATAAGGAAAAGAGTCTATCTTTGATTTATCCACTTTGACTAAGTCTTTCCAATTATACTGAGTTAAAAAGATATAAGGATTTGTTACTGGTCTCTTTTTACCACTATCTATTAAGAATGCTCCTGTTCCATCAGAATAAGCTAAAGTTCCATTTAAAACTTGATCTGATGATACAAGTAAATCTCCATTAGGATATGAATTAATTATATCATCAGGTATTCTCCAGATATTACTCCATTGATATCCCATACCTAAAAATACCTGAGGTGATGTAATTGGTCTTTTCAAACCATTTTCAACAACATACACAGTATTTGCATCAGATATAAGAGTTCCATCTTTAAGTTTTAATTCTGGACCTGATGGTATCTGATTAAAATTATCCTCTGCAACTAAAACTATATTTTCCCATTTAAAATTATGTGATAAAAATATTTCTGGAGATACAATTGGCATTTTAAATCCATTTTTCACTAAATGAACTCCTGTATTATTTGTTCTTATTAGCATTCCATTTGGATAATTTCTATTTTTAACAGCATTAGACATCTTTATTCTACCTGAATCATTATAAATATTTATTAAATTAATCGATTCTCTAGGTGTTAAATTCCCATAATAATCTCTCCAGTATGAAAGTGCTCCTGTAACTATTCCTGCTGACATAGAAGTACCAGATCTATATTCTAGCTGATTATTGTTATTTGATCCTAAAATTAATTCTCCCGGAGATAGTATATCTTGTCCTTCTCCATAATTTGAAAAATTTGATCTATTTCCAACAGAATTATGAGATCCAACTCCTATAACCCAATTATTATCCCCATCATTATTAGCAGGAGAAACTTTTGTAGAATTTAAATTTTTAGATTCATTTCCAGTTGCAACAACTACAACAATACCTCTAGAGTTAGCTTCTTTTATAACTGGATTTAAAATATCAGTATAGCTAGTTACTAAACTAAGGTTTATAATATTAACATTTTGGTCAATAGCATACTGAATTCCTTTTATTAAATCAGATAATAAACCTGTTCCATTTGATGATAAAACCTTAACTGGAACCATCTCTACTTTATCATTAATACCTGCAATACCAATACCATTATCTGATTCAGAAGCTATTATACTAGCTATAAATGTACCATGTCCATTATCATCATTTGCATTCTGACTACCATCTATAATGTTTTTTGGATTTATTAATTTACCAGATAAGTCAGGTATATTACTAACTCCTGTGTCTATAACAGCTATTCTTGTTTTATTAGAATTTTTATTTTTAGGAGAATCTTTATAACCTATATCAATATTAGATGCACCTACAACATTATTTATATTCTGACCTGTATTTTCCAAATACCATTGATAATTATAATCTGGATCATTAGATGCCAATTTCACAGTTTGATTTGAAATAATATCTTCTACACATTCATTATTAACAATATTATTTTTTTGACTAGAACTTATCTCTGACAAAGTATCAGTTAGCTCATCACCATATAATTTATTATTATCTGCTATTTTTACACAATCTTCTTTCCATTGTACTATATAATTATTATTTTCAGCATTTGTTGTTATACTTATTGACAAAAAACAAATCATTGTAAGTAGACTGATTTTTTTCAAATTATTCATCTTGTTGAAATTGTTTATTTATAATATGAACTTTATTCTCTATTTCATTTAATTTTTCTTTACAAATTTGAGATAGAAAGGATGCTCTTTCAAACTTATCTATACTATTTTCCAAATCTAAATCTTCTTCATCAAAAGAATTTGCTATTTCTTCTAATTCTTTGAATGCTTTTTTAAATGTTAATTTATCTTTACTCATTTTAAATCTTATTTTTATAACTGCTTACTTATTAATAGTATCTTATTTTCATTAGTTTTGCAAGAAATATTTTAAATAAAAAAGTCTGTACTTTATTTAAAACAAGTAACAGACTTTTTATTTGTGCGCATGCCAAGACTCGAACTTGGGACCTCTACATTATCAGTGTAGCGCTCTAACCAGCTGAGCTACACGCGCATTTATTCAAATACAATATAATTTTATCATATTATATTTTTTTTGCAAGAAAATATATTGATAATCTATTATATATGTCCTTGGTAATTATGAAAATTATATTTATTGATATTTCACTACCTTTATGCTATTCTATAGTTAGTTCTTTAATATTTTGGAGAAAACCTTAATTAATGGAAAATTTTAATATTTCCGACTATGTTACATTTGCTGGTATATTAGGGATAGCTGGTCTTATTTTTACTCAGCTAAATCGAGTAGAGACCAATTTCAAATATGATTTGAATGAACTTAAGTCTGAATTAAAATCTAATATAAGTGAACTTAAATCTGAATTCAAATCGGACTTAAATGAAATAAAATTCAATTTAAATGAATTAAAAGAAGATGTGAAACAACTGCAAATATCTAATGCTGAAAAAGTAGGAATTGAAAAAGGTTATGAAAAAGCTAAAATTGAAATGGCTGCATCCAAATAATCTTTCTTGTTCATATTCTAATAATTAAACACTTATAGCACTTATATTCTAAGTGCTATTTTTTATGTTTGTCTAATCAACAAACATAACTATTTTAATAAAGAAAAAATCTACAAAGTAAACCTTATCTTAACTTATTTCTTATAAAAGCAGGTATATCCATATCTTCTTCAGATTCAACTTCATCTATAAATCTTGTTTTTTTATCTTCTAAATCATTCTTCTTTTTCTCTTCTTCAGCCTTTCTTTCTGCAATAATTTTTTCAGCTTCTCTAAGTTTTCTTTCTCTCTCAGATTCTAACCTATCCTTAGCTTCTTTTTCTTCCTCTTCTTTAGATTTTTTAAAAATAACTTCTTTATCTTCTAATTCTTCTTCTCTAAATGCCTTCATTCTCTTTACCTCAAATTCTGCTGGTTGATCAAATCCCGTTGCAATTACAGTTACTTTTATCTCACCATCTTTCATAGTATCAGACACAACAGCTCCGAATATAACTTTAGCATCAATATCAATAGATTCTGTAATTATACTAGCGGCATCATTAATCTCAGACATAGATAAGTCCTTACCCCCTGTTATATTAAATAATACTCCTTTTGCTCCTTGAATAGAAACATCTAGTAAGGGACTATTTATTGCCATTTTTGCCGCGTTAACTGCTCTATCTTCTCCAGTAGCTGAACCAATTCCCATCAAAGCTGATCCTGCATTTCTCATAATTGCACTTACATCAGCAAAATCAACATTGATAAGTCCCGGAACAGTAATCAAATCAGAGATTCCTTGAACTCCTTGTCTCAAAACATCATCAATCAAAGAAAATGCTTCTGTAACTGGAGTATTTCGATCTATTATATTTAAAATTTTATCATTTGGTATAGTGATAATTGTGTCTACATTCTTTTTTAATTCTTCAAAAGCTTGTTCTGCAATTTTTTTTCTTTGCATTCCTTCAAACATAAAAGGCTTTGTCACAACAGCAACAGTCAAAGCTCCACTTTCTCTTGCAGCTTGAGCTATAACTGGAGATGCTCCAGAACCAGTACCTCCACCAAGTCCACAAGTAATAAATACCATATGAGATCCTGTCACAGCCTGATATACTTCTTCCTTACTCTCTTCAGCTGATTTTTTACCAATATCTGGGTTCATTCCTGCTCCCAAACCTTTGGTAAGATTTTTTCCTAAATGAACTTTTAATTCTGCTTGTGAATGATGTAGATCTTGAGCATCTGTATTAACAGCAACAAAGTCTACACCTTGTATTCCTGTGTCTATCATTCTTTTTAAAGCATTTCCACCGGACCCCCCTACTCCGATAACTTTGATTTTTGCAAATGCTTCTATATCTGGATTAACTCTTGGCATATTGGTAATTAATAAATAAACTTCTTTAATATAAGTATATCCTAAATTAGAAAAAAGTCAAAAAATATATATTATCTAAATAACTTATACTTATTTTTTATCATATCTTTTAAGTTAAATTTTTGATTTTAAGTATTATTATACTTTTTAATCTAAATACAATATATTTACATATTGATTAAAACATTATATAATATTAATATTAGTCATAAGCATGGGAGTATAGCTCAGTTGGCTAGAGCGCATCCTTGACGTGGATGAGGTCACAAGTTCGAGCCTTGTTATTCCCACAAAATTATAATGAGATATAATCTTATTCAAACCAGCTTTATATTCCAAATATTCTTTTTAACTGGAATAGGAGTTGGTTCTTTTTATACTTTAGACAATAATATCAATTTAATATTATTAATTATTTTAATAATGTTATTTTATTTTTGGAGAAATTTTAAGATATGGATTATATTAGTAAGTTTAATAGCTTTCTTATTAGGAGGTTATTATATCAATAATCATCTTACAAATTATACCTCTTTACAAAAAATTGTGATGAATGAAAATAAAACAAATTTTCAAGTTACAATAAAATCTTACCCAAAAAAATTTAATTTAGAATATCAATATAAAGTCCAAATACTAAATACAAAAACTTATATGCATATAAAACTCAATAATGGAGATTTTAAAATTGGGGATATCTTAGATATAAAAGGTAAGATTGGAAAATTACCAAAGGAATCTACAAGAAAGTATCTTATTTCAAAAAATGTGCATAACTACTTCCAAATTGAATCTTATACAAAAGTAGCTTCCCAATGTAATTTAAATTGCCAGTTTATTAATCATATTTATGAATTTAAATCTAGAATTTTAAATATGTTAGATTTTGCTTACCCTGGTAAAGTGGGAGAATTTCTAAAAGGTATTTTAATTGGATATACCGATACTTTACCTGATAATATAAAAGATGAATTTAAAAAAACTGGAATATCACATATTTTAGCTGTTTCTGGATATAATGTGTCTTTAATTGTAATTTTTGTTTATCAATTTCTACAAGATAGACAAATTCATAGAAATAAATCACTCCCAATAACACTATTAATTATTTTAATTTTTACAATTCTAACTGGAGCGGAAGCATCTATTATAAGAGCGAGTGTTTTTGCTAGCATAATTCTAATAGCAGAATATACTCAGAGATATGTCGGAGGGTTAAGACCCTTAATACTAACCGCCTTTCTTATGAATATCTTTTTCCCTGTTTATATAATATTTGATATTGGATTTCAATTATCTTTTCTAGCTGTTATTGGGTTATTATTCTATTCAAACTTATTTACAACATTCTCTCAAGGACTTCCTTCACTAACTCTCAAAAATCTAATTGGAGAAACTATTGCAGCTCAAATTATGGTATTACCTATATTAATTTATCATTTTCAAGAGATATCATTAATTTCCATAGTAGCAAATGCTTTTATTGTCCCTTTCATACCTTTTTTTATGTTATATGGTTCAATTAGTAGTATCGTATATTCATTAATTTTTACAACCAAAATTATTACTTATCCTTTAGAAATATTAATTGAATTAATATTATGGTTAAATGCACAATTAGCAACTCTTCCCTATTCTACAATTACAGTACCTAAACCAAATATTTTATATCTTATAATTATATACTTTATTTTATATTATATTGGATATATAATAAGAAAGATAAATAAATCTAAACTTACATGAAAAAAATAATTTATCTTAATATATTATTATTTATAATTACATTTGGCTTATTATTAGATAATAAAATTAATTATTCATCTACAATATCTTTTTTAAATATAGGACAAGGAGATTCTACACTTTTACAATCTAATTTAGGAGAACAAATATTGATAGACTGTGGGCCACCCAATGGACCGATTTTAGATAGATTACAAACTAAATTAGGATATTTTGATAATAAAATTGATATTCTAATAATAACCCATGGAGATAATGACCATTACGGAGGTTGTAAAAAAGTACTTGATAATTATAATGTATCAAAAATTATGATTAATGGTATAATAGACACTCAAAACCAAGACTATACTAATTTTATAAATGAAATAAAGAAAACAGAATCAGTTATTCCGGCTTTTACCAATACATTTATTACATTTAATGAATATGAAATTCAAATATTAAACCCTGATCATACTTATTGGGGAGAAGAAGTTAAAGATGATAATGAACACTCTATAGTAATGAATATAAAATCTCCTTCAAAACAAATTTTATTAACTGGAGATATACCATCATTTAAGGAACTTAATTTAATGAATCAATATCCCAATCTTAATCCAGATATATTAAAGATCTCTCACCATGGAAGTAAACACTCAACCTCAAAGTTATTTTTAGAAAAATTAGATCCAAAGCAAGCCATAATCTCAGCTGGAGAAAAAAACTCATTTAACCACCCTGATCCAAGTGTGATTGATAATTTAAATGAAAAAAATATTGAAATCTTAGAAACAAAAAATTATAATAATAGTATTGACATAACTTTGTAAATAATTTCAATATAATCTATTGACAAAACCTAAAAAATGTTATACAATACTAATAATTAACTATTAACTTATTTTTAATTTATATGACAGATAAAGAAATCAACCCAAATTTACTTACAGACACTAGAATTTATAAAGAATTATATAAGTTAGGATTATCCAAAAAAGAAGCTGCTGTTTATGTAGCTTCACTACAATTAGGTACATCCACTATTCAAAATATAGCTACTGTGGCTGCTGTAAATAGAGCTACTACATATGTACTTATAGAAGCACTCGTAAAGAGAGGTTTAATGCACTCTGTAACCTACGGGAAGAAAAGATTTTTTACAGCTGAAGAACCAGATAAATTAGACTTTTTTATTCATGAAGATAAAGTTAAATTAGAGAAAAAAGAAGCCTTGATCAAAAGTATAATTCCTGAATTAGAAAAAATATTTGATATTAATAAACTAGAAAATAAAACTAAAGTTAAGTTTTATGATAATGCTGAAAGAGGACCAGATATTATTTCAACTGATATTTTAAAGACAACAGATGGAAATGAACTTTACACTTTCTATAATTATGATCTAATCCCACCTGAACTTAATTTTGATTTTGCAAAAGATTTGGTGAAAAAAAGAATCAGAAGAGATATAATAACATTTAGTAATTTTGTTTCAGAAAAAGGAAAAAGTGTTTTATCTAAAAATAAAAAATTAATTAAAGATTCTAAATCAGTTGTTAATTTTATTGATAATGAAGATTTATTAAAAAACTATAAAATATTTTTAGCATCTATTGGTAAAAAATCTATTATAGTTTCATTAGAAAGTGAGTTTATGGGAATTATAATAAATAGTAAGCCGGTCGCTCTAGCAGTAAAAGATCTTATTAATATGATGAATGATATTCAAAAATCTTCTAAATAAAATATCTCATCTTAGTTAAAAAATAATAAAAAATGTAACTTTTATAAATTAGAGTTACATTTTTTATTTAATACTCTTAATATGATGCTCTTTCTAGTTTATCCATTATAGCTTTTCCTAATCCAGAACCTCTAAATCTCTCAGCTAATATAATTTCAACATCAGATGAATCAAACTCTAATAATTTATCAAACAAATTATTACTTATTTCTAATAAATTATTTATATCCCCTAAATTTTTGATTAAGATATTTTTATCTAAATTTAACTTTTGAATAGTTTGTTGTGAAGCTAATATACCTACTTTATTTTTAAATTTATAATAATTTATTTTTGTAATAAAATCTTCTATATTCTCTAAAATAAATAGTTTTGCATTAGGAGCATAATGTTTGTATAACATACCTGGAGATAAAACTTTATCTGAAGAAATATTAGCTATATAAAATTTTTCTCCTAATACAAATTCTAAATCTAATTTTGTAACCATTCCTAATCTTAGAATATTTGGATTATTTTCTTGTAAACTTACTACTGTAGATTCTAAACCTATAGTAGTTTTTCCACCTTTTATACAAAAAATTTTATTTGAAAAATACTGATAAACATGATTATGATGAGTAGAACTTGGTTTACCAGAGGGATTTGCAGATGGAGCCACGATAGGAGTATCTGCAGCATTAATTAAATCTAAAGCTATTTTATTACTTGGCATTCTAATTGCGACTAATTCTGATCCCGCAGTTACAATATCTGGCACTAATTTATTTTTCTTAAATAAAATTGTTAGTGGCCCAGGCCAAAAATTTTTAATCAATAATTTTTCTTTTTCACCATAAGAGTCTACTAATTGATTTAATTGTTTCAAATTAGATATATGAACAATCAAAGGATTATTTTGTGGTCTTTGTTTAATCTGGTATATTTTTTTAATTGCTTCCACATTATATACATCTGCACCTATTCCATATACAGTTTCTGTAGGAAATGCTATTATTTCACCATTTTTTATCAATTCAGAGGCATACTTAACCTGATCTTCAAGATTATTATAATTCATATCAAATATTAGCTTTGATAAGATTTGATCATTTTTTCTAACTCCAAATTAACATCTTTATCTATCAAAGATTTGTTAGAGTCCTGAAATTGTAAGTGAAATGTATAATTATTCATATTATCTTTATTGAAAGAATTTTTGAAAATAATATTTATACATAAATCTGATTTATGCTTTAATAACTTATCATAAACTTCTTTAACTGAGACTTCTTCTCCTACCTCTAAAGTGATATCTCTTTTAACAATTGGGTACTTTGATATATTAGAATATTCTTCATTAATATATTTTGCAAGAATAACTAATTTAGTTAACGAAATTTCACAAACTGATTTATAGATAGTACCTATTATAATCTTATTATATAAAATTTCTGTATATTTAGGTTTTTCAACAAAATTAAACAAACTTATATCTATCCCAAAATAAGATGATACTCTTAAGATATCTTGATATAATTCTGTATTAATATCAAAGTTAGTTTTAGATTTATTATATTGAGTCAATGCTAAATTAACTTCTTCTTCCTTGCCAAATACATGACTAATCTCAAACAACTTATAATAATCTATATTATGTGTATTATTCACTCTAACTTCTATCAAAGACTTTGTTAGATTTTCTCTCAAATATGGTTTCTTTGCATCTATTGGATTTATCATCTTATGATAACTCTCTTGATCTGTATAAGGATAAGTAATAACTTCCGTATAATTTAAGTTTTTTAAATTTTGAGCAAAGTGTTTTTGAATATCATACTGAATATCATTTTTATTAACCAAAATTTCCAAATCTAAATTAGATTTTATATTATCATAACCATATATCCTAGCTATTTCCTCAATATATTCTTCTTGTGTATTAAGATCACCTCTCCAATACGGAGGTGTTAATAAGTTTTTATGAGTAAATTGAGAATGTTTTATTTCAATTGATAATTTTTTTAAAATTTGCTCTATTTCACTATTAGAGATCTCTACACCCAAATATTTTCTAACATAATCATAGTCTAACTCAGTTACTTTATGTGTAGATTCAATCACTCCAGAAACATAATAATTACCAAACTCTAATTTTCCTTCTTTTAAGAACCACCCTACTCTTTCTAAAGATTCTTGTGCTAGAATAGGTGGTATTCCTCTTTCAAACCTTTTCGCTGCATCTGTCAGTAACTTTAGCCTTCGTGCAGTTATTCTAATTTGATTAGAATCAAATTGAGCAGATTCGATCATAATTTTTTGAGTCCCATCATCTACAGAAGAATTTTTTGCACCTATAATCCCTGCTAGAGCTATTATTTTTTCACTGTCACAGATTACTATATCCCCTTCTTCAAGAACAAGCTCATTATCATTTAAATCAACCATAGACTCACCTTTTTCTGCTTTTCTAATGATAATATCATTTCCAACTATTTTTTCTGAATCAAAAACATGTATAGGCTGTCCAATTTCTTCCATAATATAATTTGATAAATCTACGGAAGCATTTCCTGTATTATACCCTAATAGATTTAATATGTGTCTTATATGTTCATCTAAAGTATATTTATCAACTTGAACATACAAATCTACTCTATAATTTTCTTTGCTAAAAACATTAGAATTGAATTCATATGATGAAAGACCTTTTACTTCAATTAATGAGTAATAAGAACATATAGTATTGTCTCTATGAATCCTTCTTGGAGATCCTGATGGTCTTGGCAATTTAACTTTTGGTAGATTTATTAAAGGTTTATCTATAAGAATACTTAACTCTCTTGCTAATCCATAGAATGAAGATGAATCTCCTGCTCTAGTACCCAATCCTTTATTATCTATCTCTATTATTGCATCATTTAAATTTAAAGTCTCAGCTATTGGTTTTCCTATCTCTCTTTGATCTCCTAAAATAAAGATCCCTTGACTATCATCTCCTAATCCTAACTCTTTTTTAGAGCACAACATACCTTGAGAAATTTCACCTCTAATTTTAGTTTCTTTTATTTCAAAATTTCCTGGAAGAATTGCACCTATCATTGCTACTGGTACTTTTTGTCCCACTGCTATATTATTTGCACCACATACTATATTTAACAAAACATCCAAACCAACATTTATTTTAGTTATTTGTAATTTATCAGCATTAGGATGAGGATTTATTTCTATAATTTCACCAACTACTACATTATCTAAACCCTTAGCTAAATCTTGAATTCCTTCTACTTCATAACTTTTCATAGTATAAAGATTAGCAACTTTATACACATCTATATTCAAATTTGGAATAAAATTTTTTATAACTGAATATGGTATTTTCATAAATTTAATATTATTTTAACTTTTCTTTCCTAATTGATATAAAAATCTTAAATCACCACTATGAATATATCTTATATCATCCAAACCTGATATTAGCATTACTAATCTTTCTACCCCTATACCAAAAGCAAAACCTTGATGTGATTGATCTTCAATACCCACATTTTTCAACACTTGTCTATGAACCATACCTGCTCCACAAATTTCTAACCACTTATCTTTAAATAAAATATCTATTTCAAAAGATGGTTCAGTAAAAGGAAAATAGCTTGGTCTCAATCTAATTTGCATTTCTCTACCAAATAAATTCGTAAACAAATATTCCATAACCCCTTTAAATGTAGCTATACTTGTTTTTTTATCTATAACTAAACCTTCAATTTGATGAAAACAAGTTTCATGAGTAGAATCTGTAGCTTCATAACGATAAACTTTGCCTGGAGCTATTATTCTAATTGGTGGCTTGTTTTTTTCCAAATATCTAATCTGTGATGGTGAAGTATGGGTTCTTAAAAGATTCTTGTTATTATCTTTATCTTGAATCCAAATTGTATCCCATACATCTCTAGCTGGATGATTTTTAGGTATATTTAATAGGTCAAAATTATAACTTTCATTTTCTTTTTCTAATCCGATAATTGTAGCAAAACCTATTTTAGATAAAATTTCTTGAATTTTAATAATAGTTTGGGTTACTGCAGATAAATGACCTGATGTTTGATTTAAATAAGTTAAATTTATTGGTGCAAGAGCATCCATTTTCATCCCATCTTGTTCGAAATTTTCTTTTTCTAATAAAATTTTTTCTAAATATGATTTTAAAATATTTAACTCATCTCCAAATTTACTTTTTTGATCTAAGGGAATATTTTTAATCTCTTTAAAGGCTTCTGAAATTAATCCTTTTCTACCTAAATATTTATTTTTTAAATCTATCTTAGAAATCTTTGATTTCAAATCTGATTCAAATAAAGATTTAATTTTATCTATATATTCCATAATTTTTAATTTACTTTTATAACATCATTTTCTTGAGCCAAAAAATATGATTCCAATATAACTACTATTAAAGTTAGAAAAATTGCACTAAAAAGATTCCATATCATAAACCCTTGCAAAGATAGATGTACTCCTGATAGCAAGGCTAATAATAATGCTTGTCTCTCAGATCTTATTAATAATAAATAATGCTTTGATCTATCTGAAAATATTACCCTTATAAAATATAAAATTATAGCAAATAAACCCCATACAACTAAAACAAAAGAGCCTATAAACCACCAAACATAAATATAAGATACTTTTGATACATCTATATATGCAATCAAATAAGCTAAACTACTACTACCAATAATGAGAGATATAACATTTAAGAAAAGTAAAGCTCTTTTCATATTAAAAATCTTTATTTTTTATCATAATTTAGAGCCGCTTTTTCAATAATTTCCATAGCCACTATTTTATTAACAAAACCATCTATTTTTACATGTTCATATTTACCTGGTTCTAATTTTTTATAGTCAGCCATAAATAATTCTATTTCTTTCAAAATATGTTCTTGTATATCTTCTAAATCCTGAATATCTTTTAATCTTGGATCTAATTTCACTACAGGAACACATATAATTTTATTATCTATTCCAGCCTCATCACTCATTTTCAAAACTCCTACTGGTCTTACTTTAATAACACAACCAGAAAAAGTAGGTCTGCTAACTAAAACAATTGCATCTATCGCATCACCATCTTCTCCATGAGTTTGAGGAATAAATCCATATTCAAATGGATACAAAAGAGGTGAATATAAAGTTCTATCTAATTTAAAATAACCTCCTTTTTCATCATATTCAAATTTAGAAGTTGAGTTCATAGGAATATCTACTACAACATTAAATTCTTCTGGTAATGTTTCTAATCTTGGGACATCTTTATATAAATTCATAGATTTAAATTATTAATTTAGTAATATTAATTATCTTATTTTATACCTGCTACTTCTTCTTCAACAGATTCAACTTGGGATTTTAATTGCTCTTCTTCTGAATTCTTTTCCTCAACTTTATCTTCTTTTCTATTTTTAGATTCTGGATTCAAATCTAAAGTATATCCTACTAATCTTGAAGCAAGTCTTACATTTTGACCAAACCCACCAATTGCAAGAGATAATTGATCTTCTGGTACAATAACTGAAGCTTTCTTTTCTTCTTCATTCAGTTCAATACTAATAACTTCGGCTGGAGCTATAGCTGCTTTAATATATTCATTAATATTGTCATTATATTTTATTATATCTATCTTTTCTCCTCCCAACTCAGAAATAATATTTTGAACTCGAGAACCTCTTTGTCCAACACATGCTCCAACTGGATCTATATCAGGATTATTAGATTTAACTGAAATTTTTGTTCTAACACCAGCATCTCTTGATATCTCAACTATCTCTATGATATTAGAAAAAATTTCTGGGACTTCTAGTGTGAATAATTTTCTAACAAAATCATTGCTTTTTCTAGATAAAAGAATATTAGGCTCTTTTTCAGTTTGCTCAACACTTTGAATCAAAAATTTATACTGTCCACCTATTTTATAATTATCAGTTCTTACTTGTTCTGTAGGGAAAAGTAATCCTACTCCTTTTTCTAATTCTACAAAAACTATTCCTCTATCTATTCTTTGGATAGTACCTTGATAAATTTCTCCTATTTTATCTTTATACTCATCAAATGCTACAGATCTCTCAATTTCTCTTATTTTTTGCATCAAAACCTGTTTTGCAGTTTGAGCTGCTATTCTTCCAAATTCATCTTTAGGCTCTAATTCTTCTATTAATTCTTCTCCTATTTCAATTTTATCATTAACTTCTAAAGCTTCAGCTAAAGGAACATGTCTTTCTGGATTAAATCTAGTTTTTTTAATATTCCCTTCTTCGTCTAATTCAATTTCTTTATTAGAAACAACCATACCTTCTTCATCCAACTCAACAACTAATTTATGTCTAAATATTCTAATCTTACCTAAATCTTTATCAACTAAACATTTAATAATTTGAGATCTTTCTCCATAATCTTTTTTGTAAGCGGCCGCAATAGAAGTTTGAATAACATCTAAAATTTTATCTTCTGGAATATTTTTTTCTTCTGCAATTTGAGCTATTGCAAAGCTAAAGTGTTTTACATCAATCATATATATATTATTAACCTATTTTATAACTAGAAAGGCCTGCTTTTATCTTGCAGACCTATCCATAACATCTATCTCAATAATAATACTAACATATTTAGTATTATTATTCAATAAGCAAGATATTATTTTTTCATTTCTTTATGAAGAGTGTGCTTTCTTAGTTTCTTATTAAACTTCATAAGCTCAATTTTCTCTGGATTCTTTTTCTTATTCTTCCTTGAATAATAATTAATATCTCCTGTTTCTGTACACTGTAATTTAATTAAATTATCTTGACTCATTATTTTATACTTAAACCTAATAATTGAGGAGCCGACAATCAGGATTGAACTGATGACCTCACCCTTACCATGGGTGCGCTCTACCGACTGAGCTATGTCGGCTTATATATTAACATAATATATAATACTAAATATTTGACTTTTTGTCAAAATATTTTTATCTAAATTTATTTATTTTTAAATTTTGTCTTATATATGTAGAGAAGCATAGGTGATGCTAAGAAAATTGATGAGTAAGTTCCAAAAAACATACCTACAAACAATGCTAAAGCAAAGAATCTAACTGATTCTCCTCCTAAAAATATAATTGACCCCAAAATAAATAATATTGTTAATGTAGTATTAATAGATCTAGTTAATGTTTCTTCAATACTTTTTGCTACTACTTTTTCAAAATTATCACCACCAAGTTTTCTAATATTTTCTCTTATTCTATCAAATATAACTATAGTGTCATTAACAGAAGCTCCTAGAATTGACAACAAAGCTATGATAAACAAAGTATCTATTTCAACAATTTTTAGATATGATAAATAAGAAAAAACTCCTATAGGAATAATGATGTCGTGAAACAAAGCTACTATAGCTACTAAACCGTAATAGAAAGATGGTACTGGATAAGATATACCTTTAAATACATATGTTATAAATAAAATCATTGTAATTAGTACCATTATTACAGCAAACACGGCTCTTTGTTGTAATTCTTGACCTATACTTGGACTAATAGTATATTTGGATATAATTTTAACTAAATCCTCTCCCCCATATTTTTTATTTATAGAATCTATCAATAAATCATTTTCTTCCTGAGATAAAGCTTTAAACTCTAATTTATATATTTTGTCCTCATCTTTAGTTATAGATACTGGATCTATTTTAGAATCTGATTTAACTAAATCTTGTAATTCCTCTTTTGAAGGATTTTGATCTATGCTTAACTCTAAAACACTACCTCCAATAAAATCAACCCCTAGATTAAGACCAAATCTAAGAAAACTAAAAATTGAAAGTACAACAAAAAATATACCTATACTTAACCAAATTTTTGAATATTTAACTACAAACATATTTTAAAAAATTATAATCTAAATTTACTTTTTAATTCTGATAAGCCATTTTCCCAACTTTTTATTCATAAAAAAATTTCTATAGTTATCTATGAAATCCAACATTATTCTTGACAAAGTAAGTGATGAGAATAAACTTACTATTACTCCGATAGATAATGTAATCGCAAAACCTTGTACAACTCCAGAAGCTAAGTAAAATAGAATCAGAGAAGAAATTAAAGTCGATAATTGTGAATCTCTAATAGAAATCCATGCTCTTGAAAATCCTTCTTTAATAGCAATATTCAAATCTCTACCTTTATCTAATTCTTCTTTAATTCTTTCAAATATAAGAATATTTCCATCAACAGCAAATCCTATACTAACAAGAAATCCTGTAATCCCAGCTAATGTTAATGTAAATCCTAATAATTTAAATATACCTAATACTAGTATTACATAAAATACAAGTGCAACTGATGATATAATCCCTAATATTCTATACCAATATATCATAAATACAATTATCAAAATAAATCCTACAACACCAGCATATATACTTTTATCAAGTGAGTCCTGACCAAGAGAGGCTTCTACTACTTGCTCTGATACTAGATTAATAGGAAGAGGTAAGGCTCCAGCATTAAGTGAGTCTACAAGATCTTTAGTTTCTTTAGTAGTAAATTGTCCTGTAATTACAGCTTGACCATTTGGAATTTCTTGATTTATTGAAGGACCACTAACTATATTTTCATCCAAAACTATATATAAAATTTCACCTATATTATTTTTTGTAAATTCAGCAAATTTATTTTTACCTTCTTCATCAAATGTAACAGAAACTTGAGGTAAATTTGTATTAGGATCAAAAACAACATCAGCTCTTTCAATATTATTTCCTGAGATTATAGGTGATTCCGTATCATCATAATAAGGATTTTTATAAAAATCTAAATTATCAATAGGTTCATCTGAATTTAATCTAGATTGAATTGTATCAATAATTTCTTGGCTTTCAGATTGTTTTCTACCCTTATAAAACTCTAATTTTGGAGTATCTCCTATTCTTTCTATAGCCTCTTTGGTATTATCAAGTCCAGCTAGTTCTACTACTAACCTATTTTGATCTCCACTTTCTATATATATTCTAGGTTCACTAACACCAAATGCATTAACTCTTTTATTAACAACTTGTCTTAAACTTTCTAATGCCTGATCTCTATCATTTTCAGAAACATCTTTATCATCTATATCATATACAACTCTAACACCTCCTTGTAAATCCAAGCCTAAGTTAATTCCTTTTAGGGTAACTTCTGGAATTCTATTTTGAGTCAACCATTGATCAAATCCATTCTGTTTGAAAGGTAATTGATTCCAGTTTGAAAGGTCAGTTTGCTTATTATTCCAATAATTTATACCTCTATTTATAATACTAGGGAACGTTATACCAAGTGAAACAACTGTAATAAATATTATAAGAATAAATTTTCTTATAGAATACCCATATTTTGTCTTACTTATAAATATAAACTTAAATAAATTTATTAATACCTTATAAGGAAAATTAATTAATTTTACAGCAAACTTTTTAATCTTTCTTGACAACCTTTTACTCTTCTTTCTCACAAAAATCTAAATTATTTTATAATATTACATTCCCATTTCAGAAGCTACTTCTTTTTGGAGATCTGCTTTAGCCCCTTCTATTGCACTAACTATTCTTTTTTCTAACTTAGATTTATCAGATAATAATTCTTCGTCTATTTCTATAGATTTTAGAGATTGTGTACCATCCATTGTTACTGTAACACCATCTAATTCTTTAGTTATTCTCTTTTTAGCTAATTTCTTTTGTAATTGTTGTAACTCTGAGAATTGAGACATCATTTCTTTTGCCTTATTGAATCCATCGAACATACCCATAATTGTAAATTTTAAATTAATATTATATGTAAATTATTATATCAGATATTATTATTATTGTGAATATTTTTAGTGATTTAATTAATCAAGATTAAGAAATTTATAAAAAATAGCCTAGAAAAGCTAAGCTATTATTGTATTTAAGACAAAATTTCTAATATTCTGTATTTTTGTATACCTGCGGGAGTTTCTACCTTAAATTCTTCTCCAGATTTTCTATTCATAAAAGCAGCTCCTAGTGGTGATTGATCAGAAATTTTCCCATCTAAAGGATTAGCTTCCGTTGCACCAACTAAAGTATATTCTTTAATCCCAAATTTACTCTCAACTTTTATAGTACTTCCAATACCTACAAACTCATTATTAATCTTATGATTTATAATCTCTGCATTTCTTACAATGCTTTGTAATTCAAGAATTTTTGACTCATTAAAAGACATATCATTTTTTGCTTCATGATACTCTGCATTTTCTTTTAAGTCTCCCTGCTCTTTAGCATACTTAATTTTTTCAGAAATTTCACTTCTTCTGTTAACTAAAGTTTCTAACTCTTTTTCTACTTTAAGTAAACCTTCTTTTGTCATTTGATACTTTTTCATATAATTTCTTATTCTTAAAAATAAATAAATCTAAATTGATTAATAAAAAACTAACCCAACCCTCAAATAAGCTAAGATTATTGAGACTTAAGTATTAAGTTTAATATTTTTTATTCACGATTTATTGTTTATGTATTATAATATACTTATGTATATATTGCAAGTCTTTCCTCTAAAAAAATTGCCTTTCAAACAGAGTAAACCTCTATCCTATTTTTATTCTACTAAAATTAATATTGGATGTCTTGTATCTATACCTATTAAAAATAAATTTCAATTAGGTATAGTTGTTGATTGTAAGCTAAATTATGAAATAAATAATACTAATCAAAATTTCAAAATTAAGTTTATTGAAGAAATTTTCTCCGAAATCCCATTATTAACAGTTAACCAGATAAAGTTAGCTATTTGGATATCAAAAAAATATGCTTATTCAACTAGTGATATTCTAAAAAACTTTTTACCTAAAATAAATTCAAAGTTTAAAATATATCCAAAAATTTTAAATCAAGAGTTTTCTAATACTGTAGAAATAAATTCTAATAAATTTCAAGTAAAAACTTTTTTAGCAGATTATAAAGAAAGATTAATATATTATAAAAAAATCATCACATCTTCTCAAAATCAAATCATAATTTTTGTACCTGATCAAATAACACTAGATAGATTGACCTTAGATTTAAAAGAGTTCCAACCAACAAGTTTCAGTAATACTCTTTCTACAAAAAAATATAGAGAAATTTGGATGGGAATAAAATTGAATAAAATAAAATTGATTATCTGCACAAAAAATGGTTTATTCTTACCATTTAATAATCCTGAAGCTTTTATTATAGAGAATGAACATTCCGAATCATATTATGAGAATTCGCCTAAACTTACTTATTCTAGCCAAGATATAATTACTAAATTAGCTTTGATTTATAATACAAACTTAATTTTAACTGGTAATTTTTATTCTATTAATACTTATAATCTATTATCCAAATCAAAAATCAGTATTCCTAAATTTTTTCATCCAAATTGGGAAGACAAATCACTAGAAATTATAAGAATGTATAATGAATACAAACTAGGTTTAGATGGAATTATATCCAATCAAATTATTAATAATATAAATATTGCATTAGAAAAAAATATTCCTATTATAATTTTTGTCAATAGAAAAGGTGAATCTACTTATATTTTTTGTGAAAAATGTGGATTTCATCTAAAAGATCCATATTCTAACACACTACTATCTACTCATAATACTGATCTTCTAGATAAAAAACCTAAAAATTATACTGACTCAAAAGTACTAGTTTCTCATAAATCTAATCGTTGGTTCAAAATGATTTATAATTGTCCTAAATGTAATAATGAACTTACTTTTAGTGGTATGGGAATAGAAAAAATTCATAAAATTATTCAAGAAAAATATCCTTTACTAAAGACAGAAATTCTTAATAATGATTTTGCCAATGATCTTGATTCTCAAATACAAATTATTAAAAATTTAACCCAAAACAAGACGAAAATTATTTTTGCGACACAAATGTTCAAAAAGTTTTTACCAGACTTCAAAATAAAACCAATTATTATAATACCTTCATTTGAAGCATTATTTTCACTTCCACAATACAATACGATTGAAAAATCTACTCACTTTTTAATTGATTGTTTTATTTATAGTGAAAAAACTGTTATACAAACTTTCCAAGAACTAAAAGAAGAACAAAAAACTCCTATTCTGGGGCTCTTAACAAATAAAAATTTTGATGCGATTTGGCAAGATGAAATTGATTTAAGAAAAACACTTGAATATCCTCCTTTTAGTGAAATGATTTTACTTTCGTCTTCTCATCATATAAGAGAAAAAGCTATAGAACAAGCTTTAAGAACCAAAAATGTACTTAGGAAATTAGGATTAAAACCTATTGGACCAATTGAAAATTTTTCTAATATAGGGAAGGGGAAGTTTATTTTATCTTTGATAATAAAAGCTAATTCTAAAAATACAGATAAAATTAAACAACAGCTATTGCCTGTATTAGAAATTAATCAATATATCAGTATAAACCCTTTACAGTTTATATAAATATTAAATATAATCTATATATTTAACTCTAAACTTATAATTTTTTATTTTGATTTAATTCAATTTTTTGATACAATGTATACAATATATATTTAAATAAGTATCATAATGAAATATATCACCATAAAAGGAGCCCGTGTTCATAATCTGAAGAATATTGATGTAAAGATACCAAGAGACAAACTCGTTGTAATTACTGGACTTTCTGGTTCTGGAAAATCTTCTTTAGCTTTTGATACTATTTATGCCGAAGGACAAAGACGATATGTAGAAAGCCTATCTGCTTATGCAAGGCAGTTTCTTGGAATGATGGACAAGCCTGATGTTGATAAAATTGAAGGATTATCCCCTGCAATTTCTATTGATCAAAAAAGTGTCTCCCGAAATCCTAGATCTACCGTTGGTACCGTTACAGAGATTTATGACTATCTTAGACTACTTTATGCTAGAGTTGGAATACCATTTAATCCTGATACTGGAAAACCTATTCAGATGCAAGATGCAAAACAGATTGTGGAAAAAATAATGTCTTATAAAGATGATAAAGAAAATCAACTTATAATTTTGGCTCCTATCATAAAAGATAAAAAAGGTGAACACAAAGGGATTTTACAAAAAGCAATTCAAGATGGTTTTATGAGAGTTAGATTAGATGGAATAATTTATCTTGCTGAGGAAACTTTAGATATCAAAATAGATAAACAAAAGAAACATAATATAGAATTAGTAGTAGATCGAATATTAGATGAGTCTAGTTTTAATTCCTCTCGTATTCTTGATTCAGTAGAAACTGCCCTACACTTTGGGCAAGGACAAGTTATTCTCGCTCGTATAAAAGACAGATTAAAAAATATTTTTATAGATGAATTATTTAGTCAAAGATATGTCCTAGATTCTGGTGAGAGTTTTGGGGATTTAGAAACCAGAAATTTTTCTTTTAATAGTCCTCATGGAGCTTGTAATACTTGTGATGGTCTTGGTTATACTCCCAAAATTTCAGCTGACTTAGTGATTCCCAATCCTAAATTAACTATAAAAGAAGGTGCTATAAGACCTTGGGTAAGTACAGGAAATAATAAAGCTATGTTTGGATGGTATATGAAGATTCTTGCTGTAATTGCCGAAGAATATAATTTTTCTTTAACAAAACCTATAAAAGATTTATCTCCTGAAATATTAGACTTAATTTTGTACGGACCTAAAGAAGAGATTAAAGTTTGGATTGAATCTAATGGGCACAAAATAAATGCTAACTTTGAAGGTGTAATTCCTAATCTGATGAGAAGATATCGAGAGACAGATTCAGATTTTGTGAGAACAGAAATAGAAAAATATATGATAAACTCTATTTGCCCTTCTTGTAATGGTAAGAGGCTAAAAAAACAATTCCTATCCGTACAAGTAGCTAGAAAAACTATTGACGAGCTTGTCAATATGAGTATCTTAGATTTAAATCTATTTGTAACCAAAGTTGCTAATAACCATGATTTTTTCAATGAAAGAGATCTAACTGTTAGCAAACCTATTTTTAAAGAAATTCAAGCGAGATTAGAATTTTTACTGAATGTTGGACTTGATTACCTAACATTAGACAGATCTAGTAATACTCTTTCTGGAGGTGAAGCTCAAAGAATTAGATTGGCAACTCAGATTGGTTCTGGATTAGTGGGAGTTCTGTATATTCTTGATGAACCTTCAATTGGATTACATCAAAGAGATAATATGAGATTAATAAAAACTCTAAGACATCTACAAGAACTGGGAAATACTGTAATTGTAGTAGAGCATGACGAAGACACAATCAAAGAAGCTGATTATGTAATAGATTTCGGACCAGGGGCAGGACATGCAGGAGGGCAAATTGTAGCAGAAGGAATACCATCTGAATTTATGCAAAAAGATGGATTAACTGCAGAATACTTATCTGGGAGAAGAGAGATATTACCTCCAAAAAAATTAAGAAAAGGTAATGGTAAAAACTTAATTATCAAAGGAATTGCAGAGAATAATTTAAAAAATATAGATATTTCTATTCCTTTAGGTAAATTTGTATGTGTAACTGGGGTTTCTGGATCTGGAAAAAGTACTTGGGTAGAAGATATTCTACACAAACATATTGCTCATACAATGTACGGAGCCAAAGAATTGCCTGGCAAGTTCAAATCAATAAAAGGATTAGAACATATTGATAAATTAGTCAATATAGACCAATCTCCTATTGGAAGAACTCCTCGCTCTAATCCTGCTACATATACTGGATTATTCACAGTTGTAAGAGATATTTTTTCTAAAACCCCTGAAGCTCAACTAAAAGGGTATAAGTCTGGTAGATTTAGTTTTAATGTTAAAGGTGGTAGATGTGAAACCTGTAAAGGAGATGGTGTTCTAAAAATTGAAATGAACTTTTTACCTGATATTTATGTAGAATGTGAAGACTGTCATGGGAAAAGATATAATAAAGAAGCTTTAGAGATAAAGTATAAAGGAAAAAGTATTGCAGATATATTAGATATGGATGTTGAGACAGCCTTGGAGTTTTTCAAAAATGTTCCATCATTAAAAGACAAGTTAAATACCCTTTTTGATGTTGGATTATCTTATATGAAATTGGGACAATCAGCAACACAATTATCAGGAGGAGAAGCACAAAGAATAAAATTAGCAACAGAATTATCCAAAAGAGCAACTGGAAAAACTTTATATATTCTAGATGAACCAACTACTGGCCTTCATTTTGAAGATGTCGCTAAATTATTAAGAGTTATTCATAAATTAGCCGACAAAGGTAATACACTACTTGTAATTGAGCACAATCTTGATGTCATTAAAAGTGCTGATTATATAATAGATATGGGACCTGAAGGTGGAAATAAAGGTGGGGAAATAGTTGCAACTGGAACTCCAAAGGAGGTATCCAAAGTAAAAAGTAGTTATACTGGACAATTTTTAGCTAAAATGTTGAAGTAATGATTTCTGAAATTGTTAAAAAATTAAAGTATAAGTCTATAATAATATTACTTATATCTACTATCTTAATTTTTAACTCCAAAATTGGAATACAAAATTTAAACCCAACAAAAGTTGATTGGTTAATGCAAGGAGGTGATTGGCCACAGCATCAATTGGGTTTTGAATTTTATAGAAAACAAGCATTTACATTCCCTATTGGGGAAATACAAAACTTTTTATATCCAGTTACTACAAATATGGCTTTTACAGATAGTATTCCCTTATTAGCTATACCTTTTAAACTAATTAACTCTATTCTACCAGAAAATTTTCAATATTTTGGATTTTGGTTATTTTTTAATATATTTATGCAAGGATATATAGCATATCTAATATTTAGAAAATTAAATTTATCTAAAAAGGGAGCTTTGCTAGGAGGAATATTTTTACAATTAACCCCTGCTTTACTAGCAAGAATTAATCATCCTGCACTTACTGCTCATTGGTTAATTCTACTGGCAATTTATAATTATCTAAATTTCAAGCAAGACAAAAAATCTATTCTTTATAATATCTTACTAGTAATTTTAGTTAGTTTAATACATCCTTATCTTGTAGCTATGATACTTCCAATAATTTTAGTTACACTCCTAAAAACAAAGACTTTATTAAATAAACTTATTTTTGTTATTTTAGCATTAATTATACCCATATTTATTTGGTATATAATAGGTTATTTTGTTACATATTCCGTTGGAGATCCGACTAATTTAGGATTATTTAGTGCTAATATAAATACTTTCTGGAATCCACAATATGCACTAATGAATGATAATCTATATAATGCTTCCAATTTTTCACAAATACTCAATCAAAAGTATAAATCTCAATATGAAGGATTTGCTTATCTTGGATTAGGAATTATCACAGCTATAATATTATTATTTAGTAAATTAATATATTTAATACCAAAATATAAATATAATTTAAACCATATTAAAAATTGGCTTCAAAATAATTTCTTATTAATATTCGTAACTTTTTCAATAACAATTTATGCTATATTAGATTTAGATACAATTAACAAAATAAGACAATTTGAAAATTTTATAATCATAGAATATTTCCTGAAAGCATCTTCAATGTTAAGAGCAAATGGGAGATTTATCTGGGTATTAATGTATATTATAATTATTTTCAGTGTTTATCTTCTACATAGACTGTATAAGAAACAATTCTTATACATAATTTTAGTTCTAATTACAATTCAGATTATAGATCTAAAACCTCTTTTAAATCAAAAATTATTTCCAAATAATGAATCTTTTAGCTTAAATTCAGAACAGAATCTGTTTTGGAAGAGTGAGATTGAATCAGCGGAAGCTATATATTTTTATCCTGGAGGAAAAAGATCTTATAAATCAAATGATGATTATATTCCTTTTCTATATTGGGCTAGCAAAAATAATATTCCTATTAATGCTGGGTATTTATCTAGATATGACCTTGCAAAATCGATTAAATTCAATCTGGAATTGGAACAAAATTTATCTAATGGAATCCTAGAAAAAGATTCGTTATATATTACTAATAAAGAAAATTCTAATTTCTTTTATGAAATAGCTAAAAAAACAAATAAGAAAGTGATTATTTATGATGGTTATTATTTTATAAAGTAAATATTAAAATAAAATTTGACTATTTAAAATTTATATGATAGTATTTAGTTTAATAGTGTAGTTATGTTCATAATTATATCTATCTGCTCTCCAATACAATTTAATCTACACTACAGACTTCTATTATTTAAATAGAAGTTTTTTCTTTACTAACTAAAAGCGATAAATCTACTAGACAAATTATACTTTGTTTGCTAAAATAAATAAGTACATTTCAAGTAAAGCCGAAATAGCTCAGTTGGTAGAGCAATCGCTTTGTAAGCGATGGGTCGGGGGTTCAAGTCCTCTTTTCGGCTCAATTCACTTTATATAATTATAATTTGAATAAATTAAGGGTAGATGGCGGAGCAGTCAATCGCATCGGTCTGTAAAACCGACGACATTTTGTCTACGTAGGTGCGAGTCCTACTCTACCCACCACATAATAAAAAAGAGCATTCTATTTATATGCTCTTTTTTATTTATTAATGTAATAATATTAATAATTAGAGACTTACATTAATTATATATACCAAATAAGCTAAGTATAATCCTATCAAGAATAATCCTGTCTTAGAACCAATTACCCATTTTCTGACTACTAATACAAAAACTATCACTATTATTGTCGCAAATAATAATATTATACTAGAAATTAAATTTTCTGTTTCAACTAATAATGGCTCGCCTCCATTCATACCAAATGCTATTAACCAAGGAAACCCCAAACAGAATAATATATCAAAAATATTTGACCCAACAGCATTACTAACCGCCATATCACCTCTTCCTCTTTTTGCAACTATAATTGATGATAAAAGATCAGGAATAGATGTTCCTCCAGCAAGTACAGTAAGAGCAATTATTGTAGAGTTAATATTTAATAAATCACCTATATGAACTGCTGATTCTACTAAAACATAGGATAGCCCTGCAATTGCTGTAATTGACATTATGAATGTAAACCAATATTGCTTAGGATATTTGACAGGATTTGGAATTATCAAATTTAATATATTAACTGTAATGTGATTAAACTTATTTTTGTCTTGACTGATCTCTTCTTCTAGAATTTCAATCGGATTATCATCAGTGTATTTAAGCCATTTTTTCCAATAAAAAACTATCACAACATAAACCACATAAAGAATAACAAATAAAATTGCCTCTATTATAACTATCTTTCCATCCCAAAAGGATACTAATAATAAAATAATTGATAAAGCATAAAATATAAGGTCTCGAAGTACAGGTTGCCATGTTAATTTTGATCTTCTGTACATAACTGAAGCTCAAACTATAACCAAAATATTAAATATAGCTGATCCTACTATAGTACCTGATCCTATATTTCCTTTATCTCCTGGTAATATTACAGCAAAAAAAGCTGTGAAAAATTCTGGAGCACTAGATCCAACTGCCATAAAAGTAGCTCCAACAACATCATCTGGTAATTTAAATTTATGTGCTATTCTATCCAATGCCGGTACAAAATAATCTTCGCAGATAATAGCTAAAAGATAGAATGACAAAACTAAAATTAGTAAGTAAAATAAAACAAACATATTTATGAATTTAATTTATAAAATATTATAAGTAATTATACTTATAAATTTGTTTTATGTAAAGCTCTTGTTTTCATTGTATAAAATTAATTACCTTCAAAAAAAGTTAGGTAATAAAGCTAATTAAAGTTAAAGTATCTTAAAATTTCCAAAATAGCATATCCTCCTCCAGAAACTAAAATAGTGAAATATATTATACTTAATAAGTTAAAAAAATGACCTAATAATATAATTAATCCATCTTTTGCCATAATTCCTATACAAAAGCAAAGAATAGCCAAAGCTGGCAAAGTATTACTAAAAGGAATAAACCCAAAAGGAAACATAAGTAATAAAGTTCCTAAAAGAATTGAAATATAATTGATAGTCTCAACAAGTTTATTATTAGTTAAAAATTCTAAGCGGTTAGTTTTAGCAATTTTTTCTAAGCGAATAAACCACTTCAACCCCATATTTAAACCTTTTTTTATTTGACTTGCAGAGAATTCTTTTTCACTTATTTTAGATGGAAGCCAAAGTTCTTTACTTAGAATTAAACTAATAGTTATAAGAATAATAGCACCGCCAAAGATAGTACTTAATCCTGGAATTGAAACAGGTATTAAAAATATGATTGTAAGTAAAGCTATTAATAAAAGTGTTCCATCCGCACTTAATTCTTGCTTGATTTCTAATATACTTATATCATCTTCTGGTAGCTTATCTATTAAATTTTTAAGTTTGCTTGATAGTGAGTTTTTAAGCATGAATGATATATATTATTATTTCTTTTCAATTGAAATTGATTTGTTATTTCTTAATCCTACTGCATTTTTAGAAGAAATAACACTTTTTCCTGTTTGTTTTTCTAAAGTTATTCTTGCTTGTTTTGCAACATTTCCACCTTCTTGTGCTACTTTTTTATTTGCATTAAGTCCTTTTGGCTTCTGTGATTTAGAAATTTCAGAAGTTGAAGCCTCTGCTAACATATTCAAAACCAACTCAAGATTAGTCATATTATCTCTCAAATTTTGTTTTTTGAGACCTTTAAAAGTCTTATATTGTTTTACTGATTTATCTGCCCAAGCTTTTGTAATTTCATCTGTCAAAATTGCATATTCTAAACCTTCTTGCACTCCCCTTTCATTCCATTCATCCGTAAGCTCTTTTCTAACTTCAATACTTTTAAGCCTTTGATTTATCCAATCTTTGGAATACCCTTTTTTTAAATATGTTACCATCGCCCTTTCAAAAGCAAGTTCTGGATCTTCTGTTTCTTCAATTCTTTCATATCCAACTTTTGCAAGCCAAATTTTAAATGGCTCAGCTTTAGGAGATGGAACTGATTGGATAAGCCTCAAAATATTTTCAGTATCTAAAACATCAGTTGTATAAAATTTACCATCAGAGGATTTCATTTTCAGTTGTCCTACATTTTGGGACAACTGACTTCCTTCTTTTATTAACTTTGTTTTCAGAGCATTCCAATACTTTCTTGAGCGGGGGCTATCAGTGAGAATTGCAATAATATCTACAACCGAAAAATACCAAATTTCTTTTTCCTCGTCCCAATGACGACGAACTTCATTTTGGTTAAAAATAATTATTGATTCTTTTTTATTCATAAATTTTCTGAAGACATTTAATCTAGCTTTTTATAACCTAGCTAAATTCTATCATCTAAACAACTTTTTCGCAAACCTACTTAATACAAAAAATTCTACACTCCCAATAATGCTCTTAGCTCGTTAGATATTTCCCATTTTGGCTCAAATGTAACTTCTATATTGACTTTTTCTGGGTTTAGAATACTTATTTCTTTAATTATCTCGTCTTTGATTCTTCCACCATATGGACATAAAGGTGTGGTATATGTCATCAGGATATCTACTATATTATCTGTAATTTTGATATCATAAATCAACCCGATTGTATAAATATCTATCCCTATTTCTGGGTCTAGTACCCTTTCACAAGCTTGTATTATGTCTTCTTTTGTTATCATGGTTGTGGTATTAATAAATTTTATAATTGACGAGGTCTTGTTTTTTCTTCTTCATTTGAAATTAAAAATTGAGCTAAAAAATCAAGTAGTAAAAAGGCTCTAATCATATTTGCATTAGTTAAACCTTTCATATCCTCACCATGCATTATTTTATGTCTGCTAAAATTATAACTTCCCTTTTTAGGTTTATTCCCTATATAGGTTGTTTGAAACAAAATTGAACTAACAATATTTAAAGCTATATTTGCTTGTATTTCATTTGAATTTTCAAGTAAATTAAATACTTCCTTATGAATTTCAGATTGATTTTTATTTTTATATTTTTTATTTTTATCTTTTTTTGTAATAGTTATATCGTTATCTTTAGCAATATCTAAAAGTATACCATCAATTTGACTTATAATAACAGGCAAAACTAATCTTGGACTTGGTTTTTTTGTACTTCTAACATACATTACAACATCTTTAATTGATAATATTCTTTTCTCTAAAAATTTATTACCTTCCCATTTTTTATAAAAGTCTAGAATTTTCCAATCATCTGTTTGATAAAATTTATAAAACTCATTTTCAATAGTACTTCTTTTGGGATTTTTTAAATAAGTAAAATAAATATGGTTTATTATTTCTATAGGTGTATCTGTACTTACAAAGTAGTGGTATTTACTAAATATTTTTAAAATATCTTCATCAAAAAACTTCTTCCATTCATTAATTCTTTTATAAGCATCTTGAAATAAAGATGAAACATGAGCAAAACTTATAGCAATATTATTTATTTGATTATTATAATTTGTAAAAATTTTTTGAATATCCTTAGAAAGAGTTGTAATCGGACTTGTAATTGATCTTAATTCAATCGTAAATTTTGAGAAAGGTTCTGTCGCTTTATTAACTACATCAGTAATATCTGTAGATTGTTGAGCTATTTTTTCTAATACTTCTTTATCTATCATACAATTTCTGCCTCCCCACTACTTCCCTCGTAGCCTCAATCTTCCTATCAGCATAAAGCACAACATCTTTGATCACCAATTTTTGGATATCAGAGATTAAAGTTTTAATTAAGTCATAATCTGCTTGATTTTTAATCATAAAAACTTATTTTTAAATCTATTTACATATATATTACCTTAAATAAATTTGATTGTAAATGATAGGTAATAATCTTGTAATCTATGTCATTAAAATTTAATTTTTACGACATAAAAATTATAAACTAAAATCAATATGTACTTTATCGCTTTTACTTTTTTAGATAATATATCAAAAATTTATCCTTATTTAAAAAAAGGGAAATATTCTTTATAGTCTTCTATTTTTAGGTTATGAATTTCTTTATAAACTTTTTCTAAAGTAGAATCTTTTGTATCTGTTAATTTATTATAAATATATACCCTATTAAAAGTTGATTTATAATTAATAATATCTATATCCATACCCAATTCTGACAAATAAATTTCTTTCATATAATCAAAATCTTGAATAAAGTTTTCATAAACAAATAAATCTAAATTAATTGTACTATCTGAAATTATAGAAAAATATTCTTTATTTTCTCTGCTAAAAATTAAATATTCCATTTTATTTTTATAAGCCATATCCTCAAACCAAAAAAGTAATAAATCTTGTTTTAATTTATAGTTATTTGAGTATTCAAAAATTAATTCCTTTTTAGAAGTTTTTATAATTTGTAATGAACTTTCCTTTATCTTAAGTTCATTATTTTGATTCTTAAATATATTTTGAAAATCTTTCATCCACTCATCCTTCCAATCTCCAATAAAATAATTTTCTATAGAGCTTTTCTGAACTAATTCATTCCAATAATTTTGAGCTCTTCTACAGTCATCATAAGAGAGTTCTCCTTTTTTCCAATTACCAACTAAAGAATGTAATTTAGGTATATATTTTTGAACTCTTTTTTTATGATCAAAATTTCTACTTTGATTATATTCATAAATTTCTTGTTCCATTTCTTCTTTTAGAAAAGTAAAGTTTTTTTCTTCCAAATTAGAAGTATAAATCATATTTATCAAAAAATCTTTTACTTCTTCTAATTTATTTTTATCAAATTGAGCATAAATTTTAACACAACTTGAATTTGTTATAGCTTCTAATTTTCCAAATAACTCATATTTTTTATTATAGAAATTTTCATAATCATGCTTTATATTTCCAAAAAATAGCATATGTTCTGCCAAATGAGTAAATCCCTGTTGTTCTGGGAGCTCTTTTTCTGAAGAAATTTTTATTTCTAGCATTAAACTTAATGTGTATTTCCAATTTATATAATGATGTTTTCTCATAATAGTAGTTTAATTATATACTGAGAAAAGAAGACTTGTCAAGAAAAAATTTTGAATAAATTAAAAATAACTTTTATGTTCCTATTTCCCCTGAAACCCTTTTTCTGCAATCTTTTCCATTGCTTCTCCCATAAAATAAAGTGAGTCAGAAGGTGAAATTACTATAATTTTATCTCTTTTTTTTAATTTATCTGGTGTAGTTTGTTTCATGTTTTTTAAATATTACTCAAAATTACTTTAAGATAATTGTCATCAATTTTATGATCAGCATTTGGCACAATAATCATTTTTACATTATCTTTACATAATGGGTTAAATATTTTTTCTAAGAAATCTTCTTTTTCTCCAATTATAAATATTACTTCTTCTGCTAAATGACTCCCTAAAGTCTCAAATGGAGTTGGTGAACATAAAATTAATTTTTTTAATGGTTTTTGTAAAGCTATATCTAAAGAAAAAACACATCCTAACGAAAAACTAATCACTGTATCAAAATCTTTAAATTTTGTTGCTTCGCCAGTATTCCAATCTATTTTTGCTATATTAAAATATTTGGATAAAAATTTATAATCTTCTCTAGTTTCTCCTAACCCTGGATAGAATATAGGTTTCATATACTTGTTTATTATCTTATAAAAAATGGAGATAATATCTATTATCTCCTTATTATACTACATTATTTGATAAATGCTAATTAATAGCTAAATATCAAATTCACTGTTATTTACACCTTTAATGAAGGCTCCCCACTCATCTTTGGTGAAAAAGATAGTGTTTTTAGATTCATCATTACTGTTTCTTACAGCAATCCCCTGTTCTGTTATTGCAACAGCTACACATGTTTTTGGATTATTTTTTGACCAAGAAGATGTTACAAATTGAGAATCTTGAACTTCAAACATAATTTTACACAATTTGACTAAAGAACATATCCATCATATCAAAAAAAAAAGACTTGTCAAGTAAAATTTTGAATAAATAAAAAATAACTTTTATGTCACTACTTTCCCTGAAACCCTTTTTCTGCCACTTCGCTTACTAATTCTTGACCTCCTTGTTTTATAATCTCGCCTTTATTCATAATATAAACTTTTGTGGGGGGTAAATTATGTATCAAATTTGTATGATGAGTAATTATCAAGACTGACATATGATTATCCTCTACAATCTGCTTTAGGCTTGTACCAAAAAGATTAATCGCATCAACATCCAATCCTGAGTCTGGCTCGTCCAGGATAGCAACTTTTGGCTTTAATAATGACAATTGTAGTAGCTCTAATTTTTTCTTTTCTCCACCTGAGAATCCATCATTCACATATCTTGTCAAAAAACTTTTATCTATACCTAGTTTTTCTATTTCTTGGTGAATAACTTTTTGAAAAGCTAGAATAGAAATATTTTTGACTAAAATTTGGTAAGCATTCTTTAATAAATTAATTACGGTTACTCCTTTTATCACTGGTGGGTTTTGCATAGATAAAAATAAACCTAATTTTGCTTTGTCTGATGTTGTGTACTCTCTTATATCTTTATTATCGATAAAGACTTTTCCCTCTGTTTGGTATGAAGGATATCCCATAAGTCCTAATGCTAAAGTACTTTTCCCACTTCCATTGGATCCCATCAAATAATGAATTTCTCCATCTGGAATCTCAAAATTAATATTTTTTACAATTTCTAACTTTCCTACTGTAACTTTGAAATTTTCTACTCTAAACATATTTATTCTAAACTTATTAATTCTATTTAATCTCCATTTCATTAATAGTGTTGATCATTAATTTGACACACTTTATTCTATTCAAATCTTTGCCTAGCCCTATCAATTCATAAATCTTATCTTCTGTAAGCTCTTTTATATACTCTACAGACTGCCCTTTTAACTCTTCACTGATTATAGAAGCTGAAGCGATCGCAAGAGCACAAGCATTTCCTGTATAGGAACAATCTTGTATAATACCATCTTTCACTTCCAAATATACCATCAAATCATCTCCACAAATAGGATTATAGCCTCTTTTGGTAAAATTAGCATTTTTATTTTCTCTTTTATTCAATGGATTTCTATATAAATCTATGATAAATTCTCTATAAATTTCATCACTACTCATACTTAATTCTTTTTAAAGTTAATTGAACTAAATATCCACCAAATAATATTAATAAGAAAAATTAAGCTAAAAATTTTATTTTCTCTTAATTCTTTGGGGATAGAGTCAAAAATAGATTTAGTAAATTTATCTAACCATTGAGCAAAATTACTATCCTGAAGTAATTCTTGATTTTCTGTTGCATATTCATCCCAAGGAACATATCTACTCACAAGATTATTTGAATCTGTATTATCTACACTACTTGCCTGTACAATATTATT
The DNA here is from genome assembly GCA_964633865.1 of uncultured Candidatus Saccharibacteria bacterium. Classification (GTDB taxonomy): domain Bacteria; phylum Patescibacteriota; class Minisyncoccia; order SW-4-49-11; family SW-4-49-11; genus CAZWIJ01. The sequence goes on from CAZWIJ010000005.1 coordinate 60,156, forward strand.
AGATTTTGTAGTTTTTTCTGTACTTGTATCTTGCTCTGTCTCAACTGATATATGTTTGTCATCGTATGGCACTAATCTTAATTCCCCATCATATTCTTCCACAAATCCTTGTATTAGCACTGTATCTCCTTTTCTCATTTCTGGTTTACGAAAAGCATTTTCGGAGATTTTGACAATATTTTCTTTTTGATTATCTGATAAAATTACAAGTTTTGTAGCTGTATTTGTATTAAGGATACCTGATATTTGGACAAAAGCATTCTCACGAGATAAAGTATCTTGCATTTCAAATTTTGGAGTAAAATTCTTAGATTCTACACCAGCAATATCTTTTAATTTTAAGTACATTTGAGTTTTTGTCTTATGAATACTTCCTTGTAATGTTAAATTCTGATTTAAATCAATATTATAATCTGAATTATTTGGGATTGTTACTCTTAAAATATTTCTTCCATCTGTAATATAAAATGAATTCTTATAAATTTTATCAAGATTAATAAATACAATACCTGTAATTTCTATATTATCATTATGATTTAGATTAGAAATCTCTCCAAAATTTATTGTTCTATAAATTACACTTGAATCTTCTTTTTCTTGAGTTGATTTAGTTTTTGATGCTGATGTCTTACTCTTAGCTTGTTTTGTCTCTATTATAGCTGGTTCTGTTAATATATTATCTTTTCCTTCTGTAATAGTAGTTGTAAATAACCATCTATCTTCAAATTTACTATAACTTTGATCTACAAGTGATTTTGGGATTTCTACTTCTTGATAAATATTTCCATCTGGGCTTGATAATCTGACTGTTTCTCCTGTATTATTCAGAGTAATTTTTGTATCAACATTTCTGAAGATTCTATAAGAATATGGCTTTATCTCACCAGATAATGTAATTGTTTTTACTCTATCTCCTAATTTCCATCCATCCAGTTTGATAATCTGATTAGTTGAATTATAGATTTCTATAAATTCATTTTCTGTTCCAGATTTAGGATCTGCTAAAAATTCTGTAAAATAAATCCAACCCGCTTCTACAATTTGAGTATTAGCATTAACTTCTTCCTCTTCTTCTATCTCATTTTTATCTTCTGTTAATATTTCTTCTTTTGGTTCTTCTATAATCAAAGATTGCTTATTTGATAAATTTGCTGTCACTTGATTAGTCCATTCAAATTTTCCATTGATTAAAGCTAAACTATTTTCTTTTTTTACATCTTTTAAGAAATATATTTGTTTATCTTGAATTTTTCCATTCGGATCAATCAGATTCACTTCTTCATATGACTCTGCATTTGAATTATAATTATTTAACATAGAAACCCTAATTGAATAAAATCCGAAGCCAGGAATATTTCCTGACAAGCTTTTAGCACTTCCTCCTCCAGAAATTAAATCATCTACCTTCCAACCTGTAAGATCTATATCCTCACTAGTTAAATTCTCTATCTCTATAAATTCAGATTCAAATTTCGTTCCTTGATCTGGTAGGAATTCACTGATTTTCAATTTATTGTCATAATTTAAGATTACACCTTCTGAAGTTTCCTCTTCTCCAGTCTCAGTTGGAATCTCTTCCTCCTCTATAATTTCTTCTTCTACTATAGGTTCTTTGTATTCTTTTTGTAATAAAGATATCTTTTTAGACTCCCAAATATTATTTTCTAATCTATGTAATGAATATCCATTTTCTGTAACTACTGGCCATTTCCCAAAAAAGTTTACAGAATCAACTGTAATATTATTATTATCTCTCAATTCTATAAAAGCACCCACCGTATTACTCAAATTAAAATCACTAGAAAAAATTACTTTCTCTAGTGGGATTAATGTGTTTTTCTGTGATTGAGTAACTTTTCTGATTATAAGATAATCTTTTGCTTCTATTATTCCTGATAAAGTTATTATTTTATCACTATTTCCTGATAAAACTCTTAGCTTATAATCTGTTAGATTTATAGAATTATCTGTATTATTATAAATTTCTATGAATTCATCACTTGATTTTGGTGTTGTTGAATCTTCCCAAACGGTATAACCTTGATAATTAATCTCGGAAATTTGTATTTCTCCGAATGCTTGTACTTTTAGAGTAAATATTGTATTTAATACAAATAACCCTATTAATATTTTGGATAAATTAAATAGATTTTTCATTAACTTCTTCTTTAGGCTTATATGTATAGGCTCTATGTAAGTCTGATTTTTTATTTTTCTCTGATAATTTCAATAGTATATTTTTAGCAATATATGGTTCTGGAATATCATTAAAAAACAATGTTCTAGAATCAGCTCCAGCAGTTTGAATTCTAACATCTCCAAAATTTATTGTTGTTGCAAAAACTCCTTTCACTACTACTTCCACATCTTCTATATTTCCAACATCAGCCTCAGCAATTTTTCTATTAAAAAAATCTACTTGATCTACAGTTAAAACTCTTTCATTGGTAATAATGTATGAATCCAAATAATAATGTACCCATACTAAAAAAATGGTAAATAATAAAAATAAAATTGTTCCTAAAATTAATATTTCATACAAAATTTGACCTATACCTTCTTTGAAAAATGGCACCAGATTTGGAAGCCAAAAATACAAAATTAGAGTACATATTCCTAATATAATAGATAGTGTATATCCTATTACAAGAAAAAAAATATGTCTTCTATATATAATTTCTACTTTCTCTTCTTTATGTTGTCCCAAAAAATGAATATTAGGCCTAATAACTCTATCTACCATATCTTTTTATAAATTATTTATAAATAATGTTGCTTGTATTAATTTGATTACGATTAAAAAAATTATTAAAAAACTTGCAATAAAATAAATAATTGATGATATAATAGCAGTTTTTTTATTTATCCCAAATTTTATAATATGATATATGGATATTATACTAGCTATAATATAAGTAATCAATATAATTATAAATGATACCCAAATTCCTAATACTTGCATATTTTTTAATTTTTAATAATATTTAAATATTCATAACACAAATCAGTAACAACTCTACCACGAGATGTTCTCTGAATAAATCCTTGTCTCATCAAAAATGGCTCATATATTTCTTCTATTGTTACTGTCTCTTCAGCTGTAGCAGCAGCAAGAGTCCCTAATCCAACTGGACCACCTCCAAATTTATGAATCATTGCCTCTAATATCTTACGATCTCCAGCTTCAAGTCCAAGATTATCTACTCCTAATAAATCAAAGGTTTCTGTGGCGGTCTCTTTTCCCATCAATCCATTATAATTTATCTCAGCTACATCTCTTACTCTTTTTAATAATCTATTTGCTACTCTCGGTGTTTGTCTACTTCTTTTAGCTATCATTTTAAGAACATCATCTGATTTATAAGACACATTTAAGATTTTACTAGATCGACGAATTATTTCAGTTATATCATCAATAGTATAAAATTCAAAACTATATATATTCCCAAATCTACTCCTGAGTGGGCCAGAAAGAGACCCGAATTTGGTAGTAGCACCAATCAAAGTGAATCTAGGTAAATCTAATCTCAATGTACGAGCTGAAGGACCTTTACCGACAATGATATCCAATACAAAATCTTCCATAGCAGAGTATAAAACTTCTTCTAGTGTTTTTGATAATCTATGAATCTCATCTATAAAAAGAACATCTCCATGCTCTACATTAGTTAAAATAGAAGCCAAATCACCTGGTTTTTCTAAAGCAGGACCTGAGGTTACTTTTAAGTTTGAGCCAAGTGATTTTGCAATAAGATATGCAAGTGAAGTCTTCCCAAGACCAGGAGGTCCATAAAATAGAAGATGATCTAGAGGCTCTGATCTTTTATTGGAAGCTTGTATAGAAATATTAAGATTTTTTTTAATTTGTTCTTGCCCAATATACTCATCAAAAGTTTGAGGTCTTAGAGTTTGTTCTATTACTTTTTCTTCTGGTAATTCTTTAGTGGAAGTAATCATTATTTTTAGTTAAGCTATACAATAATCATATCATTTATTGAAAAAAATTAAAATAGATAGTATACTAATTATGTACTATGAATAAATGCCATATCGTCTAATGGTAGGACGAACGGTTCTGGTCCGTTTAATTTAGGTTCGAATCCTAATTTGGCAACAATATTTGTAAAAATAAAATTTTGTGATATAATAAACTAGTTCTTTTTGTGTGATTATTATGTTTAATAATTTTTTTGGAAGTTTAATTTCAGTTAATAGAATCCCCAACTTAATTTTTGACAGACCGTCTGATATAGATCTAAATATCATTAAACCTAATGTCAATTATTCAATGGAATTCATTGTAACTCCACCAGAAAACAAGTGTATTAATACCAAAAAATATCTAAAAACTAAAAGTTTAGATTGTCGTAAATATATTATTGAGGACTTGGTCAAAAAGGATATCAAGGATTGGATTAATTTTTTTGAATATGCTGGTAAAATAAACTCAGAGAATGAATTTAGCTTTTATATAATACTAAAACAATTAAAAGATAATACTCTAAAAAATTCCATTCATCAATACCCTAAAAACAGAGTTTATCACAACACTTTGGCTAGCATATTGTTAGTCTATCTTATCTCTAATTCTAAATCTAAAATGTATTATGAATCATTTTATCCGATTTTGTTTGGAGGTGAGACTGAAGAGATCACGGAAAAACTAGAAAGTCAAATTATACTAGAATATCTAACCTATTTAAAGAAAATAAGTAAAATCTAATACACATTAAACCTTATTCCCTGTATTATTAAATATAGGGTTTTTAGTTCATTTAACTTCGGTTCAGAAATCTAATGCAACGGTGTAAAATGAATAAATAAAGTATCAAGGAATAAATTATGAGGAAGTATAAGAGAATAAAATATAAGGACAGAATACAGATAGAAGCATATAAAGAACTAGGAGTTATAGAGATATTGGAAAGGAATTAGGATTAAGTAAAAGCAGTATATATAGAGAGATAAAGAGACATACAGAACCCCCTAATGAGGTATTCTTTAGTTATGTTGCACTAGATTCTTGAATCTACCAAATTAAAAATTTTTACGCATTCAAAATTGAATTAATATCATTAATCTCTTGAATTATGATCGATTCTATAGGAAATTGAGATAATTCCATTATATAATTCTCGTCTAAAGTCAAAATTTGTTCTTTAATGCTATAATTGTCTTGTTGAGCTTGCATTACTTTAAATCTAGCTCTTATATCTTCAAGTTTAGTTCTTGCTTCTTCTAATTTTATTTTATCTTCATCAGAAATACTTTCTCCAGATTGAAATCTCTCTTTAATATTATATATTAGCCCCATACACACCTCTGCTTCACTTAAAAAGCTCATATGATACTCATAATATTTCTTCTCTATTTTATTTAATAATTTATTATAGGGGGTTACTGATATTTTATCACTACTCATTGAGACTGTATTCTTTAATATAGAATGTAATTTAATTAAATTATATACAACCATTTTAATTTCATTAGTATTTTCACTAGATATTTTCCAAGTCGATTCTAAATTATCATTTTCTATAATCTTATTTACATATTCGTAAACTTTATTATTTATTTTAGCATCTATGACAGATACTCTCAGATCTTTATCTGCTATATTAATTCTATCTTCCAAAGAACCAACTGGCATAAGTAAATATTTATTAGATTCTGCATTTAATAAATTTTTAATATATAAAGTTTTATCAAATATTTTTGATATATTTTCTAAGCTACTAAAAAAATCCTTTTGAAACATATCTTCCAGATCCAAAATATTCTTTATAGTCTCAGAGCTATACTTAGCTATAATATTATATTCATATCCTAATTGAACTAATTTATCTATATTATAAACATTAGACAACCTATCTCTATCTATATAAAGATTATCCATATTATTGTCTAATTTTTGACCTAGACTCATAAAATCACTTACATTTAAAATAGATTCTTCATTATTATTTGTTAAAAAGCTTTCATTCTTTAAGTCTTGATTTAGTAAATTATTTAATTTTTCTACTTCACTTTTTTGTTCTCCATTTTCTAATTCTACAGATACTTCAGATTGAGTATTCCTATCTATATCTTCTCCAACAACTCTTGTAAAAACAGCCTCAGCTTGTTCTTGTGGTATACTAGTACGAGATAGTACAGAACTTGCTTTTGGATTATTAGATTTTAGTGTTTCTAATCTACTATTATCTTTCAAGGTGTCATAAACTGGAAGATTAACAGGAGCTTCTAGTATCTTAACTGCATCAACTGATTCTGTTATGAATTGTGATTCTATAGGAAATTCCATTGATAAATTAGTTTTATATAAAATATTAGGGGTCTCTACTACAGCTTCCATAATTCCTTTTCCTTCTAATCCAGCTATTGCTACTGACTCTAAAAGATCTGTATTTGGATTATTTCTATCTACTAATACCTGCATTCTACCCCCTATAAATTCTCCTTCATTATCAAAAAAATTATTTCTTATAGTATCAGGAACTATTATATCTCCATTTCTATCCAATTTCATAATAACCAAAGCTTTTTTAGATAAATCAGAATCAGCATAAAAAGCTACTTTCACATTACCTTTTGACATTTCATCAATTACATTTATACTCTCTCCTGATGGTGTCACACTACCATTTTCTATCATATTTAATTTAAGAATAACTTCTCTATCTTCATTAATTCCATAATCAAAACCTAACTCATTCCCGTCGGCAAAATCAGTATTGTTAGTAGCATAATCTACATAATCTACATTAATCCCATTATTATTTTCTATAAATTCATCTATAGCAATCAATCTTTCAACAGTTTCTCCTGTTTCAATTGGGATAGTATGTTGAGAGACATCAATTCCATTTTTTTTCAATCTATCTATAACATTATCTGATATAGTACCGTCCTCTGAGAATTCTATATCTATATCTGGATGAATTACATTATTTTCATTATCAACAATATGATAAATCCCATCTTTATCTAAATCAATAATATCATATTTATCTGAAGAAATTTTGATTTCTGTATTTTCTAATGAAATATTTTTAGGAATAATCTTTTCTACAACATTTTTTCCTTCCTCTATTTTTCCTACAATATATTCTCTTAATTTTTCTAAAGGTGTAATTGAAGAACTAGCTTCAGTTCTATTCATTAACCCTTCAATGACTCCATCTCTGTTTTTATCAAATAAAGCTGTCCCTTCTTGAAAAACTGCTCCTGCCACCACTGATGTCAAAGCTCCTTTAACGAAAGCTCCTGCCATTTTTCTTCCTCTCATTTTTTGGAATAATATATCTTTTTTTTCTTGATTATCAAGTAAAAATTCCTTTTCTAATTTTAGTTTTTTCCCATAATCTGGTTCTTGTAGATCTGTCTGAATTATTTGAGCTTTTTCTTTATCAAATTTATTTAACTTAACTCTTAGCCTAGCTCTATTAATATCTAGCCTGGTTCTTTCTTGTTCTATTTTATCAAATCTAGAATAAGATATAAGATCTATTTTTTCAGTATCTGAAACCAAAATCTTAGCTTCAATTTCAGTTAATAACTTTTCTATCTCATCTCTATTATCTTCATCAATTTTAGTATTTAAATAAATCTCAAGAGATTCAGATAATTGATTTGCTGACAATGTCTCATATCTATATTTCTCTAATTCTTCTCTTTTTTTAGACTTATTTTCTATTTCTCCACCTTTTGCCATTTCTCTATTATGCTGCCGTCTTTCATTAGACAATTTATTCCCTTCTTTCATAGAAGATACTCCTCCAGAAACTAAAGCTCCTGCTCCTACTATTCCAGCTCCAATAGCAAAACCTTTTGTCGCACCTTGGAATGATGAAGCAATAGCAGAAGAAGCTATTCCCACAGCTAAAGATAATGTAGTTGGACTTACGAGTTTACCAACCGGAGTTTTCTTTATCCACTCCACAACTCTATCTGAATTAGTATACTGAGCTTCTGTTCTTACTCCCAATTTAGCATTACGAGCAATAATTATTTTATCAAATTTTTGCTCTAAAATTTTAGTCAATTCTAACTCTACATCATCCAAATCACTCAATTGTTTTTCATGATCAAATTTTACTTTCAAATTATCAGCTACTTCTAATATATTATCAAAATATTTTAATTGATTATCTTCATATTTTTCACCATAAGCTTGATCACTTTCTAAAAATATTATTTTATAGTGTTGAAATTCTTCTAAAGTAATTTCATTTTTAATATATTTGATCAAATAATCCTTAAAATCACCTAATTCTATTTTGTCTCTTTTCTCTCCTGACTCTGTGTGTTCTAAGGTTGTTTTTTCTTCATCTTGATAAGCAAACCTCTCTATCAAAGCATTCATAGCTTCTTTTTGAGCATCTTCTATATTTATTGAATCATCTTCACCTGCATAAATATTCTGTGATTCTAATAAATTTTTTCTAGCTTTATTAATTTCTATTTGCCTTGTATATTCTTTAGCAATATTATGTTTCCAGATATTTTTAATAAAACCTTTTATCCCAGATTTTTTGAGATTTTCTTGATCTTTATCTAAATTTTTCTCAGCAATATCGCGGGATTGTTGTTCCACTATATCTCCTGTTTCTACAGCTACTAATTCTGGTATCTGATAATCTTTTAGAGATATATAACTATCTTTTGCTTCAGTAGAGTTTTCTAATTCTTTATATTCTCCTACTTTAGAAGTATTTTCTAAACTTTTCATAATTTATAAAATAATTAGCTTATAAACCTAAATAATTTTTTCTAAAATCTAACAATGTTTCTGAGATTAGATTTGGTAAATCTTGTATATTATCTGACATAAATTTTTGAGTTTCTTCTGGAGTTGCTTGCTTATCTATTAATGATTCAAATTCTTCTAATTTTTCATCTGGAAGATTATTAACAATAGTAACATTTATAAGAGTTTCTATTCTTAAATATAAATCTTCTTTCATTTGATCAATTACTTCTTGTTCTAAATCTGGATATTTTTTTTCTGCTATTAAATTTTCTACGAATTGTTTTAAGTTTAAATCTGTATTTTCCATAATAAAATGTTTTATATAATAATAAGTTATATTATATCATAAAATATTTATTTTGTCCAAAAATAGTACAAGATTTAATTTTATTCTTCAGAATCCCAAAGCTTATCACTCTCTGAAATGTCTCTCATTACATTTTCTATAGACTTAACTTTATCTTTATATTCATCTATTTTCTCTTTAAAATAATATACTTGTTCTCTAAATTCATCTATAATATATATATCTTTATTCTCATATATCTCGTCAAATTTATAATATACTCTAAATAAATCTTGCATTATACCATTAGTATCTATAATATCTTTTATTTTATTATTTATATATTGAAGGTCTTCATTAGAAAGATTTGTAGACAGTAACTCATCTTTTGTATAATCAAAAATTTTATCTTCATTATTTATTAAATATCTATTAATTTCTTTAAATTCATTAAAAGAATCTTCTAAATCATTTATACTCAATTTAAATTTATATTTACTATCATCATCTAAAGAATATAAAAATCTATTACCATTTTGAGTTATTCCATCTATATAATCCTTCATTTTATACAAAAATTTATTATAATCTTCTTCCAAATATCTTATATTTTCAAATATTTTAGAAACATCTTCTTCTCTATATTCTTGTTTTCTGTTCTTCTCTTCCTGTTCTTCTGTATCATTTAAATCTTTAGAATTATTTTCTTCATGAACTGATGATTTTTGTCTTTCTGATGTATTTTTTATTGAATTTTCTGTATCTGAAATAAGAGTATCTATTTCTTGTTCAAAAACTGAGTCTTGTGACTCTTGATTATCGCCCCCACCTTGAGGAGATATACCCGTATTTGCCTCAACACTTTCGGTAGCTATTTCTTCTAATTTTTTTGTATTGTTTGAATTAACTGATTCATATTCTTCCTCTTCTAACCAGTCTTTCCAATCATAATCAACTGTTTCTGTTTCAGTAATTTCATTAGACTCATCTTCTTCCAACCAATTTTCCCAATCATCATCAACTAGCAAATCAGAATTCTCATTAGAATCTATTACATTATCTTTTTTCACTTGCTGTGATATTGTCTCTTCTCCACTAGTATTTGATTCTTCAACTTTATTTTCATTATTTTCTTCTATATATACTTCATTTATAGATCCTTTATGAACAAGGTTAAAAGAAGCTCCCTTTTTTAATTCGTAATTTCCAGGCTCTCCTTCTAAAAATCCTCCTCTTATTATAACTGGTTTTATAACATTTAAATCAAGATCCTCTGTATTTAAATTATTAACATCAAAAAACAGTTTTAAAATAGAAATTTTATTTCTATTTATCATTTTTCCTGATGGGAATAAAGCAAAATTACCATCTTTTAAATGAATAATATTAAAAGATTCTTTATCTTCATTTCTAGGTTGATATACTTGAAAGCTTTCTGTATAATTTACAGGTATGTCATAATTTTTTTTCCAATATTCAGACGTCAAATTTATACTTATATCTATCTGATCTTTATATTCATTATATCTATATTCTTTATTTTTTATAGAATCAGAATCAAGATTAGAAATTTTTTCTATAGGCTTAATTTCTTCTTGAGTTTCATCTACAATTATTATAGTATTATCAGATTCTTTTTCTGAGACTTCTTTATTTTCTGGATTATTAGTATCTATATTAGTGGTTTCATCACTACTTTCAGTGATTTCTGTTTGATCTTCATCTGAGCTTCCTGGAACACTCTCTGTTAATGTTGAACTTTCTGGAGTAACCTTTTTAACTTCAAAGTCTTCTGTTGCATTCATAATTAACTCATTTTTTTCATTGTCAAACCTGATTTGTACATTCTGATAATAAATAAATGGGTTGGCTTCATCAATAGGAACTGAATTATTCTTGTCTTTAGAAATCAGATTAATACCCCTCTCACTTTTTCTAATTGTTCCTTGTTTTTCACCCTTAAACAGAAACTCATATTCTTCATTAGGATTTATTACGATAGTTGTAGTTTCTAATACGAGAGGTGTAGTTTCTGATTTTAAATTAATCTTTTCTCCACTATCTGCACCTTCTTCTGTATTAACTTCAGAGTTCCCCTCTAAAACATTCTCACCAATCTCACCTTCTACAATTGGACTAACACCATCATTTGAATTCCCCTCTTCTGGATTTAACTCAACTTGATCTTCATTCTGAACATTTTCCCTAATTGGATTATCATTATCTTTTTTACTTTCTATTTTAGCTTTATCTTTATTAAATAACTTATTCTTTAAGATATCCAATGCTGGACTGGCTACAAAAGAAGCACCTGTAAATAGCCATCCTTTGTTAATAAGATTTGCTGCTTTATTTTTTAAAATATCTTGAATTGAAAAACTATTTTCACCAATATTTTTAGAGAAATCTACTACCCTACTTTCAATATTGTTTTCAAATTTACTTAACCATTCTCCATCACCATTTATTTTAAATGATTCTCGCCAAAATTCTTCATTATAATTTAGAGAATTATCAACAATATTTTTAACATCTTCAATAAATACTCCTTCTACTTTGTTTTTTATATGCTCAGAAATACCAAGATTAGCTCCATGAATATCAACAGATTCTTGAATCAAATTATCCTCTACATTACTTAACTCAAACCCTTGTCCTAAACTCACTCCCCCCATATATGCACCTAGATTCCCTACTAACCCCATGGCACCGTTCCATACTCTAGATTTATTGATATTACCGTCACTAAAAACATTAACTGATTTAAAAGATAATGCTATTCTATATTTCCATAGTTCTTCATTATATTCTTTAACTTTTTCTTGTATTTTATTTTTTCCTGATTCTGGTTCTGTACTTTGATTATTAACATCATAACTTATGTCAGAGATTTGATCATTGACTTCATGAAGATTATCAGAAAACAATCCTGTTTCTTCATATTCTTTGATTTGTTCATCCAAAAATCTGATTAATCTTACATCTTTATAGGAATTTTTCTTATCACCACCACCTCTAGGTTTTAAAATACCTCTTAATTCTAAAAGTTGGTTATAATTATCTTTTAAAGTATTAGCTTCATTGGAATTAGAATCATCTCCCCATAAATTATTAGAAATTCTTTCTATATTCACATTTTGTCTTTGAGATTCTGATAGCTTTTTGTAATCTCCTTCGGTTATATTTTGATCACCAATTTTGAATATCTTTTCCATATGAGTTTTCCTAAATTCATTCAAAGCTCGCTTACTTTGAGATAGAATACTATCATTATCATTTTCTACTGAAGAAACATATTCTTTTCCGTCCACTAAAATATCCCCTTTTCTATATAGTTGTTCTGCTGTTTCTAATGGAACATATTTTTTTTCATAACATTCTTTTCTCCATGCTTGTTTAAATTCTTCTTTATTTAATTCAAAAGGACTTCCTATCTCTCTCAATTTTTCAATAAAATCTTTCTTGAATTCATCTCTTTTTTTAGCTAAATCTTCAGCAGGAATAATTGTAGCATCACCACTTTGTATCCTATCAATAAGTTTAAATTTCTCTTTTGCTTTATTTTTTTCATTCTCATCTTCAATTTTTTCTAATTTTTCCTTTTTTGACTTTATATCATCACTATAATCAAATTTTACATCTTCTTTTGTTAATAATTCTTTAATTTTAGATAAATCTCTATCTATCAGAATTTCTGTATAATTTTTCTCTTCTAACCTTTTTTGATCTCTCTCCATCATCGCATTACTTTTTCCTTCAACTGCCCATGTTTTACCAAATCCTTCAACACCTGCAAGAAAAACTCCTGCTGCTCCTCCTCCAATTCCACCAGTCATTGTAGTTGCTACTGTAGTTAAAGCTCTAGATGCTATACTAATAGCTGCTTTTGTAGCTTTCATTCTCACATCATATTTTATATCTTCAGCAACTTTTTTATAATCTTCTGAAGTTAATTCTTGATTTAATTCATCAAGCCTAGAATTATAATCTTCTAAGTTTGTTTCTAGAATTTCTTTTTTTATTTTATATTCAATTTGTTTTTCCGTCCCAGTATTTTTTTCTGTAGATTTTGTCACTCTCTTGATATTTAAAACAATATCTAATGCTTTTTTTAATTGAAGTTTTTGCATCCTATCAAGTCCGCCATATTCACTAGCAGAAGCTAATTCATTATCTAATTCATTGATAAAATCTTCTGTCTCACCACCTAGTAATAACTGCTCTCTCTCTTGTAAATTTTGTGTATTTAATAAATTATCTATATAATTATCTAGCTTTTCAGCTATATCAGGAGAAATAGCATCTAATATATGTTTATCCTCATATGCCTCTTCTCCTAAAGAAAATCTAAAACTTCTAAGGGTATTACTAAAATTTTTTCCCCAATCTTTCCATCCACCCTTTTTTTGATCTTCTCCTTTTAAATTTAGATCATATTTTAATTCTTGTTCTGTTCCAGAATCAATTTTGTTTCTTATCTCATCTAATTCATTAGTTGTTTTTTCTCTATATCTAGCTTCTCCAAGAATTTTAGCTACTATAGATTTTGCTGTTTTTTTAGCCTCAGTTATATCTAGAGTTTTTTTCTCAGATTCTGATACTTCTTGGGTTTCAGATAGATTTTGAGTTTTATTTTCAGAGTTTGAATTAGTTTCTGAGATATCATTATCTTCTATCTCGTCTAAATCATAATATTCATAATTATCTGTACTTCCCACAATAGCTTTTAATTTATTTATAAATTCTGACATATATTTATCTTAAATTAAGTTGATTATAAGAATTTTCTAATCTGTCTGATACTTGCAAAACTCTTTGAATAATTAGTTCATCAGAAATATTAACTTCAGCTAAATCTAATAACTCTGGAATATCATAAGCTATGGATCTTAGTAATTCTGGGTTTAGTGCAGTGAATTCTGACAATAGAAAATTAATTTTTTGATACAATTCTTCTGGAGAATTATGCTCATCCAAGAAATTTATTATTTCTTCACTAGTCTCAATATCTTTTTCTCTGATCATTGAGATTAATTTGCCAAGCATTGCCATTTGTATTTTATAATCTACATAATTTTTTTCTAATTCTATCTCTAGTCCGAATAATTCTAATAAATCATAAATTTCTAACAAAACTAAATCTGATATACTTATATTCTCTAAATCTATATTAATTTCATTATTTAAAATTATATTATTAGTAGTCATATTATTTACTATTATTTATTACTTTGATAAAACTGATCAATTAAAACATCAATCCCTATTTGGGCAGTATCCAGAAGTGGGGTTTGATATTTTTCTAAATTTGATTCCAGATCTAGTTCTGAGCTTATTTCTTCTAATCTAGATAAATAATCCCATATATAGAAGCTAAGTTTGCCAGCTAAAACAAAGCCAATTTTTTCTTCTAATCTAATCAATGATTTATTTATAAAAAGATCTTTTTTCTGTTGATTTAGATTATTTGGATCTGATAGAAATTCTAATATATTTCTTAATTCTTGATTAACTAATTCTGTTAATTCTTCTTTTGATAAATCTAAGTTTTTATCTATATTTATATTATTATTTTGATATATAAATTCTAGTTTATATTCTTGATACAAATCTTTTTTGATTGAAATAACAAAATCTAGAATATCTTTAGGTTTTTGCCAATAATATTTTTGTTGCCACAAATCCAGATATTGAGATATTTCCTCTTGAATTAAATTGTTAACCTCTTCTTCCAAATTAATTTTTATGCTAGATATTTGTTCTTCTAGCCATTTATCTAAAATCTGACTAATTCCCAAAATTACTTTTAATTTATCTTGAAATTCTTGAAAATTTTGATTATGAATCTTCATATATTCATTTAAATATTTCGGAATACTATTATCTACCCAGATTAAATTATCATTATCTAGTACAACTTCAAAGTGTACTTCAGATTTCTGGGATAAAATATATCCCCAAATATTCCTACCAAATTGAGCTTGAAATAAACTCGATATATCTTTACTCCAAAACTCTATAATATCATCATCATGAAAGCCATTTTCTATCTTTCTCTCACTAAAGAATCTTCTTGTTAGTAAAATTAAATCTAAATTAGCATCCTCAACTAAACTAAAAATAACAGGTTCATAATAGACCTGTCTAAAGGATTTCCATCCTGAGATTGATTCCATATTATTATTAATAAAATCAATATATTCTTGCAAAAGCTGTATAGCTTCAAAATTATTATGTGAAAGAAAAGCATCTTTTATATTCATACTTTATTCTAGTTTTAATTTATTTCTATATACATATTAATTATATCACTAATTATTGTATTTTAACAAGAAAAAAATAGAAGTTTTTCATAAAAAAGCTTCTATAGATAAACTTTATAACAAATTTTAATTTATATTTTGTAAAATCTCTGCTATTTGGATTGACACAATATCAACAGGAACAAATCCTGCTAAAATACTAGATATAGATTCTCCAATATCGTAATCTGAGTAATTATAATCAATCTTCAAGTTATCAATCAGCATTTTTTGCTGTGAAGAAACTAACAAAAAGAGAGGTCCTCGCATAGTTTTCAGTTTTAATAAAATTTCATTTTTCATATTTTAATTTCTCTAATGTACAATACATTTTTTATTATACTATAATCCCAAAATAATGTCAATCCTAATTTACATATTTATTTAAATATTCTAAAATTTCATCTATTTGATTTAGTTCGGTTAGTTCAGATTTTATTTTACTTGATCCCTCAAAATTGGACAGGTATACTTTGAAAAATTTTTTCATAATGGATAGATTTTTATTGTTACCCCAGGTTTTATGAAAGAGAATAAGATGTTCTTTTAGCTTCAAAATTCTTTCTTTTGGTGTAATCTCTGATAAATTTATTTCTTTACTAAATATCCAGGGGTTTTTGAATATTCCTCTACCTATCATTAATCCATCTATCTTATAATCCGAGGCTAATTCTAGTCCCATTTGCCTACTTTCGATATCTCCATTTGCTACTATTATAGTATTTTTATTAAGAGATTTTTTTAACTCCATTACTTTTGTTAACTCTTCATGTCTTGCTGGAACTTTGGATAAATCTTTGACTGTTCTTGTATGAACTGTTAGTGCATCTAAATTTTGATTTAAGAGGTTCCCAATCCAATTTTCTGTGTCTATCTTGTCAAAACCAATTCTAGTCTTCACACTTATTTCTAATCCTTCCCCACCTTCTTTGGCGGCTTGGATAATTTCATTTGCTAAATTATGATTCTGAATAAGTGCAGAACAAGCTCCTTTGGCAATAATTTTCTTAACAGGACACCCCATATTTATGTCCAAACCATCAAAACCTTTCTCCAAAGCTAATTTAGATGCGATATAATAATGTTCTGGTGTTATTCCCCAAATTTGAGCTATCAAAGGTTTTTCTATCTCCTGATAATCCAATCTGTGCACAACTTTACTATGACCTTTTTCTGAAGCTAATCCTTCTACATTGGTGAACTCTGTAAACATAACATCTGGTCTACCACAAGAGGCTACAATTTGTCTAAAAACTGTGTCTGTCACATCTTCCATTGGAGCTAAAGCAAAAAATGGTTTAGGTAAATTTTTCCAAGAAAATTTTCTATTCATCAATTTCAAATCTAATTTTAATTATCTAATTATATCAGATTTCTTATATTTTTGTAAATTCGCCTATTGTTTTGGCTAAAAGCTCTTGTAATTTAGTTTGGGCATATTGAATTTCAATTGGGAACATAACAACTTTTTGTTTATCTTTTGTATCAGTATAGAAATACCCCATTTTCTCCATATTATGAAAACTTCCATTCCATAAAGGATCATTCTTTCTGACAGGTACTAAGTGCCAATGTAAATGATCTACACTAGAATAAGATTCTCTACCTCTTTGATTAAAAATTTCCGTTGCATCTGTATCAAAGGCTTTTTTCATTATATCAATCGCATAGACCATTAGACTATGTCTTGCTAAAATCTCTTCTTCACTCTCTTCTGAATGTTCAGTAATATATCTTTTTGGGATAATCATAGTATGTCCTTCTGTTCTTGGATACCAGTTTATAAGCCAATAGTAATGTTCATTTTCTATCAATTTCCCATTTATATCAAAGACTCCTTGGCTATTAATTATATCTGGATCACAAAAAATTGATTTGTATTTTTTATCTTTTGGTTTTGAAAGATTTTTAGAATTATTTTTTTTATCATAATCTTTTCTAAATGGACTATAATAGTAAGGCATATATAAATATTTATCAAATAATGTCAATATTATATAACATAAATAAGACTTTGTCAATAATATATGATAAAACATTAAAATAAAAAAATCCCCAAACTGTTACAGTTTGAGAAATATGATAAAATTTTTTAAATATTAGAAAAGTTTAAATCTCATCTAACATATTATTAAGTGTTTTGATATCTTCAGGATCATCATCACAACAATACTGTAATTCATAAATTTTTTTACAAATCTTAGGCAGAATTCCATAGCATATTGGCTCTGCGAATGCACATGCTTCTTCGTACTCCCACTCACCAGCCATTTTAATACGACCATCAGGAAATTGTAAAACTAATCCTCCACCTGCCTCTTGATATCCATCACCAGACAATGCCCAAGAAACTGCATGTTCTCTCATACTTGGACCACCATATCCTCCACTAGCACCAGTAACTAAATATGTTACTGAATTAGCAAAAGATGCATGACGAGCTCGATGAGCTTCAGGATATTTATTTTTCCCTAATTTAAGAGCATTTTCTAGATATTCATCGAATCTATCTATTTTAGACATATATTTATGCATTTTTCACATAAGGAACTAAATAAGAATATATTATTTATATTATTTTGTCAAGTAAATATATCTTTATTATTCTATATTTTTGATTTTAAATTATGTCATACAGTATTGACATAATGATATTTTTATGATATACTTATTATGTTCAAGTGAGGCCATAAACCTATTTGAACCGTCCCCCTTACTTCCGATAGTACTAGATGAAGAGGAACCGGATACTAAGGCGAAATGGGATATTCTCGTTGGTAGCGGGAGGTTTACTTTATATACTCAGGATAGAATTATTCTCAATGTGAGTATATTATAAAGTGATCTTAAAACCAAATTGCTAATGTTAGACCGTCTAAGACATTAGCGACTTGAGAATAGTTATTCTTAAGTATAAAAAACTCATTTAGTCTTAGGAGAATGGACTCTTTGGGAAGTCTCTTTTGGACGGATAAGATCCTTCATAAGAGCATGTATCTTTAATGATACATTACCAACTATGCATTGGGAAAGCAAGCTTCATCTTGTGCCGATGTCTATGGGATGTTTAGGTTGGCAGGCTGCTGACGCGCCGCACTAAACAAGAATCTGGAGTATGATAGTCAGAATAGTAAAGCTCCAAATTCATTGATTTTCTCCATACCAAATTAGGAGGTGATTCCTATGATTGTAATTTAACAAATAGGTGCAATTATTTATTATAATTGCACCTCATCTTTTTTATCAAGATCTTCTTCGCTAATAGATATAATATTATCTTTAGTATATTCTATCAAATACTTTTCATAATTAAAAAAGAGTCTTTGATGGAGTATATTGAGGTAAATTATTATGTCTAATTCATATGTTTTTTCTTCCGAGCTATCAACCTTTCTCCGTCTGGCTAAATCCAGAATGGAGATGGGGTTCGCTCCAGTCCTTCTCCTTACCGGAGTTCCTGGAGCTGGAAAAACTTCTTTTGCGACTGCTGTTGCCGAAGAGATTGGTGCAACGATACTCAAGCATCAATGCACTCGCGAGAAATCCGAGAGAATTTTATATCGTTATGATGTCAATGGCATAGTAACGAAGAGAAATTCTTGGATAAAAGGTCCTGCATGGAAAGCTCTTGAAGCTTCTCAGCAAGGACCGATTGTATTATTGATTGATGAGGTTGATAAAGCCTCTGATGACCTTAATGCAATTCTTCTCGAGCTTCTAGAAGAATTCTCTTTTTCCTCACCTGAGGGAGAAAAGATCAAAGGAGTTCCTGAAAACATTTTGGTTATCTTAACAAGTAATGGGCGGAAAGAACTCCCTCCAGAAATTCTCCGCCGTTGTCAGCGAATATCTGTCCCCTTCCCTGATCGGGATCGAATGACAGAAATAATCGATTCGATTTTAAAAGGCAAAATCTTCATTCCATCTGGAATGTTAGATCTTGTCTACAAGATTGGAGATATACTTCGTAAGGACAATGATGAGAACTCCCCTTCTCCTAAGGAGATGGCTCTTCTAATGATTGACCTCCAAGGTCTTGTATTATCAGGAGAGTCTGATCTTCAAATTTGGAGAGAAATAGCAGCCAGCTATCTAACAAAAGAAGGAGGAGCGAAAAAAATTGACTCTGTCCTTTACCAAGCAGGTCAGAAGTGGAATTGGGCTAAAGCTCTAAAGAGCGAGGCCCAAAAAGCTTGGTCCGAGTAAAGATTGTTTTTGCGGAGCTTGATCAACAGGCTTCGCATTTTATTTCAATTCAAAGAAAATTATGATATAAAATGATGAGAAGACAAGGCAGATCTTGGTATCGTAATAGAAGAACCAGACATATGATTTCTGGTTCTTACCCCAGAAAATTTCTGATATCAATTGGAGAACGAGTTAGAAAAAAAAGAGCTCGTGGAAAATCTGGAAGAACTCCAAACGGAGGTTTCTGTAGAAATGGTGGTACTGATAAATCTTTTAGGAAAGTATTATTGATATCATCTGATGGGAATCAAAAAATATCTATGAGTCTTTCATCTAGATCTTATTCTTATAAGAACGATTCTAGATATAAAAATGATACATGGTATCAAAGATCTTTAGCAAAAGACTTAAGAGACCACAAAAGATACCGTGATCTACTGAGCCGAGGTTGGCAAGTAATTGCCACTTGGGACTATATCTATGATCCGAAAGATCCATATAAAAAGGATTGGAAAAAATTTACCCAAGAGGTAGATGGCTCCACTCGTATGGGAGATCAAACTCATGGAGATGAACACAATTCCGGAGAGGTAGCTCACAAGGCAGAAAAAAAGACTCTTGAGCAAAGAGAACCATCTCTTGAAAAAGAATCTTTAGATGACAATTCCGAATCTTCTACTAAACCCAAAAGAGGTCGTAGAGGAGGAAGAGGGAATCGTCAAAAAGCTCATAAAAAAGAGACTCTTCAAAGACATAGTGAAAAGTCTAGTAATTCCCCAGTGTATTCCTACCAACCAATTCAGGTTAATAAAAAGCTCAAAGAGTCAGTCAAAGCTTCAGCTAAGCTAATAAAAGAGCTAGTCGGTAAATCTATTCATACTTGCGAATCAAGTTATGATATAGATATAGAAGGATTGATGGTAGCTATAGAAATTGGAGAAGATCCAACCCCTTACCTTGAAATTCCAGAGCAAAAACCTCGTATGAGAATTTTGGTAACACCTGATTGTTCAGGTTCTTGCCAAGATTGGTCAGGAGTAGCTCAAGGATGGGCATTGGAACTCCAATCTATTCCTGGTATTGAAGTGTTCTATGTCGAAAATTGCAATGGAGAAATGCTTTGCAATAAAGAGACAAAAGAAGATTTAATCAAAAAGCAAGATATAATTATATATCTTGGAGATGGAGACAATGATCAGATCCGTGATTTATCAAAAACAGGTTGCACTATTATTAGTATCAACAATGTTTGTTCTTCTTATAGTGGAGTTCAAGTTGCACAATTTGAAAAATATCCCAAAGGAGGAGTTTACATTGAACTGTACAAAGTACATGCATCTAATCCAGATGATTGGACTGAAGCGATCAAACTAGCCATTAAAAAATTATTTTAAATTTCAAAGACAGTGTTTTCACTGTCTTTTTTCTTATTTTTATTCAATAACAAATTAAAAAAGCCATTTTAAAATGGCTTAGAAATAAATAAGAAATAAAATTAGATTTTTTGTAAAATCTACAAACATATTCTGAAAAGTACTTTATCCATAAATTTTACATAGAAATTTTAACATATATTTTTTATATTATCAAGAGTAATTATATATTTTTTGGAAAAATACTTAATCCTTCTTCTTTAGCCTTAATTAATTTCTTCATACTCTCAGCTGTGTTTGGCATTATAATTTCAAATTTTTCTGTATAAATCTCTAATAAACTCAACCATTTTGATAAATATTTTTCTAATTCCTCTAATTTGTTTTCCTTATAAAGTTCCCAAGGTTTTATTTCTTCTATTTCTCGTGCTATCTCTGCTAATTTCTCTAACAAAAATTTAGAAACAGAATAAATATCACTTTGCTCAAAATAATTATCTATAATCTGACTAATCTCTATCTCGAATTTATGATAATTTTCTTGATTTAATCTTTCCCCTAACATATCATATTTTTTAGCCATACCAACCACTCTACTAAAAGTATTTCCTACTTTATTTGCTAATTCTTTTTCATAGATTTCTTTCACTCTTTCCAAAGTAATATCTCCATCATTACCAATTTTCATCTCTGATATTACAAAAAATCTCAAGACTTCATTTGCTCTTTCAAATCCAACCAATGATTCAAATTCAGTAATCACATCTTGAGGAAAGATTGTATTACCAAGAGATTTACTCATTTTTCTACCTTCTGATACGAACATCCCTGTAACTAAAATTTTTTTAGGTAATTGATTTTCATCTAATCCTAAAGCTAAAAGAAAAGCTGGCCAATAAATTGCATGAAACTTCAAAATATCTTTACCTATTATATGTAAATCTGGTGTCCAAATATCTGAGATTTCTTGGATTAATTCTTGAATAGATAATTTTTCAAAATCTATATTTTTTGATATTACAACTGCTGACATATAATTAAATAAAGCATCAATCCATACATAAATTGTCTGATCAGGAGCGAAAGGAACCAGTATACCCCATTCTACATTTTGTCTTGTAACAGAAAAGTCTCCTAAATCATCATTCATCAAAAGTTCTAATGTCTCATTTTTTCTTGATTTAGGCTGAATCTTGATAATATCTTTTTCTATTAACTCTTTAACTTTAAGTTTATACTCTGATAACTTAAAAAACCAATTAGTCTCACTAATAATTTGTGGTTCTTCATCGTGATCAGGACATAATCCTCCTTCTCTTAATTCTGATTTTGTCACAAAAGATTCTGCTCCCACACAATATAAGGCATCATACTTTTTCTCATAAATAGCATAGTTTTCTTTTAATTTTTGCAGAATATATTGAGCAAAAAGTTTATGTTTAGTATTGCTAGTTCTAATAAAAAAATCATATTTCAATCCTAATTTATCCCATAAATTCTGCCAAGATAGAGCTAATTCATCTACAAATATTTGAGGTGATTTGCCAAGACTTTGAGCTTTATCTGCTACTTTCTGACCATGTTCATCAGTTCCAGTCAAAAAAAATGAGCCATTTTCTGTTTTAGAATAATATCTAGCAAATACATCTGCTAATGTTGTTGAATAATAATGCCCCAAATGTGGTTCTCCATTCATATAATAAATTGGGGTTGTGACAAAAAACTTTTTCATAAATATACTTATTTTTTAATTATAGTTCCATAATACATTTCTCGAGTCATTGCTTTATAAAGACTGTTTTCTACAAGCCCATTCACAATCGATACATCAATTCCTTTTTCTGCCAAATAATAACTTTCTAAAACTTTATGTTTCATTCCTCCAGTAGAGTCAATTTTATTATTTTGATCAAATTGTATTGTATCAATATTATCAGCATTTATCAATGGAATTACTTCTTTTGTTTTATCATAAACCCCATTTTCTATTCCTAAATGTATTATTTGAGAAATAGTTTGATTTTTAGATAATAAATAATTAGTGATTAAATTAATTATTTTTTCGCCTGATAAAATCTGACACCCTTTATTTTTATCAAAAATAATATCTCCATAAAATATAGGTAATATATTTTTATCATTTATAAAGTCTAAAATCTGCCATTCAGCTTGAATTTTATTATCTTTATCATTAAATATAAAACTTGACGGATTAAGTGAAATTGAAGATAATTTTTGTTCAATAAATATTTGGCTAACCAACTGATTTAAGTATTGTGCAGAATAATGTGTCTTACAAGCTCCGAATGAATCTTTTTCAAATCCATTTCCTACATTATATTTAATAGCATCTGTATGTCCAAAAGATCCACTTCCATGAACAATAATAATTCTATATTCTTTATTAAATTCATTTAAGAATAATTTTACCTGTTGAACTAAATTTTCCGTTATACTTTGATTAAATTTATAAGGAATAGTTTTATCTGTAATCAAGCTACCTCCAAATTTTATAATAATATATTTCATACTAAAAGAACTATACTTTATTTTTCTATATCAAGATTAATCAAAGGAGTTGAGTCACCTGTGTATTTTGGTAATACTCCATCCCATTTTTGGATAGCTTCTTTTTGAGCTTCAATTTTACGAAGTTCTATCAAATCTCCACTAAGATTTTCTTTTTGTAATCTTAGAGATTCAGCCTCAGCCTTAGCTCTCTCAATAGTTTGTTTTGCTTCAATTTCTATTCTTTTTAGATCTTGTTCTGCTCTTAGAGCTTGTTGTTCAGCCACTTGTTTTGCTTCAATTGCACTGTCAAATTCTTTAGAAAATTTAAAATCAACAATAGAGACATCCAAAAGTGTTATATATCTATTTTGTAATCTATCTTTCAAAGTTCTGTTCATTTCTTCCTTAACTTCAGTTCTTTTTGTAATTAACTCTGATGCTGTAAATTTTGCCGTTGCTGATTTTATTGATTCCTGAATAGCTGGTGAAATCACAATTATTTCGTAATCTTTTCCTATTTCAGAGTACAATTTAGCTACCTGACTAGCATCAATTTGATAATTAACTGCTATAACAGAAGACACTGATTGTAAATCTGAACTAGCTGAGTCAGCTTTTACTTCTAATTTTTGCTCTCTTATATTAAACACCTGTAAACTTTCCACAAATGGGGAAAATAAAACAAAATTTAAACCAGGAGATAAAACTTGACCAGTGTCTTGACCAAATCTTAATTTTACAGCTCTCTCACCCTCAGAAATAACTCTAACATTCAGAATAATAATAATTACTACTACAATTCCAATAAAAACAAATAAACTTTTTTTTGCTAAACTTACAATACTCATAAATTTTAAACTAATTTATATAACTAAATTATATCACTTTAATACATAATAATCAATCTAATAAAAAAATCTGGATATCTATAAAAGACTATCCAGAAAAATTATTTAGATAAAGTCACAGTTAGAAGAACTATGATATTCTCCATAACTCACTCCAATATCAGAAGAGTTGCTTCTTCCGATATTGGAATCATTATTTTTTGTCTCAATTCTAGAAGAAGTTTTGTGCTCCTTCTTTAATCTCCGTATGTTTTCTTGAAAAGATTTTATATATCCTTCTTCAATGGGAGTTCCAACTCCAACATAACCTTTGTTAACTTCA
This sequence comes from uncultured Candidatus Saccharibacteria bacterium, assembly GCA_964633865.1. Lineage (GTDB taxonomy): Bacteria > Patescibacteriota > Minisyncoccia > SW-4-49-11 > SW-4-49-11 > CAZWIJ01. The sequence goes on from CAZWIJ010000005.1 coordinate 84,738, forward strand.
TTATTATCCATAATTTTTTTTCCAAATTTGAATTAACATTTAAAATATTATCATAGTTAAAGCATTTTGTCAAGGTATTTTGACTAAAAATATAAATAATGTTTCACTTTATTTAAACTCTATTTTATGTTAATATAAATATAATTAGATTTAAAATTCACACAAGATGAAAGATATTTATATATTAGAATCATTAGATGATACCTCGAATTTAGCTAACAAATTAGCTAAGAAGATACTGAGTAACTCATTACCAAAATTAATTTTATTACAAGGTAATTTAGGTAGTGGGAAAACAACTTTTTCACAATATTTTGCAAAATCTCTTGGAGTTAAAAATAATTTAACCAGTCCCACATTTGTAATTATGAAATCTTATGACATTCCAAATTATGATTTTAAACTACATCATCTTGATCTTTATAGATTAGAAAAAGAATGGGAATTAGAGGAATTAGAAATTTTATCTCAAATTCAAACTTCAAATGATATTTTTTTAATAGAATGGGCTGATAAATTTCCTACCATATTTATTAATAATAAAAAGATTATACTCCACTTTGAGTTACAATCAGAAAATACAAGAATAATAACTTTAGAATTAAAATAATAATTTAGTCATATAATTGATTATTTAGAATAAATCAATTATAATGTTAATATACAATTTAAAAACTACCAACCTAATTAAATAAATATATGTGTGACTGTATAGTCGTCGGTGATATAACTCTAGATAGATTTGTTATATTAGAAAAAATAAATATTCAGCCTTCTGAGACAAATCTTGGGAACTTTGATTTAACATTTGAATTAGGACAAAAACTTCCAGTCAAAGATGTTTTTGAAAGTATTGGAGGAAATGCTCACAATGTGGCTTTTGGGCTAAAAAATTTAGGAATTAATGTTAACTTATATAGTCACATAGGTACAGATAAAGATGCTAAAGTTATTATCAAAAATTTAGCAAAAAGTCATATTCCTTATGATTTAATCAATCAATCTTCAAAACAAAGAACTAATTCAGCTACTATTCTTTCTATAAAAGGTGAAAGAGTTATTCTAAGTTATCATTCAGCAAAATCATATACATATCAAGCCTTACCAAATACAAAATGGGTTTATCTAACTTCAATGGGAGAAGGTTCAGAAATCATTACAAATGGAGTTTTGGAACAAGTAGAAAGAGATAATATAAATCTCGCTTTCAATCCTGGTTCATTTATGCTAAAAAATCAATTGCATTTAATTAGAAAAATTTTACCTAAATTAGATATTATTTTTATAAATAAAGAGGAGGCTCAACTTATTTTAGGAGAAGAAAACGAAGAATCTGTACCAAATTTGATATTATCTTTACTAGAAAAAGGAATAAAAACTGTTTCACTTACAGATGGAATAAATGGAGCTTATGTTGGAACACAGAATAAAATTTTACATATTAATATTCTACCAAATATCAAAAAAATTGTAGAGACAACAGGAGCTGGTGATGCTTTTGCATCTGGATTTTTAGCTTCTCATATAAAGGAGCATTCTTTGGAAGAATCCCTTCAATATGGAATTATAAATTCTGGATCAGTCATTCAAAAAATAGGAGCTACTGTTGGTCTTGCATCACAAGATAAAATAAATAAAATTATAAATAGTAGAACTTTGTCTGTACATAAAATATGAAAGTAGAACTATTAGATAATTCCAATTTAGAGTTTGGACAAGACTCATTTTATCAATCAAAATCATGGATCAAGATAAGTGAATCAGAGAAAATAAAAACTCATAGGATATTAATATATGATAAAAAAAATCCTGTAATATATTCTAGTATCTTTGAATATTCTATCCCCTATCTTGGTAAATATTTTTTTATCCCAAAAGGTCCACTTATTTTAGATAAAGATATAAAATCAGCTTATTTCCATAAATTCTACAAAGAGTTAAAAATTTTAGCAAAAAATAATAATATCAGCTTTTGTATAATAGAATCAGATCAAAAAAAAGAATCTAATGAATTAATCATAAATAAATTTTTTCAAAAATATTGTGCAGATTTCCCAAAGAATAAATTACCCTTACAAACACATATTCTAGATTTAACTTTAGGAAAAGAAAAATTATTATCTAATTTAAAATCTAAAACTAGATATAATATTAATCTAGCTAGAAAAAAGGGTGTTTTGGTAGAATTTTTATATATAGATAATTCTAATTTCCAACAAAATTTTGATCAATTCTATAAAATATTAGAAATAACAAGCAAAAGAGGTCAATTTGGAATCCACTCAAAACAGCATTATTTAAATATACTAAGTGAAAAATCTAATACTTTTAAACCCTTCTTAGCAGTAGCAAAATTTAAAGATAATGTTTTAGCTGGTAATATAATGCTCCATACTAAAAACCAATCTATCTATCTACACGGAGGATCTGATAATCAAAAGAGAGAATTTATGGCACCATATCTTTTACAATGGAGCTGTATAGAAAAAGCTTTAGAAGAAAATAAACAAATTTATGATTTTTGGGGTATATCTGACAAAAAAGATAGTTGGTCTGGAATCACCAGATTCAAAAGAAGTTTTCAAGGTTATGATATAGATTATTTATCACCAAAAGTAATCATATTCAATAAAATTATATTTTATTTATATATTATGTATATAAGATTAAAAACTAGATAATTTTTAGTTATATTAAAACTATACTCTTGATGAATATACTATAATATAGTATTATATATATAGTTATTTTGAAAAAAGGTGATCTATATATGCTTAATAAGCTATTCAGTTTTGTGATTTTCTTATCGATAGCAACTCCATTAGACGAGTTCATTATACTTAATTTAACAAGGCCAATTTTTAACACGATACTAATAAAGACTGGTCTAGTTAAAAACTCAGAAGAGGCTAGCACTCTAACACTCAAAGTATTATTTTTTATAGGGGGTGCTACAACTATATCTTATGGTTTATATAAATCTATACATAAACCAACAAAAAATAAGAAAGAAGATAAATAACAAATAACTATAATTTAATTAATCTCTACCAGTATATTTAAACTTAAATATACTTTTTAATTTTATGCGGGGACGGCCGGGCTCGAACCGGTGACCTTCTGCGTGACAGGCAGACGCTCTAACCAAACTGAGCTACGCCCCCAAATACACATTTAATAATATCAAATTTATTTTATTTTGGCAAGTAATAAAATACTAAATTCTAATTTTACTATTATTTTAAAGAGATTTATGTTAGAATATTGTCATATGAGTAAAATTTTATCTATAAATAAAAAGGCTAGCTTTGATTATGAGTTCATAAAGAAATATGAAGTTGGTTTAGTTTTATTGGGAAATGAAGTTAAATCTATAAAAACTAGAAAAGCTAGCTTAAAAGGAGCCTTTGTGAATATATATCAAAATGAATTATTTTTAGTGAACTGCAATATACCCTATTATCAAAATCATAGCTTTATAAAGTATGAGAATTCAAGGAATAGAAAACTATTAATACATAGAAAAGAGCTTGATTCACTTATAAATCATAAAAGTTCAGGCTTGACAATTATTCCTATTAAGTTATACTTAAAAAGAGGTCTTATAAAATTAGAAATTGCTCTTGCCAAAGGGAAAAAATCTTTTGACAAAAGACACTCCATTAGAGAAAGAGAAGAATCTCGAGATATAAAGAGATCTCTCAAAAATAACTGATCCACATTGGGGATGCTTATAGTTTCGATAAGATGTATATGTTCTTTAAAGAATTAGGTAACACTTTGATACATAGTGTTTAAAAACAGTATCAAACCGTAAATGCAAATCCTTTTGCAAACCGATCCAATGGATTCGGTTATGCAGTTGCTTAACTTTTAAGAAACTGCCATCAAACAATATAAGGTAACATAGTGTTGTTTTTGGTGTCATAACCAATGTTACTTAGATCAAACTTAGCTTTGTACATAAGTTTAATCAAAATTTTAGTACAAAATAAGAGTATTTTCTTTATTTGATTTCATTATTTACTCTTATTACTTTGAAATCAAATAAACCTATAAAAGTTTTTTACTGAATTACATTTTAAACATGGGTGCAAATCTCATCATCTCCACATAATATTTATTATAATTAATTATAAATGATACAACACAATTCAAATCAAATTAAAAAGAATGTCCATAAAATTAATAAGGATATTTCTGCAGAACAAGTTAGATTAATTTCATCCGAAGGAGAAGCTCTAGGAATCTTAGATCTAACAGAAGCTCTGAACATGGCTGAGGAACAAGAATTAGATTTAGTAGAAATATCACCAAATGCTACTCCTCCTGTTTGTAAAATAATGAACTATGGAAAGTTTTTATATATTCAAAACAAACAACAAAGAATACATAAAGCTAAACAAAAAAAATTTGATTTAAAAACAATTAGACTATCCTTTAAAATAGAAAAGCATGATCAAGAAATAAAGATGAGACAAGCCTATAAATTTCTTGAAGCTGGACATAAAGTTAAATTAGACATGAGATTAAGAGGAAGAGAAAAAGCTTTCATGTCAAGTGCTTTTGAAAAAATGAATCTAATCATTAGTAATTTACCTGAAAATATAAAAATAGACCAAGAGATGAAACAAAGTCCACAAGGCATCATTGTAACCCTTGCAAAAAAAATATAAATATGGTATTATTTGTAACATAATCAGTAATTATTTATTTAATAATTTAGAAAAATTCTATGCCTAAGCAAAAAACAAGAAAATCTCTTGCCAAACGAATCAAATTAACTAATAACAATAAAGTTATTACGATGAAGCAAGGTCAGAACCACTATAATGGTAAGCAATCTGGGGAACAAAGAAGAGCAAAGAGAAAAGATATGTCAATAATTGTATCTATAAAGAAGATTAAAAGATCTATCAATCTTTAGAATATTTTATTAATTAAAGAATTTATTTATGAGAATTAAGAGAGGTGTAACAGCTAGCAAAAGAAGAAAAAACCTTCTAAAACACACTAAGGGATTTATGTGGAAAAGAAAATCCCACTACAGAGCAGCAAAAGAAGCTTTGTTACATGCATGGACAAATGCCTATAGAGATCGACGAACTAAAAAGCAAGATAAGAGAGTACTTTGGCAAGCAAAAATTAATGCTGGTGTAAGAAGTCTTGGATTGACTTACAGTAAATTCATAGCACAATTAAAATCTAAAAACATTGAGCTTGATAGAAAAATATTGGCAAGTCTAGCTGAAACAGAACCAAAAGTATTTGAGGAAATAGTAAAAGAAGTTTCTGCATAAAACTAATTAAAAGAAACTTTTATCAAAATATAGCTAAACTTGAAGTTTAGCTATATTTTTTATTAAGATTATTATTGTAAAAACTCCCATATAGTACCTGCTGCTCCTCCTTGCCATCCACTTCCTCCATTTGTTGAAATATTACCTGTATGATTCTTAGTACCATACCTTACTGCTATTCTTCCTCCTGCTCCTCCTCCTCCTCCATTATTTCCATTTCCTCCATTTGCTATTATACTTCCTGTACCACTCCATACTCCTGATATATCTAGATTTATACTTCCTCCTGCTCCTCCTCCTCCCCAGGTTCCTCCATTTGTTCCATTTGCACTTATACTTCCTACTATATTTGCATCTCCTCCTATCTCTAATCTTATTATTCCTCCTCCATTTCCTCCCACTGTTCCATATCCTCTTCCTCCTCCACTTCCCATATCAATTGGATTCTCTATACTTCCGTATTGTTCTGATCCTCCTAATATACCACTGTTACTATTACCTCCTGCTCCTCCAAAACCTCCTCCATTTCCTGCTGCACTTCCTACTCCAAAACCTCCTCCTGGTCCATATCCATTGTTTTCTATATTCCCATTATAACCTCCCTGGTAACCTCTACCATCTACATTTATACTTCCTCCACTATTTACTGTTAATGTTCCTAATACCATATTGATTTCATTTACTTTGGAATTTCCTGTTGGTGTATTATTATGTGTTAAAATTCCCCCATCATTTATTGTTAAATTCATACCATTTCTAAAACTATACCCTGTTCCTAACCTTACTGTACCTCCTATTAAACTCATATTTTCTAATAATGGTAAGTTCAATGTCCCATTCTGTGTCCAATTTCCTACACTAAGAGTTTGTAAATTTATATAGGTTATTTCTACATTCTGAATCCAATTACTACTTACCCCCATACTAAAGCTTTGTATAGGTGCACTAAAGACTGAATTTTGTATCCATATACTATTTGCTCCTCCACTAAAACTTGTTAAATTATTTGCTGTTATGACTCCATTTTGAGTAAATCTTGTCTGATCTGTCATACTCCACAAACTATTTTCTATTATTAAATTTTTTCCTAATACTACATTTGCTCTATCTGTTATTGTTAAATTCTTTAATTCATTTGTTATTAAAATATCTATGCTTGTTATTCCATTATTATTGTCACCTACATTATTATTATCTAACACCAAATATTCTTCCCCCGTTACATTATCTCTCTGCCATATAGTACCTGCTGCTCCTCCTTGCCATCCACTTCCTCCATTTGTTGAAATATTACCTGTATGATTCTTAGTACCATACCTTACTGCTATTCTTCCTCCTGCTCCTCCTCCTCCTCCATTATTTCCATTTCCTCCATTTGCTATTATACTTCCTGTACCACTCCATACTCCTGATATATCTAGATTTATACTTCCTCCTGCTCCTCCTCCTCCCCAGGTTCCTCCATTTGTTCCATTTGCACTTATACTTCCTACTATATTTGCATCTCCTCCTATCTCTAATCTTATTATTCCTCCTCCATTTCCTCCCACTGTTCCATATCCTCTTCCTCCTCCACTTCCCATATCAATTGGATTCTCTATACTTCCGTATTGTTCTGATCCTCCTAATATACCACTGTTACTATTACCTCCTGCTCCTCCAAAACCTCCTCCATTTCCTGCTGCACTTCCTACTCCAAAACCTCCTCCTGGTCCATATCCATTGTTTTCTATATTCCCATTATAACCTCCCTGGTAACCTCTACCATCTACATTTATACTTCCTCCACTATTTACTGTTAATGTTCCTAATACCATATTGATCCCTTGTCCTTGTGGAGTTATAATTGTTCCATTTACTACTAAGTTATTTGCTCTTATATTTTTATCTGTGGTTAATGTTACTCCACTATTTATTGTCAATGTTCCTATATTAAACTGGTCTTCTGTAAATATTGTATTTGTATTTATTGTTATATCTCCTCCTCCATTATCTACACAACCTAAACTACATATAGATCTCGATATTACATTATTTGGTGTTGTACTTAATCCATATTGATTTTCTGCAAATACCATTATTTTATAATACCCATTTTCTATTATAAAGCTATGTTCTGTTATATTTCCTATTGTTATTTCTTCATATGTTTGGAAATTATCTTCACTATATCTTATTCTATATGATATAAATGTTCCTGCATTCATATTTGGTTGACTCCATGTTAAGTTTGCTTGGCCTCCACTTTCTGATACTAATAAATCTTCTACACTATCTGGTACACCTATATCTAAACTTATCTGGTTACTTTCACTTCCTTCTCCTATTGCATTTATTGCATATAGCCTTGCTTGATATGTTATATTTCCATCTTGTGCTAGTTGATCTATTTCTGTTTTATCTATTATATATTCATTTAATAATCCTAAATTCTCATTAATTACTATTGTATTATTTATTATTGTTTCTAATCTATATCCTGTTACTGGATTTTTACTATCATTTGGTGTACTCCATGTGAGTTTTATTTCTCCTCCTTGTATATTTACCTCTAGGTCTGTTATTGCTACTGGTGCTGTTGGTCTTTCTATAAAATTTATTGCTATTTCTTCTCCATTTATATTAGGATTTGTTGATTTTAGGCTTACTCTATTATTATCTGAACTTAATGCTACTTCATAACCTGTTTTACTCCCATCATTTGCTTCTACCATTTGGTATAATATATTTTCTTGTACCATTGCTCCCAAACTTGAGTCTCTTGGTATTTCTGATATGTATTCTGGTACTAGTAACCTTAAATCTATTTTTCCATCACAAAAATTTAAGTCTAATGCATCATCTTTTGTTAATTTTCCTGTATTACATATTTCTTTATAAATATCTTCTGTTTCTAATACTACTGTTTCTGGATATCTTCCTTCTGCTATATTATATTGTTCTAGTGCTTTATATATTTGATTTATTTCACTTTCCTTTTCTGCATCTCTTGCTTTTTGTATTTGTCTTAATGGATTTATTGCGACGACTACTATACTTGCTAATATTCCTATTGCTCCTATTACTAATAGAATCTCTAATAATGTATATCCCTTCTTATTCTTATCTATTTTACTTATTTTTTTCATATACCTTTAAATTAATTATATTATATTTATGTATCTCTTTTATATTATATCATGGTTAGAATAATGTAATAATATTTTATTAAATTATTCCTTCTACTAAATCTTGTTCAAACTTAACTTGTCCATTAGAAATATTCTGATATTTAGTTATGTCAGGAAAATCTAAATTTTGTATTTTGTGATAAACTATTTGAATTAATCTATTTAAATAATTTATATCTTCATTTGTAATTTGTAAATCTAATGTATAAAATTGTTTAGATATTTCATCTGGATCCATAAAATCTATCCTTCCTAATATATTCTTATTATTACCAAATAAACCTGATTCTCTAACCAAAATAGCATAAAAAACTAATTGTCTCTTATACTGATTTAACTTATCTTGATTTTTATAATCTTTCCAAGATTTTAAAATTTTACCTGTTTTAAAATCAACTAAAACAATCTTATCATCAAATAACTCTATTCTATCAATACTTCCTTTAATAGGAACCTGATCAAGAACTATATTTTTATTCTCAAAAGAAAACTCTGATTCATGAGCTCTCAAAAAATCATCTTTTTTAGATTCTATCAAATTAGGTATTATATCCTTTGCTTTATCTATACAAAACTTGTAATCTTCAAAAGATAATTTATCTTGCTTTAATCTATTCTCAAAATCTACAAATATTTTATCAATTGAAGGAAAACCTTTCCCTGATCGAATTGATAAAGAAATTTTATGAAAAATATCGTGAAGAGCATTTCCGTAACTACTATTCTTATTAGAAACTTTTGGTGAATGAATCAAATTGTATTCTAGAAAATATTTTGGGCCTTTAAAGTTTATATCAAGAAAGCTGTTTAGATGTGAAACACTTAATTTATAATCTTGTAATACTCCCTCTAAATATCTTGATTCTTCATTAGAAATTCCATCTTCTATATCTAAAACAAAAGCTTCTTTTAGAATATCTAAAATTTGAGGTGATTTCTCTACAACTGAAGTTTCTATAAAATTCAGAGTTGACACTTTCTCTAACTCCTTACCATTAATATCATAAAGATGCCTTGTTAGATATAAATATTTTTTTGCTCTAGTAATGGCTACGAATAATAATCTCAAAAAATCATCTTCATTATCTTTTTTAACTCCTATAGGTAAATTTATGGGTATTAAATTTGAACTTTTGTTATTAGATTTCCAGCTATTCTGATTCAATTCCAACATAAATACATATTCAAATTCCAAACCTTTCACAGAATGTGCTGTGTATAAACTAACTGAATACTTACCTGTTCTAAAAGGTGAATTGATAAGTATCCCATCTTTTTGTTTCTCGTATAAATCAACTATCTTGATAAATTCTTTTACATTAAGTATTTGATTTGGTTCATAACCAACTACTTTTTGAACAAAACTTCTTATACTAATTAGATATGATATATATTTTGATTCTTCTGATAAAATGTTTTGCTCATTTAGATAATAATTTTTATAAGGACTGATATAATTATCTAAAAACTTCTCTCCTATTATGTAATAAATAATATTTTCAGCTGATTCGTTGGCTTGTGACTTTAAGCTAAGTTCAATTAAAAATGTTGCTATATTGATAAATTGTTGATTATTTGAATTCAACATTAAATCAAGAAAAGAAGATGATCTTTTTGCCTTATTAAAAAATTTCCAAAGCTCAATTCTAGGAATATTCCAAAATGAGTATGATAATATCTCAGCCAATAAATCTTGTCTAGCATTTTGATTTAATTGTAATGAATGAATATATTTTAAGATAGTAATTATTTCTAATATATGCTTTTCTTGTAAAAGATTTTGCTGTTTTTTATATTTTATTGGAATATCTTTTTTAATAAGATAAGGGATTATGTTTTGAAGAGATTTATTATTCCTTGAAATTATAGCTATTTCATCTGCTAAAACTCCTTTTTCTAATAAATTAGATATTTCATTTGTTATCCAGATATATTCATATTCTTGTGTATCAAATTCGTATTTTTTTATTCCAAAATCGCTAAAACTTACTTCTGATTTCAAGTTTTTATTCACATTATCTAATTTGGTTTCTAATCTTTCTTGTCCTTCCAAGATAATTGTTCTAGCTATATTTAAAATTTCTTGATGAGATCTATAATTTTTAGTTAAGTTAATTATTTTAGTATTATCAAAATTTTGGGTAAATGACATTATATTCGATATTTCTGCTCCTTGAAATTTATAAATACCTTGATCATCATCACCCACTGCCAAAATATTTGGATTTGACTTACCTTGATTTATAAAATAAATCAACTGCATTTGAGCATCATTAGTATCTTGGAACTCATCAACCAAAATATATTGATATTTTTCTGATACTTTAGCTTGAAAATAAGGATTATCTTTCAGAATCTTGATTGACTCTAAGATCATATCTGAAAAATCTATTACTCCTAATTCATTTAATTTTATTTGATATAGATTATAAATATTTGCTAAAGAATAATATCTATTATAATTAAAAGTATCTTTGAGTACTTTTTTATTATAATTATACTCATCTTTCTCAAGATGTTTACTTTTCCAATCTGAAAAAGGTTTACTCTTCTCTAAAATACTACATTCTTGAATTACATTTTTTAAAGATTTAACCAAAAATTTATTTAGAGAGTCAAAGTAAGAATGTGTCCATTTGGAACTTAGTTTTTCTAGATCAATAATAATATTTTCCCATAATAAATATCCGTTTTTCTTTCTTAAACTTATATCAGCTCCCTTATTAATTATTTTATTAACTTCTTCTATAACAGATTTATTTTCATTTAATATCATCTCAAATTCTTGAGGAGTAAGTCCAGCTTCTTTTAACTTAGCTATTACAGATAAAATATCATTTACTTTACGATCTGTATCATGATCTTTAAAATATAAAGGATCATTGTATTTTAAATTTTTCAATAAATGATATAGTATTTCAAATTTTTTTATATCTTCAATAGGGTTAAGTTCAGTATATAATCCTAATGATTCATTGTATAAATTGATAATTTCACTACCAAATTTATGAAAAGTAAAGATATTGACACTATAAGCATCATTACCAATAAATTTTAATAATCTCTCTCTCATATTTCTTTCTCCAGACTCAGTAAAAGTTAGACAAAGAATATTACTTGGTAAAATATCTTCATGCTTTTGTAAAATATTCACAACTCTTAAAGCTAAAATTTGAGTTTTACCAGAACCAGGTCCTGCTACAACTAAAACAGGACCTTCCGTTGTAGATACAGCTTCTTTTTGTTCTTGATTTAATTTCTGATATTCTTTCTCAAAGATATTCATATTTTAAGTTATAATAATGTTATTATCTTATTATAGCATTTTATATTAGATTATTTTACTAATTTATCTGGATTATTTATATTTTCTTATAAATTTTTCATTATTTTTACTTTAAAGTCTCTATTCCACCTTCATTCACACAAAGAACCGTCCCATCTCCAACATATATATTAAAATAATTACTTTTTTCATATCAGTATGTCGTTATATATATCAATTAATGTTATTCGAAATTAAATAAAAATGGGAAAATATAAACAACAATTATAAACCAAATTACATAAAATGGTATTTGTCTTGCAATAACAGTATTGATATTTTGAATATTTATCTTTTTAAATAAAATTTTGAGTATAATATAAGCAATAGATATTAGATGTACAAAAACCATTAAATTTATAACAATAATATTTGTTCTATTGGGTGTAAATCCTTCCATTACTCTATAAAATATCATAACTAATCCTATAATATTGATAATGATTGTTTCTATTATCATTATCAAAACTAACTTTAAATAAAGAGTTTTAAATTTATGTTGTAAATTACTAATTAAAAATATAATTATAGCCATAACCGCTATTAATAAAGCATTAAGAATAATTAATAATTCTCTGTTTTCACCAAAGTTCATCATACCAAATAGTGCCATAATAATATATATAGCAAATATTACTATAACTAAAGGTGTAAATATAAATGCAATTAAAGAGGGGATTTTATTAACTAAATTTGGGTTCTTGGTTACTATATGAACTGTTATCAAAGGGGTCATCGCTCCTAAAGGTATTAATATCCCATTAACATATGAACTAATAAGATCTATTTGAGCAAATCCAGAGGCATAAAATAGAGTTGATACAATTCCATTAAATAGTAATCCTGATATAAGAATAATTGTATTCAAAACTAAAACATTTCCATTTAATCTTAAAAATTCTAAAATCTTTTCATAGTTCTTTAAATCAAAGTTTACAAAAGATACAAGAATCATATACCAAAGTAAAACGGGACTATAAATCCAAACCCAATTTAGCACATCACTATTAGGAACTGAGGGTAATATATTTACATAAGTCAATTGTATCAAAATAGGAATTATTAACAGAATACTTTTTTCCCAAATAAATTTTTTTTGTAATCTCAAATAGAAGATTATAGGTACAATAATTATAAAACTTAAATTACGATTATATAAAAATTCTTCAGGAATATTTATAAATGATCCAATATTAAAATATATTATACTTAAAATAAAAGTTAACATAAAATATAATAAAGTTGCTTTATCTGAAAATAGTTTAATTTTATAATTATTTTTATAATTTAATCTAATTTTCCAAAATCTAAATAGTATTTGTTCTGGATAGATTTCATACAGCTTATCAATAATTCCTTTAAATTTACTGGGATTTTTATGATAAATTTCTTCTAGCTTATCAGGATTATTAACATTTTCTAAAATAATATCTTCTTTCATATTCATAATTTTACTCCAAAGTCTCTAAATCACCTTCGCTTTTACACAAAACCTTTCCTTCACCTACATAGATATTTAGATAACTTCTTTTTTCATAGATTACAACATGACCTCTTTCTTCCTTATACATTGATTTGTATCTTATACCTAGAGTTGGTAAAAATAGGTTGCTTGTGGGGGTATGATATTGATACATTGTTGGAATATTATATTTTAAAAGATATACTTCACATAACATTTCATAATTATAATTACCTAGACCTTCTTTTTCTCCAAGAGAGGTTTTATCATAATGAGTATTATAATAAAATACAAAAATAATGTTCACAACTAAAAATAATATAACCCACAGTTTAATAAATTCATTTTTTTTAAAATATTTTATTTGTAAAATAAATATTATTAAAACTATTAAAAATATACCTGATAAAAAATGATACCTTCCTATATAAAAAATTACTATTAATAAAATATAAATATTAAGGTAGAAATCTTCTGTAAAAAATTCAAATATAGATTTTATTTTATCGATCATAAATTTAAACTATTATCTTGTATATTTCTTATACCAATATGGATAGTCTGAACCTCTATTCCAATAAGTATCTCTATTACTTGTCATTGGAATTATATCTTTTCTTGTACTTGGATCATTTTCATATGCAGAACTGCACCATGTAGTATAACAGTCATAAGGAGTCCTAAATCCTAATTGACTTTGAACCTTAAAGATTGGTCTATAGTTTTCTCCCTTATCTCCATGCCAATAGGTGAAGTAATACTGATTTGGAATAATCTGACTAGCTCTTGCCGAGCCTATAGTATAAGACACCTCTCCATCTCCTTGATTATCACACTTTGTAAAATCAGCTCTAGTATCTAAATAGGCTCCCGGCAGATTAGATGACCAATATCTTACTCCTTTAGGCATACAATTAGGAAATATTGTAGTGTCTTTTGATATATAAGTTTTTCCATAATTATTAATATATGTATTATAGTTATATAAATACACCTCATGTTCATAAGTTTGCCCTAAAACTCCATCAAAACCTAATCTTGGGGGAATTTCTTTGAATTCTGGATTCTTCCACATCATATTAGAAACATAACCTCTACCACCAGGATTTGCCCATTGCAAAGCCCTAGTCTGTATTTTATTATCCAATGTTCTATGTACTTGTATCATTCTGCTAGTATCACTTACAACAACTGGTCCGTCATTGGTGATTCCTTGTTGTTTCATCCATGGATGGTAATTCCAACTATTATAAGTTTCTCCATATCTATATAAACAACTATGCTCTATCA
>CAZWIJ010000006.1:0-98312 GCA_964633865.1 uncultured Candidatus Saccharibacteria bacterium
CTTCGTATTACCGCTGCTGCTGGCACGAAGTTAGCAGCCTCTATTAGAATGGTACTCTCTCTTGAATTGCTCCCATTCGACAGAAGTTTACACCCCACAGGGCTTCATCCTTCACGCGGCGTCGCTCCGTCAGACCTTAGGTCCATTGCGGAAGATTCTCGGCTGCTGCCTCCCGTAGGAGTATGGGCCGTGTCTCAGTCCCATCGTCGGGGATCACCCTCTCAGGCCCCCTACACGTCATAGCCTTGGTGAGCTATTACCTCACCACAAGCTGATATGTTCAAAGCTTCTCCCAAAGCACCGAAGCTTTACAGTTAAAATCATATGATATAACTGACCATTTTGTATTAGCTCAAGTTTCCTTGAGTTATCCAAAACTTTGGGGTAAATTACTAAGATATTACTGACTCGTCTGCCACTAAATTATACAGTGCAAGCACTATATAATTCCGTTCGACTTGCATGCCTTATCCACGCCGCCAACGTTCATCCTGAGCTAGGATCAAACTCTCATTAAAAATCACCAAATTGTTATTACAAAACAATTATGACTTTTTTATATGTTGGAATAAATTGTATTTAATCTTGATTTAGAACCTTACTATTTAGTTGTAGTAAGATTTTAACTTGTTAATGTTCGTGCATTTGTTGTAATGCATATTTATATTACTTCATATAATATTATTTGTCAAGGGTATTTTTTCGATATTTTTAAAAAATAGTGATGTATATAAAAAAACCTTTTATTTATAATAAATTTTTAGCAAATCTTAAAATAAAAAGAGCAGATTTTGATTAAATCGCCCTAAGATAAATTCGATAATGAAGAATTAAAAAATATTAAATTATTGGATTATACTTTAATCTAAGATTTCTTAGATTGGTATAGTTTGAGAATCTCTTCGTAAAATAATTAAGAGAGTTCTTTTCTCGGTAATAAGTCCTTGTCAAAAGTGTATGGTAAAATTTGAGAAATATAGCAGTCATCAATTACTGATTCAGCATTACGGATCATATTTTGAGATTTATTTTTGAATATGATAATTAAACGACCGATATATTTTCTATATTCGGGTATATCTTGATATTTATAACCAACACCGTTTAGAATATTCAGGTCTTTAGTTATTTGTCCTATATGAAATAATAACCAAAAATCTTCGTTTGGCTTTATCTTAACAAATCCAATTGTAATTTGGCCTTCTTTGTAGGATTTGTATTTCTTGTAATTCCAATACTGCCCTTCGAGCATTCTCGAAATGTCACCATTCTTAAAAAGTTCTATTGGATTCCAATTTTGGGCTAACATTAAATTGAAACGAATTTTTACTTTACTAAGATTTTCAAGTCTTAATATGTCATTTAGCTTTATGTCGTTCATTTTCTTAATTTCTTTCATTGTTTTTATAAAGAACATTTGTTAATTTAAATTAGTGAAAATCAAACTAACCTAAACAGTATATATTTCTTTTTATTTTTTATCAAGATTAATTTACAAAAAAATATAAATTTTACTAAATTTGCTTGAAAGTTATTTATAAGATATAATTAAAGCATATATTTAAATTTAAAAATATGAATCCCACTATAATTTATCCAGACCTATTAGATTATATGTTTTATAATAACTCGATAAGACAATATTTATTTTTTATCTCAGTTCTTGCTATAACTCTAATTATTACAATATATACAAAATATATTGTGGTATCTAATTTACAAAAGATAGTATCTCGTAGTAAAAATAAGTTTGATGATATATTATTAAATGTACTTTCTTCCTATGGTGTTCCTATCTATATGTATATATCATTTTATTTTGCTCTAAAATTTTTGACACTACCTTCAAATTTAAATTTCATTATAGATAGATTATATTTAATTATAATTATATATTATGTGATAATTACAATACAGAAAATTATTATTATTGCTTTTCAGAATATTATAGAAAAACAACTTTTAGTTGATAAAGAGTATGATTCTTCAGCTATAAATATATTAAAGACTATAATAATAGTTTTTTTATGGGTGATTGGTATATTATTTTTCTTACAAAATGTTGGATTTAATATTAGTACAATTCTGGGAGGGTTGGGTATTGGTGGTATAGCAATTGCTTTTGCAATGCAAAATGTACTTTCAGATATATTTGCATCCATATCAATATTTTTTGATAGACCATTTAAGACTGGGGATTTTATAACTATCGGTCTAGATTCAGGAACCGTGCAAAAAATTGGTTTAAAGTCAACTAGGATAAAAACTTTACAAGGAGAAATTTTGATTGTTCCAAATAAGGAGCTTACAACAGTTAGAGTTCAAAATTTTCAAGAATTACAGACACGAAGACTTGAATTTATACTTTCTTTAAGATATGATACTCCAAATTCTAAGTTAGCTAAAGTAGAAAAAATTATTAGAGAAATTATTGAGTCAGATCCTATTAATACTGTAAATAGAATTCATTTTGCCAAATTCTCTCCATATTCACTTGATTTTGAAGTGGTATATACTGTAAATGATAATAACTTTATGGTATATAAGGATCAACAACAAAGAATTAATTTTGAAATAAAAAAAGCTTTTGAATTAAATAAAATAGAATTTGCATATCCAACTCAGCATTTGTATATTGAAAAAAAATAATAAAAATGTATACTAAATACATAATTTTAAATATATATTTATGAGAGTAGCATTAATTCATGATTATCTAGTTCAGTATGGTGGGGCAGAAAGAGTATTAGAAATTTTTACTGAAATGTATCCAGATGCTGATATCTATACATTGATTCATGATGAATCAAAACTTTATGGTGGATTTAGGGATAAAAAAATACATACTTCATTTATTCAAAAACTTCCTTTCGCAAAAACTAATCATAGATTATTTCCTTTATTAATGCCTTCTGCTATAGAATCATTTGATTTATCTAAGTATGATTTGATTTTATCTTCTACGAATAGTTATTCTAAAGGTGTTATAACTTCTCCAGATTCAATTCACATATCTTATTGTCATACTCCAATGAGATATACATGGGATGATTGTCATAGATATTTTAAAGAGTTTAAATATTCTAGATTAATTAAGTTTTTATTACCATTTGCTATTACTTATATTAGAATGTGGGATAAGATATCTTCTGATAGACCAGATTATTATATAGCTAATTCTTATAATGTTCAGAGAAGAATTTCTAAATATTATAGATTAGAATCTAAAGTAATTTATCCTCCAGTTTTGACTGATAAATTTAAAGTCTTAGATAATCCTAAAAATAATTTTTATTTAATGTTAGGTAGATTTTTACCTTATAAACATTATGATATTGTGATTCAAGCTTTTGTAAAAAATAAAAAGAGACTGATAATAGTTGGTTCTGGACCAGAAGAAGAAAAATTGATTGCATTAGCTAAAAATTGTAAGAATATAGAGTTTAAGGGTAGATTAGATGATGATAAAGCAAGAGATTTATTTATGAATTGTAAGGCTTTTATATTCCCTTCAGAAGATGATTTTGGTATAGTTCCTGTTGAGGCTATGTCAGCTGGAAGACCTGTAATTGCTTTTGGCAAAGGTGGAGCTCTAGAGACTATGATTGATGGAAAAACAGGTGTTTTATTTTATAAACAAACCAGAAAATCTTTTCAGATTGCTTTGGATAAATTTGAAAAGATGAAATTTGATTCAAGTTTTATTAGAAAGCATTCAGAGAAGTTTTCTGTAGAAAGATTTAAGAGAGAATTGAAAGAGTTTATTGATGAGAAGGTAGGTGAGAAAAACAATATTATATAACTTAAAAGTAATTAATAACATATATGTATAGAAAATTTATCAAAAAATACTTAGCTTATATTATAATCATTTCATCGGTTGTGGGAATTATACTTTATATTTTACCGAATTATATTCCTAAAGCTTATCAAGTTAATATTGAGTTGGAACTTGATATTCCTACTCAAACTTCAGATGCATATTATTCTTATGATGGCTTTTATACTGTTCAGTCTGAAGAATATTTTAGTAGAATAATTGAGAATTGGTTTATTTCTGCAGATTTTGTATCTAGTATCTTGAATGAAGTGGATGGGTTAGATCAAAAGAATATGTCTCTTCAATCTCTAAGATCATTTTTTGTTGCAGAGCAAATATCTGCTAATAATATTACGGTTACATTTTCTGTGAAAGATGAGGATTTAGTTTCTTCTATATCTGATTCATTTAAAAATAATATTAGTAAAAAAATTAATTCTGTAAATAAAGATAATTATATCATTAAGATTTCTGATCCAGTGGTAAGATTAAAAGAATATAATCCTATATTTTTTTCTTTAGGAGGTTTTGTAATTAGCTTAGTTTTCTTGACAGGATTTTTTAGTATTAAAGAGTATTTTAGGAAATGAAAATATTAATAGATGTAAGAGGTATTAGAGATGGGTTTAAAGGAGGAGTTGGTGAATATACATCAGAAATTATTTCATATTTGAAAAAAAAATCTAAATATAATTATAGTTTATTATCATCAGGTTTTAGAAAAAGTGGAGAAAAATATATTAATGATATAAATGAGATTAATTTACCATATCCAAATAAGTTATTGAATTTAAGTTTAAAGATATTTGCTATACCTTTTTTAGATTATATTAATAGAGCAAAGTTTGATTTGATTTTTATGCCTAATATAAATATAACTTCTATTAGAAAAAAAACACCGTATATAGTCACAATCCATGATCTTTCTTTTGAGATTTATCCAGAAGTATATTCATTTAAGATGAGATTATGGCATAAATTTATTAATCCTAAAAAATTAATTAGGAATGCTGCTAAAATTATAGCTGTTTCTGAATCTACTAAACAAGATATTAAAGATATATATAATATAGATAATGAAAAAATAGAAGTAATCTATCCTGGTATATCTTTACAATTTAGTGAAGATAAAAATATTTTTGATCAAAAAATAAATTCTATAAAACAAAAATATAAATTACCAAATAAATATCTTTTATATCTTGGAACTATAGAACCCAGAAAAAATATTTCATTTATAATAAGGTCTTTTGCTAAAATAGCAGATAAGTATCCAGAATTAAGGTTGGTTATTGCAGGCAAAGATGGTTGGTTATATCAAGATATAAATAAAATAATTCAAAATTCAAAATTTAAAGAAAGAATATCTAAAATAGGATTTGTAAGTGTAGAGGATAAAGCTTATATTTACAAGATGGCTCATATTTTTGTTTATCCATCTTTGTATGAAGGATTTGGATTTCCTCCATTAGAAGCTATGGCTTCAGGAGTTCCAACTATTGTTTCAGGAATATCATCATTACCAGAGATTGTAGAAAATTCAGCTTTAAAAATCTCTCCTTACAATGAAAATGAATTAATATGGGCTTTGGAATATCTATTAAATAATCCAAAAGAATATCAAAGATACAAAGTATTGGGAAAAGCTCAAGCTGAGAAATTTAAATGGGGGATAACTGCTAAGCAAACATTAAAGGTTATTAATGAATTTCGTGTTAAACATTAAACTTGAAATGACATACATCACCATCTTGTATAATATATTCTTTTCCTTCTTGTCTTAATTTGCCATTTATTTTGGCTCCTTGCTCACCTTCATATTCTACGAAGTCTTTGTAAGAGATAATATCAGCCATAATAAATCCTCTTTCTATATCAGAGTGAATAGTTCCAGCTGCTTCTGGAGCTTTGGTACCATTCTGGATAGTCCAAGCTCTAGTTTCTTTTGGTCCAGTTGTAAAAAATGAAATTAAGTTTAATATTTTGTATCCTTCTTGAATTAAAATATCTAATCCACTAAATTCTCTTCCTAACATGGATAAAAATTCTTTTTGTTCATCCGTATCCATTTGAGCTATATCAGATTCTGTTCTGATAGAAATAGGAATTAAGACACTATTTTCAAATATGGGTGCTTTTGATTCAAATTCATATGAATCATCCGTATTTACAAGATAAAACATTGGTTTTGCTGTAATAAAATTATAACTTTTTATTAAAAATAATTCTTTGTCGTTTAATTTTAGGTCTCTAATAGAAAGTCCTTTTCCTAAATTCTCTAATATTTTTTGCATTATAGGTAATATTTCTAAGGATTCTTTGTCATTAGATTTTGCTTTTTTTTCTATATTAGGTAGGATTTTTGTTACTTGATCTAAATCGGATAAAATTAATTCTGTATTAATAATATCAGCATCTTCCTCTGGCTTAATTCTATTTTCTACATGGGTAATATCATTATTTTCAAATGCTCTCACAACATGACAAATTGCATCAACTCCTCTTATATTTGACAAAAATTTATTGCCTAAACCTTCTCCTTTAGAAGCTCCTTTTACCAGACCTGCAATATCAATAAATTCAATAGTGGTAGGTAATGTTTTATCAGACAAAGAAATTTTAGCTAATTTATCTAATCTAGAATCAGGAACAGCAACATTTCCAACATTTGGTTCGATGGTACAAAAAGGATAATTCTCAGCACTAACTTGTTTTTTTGTTAAAGATTGAAATAGGGTAGATTTACCGACATTAGGTAGTCCAACAATTCCGATAGATAATGACATTGTATTTAAAATTAATTTGTATGTGTTTATTGTAATCTAAAAATCAGATTTAGGCAAGATGAGGGATTTTTAGATTACTAAGAGAAAAAATCTAATATTCTAAATTACTTAAAATAGGAAATATATTTATTTCAATATTTAATCTTATATAAAGCAAAAATTTAAGACCTAGTTTTTATGTTTTATATATAGAAATTGTGCTCATATTGTTAAAGGTGTTGCTCTCACAACAAATCTTTTGTCACTTGTCCAAAGAGGTGTACATGTATACAAAGTTAAAAAATGATTAGTTGTTACTTTCTCAACAGAAGTGTCTAATGGAGTTGTTTCAAATAATTCTGTAACTAGATAGTCGTATTTTTTACCTTCCCATGTTAATGATATTGTATCATTTACTTTTATGTTAGGAAGATTATAAAAACTGTCATTATTACTAATAAATAAAAATCTATGAGCAGTTATTATCATGTTTCCTCCTTGAATAGGGTTTCCTGTAGTTGATCTATGCCATATTCCTTTTAATAAGTCTTTATCAGATTCGCTAGATATTAATTTTGAATTTAATTCTAAACTAGGTATTGAAATTTCTTTAATTGAAGTGTCTATTTTTATTTCTTCAGTTGTTAATTTTTGATCTGAATTTACTATTTCTTTATTTTCTGTCAAATTTATATCGGCTACTTCTTTGGATGAATTAATGTCTTCAGATGGTTCTTTAGGATTTGAGATGTTCAAATTAATCTGATTTTCTCTACCATATATTAATTTGAAAAAATCTGATGAAAAAAAGACATATATTGAAATAGTTATCAATATAATTAAAATAATATTTATGAATTTAAATTTATGTATTTTCATATAACTCTAAATTTACACTATTAAAATATAAATAGAGTATCTTCTATTATATTATTAGATACTCTATTTATTGTGAATTTAACTTAACATCGAAATCGGGGTTGGAATTATTTTTTAGAAACTTTTAAATTGTATATAAATGTTCCCGATGATAAAATAATAAGTAACCCAGCTAAAGCAGGTATCAAAATATTTACACCAGTGTCATGTAGTTTTTCTACAGTTGCTGGAAATGAATAAGCTTTATCAAGTAAAACTTTATCAACTATATGTGCAACACCATTGGTAGCCTCAACATCAGCTGTTACAACTGTGGATACACTACCTGTTTTATCTGTTATTGTTACTTTACCATCAACTTTTTTTACAGTTAGAACCTCACCATTTAAAGTTGTAACCTCCTGTGTTTCTTTTAAATCTGTTGAAAGAATTTTACTTGGAATTACATGATATTTTAATATTCCAGCTAAAACTGCTTCATTTTCTGGCTTTACAAGAGCATCTGTAACTTCTTTAGGAAGTGCTGAGAATGCTGAATTTTTAGGAGCAAAAACTGTATATTGAGCAGAGCTATCATCTAAAGCTCCTCCTAATTTTGCTAAACCAACAAGGGTCTCAAGAGTTGAGAGATCATCAGTTTCTTTTACAAGTCCAGTTATTGTACTTGTAGCAGCATAAATTACACCAAAAGATCCAATAATTAATCCTAATAATGCAGGTATAATTAATGAGTTTTTTAATATTTTTCTATTATTTACATTCATGATTATTTATCTAATTTAATACTAATATAATACAATTAAGTTAATCACATTCTAATAATAACACATTAATCTTATTTAATCAATACTTTAATATATTTAAAAGCACATACACTAACTATTTATATTATTAATACTTAATTAATATAAGAGAGGTTAATTTTTTTATTAAATTAGCTTTTTTTATTTTTACTATACTTTTTTATCTCTACTTATTTTATAGTATCTTTATGTATTATCAAAATATGTTTTAAGTGAAATTATGTTACTTTAGATTTTATTGTCTAAGAAATCCAGATATGCTATAATAAAAAATATTAAACTGTACTGTATGAAAAATGTAGATGAAAATAAAAAGTTAATTTTGGAGACAATGATCTTTTTTTCATTAAATAAAAGACTAGTTACTAAAGAAGAGATATATCAATATCAGATAAAGAGTAAAATTTCTTTTTCTGAATTAGAGTTGGTTTTAGCTAAAATTCCAAATATCATTTTCAAAAAAGGACTGTATGGATTTGATTGGGAATTCGAAAAATTATTTGAGTTAAGACAGCATAAGATAAGGGAATCTATAAAAAGATTTCGTAAAGTAAGAAAGTATGCTAAATTAATCATTAACATTCCATTTATAAAAGGAGCTTTTTTAGCTGGCTCAACAGCATTTTCTACTGGGAATGCTAACTCACAAAGTGATATAGATGTCTTTATTGTGACTGAAAAAAATAGGATTTGGTTTGCGAGATTTTTAATTATGATTATTACTAAAATTTTTAGGATAGGTAGAAGAGGAGACTTTGATGAAAATTTATTTTGCTTAAATCATTTTGTTGTAGAAAATTATTTACAAAGATCCAATCATGATATTTATGCATCTGAAATATATATAGATTTTCTTCCTATAGGTAAAAATTCTAAAAAAATATTATCTGAATTCTGGAAAAAGAATAATTGGATAAGAGATTTTTATCCAAATTTGCAACCAAGAAGTAATCAAATATTTAGTTATATAAAAACTTCAAAGTGGAAATTTTATTTTGAGAAAATTATTAACTTATTTGGAGGAGATTTTATTAATGCTTTTCTTAAAAAAGTTCAGATATTAAAAATAAATAAGTCTTTTAGAAGAGAAAATTTTTTTGGTAGAATAACTTTCAATGATAATGAGTTAGAATTTCATCCAAATTCAACAGACTTTAGATTAGAAAAACAAATAAAAGAATTCAGACAAAAGTATAAATTAAATACTATATGATAGGAGTCTATGATAGTGGGGTAGGAGGTATGGCTATTATGAGGGAAGCTCTAAAGTTAGAGCCAGATCTTGGTTATATTTATTTTTTGGATAAAGATTTTTTACCGTTAGGAGATAAAACTCTTATAGAAATTAAAAATCGTATGATAATAATTTGTGAATATCTTTTTAATAGAGGATGTGATTTAGTTATTTTAGCTTGCAATACAGCTTCTGTTAATAGTATACGATATATTCAGCAAGAATATTTGCCTAAATTTTATCCTGACAAAAAAGTTTTAGGTGTGACTAAACCACTTATTGAATATATGGAAGAAGAATTTGGTTATTTACAAAATAAAAAAGGTCTATTTTTAGCTACTAAAGCAACTTGTGAGTCAGGTTTTTATCAAAAGGAATTTAAGCTGAAAGGATTTAATTATATAGAAGAAATCCCTATGATAGGCCTTGCTGAATCTATAGAGCATAAAGATATAATTCAAATCAAAAATATCTTACATAAAAAGTCATTACAATATCAAAATTATGACTATGCTATCTTAGCTTGTACACATTATACTTATGTTAAAAGTGAAATAAAAACAGAATTTGGATTGCAACATGTAATTGATCCAACAGAATATACTGCAAATAAATTAATTCAATACTTGTATAAGCATTATGAAAAAGAGAAATTTTTGACTAAAAATAGAAAATTACTAAATAAGATTTAGACTAAAAATAGTTATATTAACTTGACAAATTAGTAAAATTATTACATAATATAAATGTAAATTTATCAAGGTATATATATGACTCTTAAATACTTTGTAGGTTATAACAATGATTCAGGGTATGTAGAAAATCTTACAAGAGACTTTGATGATCCCAAAAAAGCTTTGAAGGAAGCTATAATTAAAGGTTATCACCCTGAGAACTTTGGAGATGAAGGTATGGCTTTATATCAAATAAAAGCTAATGACAGAAATAATTTTCATGCTGAAGAAGTTGATTGGAAAAAAATAAACACATAAAACTAAAATTAATTTAATAATTAATTAAAACCTGATATCTAATTTAGATATCAGGTTATTTTTATAGTTATAGATAATTGACAAACTTTGATTTATGTGATATAATTCAGCAAGTATAGGTAGCTATGCTTAAATAAAAAGTAATGTTACAAATAAACTGAAAATACTATCCTAATTTATAGGATGCATTCTACAAAATTAATATATAATAAAAAAAGCAGATTCAACCCTGTTTTTTAATTTATAAATATAATAATTGCTTATGAAGATAATATTTATTGGACAAAAAGGATTTCCTGCAAAAGGAGGGGGAGTAGAAAATTATGTACATAACCTAGCTTTAGGTCTTATTAAAAAAGGACATGAGGTTATTTCTTATACTCGAAAATATTATGCTTCTGGTGTTGAATATAAAGGAGTAAAAATTATAGAAACACCTAGTTTAAAATCTAAAAACTTAGATGCAATTTCTCATACATTTACATCTATTATCCACTCATTATTTATTAAAAATATTGATATTATTCATATTAATTCAGTTGGACCAGGGTTGCTTATTCCTTTTATCAAATTGAGTTATAGTATAAAATCTTTTTTTTCTGGACATAGACCTAAAATAGTATTTACATTTCATAGTGCTGATTGGGAACATGGGAAATGGAGTAAATTTGCCAAGATAATGTTGAAGACAGGAGCTTATTTTGGTTGTCACTTTGCTGATGAAGTAGTAACAGTCTCGAAAAGTTTAAAACAAGTTGCTAGGAAAGAAATTGGTATAGATGCAACTTATATACCAAATGGAACTAATTGGTACAAAATTAGTTCAGATAAACTAATTAAAAATTTTGGCTTAGAAAAAGAAGGTTATATTGTTTTTATAGCAAGATTGGTACCTCATAAAAATGTTCATATTTTGATAGATGCTTATAAAAAAATGTCTAATCACTTTGGGAAAAAACTTGTGATAGTAGGAGGGTCTGCTAATACAGATGAATATGTAGAAGTATTAAAAAATTCTATAAAAGGAAATTCAAATATTATTATGACAGGTCATCAGAGTGGTAATACATTAAAACAGCTATTTGCAAATGCAGCTTGTTATGTATTGCCGTCTTCATCTGAAGGATTATCAATTTCTCTTTTAGAAGCGGGAAGTTTTGCTTTGCCAATTGTGATTTCTGATATAAAAGAAAATAAAGAGATAGTAGGAGAGTATGGTTATGTAGCAAAGAAAAATAGTATTATTTCATTAAAAAATCAATTAGAAAATTTATTTAATGATTATGATTTAGCTAAAGAAAGAGCTGTTTTATTACAAAATCAAATAAGAAAAGAATATTCTTGGGATAAAATAGTAAAAGCTACAGAATTACTTTATGAGAGAGATTCCTACAAATTAAGAGGAGCTCCTATTAATCAAATGAATTTAAATTATAGGTAATTATGAACTTATTTAAGAGAAAATTATTTTGGGTAATTATTATTTTGATTATATTGATTCTAGCACCGATTATATCTATATGGTTTTTATATAGACAAGACATTAATTTGGCTAGAAAAGTTTTAACTAAAGAAGAGTCAAATTATCTTATTCTATTTCAAAATTCTTTGGAGCTAAGACCTACAGGAGGATTTGTAGGAAATTTTGTTGAACTTACAATAAAGGATTATAAAATAGAGAGTTACAAAATTTATAATACAAATGCTTTTGATTATGGGAAAAAAGGATTAGATTCTCCAAAGCCTTTTGAGGATATGTTAAACATTGGAGAAATTCAAATGAGAGATGGTAATTGGAATCCAGACTTTGTAAAGACTGCTGAACAAATGGAATTTCTTTATAAATTAGAAGGTGGGCAAAAAGATTTTGATGGAGTAATTGCAATTAACTCCCATATATTGCCAGTTATATTAGAAATTATAGGTGATGTACAAATTGAGACAATAGAGGAAAAAATCACTCCAGAAAATGTTTTGTATACAATTCAATATGATCTTAATTATGGATTTAAAGATAGAGGAACAGAAATAGAGGATAGAAAAGAATCTTTGGTTGAATTAGTGAAAATAATTGAAGAAAAAATTTGGTCATTAAATCCAAGTCAGATTTGGGATTTAGCTAATAAAATAAGAGATCTAGCTGATGAAAAACAGATTTTGATGTCATTTAAAGATAGAAATATACAAGAAATAGTTGAGTCTAAAAATTGGTCTGGTGAAATAAATCAAACAGATGATAATTTTTTTATGTTAGTGGATGCTAATTTAGGAGCTTTGAAAACAGATTATTACATGGAAAGAGATTTAAAGTTTCAAGTGGAAGAATGTGGAGAATTTTTATGTCATAAAGTTGATATAGAATACAGAAATACAGCTAAAGAATCTTCTCCTCTAAACAATGATTATAGATCATATAGTAGAATTTTAATTCCAAAAACAGGAAGAGTGTCTAAAATTACAAATATACAAAGAGGCGGAAAAGTTGATTATTATTCTGAACATAATAAAAATATAGCAGGTTTTGAAATAAATGTTCCATTCAATGATAGTGAAATTGTTACAGTTGAATATACAGTGCCAATAACAGATAATTACACTTTGTATGTTCAAAAACAACCTGGGATTAAAGATTTAGGTTTAGAATTAAATTATGATTATTTTTCTTACAGTGATCAAATAAAAAGAGATGCTTTTATACAAAAATAAAAACTATAATCTAGATTTTAGATCATTATAATAGGCTTTAATGTCTTCTCGATAAGTTTTTTCTATTATGGATTTTATAGTATTAAATGCTTTATTTTTTTCATTTAGTAAATCTAGAATTTTAGTTTTCATCACTACTGGATGGATATAATGTCTTTCAATATCTATCATACCAACTTCTGAAGAATTTTCTATTGGATTTTGTATGCAGTATTCATAAATTTCTAAAGCTTCTTGATACTCTTTATTTAAAAATAAATAATCTGCTTTGAAAAGTAGAATTCTATTATTGTTAAATTTTTTTGTTAATTTGTAGAGACTTTTTTTAAATTGATTGAAATCATTCAATTTTAATAATGTGAATAAATATTGCTCCCAAATGATTAATTTATTATCTTCTTCTAAGGTAATAAAATTTTTGTGGTCAAATATTTTGTTAAAAATTAAAATACTTTCTTTGTGTTTTTTTTGGAAGACAAGTGTGGATTGATAAAATATTAGCATCCTAATATCATTAGGATTTTTACATAAATAATCATATAACATTTTTTCTGTCTGAATATATCGGTTAGATTTCTTTATAGGGTCTTTCAGATGATCTACTTGAACCTTGGGTAGATATTTTTCTTTTAAGATTATGTTATTACTTTTTAGAGTAAGGGTGTTATGTATTGGATATTTCCAAATAAATAACTCTGATTTATATAAAAATGGTCTAAATGCTTTTTTTGTTATAATACCATTAACGATCTCAGCATTCCACATAAAAAGGAAAATATCAAATTTATTAAGATTGTTTAGTAAATATTTTCTTAGAGAGTATTTGTTTTTACTTTTTAAAATAAAGTCTGCATCCCAACTAAGAGTATAATTGAAGTTGGCATATTCTTGTACTTTATTTCTTGCCCAGCTAAAATCATTTTGCCATTTACTTTTGTATATTGAATCTGTGAATTTCTTAGCAATATTGATTGTATTGTCATTAGATCCTGTGTCTAAAATTATAAGCTCGTCATAAATTCCATTTATTGATTCTAAACATTTATTTAAAATTGATTCTTCATTTTTGACTATCATACAAACCGATATCCCAGTCTTTTTTTTATTCATAATTAAATTAATATTTATTTACGAAGTTTTATTTTTTTTAAATGAGAAAATATTTTTTTAGGATTAAGAAAGGTTGCCATCAAAGATAATATTCCTAATGTGGATAAAATGATAATATTTATACCAGTATCTTCTAATTTTGCTACATAGTTATCTGGATTTTCTTTTGAAATATTTTCGTCTTTATTTTCTAATACAGGAGTATGGTTATTGGGGTCTTCTTCTATAATATTAGGATTATTAAACAAAGTGAAGCCTGTATTAGTAGATACTTTTCCCTGTAAAACTATTAATTTTCTTTCAAAGTATCCTTCAGTAAGAACACTCCCTGCAGGAATATCTGGATCATTTTGATCTATAGTAATAGTTATTTCACCAGGAGGTAATTCAAAAAAAGTAAATACACCATCTTTATCTGTTACATTTTCTACTCTTTGAAGATCTGAAGCTTTTACTGAAGGAGTTAAAAAGGATAAAATTTTTTCGAATCCATTAGGAATATTTGTTTCTGCTAATATAGACTGAGAAGAAGCAAAGACTGTAATATTTGGAAGACCTTTTTCGTCAGGATCTTGTTTTCCATTTCTATTGTTATCAGAGTATATTATTCCTGTTACTGTTACTGTTGATGAAGGATCAGGATCAGGATCAGGATCAGATTGGGCTATACTAATTTTAATTTCATCAGATTGGCTTTGTATGGTTAAGGGAGAAGGAGAAAGTTCATTCTCGTAGCCTACACAATAATTTTGCAATTGAGATTCTTGAGAAGTTACTCTCCAAGTATATTCTCCTTCTCCTAAGTTTGTAAATATATGAGGGATAGGTTCTAACGAAGACACATTATTATAAACAAAGCTTTGCTCTATTGTATTAAAATTATCTTGTGAAATTTCAAAAGTTACATCTAATAAGTCTGAATCTTCATCTACTATATTTACAGAAACAGGTAAATCAATAGTCTCATTTTCTTCAATTGTATATTCCTCAGAAATAGGGGCAAGATTATTTATATAAGGGTCTGTATTAGTGTTTTCTACACGAATTTGTAACTGACCAAGTTTAGAAATACTATACTGGTATTCTTCATTAAAGAATTTCGCATCAAGATTGACAAATATATTTTCTGATTGAGTGACTGAATTAATATTAAATATAGGTCTCCAAGTAAATAAAAGATTTTCTAATGTGTTTATAGGCAGTAATTCGTTCATACTTACAGTATTAGAAGAAATATCTATAATATCTAAATTTTTAGGATATATAGAAGGAACAAGGGTTTCAGTTTCAGAATATCTCTCAATAGTAATATTATCAATTCTTGCTCTGTCGTCATATACAATACCTCCACCAGTAGTATATACCCATTCAATATAATGATTTCCAGGAGTTAAAATGTCTACAGAGTAAGTTTTCCAACTTGAATCAAATACATCAGGAAATAGAACTATGTCTCCGTCAAGAATTACTTTTGCTCTATCTAATGTATATCCTGAAGATTGAGTAACAATATCCCAATCAAATGAAATAACTGCTTTTTCTCCAGGTGGTACTGTAAAATTATAGCCTAGTCTTGCTTCGCTGTTATTTCCTAATAATGGGGATGATTGAGCAGAATAAGTACCGCTTCTCACACCTGTTCCAGAAAAAACTTCCCAATCCCCAGAATCCACAACAGAGTTATTTAAAGGACTTAAATCACCAGATTCAAAATCTGTAATAGTTGATTCACTAATTAATTCTCTTATTATTGTATTAGAATATTCAGGATTTGTACCGGCTGTAACAAGAACTTCTTTAGAGGTTTCTTCTAACATACAAATGGATTTTGAGAATGGTGTAATAGGACATAAATCACTTGGTAAGGTATCTCCAAAGTCAGCATTATAACAAGCACTATATCCGAAGTCTTCTGCAAAAGCTTCTTTTGTAAAGCTATTAGTTATAAAAGATAAATCATCTAAATTCCTAAAAGAATTACTATTAATATTTGCAAATAGTATTGAGCCTAATAAAAGATATGCATATATAAGATTTTTTTTATTCATATTTTTTAAACTAATGTTAATATATATATATTAACATTAATAAATTAGTTTGTAAAATAAAACATTATAAATTTTTGATTTCTATGTTAAAATATATTATAAGTATTAATTTAAATTAAAAGAAATATGGCAATAACAACATTAAAAATAGATAGAGATCTTTGTATAGGAGCAGCTAGTTGTGTAGTAGTATATCCCGATGTATTCGAAATGGATGATGAAAATAAAGCAGTACTAAAATTAAAAGATGGTTCAAAAACTTCAGATTCAACCAATGTAAAACTATTAGATGTAACATCAGTAGACGATGATACTCTTTTATTATCTGCTCAATCTTGTCCAACAGGAGCTATCTTCTTATATGACGAAGAGGGAACACAAGTTTATCCTGAGTAGAAGTTGAATATAGAAACAAATAAATTAATAACCAAAACTTAAAATGATATAATTATTTATGATATAATAATGAATTTTGGTACAAGATATGAATAATAAAGATACCCTCCAAAAAGAAGATTCTATGTTAGTACTTCTGTTAGGAATAGGTAGCCTCTTCTTAAACTCTATAGCTTATATTATAACTTTATTCTACACATTTAGACTATTTTTATATGGAATAAATACAATTATAAAATTTAATGGTTGGATTATACTTGGTTTACTCATACTTATTGCTCTAACAGCATCAATATGGGTTTATTATAGCAGGCCAGTAATGGAAAGAAGTAATCCCCAATATCGTTCTTACTTTGTTATTTCATTTTTATTCAATACTATAATGGGAGTAAGTGCTTGTTTTTATATTATGAGTAAACTTAATCTCTATGAGATTATTTTACCAAGTGAAGAATTTATATTAGCTCTTTATCCTGTCGTTACTCCTATAGTATTTGTGCTATTTTTTCCCATGAGCATTATTTTTACTGCTTTACCAGCAATGTTCTTAGTTAATCTTTTTGTGAAAATTAAATATCGTCAACAAATTATAGAAGATCCTACAGTTGTTAATAAATATTTGAAAAATTTGGGGGGTATTATTATATCTCTTATATCAATTCCTATTATTATAATGATGTCTCAAATGGAAAAAATTATAAATTTTCTTATAGAAAATACTCCATATATTGTAGGATCAATACCTTTATATTGGGTGTACTTATTTATTATAAATCCTAGTATTGAGATATTAAAAAGAAAATTAAGACATTAATTTTTTACATTCAATTATTTTTGTAGTATAATTTAATCATAAAATTAAAATTCCAATATGTTTATTTTATTTATAATTAATTCAGCAATATGAGTAAATATGAACCAAAGACCAAAGTAAATAATGAAGATGTAGAAGGATTTCTACAAAAAGTGGATAATCCAATTCGTAGAGTAGATAGCTTTAGCCTATTACAAATTTTTAAAGAAATCACAGGAGAAGAACCAAAAATGTGGGGAAGTAGTATAGTAGGTTTTGGGACTTATAATTATATAACTAAATCTGGAATAGAAGCTGACTGGATGAAAATAGGTTTTTCACCTAGGAAACAAGCATTAACATTATATCTTCTATGTGGATTTGAAGAATATGATCAGACAGGAAAAACCAAAAACTTTTTAGCGAAATTAGGCAAACATAAAATTGGTAAATCTTGTCTTTATATTAATAAATTAAGTGATATAGATTTGGAAGTGCTAAAGCAATTAATCAAATTCTCTTGGGAAAATGCACCATTTATGCAATCAAATTTATAATAATTAATTACTATGCAAAACAAAATTATAAAAAAATAATAAAGATATTATTGATTTTAGTAATATTAATTTTAGTGGGATTAGTAGGTTTTTATACTTATACAAAATTCTTTTCTTATCAAGAAGAACAAGAATATTTAGATAAGGTAATCAATAATCCTAATATCCAATTAGAAGAAAAAAGAGAACATTTTATTCTAACAAATAAAAAAACTAAAGATTATAAAGAAAATATAATTTTTTATCCAGGAGGTTTGGTAAATCCCAAAGCATATTTATATAAATTAAGTAATTTGGTAGGGGAGAGAAACATCAGAATATTTTTGATAAAAGCACCATTCAAAGCCTCAATATTCGATATTAATGCAGGGAGAAGAATAATAGATAAATATAACTTAGAAAATGTAATAATCGGAGGGCATTCCTTAGGAGGGATTTCAGCTTGTAGATTAATTGATAATAATTCGGATAAAATAATCAAATTATTTCTATTGGGGTCATATTGTGACACAGATATATCAGATTTTAAGGGAGAAATAATTTCAATTATAGGTCAAAATGATCAAATAATAAATAAAGATAATTATAATAGTTCAAAAATTAATTTACCAGAAAATACTATTTTTACAGAAAAAGAGGGACTAAATCATTCAGGTTTTGGTAATTATGGATTACAAAAAGGAGATGGGGAATTAGAATTACAAGAAACAGATATAATTAATTTGATACAAGAAACATTAGATTAGTATAAATTCAAGATAAATATTAGTAGCTGTTAAAGATTTAACCTAGTTATTTGATAATCCTCGAATAGCCTGATATAATAGAAATATAGATTACTTATTTTTAACTATATTTTTTATGCCAAATTTAAAAAAAGATACAAAACTTAGTGATTTTCAAGAATATGTCAAAGAAATGATAAAAGAAAGAGGATTTACCAAAAACACTGTATTACAAAATTCATTAATGCTCGGAGAAGAAATTGGTGAATTGTTCAAAGCTATCAGAAAAACTGAAAATATGAGAACAGATAGTAATTCAAATATTCATAATATAGAAGAAGAGATTGCGGATGTTTTTATTTATATTTGTACAATTGCCAATCAATATAATATTGATTTAGAAAAGGCTTTTCGATATAAAGAAAAAATAAATAATAAAAGAATATGGGCAAAAGATAAATAATATAAATTATGAAGACGATAGAAATGAATTTAAAAGCTGAGTATTTTGATAAAATAAAAGATGGATCAAAGACAATTGAACTTAGGTTATTTGATGAGAAAAGACAACAAATTAATCTTAATGACACAATATTTTTTAATAAAGAGCCAGAAAAAACAGAGCAAATCAAAGTAAATGTAGCAGGATTATTAAGATATAACTCTTTTCAGGATTTACTGAAAGATTTTGGTATGGAGTATTTTGGAGAAAACTCTAAAGAAGAATTGTTATCTAATCTTCAAGTCTTTTATGCTAGGAGTGCCCAAGAAAAAGATGGAGTTTTAGGAATAAAGGTTAGATTAGTAAATTAATTGTAATTTATCCTTGACAAAATAATAAATTAATATATACTTTATAAGTACTTTATTGGGTTTTCTAAAAATGAATAGAGAAGAAATTTTCTTAGCAAAAGACAATGTAAGAATTTTTAAGGATGGATTATATGTTAATCAAAAGGTATTTGATACCATCAAAGAATGCAATCCTAATGCAATCTGCTTTGTGTATGATAATTTGCATTCAAAACAATTTAAATTAACTAATTTATTTAATGTTCTTATACTAGCACTTTGGCAATCTTCATATGTTCCTTATCATGATCTAGCTATGTATTTATGGTTAAATATAGGTACAAATAAATCTAGAGTAACATCAGAAGATAATCTTAAAAAATCCAAAATGAATTGGCTACTACGGTATAAAGATCAAATTAGTGACCTTTATACTCCTAAATTGAAAGATCTGATAGGAGTTGAACATCTAATAATTCTTCCTGATAATTTAGAAGAGTTATTCTTAGCTGATCCATATAATATTTTGAAACAAGTATTTAGTTTATCTTATACTACTAGAGTTTTGTTTCAAACAAAAGGATATTGTAATATGGATTCATTAAAAAAAGATATATATTCTTTTTACAAAGATTTTGAAAAAAATCTTAAATAAAATTTATACTATTTAAATCGAAATAAAACCTACTTTGTTAAAAAGTAGGTTTTTTTGTATTAAAATGAAAGAGCTTAATAATATAATTAAGCTCATATTTTCAAAATTTATAATAAAAATTATAAATCAATTAATTTGTGATTTCTGACTTAGCTTTTTCCATAGAGTCAGACATTGCTCCATCACTTTCAAATGATGGTACTCCGTAATATGCATCTAAAATCAATTGTTTTAGCTCACAAATCAAAGGAGATCTTGGATTTGTGCCTGTACATTGGTCATCAAAAGCTTCTAAAGCTAATTTATCAAGATTAGCTAAGAATTCTTCATCAGACACTTTTCCTTGTAGAACTTCTTTTATGCTAGAAGGGATATTGATATCCTTTTTGAGTTGTTCAACTTTTTGAATCAAAAGATCAACTTTCTCCGACTCTTCTAGATTATTCCCTAAGTTGAGATAATCTATGATATTAGCATAAATTGCTTTCATACGAGGATATTTGTATTGAGAAAATACACCTTGTTTGAAAGGTTTATCAGTGGCATTATATCTTATTACATAAGAAATCATCAAGGCATTGGCTAATCCATGAGGGATATGATAGGCTGAACCTAATTTGTGAGCCATAGAATGACAAATCCCCAAAAATGCATTAGCAAAAGCTGTTCCTGCAATTGTAGAGGCATAATGGACTTTGATTCGAGCTTTTGGTTTTAACTTACCAAATTCATAAGCATCAGGTAAATATTTGAACAAAAGTCGAAGTGACTCCAAAGCTTGAGGATTGGTAAATTCATTAGCAAAGGTTGAGGCATAACTTTCAAGAGCATGAGTTACTGCATCAATTCCACCAAAGGCAGTTAAGCTTTTTGGAATATCCATCACAAGATTAGGATCAATGATAGCCATGCTTGGAGTTAGAGCATAATCTGCAATAGGATATTTAATCCCAGTAGATTCATCTGTAACTACAGCAAATGGAGTAACTTCTGAGCCTGTTCCGGAGGTGGTAGGGATAGCAATTAAAATAGCTTTTAACCCTAATTTAGGTAATGAATAAATTCTTTTACGAATATCCATAAATCTCATAGATATACCTTCAAATGTTATTTCCGGTCTTTCATATAATAACCAGATAATTTTGGCTGCATCCATAGGAGAGCCACCACCAAAAGCAATGATAACATCAGGATTAAATGAATTAATTTGATCTAATCCTTTATAAATTGTTTCCAAATCAGGATCCGGTTTTACATCATAAAATACTTTATAAAGTAAACCTAATTGATCCAATTTCTTAGTAATTACAGAAATGATACCTAAATCAAATAGAGTTTTATCAGTTACGATAAAAACTCTTTTTTTATCTCTTAACTCAGATAAGCCCACAGAAATTGCATCGGGTTTGAAATAAATTTTTTCTGGTACACGATACCAAAGTGTATTTTCTTGCCGAATAGCAACTGTTTTTAGATTAAGCAGATTAAGAGGACCAACATTTCCACTAAAAGAATTTCCACCCCAAGAACCACAACCCAAAGTCAGAGAAGGTTCAAGTCGGAAATTGTATAAATCACCAATTGCTCCTTGAGAAGCTGGTGTATTAATCAAAATTCTTCCTACTTTTACAGAATCAACAAATTGGTTAATTTTATCAAATTGATATTGATCAGTATGTAGTACTGCAGTATGTCCTCTTCCACCAAAATCAATCAGTGTTTTTGCATATTCTAAAGCTTCTACAAAATCCTTAGCTTTTAGAAATCCAAGAACAGGTGATAATTTCTCTTTTGAGAAATCTTCAGCTAAACCAATTTCAGTAATATCTGCAATCAGAATTCTTGCTTCATTTGGAATAGAGATAGAAGCTAATTCAGCCAAATAATGAACAGTTTTACCTACTGCATCAGGGTTTAAGAACCCATTCTCTTTGAATAAAACATTGCTTAATCGTTGTTTTTCTTCTGAATCTAAAAAATAAGCTCCTCTTCGTAAGAATTCGGATTTAACTTTATCAAAAACAGATTCTACAACAATTACTACTTGTTCAGATGCACAGATTACCCCATTATCAAAAGTTTTTGATAAAATAATTGAAGAAACAGCACTTTCAATACTGCAAGATTCATCAATTATGACAGGTGTATCACCAGCACCTACTCCAAGTGAAGGATGTCCAGAAGAGTAGGCAGATTTTACCATACCAGTTCCACCAGTGGCTAATACAAGATTGATGTCTTGATGAGTCATTAAAGAGTTAGATAATTCTAGGTTTGGATTAGGAATCCAAGCGATGATATCTTCTGGAGCACCTGCTTTAATAGCAGCTGTTTTCAAAATTTCTAAAGTTTTGATTGTAGCTTTGCAAGCTTTAGGGTGTGGGCAAAAAACAATAGCATTTCTAGTTTTAATAGAAATCAAAGTTTTAAAAATTGCAGTTGATGTTGGATTTGTAATTGGAGTGATACCAGCAATAATGCCAAGTGACTCGGCAACTTTCTGGTAACCTGATTCCAAATCATTTTCAATAATTCCACAAGTTTTTAAATCTTTATATTTATTAAAAACTTCTTCTGAAGCAAAATGGTTTTTGATTACTTTATCAGTAACAACTCCCATTTCTGTTTCTGCTACTGCTAACTCAGCTAAATATAGTCTAGCTTCATTTGCTGCAATTGCCACTTCCTGAAAAATTTTATCTACTTTTTCCTGAGAATAGCTAGAAAAAACTTTCTGTGATTCTTTCACTTTTGAAATTAATTCATTTAGATTAAACAAAATATATTTCCTCAAAAATTTAAAGGTACCTTATTAGTAAATCATAAATTTTATTTATGGTCAAGATATTATTATAAATTTATTGGTAATAAAGGTTATAACCAATGTATTTTTCAAATTTAGAAAAATATTTATAGATTTGTTTACATAAATATATATATAATAAGCTAATATTAAGTTTTACAAAATAGTATAATTCTTAAATTTTGTCAATTATAATTAATTAAATTTGAGAATAAATAAATGTTTATTGTATACTTGCTATTTACAAAATTAGTTTATGTGGTATAATAACAAAGCTCTTTAAGGAAAAATTTTGTTATGAAAAATAAACATAAATATGAATGGATTGTAACTATTAAGGATATTGATTGTCCGAAGTACATTGATAAATTGAAAAGATATCTTAACAAAATTTCAGATAAGATTCAATCTGGGGAAAGTTTAAAAATTATTTTAAACTCTAACGGAGGTAACTCAGAGTTTATGAAAGATGTTTTGGAAATTGTAATTTCAATTTTTAAAAAAGGATGTTTTATAGACCTGTATTGTCTAAAAGTTCAGTCAGCTGCTTTACTTCTGTTAACTCTTTTAAAAGAAAGAGAAATCTCTCGTAAGATATATGCCTATCCAAAAGCCACTTTTATGTGGCATAAACCCACTTTCTTTGTAGAATTCGAAGGTAAGCTTGCTAATGGGAATCAATTTCTCTTTGAAGGAGATATAGAGTCTCTGCTTCCCCAATCAAAGAGAATTTATGAAGCATTGCTTCAAGAAAATGAAGAGTATAAAAAAACTGAAAATATCTACATAGATATTATTCAAAAATCAATACTCTCTCATATCAAGAGAGAGATTGATGAGGAGATTCCTTTCAACTCTTATATGGCTCAATATAGAAGCTTGGTTGATGAAGTAATTGAAAGTTAATAATAAATTAACAGTATATTTTTAAAAGTTAATTTGAATTAAATGATTTTAGTACAAATATCTTATATATTTGTACTTTTTTGTTATCTTGAATGTAAAAAATATGATAAATTCTCTTGTCAAAATTAATTTTATATGTTATAAATTCTAAGCTCTTTACATATAAATTTTATGAAATTAAAAGATTTTTTTCAAATTCCTGATTCTTATTTGAATCATATTGGTGGTTTTCTTATAGCAGAATCTATTAATGATTCTGATCTTAAATTTCACGGTGAAGAATCAGAGTTAGAAATTTTTTTCAATAATTTACAAGATAAAGAAATTAATTTCTTAGGAGATATTCTTAATCTAACTCAAAAAGAAGTAAAAAATATCTTTATCAGTAATTCAAATTTTACAGATGAAGATATAGATAGTCTTTTAGATGTTGTGAAAAATTTTATTGACACACAAATTAAGTTTTACAAAGAATATTCTTTACAAAGTTTAAATCCTTTTGTAAAACGAGTTTTAGCAAACAAGAACATTCACAATAAATTTGGTATTATCAAATTAGAAGAAGGAAAAGAATTATTTGAAAGATTAAAAAATCTATCAGATAATCAATAATCCTTAAAATTTTTAACTCTAAGTTCCTAACAACTGATGTAGGGACTTTTTCTTTTTAGGTAAATTAGAAATATATTATTCACAAAAAATAGCTTATTTAAATAAAAAGTAAGTTTATAAGTATGAAAATTATAAAAAATATGACAAAAAATCTTGACAAAATAGAAAAAGTATGATATAAATTATAGGTTCTTTAACATAGGAGTGAGATTTCTATGACTAGACCAAAATCTGGGTTCGAGTCTTTAAATCCAAAAACTAGACAGTTTTTGGCTGATAATGGTCTATACAGCAAAAATGATTTGCTGAAACTGTTTTTCTGCGATAGTGCGGGAAAATATCCTGAGGCATGCTATTCTGTCGAAGATGTTGATAGGATTTTGGATGAGGTAAAGTCTTTGCTAAAAGACTAAGACACTCGATAATCCTTAAAAATTGTAACTCTAAGTCCCTAACAATTGATAGGGACTTTTTCTTTTAGGTAAAATTAGAAATATATTATCAACAAAAAATAGATAAAAATAGCTTATTTATACACAAAATACTTATATAAGTGTAAAAATTGTAAAAAATAAGACAAATACCCTTGACAAAATAGAAAAAGTATGATACTATAATACTCGCAATCAAGATTAGTAATAATCTGATAACTTGATCGGACATTTAGTAGACTTTAGAACAAGTATTATTTGGGATTAAATTGAATATTTAAATTATAAGTATTTAGTTTAATCCTAGATAAAACCTTACAAAATAAAGTTCTAGGTGGAGAAATTATGCAAATTAAACATGGGGCAGCACCTGTTAACCAAACTTCCGGATTAGTTCGCATTCCTTGTAAAACACCCATGTGGTTTGGCCGTAAAGAAAAAGGAGGCGCTGCTTCTAAAACAATTATAACCAACAAAGAAGGTACTTTTGAAGCTGAAACTTTTTCAAATGGTAAAATTAAAAAAAGTACTATGAAAAGAATTGGCTAATAACCTATATTAATCTTGTGATTCAAGGATGTTAAACAAACTGAATCATTTCAAAGAATCTACTTTAACTTAAGTGGATTTTTTACTTTGTGATAACTTTTTGGTAAAAATTTAATTTTGTGATAATATATATTTGTTTAGAAGAAAAGGAGTTATTTCTTATGAATGAACATTTGAAAAAATACTTATATATATACTATAAAGCTCAAGAACTTTATAGTAATGGGGATAATAGTCAGAAGATTCAATCAATAGTATTGTTAAATTTTGATAATTTGATGTTGAGTCAGATTATAGATTTATTAAAAAGAGAATCTATAAGAGAGCTCCTAGATTCTTTTGATGGTCATAATATATAAATATCTTTATATAAATTAATTATAAATCTGGATGATATAATCTGGATTTTTTTATTTTTATTGGAATGGAGTTTTAAATTTTGTATTGTCTAAATTTAGATAAATATGATATACTAAAAGAGTAGAAATATATAAATTACTGAATAAAAATACATTAAATATGATAAAAATACATTTTTGTGGAGGAGCTGAATTTGTTACAGGTGCTAATTATCTTGTAGATACAGGTACAATCAAATTTATAGTTGAATGTGGTATGATTCAAGGTAGTAGCGAAGCAGATGATTTGAATTATGAGTCTTTTCCATATGATCCATCCGAAGTTTCTTTTATGATAGCAACTCATACTCATATTGATCATATCGGACGAATCCCTAAATTAGTAAAGGATGGATTTAATGGTGAAATTTATTCTACTCATCCTACCAAAGATTTTGCTAATATTTCTATGCAAGATACTGTTTCTATTATGGAGCATGATTATGACAAAAAGCCACTTTATTCTAGAGAAGATGTTTCAAAAGCAATATCTAAATGGAGAGGCAGAGAATATGGAGAAATATATGAAATTGGTAAGGAAGTTTCATTTAGATTTAGAGATGCAGGTCATATTTTGGGATCTGCTATTGTAGAGATGTGGGTATTAGATAATGATACAGGTAAAAGAATAAAAATTGTTTTTTCAGGTGACTTAGGAAATCATCCATCAGTTTTATTAAAAAAATATGAATTTATCAAAGAGGCAGATTATGTTTTGATAGAGTCTGCTTATGGGGATAGAACTCATGAGCAAGTTGATATTAGAAAAGATATTGTGAGACAAGCTGTCAAGGATGTAATAGAAAGGAAATCGGTCTTGCTCGTGCCTACATTTTCAATTGAGAGAACTCAAGATATATTGTATGAGCTAAATGATATTATAGAGAATCATATTGATAAATATAATAAAATAGATAAATCAGAGCAATTTGATGTTTATTTAGATTCTCCTTTAGGTATCAAAGCAACTAAGATCTATAAAAAATATACTCAATATTATAATGCAGAAGCAAGAAATTTAGCTAAAGTTGATCAAATTTTTGATTTTCCATATCTAAACTTGTGTGAGAGTAGAGAGGATTCTATGGCTATAAATCATTCTCCAAATCCAAAAATGATTATGGCTGGATCGGGTATGTCTACTGGAGGAAGGATTCTTTATCATGAAAAACAATATTTGTCTAATCCAAAAAACATAATGCTATTCGTTGGATATCAAGGTCCAAATACTTTGGGGAGGCAGATTTTGGATGGTAAAGAAAAAGTGTATATCAGAGGAGATTATGTTGAGAATAAAATAGAGGTCAGAAAAGTTGATGGATATTCTGGTCATGCTGATCAAACGATGCTTTTGGAGTGGATGTCTAGTATAAAGTCAGTTAAAAAAGTCTTTGTAGTACAGGGAGAATCAGAATCAGCTAATTATCTTGCTCATAAAATAAAAACATACCTTGATATAGAGGCAATAGTTCCTACTAATAATCAAGTTATTGAACTAATATAAAATATATGAAAGATCTTTTTTATCCAAATAGTTTAGCGATAATAGGTGCTTCTGATGATAGACAAAAAGTTAGTACTGTGATTTTGCATAATATTTTAAAATCTTATTATAAAGGAGATTTATTTCTAGTTAATCCAAACAAAAGAAGAATAGAAGGAATTCCTTGCTTTAATAAAATACAAGATTTGCCTACAAGAATAGAAGTTGCTATTATTTGTTTAAGCAAAGATAAAGTTTTGGAATCATTGGAAGAATTAGGGAAAAAAGTTGTAAAAT
This sequence comes from uncultured Candidatus Saccharibacteria bacterium, assembly GCA_964633865.1. GTDB lineage: Bacteria > Patescibacteriota > Minisyncoccia > SW-4-49-11 > SW-4-49-11 > CAZWIJ01. Next base: position 27,755 of record CAZWIJ010000006.1, read on the forward strand.
ATGCTATCATAGTTTCGTCAGAATTTAGGGATATAAATGATTTTGATAATAAAGAGATAGATCAAATTAAAGAAATCTCAAAATTATATAATATTAGAGTGATTGGTCCAAATTCATTTGGAATTATTAATACAGAATCTAATTCTTATGCTTATAATGGAGCCTATGTGATTGATAATATTATATCGGGTAAGGTCTCTATTATCTCACAATCAAGTGGAATAATTTCTTCTTTTTTGAATCAAAGTTTTTACTCTATTAATAAAGCAATTAGTCTTGGAAATACAACAGATATTGAGGTTTCAGAAGTATTGGAATATTTGATTTTAGATAAGATGACAGAGATTATCTTTATATATATAGAAGATATAAAAGACAATAAAAAGGTAGCTAAACTAATTCAAAAATCAATTAAACCGATTATAGTTTTGCAAGGATATAATAATGATTCTAATTTTAGAAAAGTTATATTTAGGGAAGCTGGAGCAATTGAAGTAAGTACAATTACTGAAGCTAAAAATATCATTAAGTTATTTTCTACAAAAAAAAATATTTCAAAATATGGTCTATCAGTAGTTAGTAATTCTGGAGCAATTACTAAAATAATATCTAATAAATTACAAAATGAAAAATATTTTATCAAGACATCCTTACTACAATCCAAAACAAAAGAGCAATTAAAAAGAATTCTTCCTTATAGCGATCAGACTCTAAATACAGTGGACTTATCAGATATAGTTAGTATAGATCAATCATATTTAGCTATAGAAACTATTTTATCAGATAAACAAGTTGGAAGTATATTATTAGCAATAACTCCAAGTCCAGCAATAGAATTTAAAATTTTACTAAAAGAACTGGTTTTCTTAGTAGAAAAATATTCTCATAAAATTATATTGCCAGTGTTTTTGGGTAGAGTCGATATGAAATTAATATCCCAATATTTAGTTAAAAATAAGATAGCATATTATCTTGATATGGATTCAGCTTTAAGTTCAATTGATTTTTTGTATAGATATAAATATGAAATTAATAATACTAAGTTATGGTCCACACCTACAGTATATATTAAAAAGAGTGTTATTGATGAGATAAAAGAAAAAATGATTATTAATAAGGATGAAGAAAATTATTTGACAGCTAAAGTTTTAAATGATATATGTAATGAATTTAATTTAGTTTTGGGATTAAATAAAACAATTAAAGAAATAGATTTTTATTTGAATTTAAGTATAATTTCAAGAGATAATTTGGGTAAATTCTTGGTAATAAATAACCTAGCATTCAATTTAGAAAATAATATTCTAGCAACTATACCTATTAATAAACCAAATATTCAAAAAATATTGAGAAATATACCAAATTATGATATAATTAAGGATAATTATGATATTCAATCCTTGATTCATATTATATTTCAATTAAGTTTATTAGCTAACTCTATAAAAGAGATTGATGTGATTACAACTAGAATTATTTTAGAGAAAAAGAATGCTTACATAAATTTTATAAAAATTTTAGTTAAATGATAAAGTTGATTTTACAATTTATAATAGCTTTCATTTCGGTATATATTACAGCTTTAATATTACCAAATTTTGATTTGAATTTAGCTATAGAATTTGGTAAATTAGAATTTTGGATTGTAGCCCTTAGTATTGGTGGAGGATTATTTTTAATAACAAAAATTATAAGACCAATAATGAAAGTTTTGTTATTTCCTCTTATACTATTGAGTTTTGGTATATTTTCTATTATAATAAATATTGTTTTATTAAAATTATATGATATAGTATTTGATGAAGTAGTTATTCAAGGTATATGGCCTCTTTTATTAGGATCCATATTAATTGGGATAATAAATTCTTTATTCGAATTCTTAATAGACTAAATTTATGCAAAATTATATATTAATTGCACTGATAGTGATTTCAATTTTATTAATAGTTTCAATTTTATTCCAGCAAATGGGTAGTAGTGCTGGTATTACTTTTGGTGGAGCTGGTGGAGGATATCATGTAAAAAGAGGTTTGGAAGGAGTTATATTTAGAATTTCAATCGGATTATCTGTTTTACTTGCAATCTTAAGTATAGTTTATATAGTCTTATAAATGTATTTTTCAGGTTTAAATTATTATTTAAGGTATTTTTATGAATAAGAAATCTAATAAAAGTATAGATTTAAGGAATTTAGTTCAACCTAAAAATTTGAGCTCAAATGTAAATATAAAAAAGAAACCTGTAAAACACTCTAAATCAATAGATTTAAGAAATGTTAAAGTAAATAGAGTGTCTCAAAAATCAGATAAAGTGTCTTCTAATATTATCGAGCCAATAAAAAATATTGTCAGTAATATTCCAGAAAATATACAGCAAAATCAAAAGAGATTGCAGAATTTATTGCCTATAAAGAAAATTAACTTAAATGTTAAAACTGTTAGGGTTAAAAAATTAATTAAAACATTGATAATTATTGGGTTATCTATTGTTTTTGGAGCAATACTTTTAATCTTAATAAATTATTTTTATGCTAATAAGTCTAAAAATATAGATACTCTAATAGAGGGTGTGATTGGTCAGCCTCAATATATTAATCCTATATTATCTTTTTCTAATGATATCAATAGTATTGATAAGAATATAGAAACTTTAGTTTATCCAAAATTATTTTCAATTGATAAAGATGGGAATTTAGAAAAAGATATAGTATCAGACTATTCTGTACTAGATAATGGAAAGATTTATAATATAAAGTTAAAAACGGATATCCTTTGGGATGATGGACAGGTTTTAAATGCAGATGATATTATTTATACTGTAAATACAATAAAGAATCCTGAATATAAAAGTTCACTTGAATTGTTATTGAGTGGAGTTGTAGTTGAAAAAGTTAATGATTTTGAGTTAAATTTTAAATTAGAAAATAGCTATTCTCCATTTGTATATAATTTAGCATTTGGAATTTTACCTGAACATGTTTGGGGTAAATATAATCCTCAAGAATTTATTTTGGCTCCTGAAAATATTAAAGTGGTTGGAGCTAGTAAATATAAATATTTTGATCATCAAGTAAATAAAGATAAAGATATAGTTTCTTATTCTTTAGTGGCTAATGAATCTTATAAAGGAAAAATTCCAAATATTAAAAAAATATCATTTGTATTTTATGGAGATGAAGAGCAGAAGATTAGTGATTTTAATGAAGGAAAAATCAATGCCTTTTCTGATGGCTCAACTGATCCTATACTTAATTTAGAAAATAACTCAGATATTAAAGTTTCAGAGTTAAAATTACCTCAGTACTATGGTATATTCTTTAATTTAAAAGAGAAGTTGTTTGAAAGTCCTGAGATTAGAAAAGCAATAAATTTGTCAATTAATAGAGATATATTAGTAAAGAATATCTTGAACAATAAGGCTGCAAAAATTGTTAATCCATTAACTCCATTTAATAAATTTTCCATAGAACAAGTTGATCCTTATAATTTGGATGAAGCAAAAAAAATACTTGATGACTCAAATTGGAAAGATATAGACGGAGATGGAATTAGAGAAAAAGATAATGTTAGAGCTGAATTTAAAATAATCATTGCTAATGGGAATAAAATGGATCAAATAGCTTTGGAATTACAAAACCAGTTAAAAGAAGTTGGTATATCTATGCAATATGAAATATTTTCTTTTAATGAAATTTCAACCAATTATATTAAAGATAGAAAATATCAAGCTATATTAATTGGGCATACTTTAAATATTTATCCTGATCCATATTTATACTGGCATTCATCACAATCACTTTTCCCAGGTGTTAATTTATCACAATATTCTAGTATTAATACCGATGGACATTTAGAATCAGCTCGTACTAATACAGATGAAAATGTTGTTAGATCAAGTATGATACAATTTCAACAACAATTAATGGAAGATAATCCAGCAGTATTTTTATATGCTCCTTATTTTACATACTATACTAGATTACCAATAGATAATGTTGATATAAATATAGGAAATACAACTTCAGATAGATTTAATAGTATATCTGACTGGAAAATTAATAATGCAAAAGAGTAATGTCAATCTCTCGATTTTTAAAAACTGGAGAAGGGAAGAATATTTTATCTAAAGAGGAGATTCATCATATTCAAAAAGTTTTGAGATTAAAATCCGCAGATAAAATAAAAATATTTGACGGTAAAGGTGAAGAAATCCTTGTAGAGATAATTAATTTTAAGCCATATTTTGATTATAATATTCTTAATACAAGTTCCCAAGAAAATAAATTACCTAGAATAAAATTAACTTTAGCTAGTATTAAACCTAAAAATTTAGAATTAATCTTAGAGAAAGTAACAGAATTAGGTGTAGACAAGATTATCATTACTAAGACCAAATATTCTCAAATTAGTCTTAATATATTGGAAGAAAAGAAATTAAGATTCCAAAAAATTTTGATAGAAGCTTGCAAACAATCAGGTAATAATTATATTCCAGAATTAGAATTTATAGATATGATGAATATCCCAAATCATCTTTCAGATATAAATTATATAGCGACCACACAATATACTAATAATCCAATTTTACTTAAGTCTCCAGAGGGTAATCTAAAAGAAAAATCATATAATTTATTGATAGGTCCAGAAGGTGGTTTTGAACAGAAAGAATATCAAGATTTGATAAAATATTTTATTCCAGTAACATTCTCTAACAATATTCTAAGAGTAGAAACAGCTAGCATCTTAGGAATAGGAATATTAAGTCAAGCAAAGATTCATATATAAATTTGGTCTTTAATGCACTATCTTGGGTTTGATAATATAAGATTTTTTACTTAGAAATTACTAATGACATTAAATCAAATTTGTAGTATAATATATATTGATAAAAGTATAATAAATATATACATGAATAATAATATATACATGAATAATAAAAAGAGAGGATTTACATTATTAGAGATACTATTAGTAATAGCAGCAATAGGAATAATAGCAAGTATAGTAATAGTATCAATAAATCCATTAAGACAAATAGGAAAAGCAAGAAATGCATCAAGATATGCAAATATAAATACAATACAGAAAGCATTAGATCAATATAATATAAATAATGGAAGATATCCATCAGGAATTACTGGATCATATCAAGAGATATGTGTAGATGGAAATACCACGAATTGTATAGATTTAGAATCAGATTTGGTCCCAACATATATAGCAGAAATACCAAAAGATCCAGAAGGAGGAGGCTATAAAGTAGCAATAAGTAGAGAAAATAATAAAGTAAGTTTATTAGCAGATAAAGCAGATTTAGAACAAGATATATCAATTAACTTAATTTTGTATGCTGTTGGGGAAGTAGATGAAGAGTTTAATTCTAATGGAGGATTTAACTTATCTGTAGTAGCTATAGAGATACAGGAAGATAATAAAATGTTAGCGGTAGGAGACTTTACAGAATATCAAGGAGTAGGTGCAAATAGGATTATTAGGTTAAATAGTGACGGTAGTCGAGATGATTCTTTTGATATAGGAGTAGGATTTAATAATATTGTAAGATCAATAAAAATTCAAACTGATGGTAAATATATTGTAGCAGGGGACTTTACAGAATATCAAGGAGTAAGTGCAAACAGGATCATTAGACTTAATAGTGACGGTAGTCGAGATAACTCCTTTGATATAGGAGTAGGATTTGATATTGATATAGGGGTTTCTTATAATAGTTATGTTGCTAAAATTCATATTCAAGATGATGGAAAAATTATTGTGGGGGGAGATTTTACAATATACCAAGGAGTAAGTGCAAATAGGATCATTAGGCTTAACAGTGATGGGAGTAGAGATAATACTTTTGATATAGGAGTAGGATTTGATAATTGGGTCAGAACAATAGAATCTCAGAGTGATGGTAAAGTATTGATTGGTGGTTGGTTTTCAGAATATCAAGGAGTAAGTGCAAATAGGATCGTTAGGCTTAACAGTGATGGAAGTCGAGATAATACTTTTGATATAGGAGTAGGATTCAATGGTAATTCACTTAGATTTATAAAAATTCAAGCTGATGGTAAATATATTATAGCTGGTGACTTTAGTCAATATCAAGGAATAAATGCAAATAGGATGATTAGACTAAATAGTGATGGAAGTCGAGATAATAGCTTTGATGTGGGCCAAGGATTTCCTAATACAGTTAATAATGTTATTAGATATGGAAATATTCAAGGTGATGGGAAAATAATTGTTGTAGGAGACTTTACAGAATATCAAGGAGTAAGTACAAATGGAATAGTCAGATTAAATAGTGATGGGAGTAGAGATAATAGTTTCGATATAGGTAATGGATTCAATGATAATGTATTAGATTTGAAAGTTAAAAATGATAATAAATTAGTTCTTTCTGGATCTTTTACAGAGTATAATGGTGTGGTATCAAATAGGATAGTAATATTAAAATAAACAAATGGAAAAATTTATAATAGAAGGAGAACAATTTGGTAAATCTGGAGAAATAGAAGTATATGGAGCTAAAAATTCAGCAATCAAATTATTACCAGCTAGTATACTGATTTGTGGAGAAGTAGTGCTTCAGAATATACCAGAAATTGAAGATACAATATATTTAATACAGATACTAGAAAGTCTTGGTGCAAAAGTTACAAAACTAAAAAAACATTCTTATAAGATAGATACCACTAGTATCAATAATAATAAAATACCCACTCATCTAGCAATCAAAATGAGAGCCTCATTTCTGTTCATAGCTCCATTATTAGTGAGATTCGGAGAAGTGAGATTCCCGCATCCAGGAGGAGATTCTATAGGTAGAAGACCAATAGATATGACTTTAGAAATATTAACTTTGATGGGAGTAGAAGTTATAGAAAAAGGCGAAGAATATATCTTTAGAATGAAGCACAAACAACTATCAGCAATAGACTATATCTTTAAATGGATATCACACACCAGTACAGAATTACTAATCATATCAGCAGTACTCGCAAAAGGAAAAACCACAATCTATAATTCAGCAATGGAACCAGAAGTAACAGCCTTATGCGATATGTTAAGACAGGCTGGAGCTAAAATTACTGGAGATGGTACGACATATATAGAGATAGAAGGAGTAAAAAAATTAAATTCAGTAGAATATACCAATATTCCAGATAGATTAGAAGCAGGAACTTTCGCAGTATTGGGAGCTCTGACTAAAAGTGAAATAACAATTACAAATTGTAATCCAGATCATTTGAAAATTTTCTGGAAATTTTTACAAATGATGGGAGTGAAATTTAAGATTGAAAAAAACACAGTACATATTTTACCTACGAAATCAAGTTACAAAGCTATAGATATTAGAACTCACGAATATCCAGGATTCGTAACCGACTTACAAGCTCCCATAACTTTACTTTTGACACAAGCAAAAGGAACTGGAATAGTGCAAGAAACCATATTTGATGGTAGACTATATTATACGGATATATTAAATAAAATGGGAGCCAATATTATAATGTGTGATCCGTACAGAGTAGTAGTAAATGGCAAAACTCAATTATATGGACAAAAAATTGAAAGCCCAGATATTAGAGCAGCCATTACATTTTTATTAGCTACATTAATAGCTAAAAATAATAGTGAAATTCATAATATCTATCATATAGATAGAGGTTATGAAAAAATTGAGACTAGATTCCAAAAATTAGGTTTCAATATATCCAGAGCAAAATAATAATAATCAATTAAATTTAAAATTATGTTAGAATTATACCAAATCATAGAATGTCCATTTTGTCAGAAAGTTAGAATGAAGTTAGATGAACTCGGCTTAGATTATATTTGCAGAACAGCTCCAAGAGGAAGTAATCAAAGAGAATTAATGGTGAAATTAGGAGGAAAAGAGCAAGTACCATTTTTAGTATATCAAGCTAAAAATATTGCTATGTATGAGTCAAGTGATATTATAAAATATTTGGAAGAGAATTATAAAAAATAATTAATCTAAAAAATAATATAATGAAGAAGAATAGGTAATCTATTCTTTTTTTGTTTATAAAATTATACTAATATTATTCATCTAAAATTTTTATTATAAAATTAAACAAGTATGATATAATAAAGATATTAGATAAAAATCTAATAAAGAATAATAAGAAAGAACATAAGAATAAGTAAATATATTATGAAAAAAGAACTTAAAAAAGATAATTTAAAAAAAAGAAGGAATAAAGGGTTTACATTATTAGAGATATTATTAGTAATAGCAGCAATAGGAATATTAGCAGGAATAGTAATAGTCGCAATAAATCCATTGAGACAAATAGCAAAAGTAAGACAAGCAGAGAGAGCAAGTGAGATAAATCAATTAAACAAAGCAATAGAGCAATATAATATAGCAGAAGGTAAATATCCAGATGCATTAACAATAGGAATAACAGAAGGAGAATATAGAGAGATATGTAATACAGGTAAATTAGATAGTGAAGCAGATTTAGTAGCAGAAGGAATAGATTGTAGTGATGATGGAGAAGGAAATGCATTATTAGACTTAAGAGTTTTAGTACCAACATATGTAGCAGAAATACCAAAAGATTCTGGATTACAGTTTGGAATCGGAGAGAATATAATATATAAAATAGCAGAAGCAGCAGGAATAGATAGAACAGGATATTTGATAGGAGTACATCCAGAGAATAAAAAGGTAAGTATAAAAACAATAGAACCAGATATAAATGGAAATCCAATAGCACTAAATCCAATAGAAACACCAGATGGAGGAGGAGGTGGTGGAGACCCATTATCTCCATCAGCCCCATGGGCTCCAATATTTGCGAAGTCACTTGGTAGTGAATTTAATGATGCAACAAACGACCTTGTAGTTGATAATCTTGGAAATAGCTATATTATAGGTTCTTATAGTGGGAATCCATTCACATTTGGTAATGATATAAATTCCAATCCAATATCTATATCTCCTATAGGTAATATAAGTTCTTTTATAGCAAAATATGATAGTACGGGAGATCTAATTTGGGTAAAAAATATAGGAGGTACGAATGGAGAAGATAATGTAAGAAGTATAACTCTAGATAGTTCAAATAATATTTATATTACAGGAGGATTTGGTTCATCCACACTTCCTTTAGGAAATGATATAAATAGTAATCCGATTACCCTAACAAATTCTGGGGCATCATTAGACATTTTTATAATAAAATATAATTCGAATGGAGATTTAATATGGGGTAAAAGTTCTGGAAGTGCAGGTAGATCTGATATGGGAAATAGTATAGAATCTGATTCTAGTGGTAATATTTATATAACTGGACAATATGCTTCTACAACACTAACCTTAGGAGAGGGAGGGAATCAAGTTAATTTGACTAATGCTGGTATATATAATGATATATTTACTGCAAAATATGATACAGATGGAAATCTTTTATGGGCAAAGACTGCAGGTGGTACAGGATTCATTGATAATGGAGATAAATTAAGTGTAGATGATAGTGGAAATGTATATGTAGTAGGAACCTATAATTCTGCAACATTAAGTTTCGGTAATGATATAAATTCCAATCCAATATCTATATCTCCTATAGGTAATATAAGTTCTTTTATAGCAAAATATAATAGTACAGGAGATCTGCTATGGGCAAAAAAAATTGGAGGAAATGGTCCAGATGATATAAGAGGTATAAAAGTAGATTCTATAGGGAATTTATATATAGTAGGAATGTATAGATCTAATATATTAAGTTTTGGAAATGATATAAATGACAACCCAGTAAATCTAACTAAGACTGATGCTGACGATGCATTTATTGCAAGATATAATATTGATGGAGATTTAATTTGGTCAATCAATATTACTGGTTCAGGTGACCAACATGCAATATCAGTAGACATTGATAGTCAAAATAATATTTATATCACAGGATTTTTAGCAAATACTATAAATCTTGGAAATGATTTAGATAGTACCCCAGTTAATTTAACAAGTTTAGGTTATGCTAATGGATATATTGCAAAATACAATAATCTTGGTCAAGTGTTGAATTCTAAACTTATAAGTTCTGATTCTAGATCTGAAGGACAATTATTATATGTCGGGTCGACTGGAGATGTTCATTTAGTAGGAATATTTAATTCATATCAATTAGATCTTGGAAATGATATAAATGAAAACCCATTATCAATATTTAATCAAGGAGGAAATCCAGAAGGATATTCAGATGAAATATTCTTATTCAAATTAAATAAAGATTTTTAATTAATTTTAATTTTTCATTAAAAAAACAAGGGTAAACTTATAAATTTACCCTTGTTTTTTTATAAAATATGGTATGAATTTATTTGTATATCAATAAATTAAAAATTTCTCTAAAAAACCCTTGACAATGTTTTTAATATAATGTAAACTATTACTTGTACCCACAAGAACATTCAGAAAAACAGCCTTTAAAAATTTGGAAATAGTGATGAGCCTCTTATATAATTATATATGAGTTTTATCAGCTATAGCTATAATAAAGAGGGATCTTTAACAATTTAATTTAGGTAAAAATGCAATTTTACTTTAACTTTAACCAAAAAAAAGTGAATCAGAGTCTAAAAAGACGAGTTGGTAAGAGTAAATGGAGGATGCCTTGACATTAAGAAGCGAAGAAGGACGTTGACAGGTTGCGATAAGCTTCGGGGAGCCACCTATCAGGCTTTGATCCGGAGATGTCCGAATGAGGAAACTCACTTAGGGTTATACCTAAGTATCCTAATATAGGAAGTGAACTCGGGGAAGTGAAACATCTCAGTACCCGGAGGAAAATAAAACAATAGTGATTTCCTTAGTAGCGGCGAGCGAAACGGAACTAGCCCAAACTGTAGCTTCGGCTAACAGGGTTGTAGGGTTAAACTTTCCTTTAATGGAGAATATAATATATTTATTAGGTGAATAATTTGGAAAATTTAGCCGCAGAATGTGAAAGCCATGTAATCGAAAATAATTATATTATATTTGTTTAATACCTGAGTAGGTCGGGAAAAGAAAGCCTTGACTGAATCTGCCAGTACTAACCTGGTAAGGCTAAATATTACTTAATGTCGATAGTGAACTAGTACCGTGAGGGAAAGGTGAAAAACAGTCTTAAAAAGACGATGAAATAAATCTGAAACCATTTACTTACAAGGAGTCGGAGCCCGCAAGGGTGACGGCGTGCCTATTGAAGAATGATCCAACGAGTTACGCCTCATCAGCTTGCTTAAATTCGAAAGAATGTAGGCATAGAGAAATCGAGTCTTAACGGGCGATTGTTGATGGGGGTAAACCCGAAACCAGGCGAGCTATTTATGGTCAGGATGAGCTTTGGGTAACACCAAAAGGAGGTCCGAACACACGAGTCGTGCAATTCTCGGTGATGAACTGTGAATAGAGGAGAAATTCCAATCGAGCCTGGTAATAGCTGGTTCTCCCCGAAATAGCTCTCGGGCTAGCGTTAATTGATCCCTAGTGGGGGTAGAGCACTGAATCGATTTGGGGCCCGTAAGGGTACCCTGTCTAACCAAACTCCGAATACCATTAGGTTACAAATTAGCAGTTAGAATGTGGGGGCTAAGCTCCATGTTCAAAAGGGAAACAGCCCAGACCGTCAATTAAGGTCCCTAAACTATACTAAGTGGGAAAGGTTGTGTATTTTCTGAGACAGGTAGGAAGTTGGCTTAGAAGCAGCCATCTTTTAAAGAGTGCGTAATAGCTCACTACTCTATTCTTCTTTACTGAAGATAGGAAAGTATGCGCCGAAAATGTAACGGGGCTCAAGTATAGTACCGAAATTACGGCAAATTTAATTTAAATATTATGTTTGGGTAGGGGAGCGTTCCTTGTGTGCTGAAGCTAGATCCGTGAGGACTGGTGGAACGCAAGGAAGTGAGAATGTTGGAATAAGTAACCACAAGTTCAGTTAGATTCTGAGCCACCGAAATTCTAAGGTTTCCTCTTCAATGATAATCATAAGGGGGTTAGTCGGTCCTAAGGTAAACTTCAGTTAATGGAGGTAGCCGATGGACAACAGGTTAATATTCCTGTACTAATAATAGCTAGTAAATGTAGGGACTTATCATGGTATCTTATACGATTCATTGGATTGAGTCGTTTATGTTTCCGTAGAGTTGACAACTAAGAAAATCTTTATTGTCATTAAGACTCGAAAAACGTATGCAGAACTTTCGCGAGAAAGATCAATATGAGAGACCCAAGGTAACAAGAAAAGCTACTATGTCTATCTTTATGATAGAATCTATTATTATCCGTACCGTAATCCGACACAGGTAGAAAGGTCGAGAAGACCAAGGTGAACGGGTTAAAGTTGGTTAAGGAACTCGGCAAAACAGCGACCGTAACTTCGGGATAAGGTCTGCCTACAGCAATGTAGGCCGCAGCTAAAGATTCCCAGCGACTGTTTATCAAAAACACAGCTCTCTGCTAACTTCACAAGAAGGATGTATAGGGGGTGACTCCTGACCAGTGCTGGAACGTTAACGATGGGGGTGAAAGCTCACTGTCCGAAGCGCCAGTGAACGTCGGCGATAACTATAATCGTCCTAAGGTAGCGAAATTCCTTGTCTGGTAAATTCAGACCCGCTTGAATGGAGTAACGACTGGGAAACTGTCTCAACCAACCGCCCGGTGAAATTGCAATAACGGTAAAGATGCCGTTTACCTACAGAAAGACGAGAAGACCCCGTGGAGCTTTACTATAGCTTGGTATTGAATTTCTGTTTATTTTGTTCAGTATAGGTGGGAGGCTATGATGTTTGATCGCTAGATCAAATGGAGCCGTCAGTGAGATACCACTCCTAATTTATGGAAATTCTAACTTCGTACTAATCCTACGAAAGACAGTGCCTGGTGGGTAGTTTGAGTGGGGCGCTCACCTCCTAAAATGTAACGGAGGTGTTTATAAGGTTAGCTAATCTGATATGGAAATTCAGATGATAGTGCAAAGGCATAAGCTAGCTTTACTGCAAGACGTGTATGTCGAGCTACAATGGTTTCATTGTACTTCTAATAAAGTTTAATTCATTAGAAAAGAATAATATTAGTCGAGTTACGAAAGTAGAACTTAGTGAACCGACCATCCTTTGTAGAAAGGTGGAAGATCAGCAGATAAAAGTTACCCCGGGGATAACAGGCTAGTCTGGCCCAAGCGTCCATAGCGACGGCCAGGTTCGGCACCTCGATGTCGGCTCGTCTCATCCTGGGGCTGGAGAAGGTCCCAAGGGTCTGGCTGTTCGCCAGTTAAAGAGGCACGCGAGCTGGGTTCAAACCGTCGTGAGACAGGTTGGTCTCTATCTTCTGTAGGCGTTGTTACTTGAGAGAATTTGTCCCTAGTACGAGAGGACCGGGATGAACAAACCTCTGGTGTATCAGCTGTCATACCAATGGCACTGCTGAGTAGCTAAGTTTGGTCTGGATAACCGCTGAAAGCATCTAAGCGGGAAGCCGTACTCAAGATAAGGTAACTCATGCGATCCTGGAAGATCACCAGGTTGATAGGTCATAGATGTAAGTGCAGTAATGTATTGAGTCAAGTGATACTAATATCGCTCAAACTCGTCTTTTTTGACATTGATTCACTAAATGTGAACTATAAAGTCAAAGTAAAAATTTACCTAAATTAAATTTAAAGTTCTAAGCTCAAAATTACTAACCATATAGAGTAAAATCTGTATGGTTGGTGATAAAAATGTCTTTGTGATTTATTATAAAGGGGTACACCTGAAACATTCCGAACTCAGAAGTTAAGCCTTTATAAGTCGATGATACTCTTTATGGGGAAAGTAGATTATTGCAAAGACATTTTTGTTTTTGAAACATATAAACTAAAATATATTCTCTTTGAGTTATAATAATATTAAATATATGATATAATAGAAATATATTTTTAATATAAATTTTATTTTATGAAAGTAGTACAAAAATTTATAAAGTATTTTGAATCAAAAGATCATATTATTGTTAAGTCATCATCATTATTACCTGAAGGTGATAACTCTGTTTTATTGACAACAGCAGGGATGCAACAATTTAAACCATATTATTTGGGTAAGCCTAGTCCTTATGGAAATAGAGTAGCTAGTATCCAAAAATGTATTAGAGTAGATGATATAGAAGAGATTGGAGATAATACCCATCTTACTTTTTTTGAGATGTTAGGCAATTTTTCTTTTAATTATAATAGTGGAAAAGGAAGTTATTTTAAAGCTGAAGCTATTCGATTTGGGTATGAATTCATAGCTGAGTATCTTAATCTAAAAATAGACTATGTCACTATCTTCGCTGGAGATGATATTTCACCAAAGGATACTGAATCACAAGATATTTGGAAAGATTTATTTAAAGAAAAAAATGTAAAGATAGATATAAGAGAGTATGGAAGAGAAGATAATTTTTGGGGACCTACTGGTTCTGAAGGGCCTTGTGGACCTACAACTGAAATTTATGTTAATGATGTTGAAATATGGAACATTGTATTTAATCAATATTATTCTAATTTAGATAAAAGTTTGGTTAATCTAGAAAATCAAGGTATTGATACGGGAGGTGGTTTAGAAAGAATATTGACTTATTATGAAGGTGTAGACTCTATGTATGATACAACTTATTTTAAACCAATTTTAGTTCATGTTCAAGATTTTCTACCAGATTTAATTTTAGAAAAACAAAGAATAATTTTAGATCATACGAGGGCTAGTTTGTTTTTGATTTCTGATGGTATTTTACCTTCTAATAAAGAACAAGGATATATCTTAAGAAGGCTATTGAGAAAAATTTTAAGTTTATTTTCTAATAAAGAAAAAGGTCTTGAAGAAATATTTGTTATTTCATCAAAAATTAGAGATTTATATAAAGATAGATATTCTGAACTAGAATTATCACAAAATATTTATAAAAATATTGTAGAAGAAGAATATATTCTTTTTCGTGATGCTCTAAAACAAGGAATGAGATATGCTAATAAAATATTAAAGAAAAAAAGAATTCAAAGAATGTCAGGAGAAGAAGCTTTCTTATTGAGTGCTACATATGGTCTTTCTACTGAAGTAATGAAATTGCAAGGATTAGATTTTGATGAAAAAGAGTTAGAATTGAAGAAAAAAGAGCACCAGGAAATATCTAAAGCTGGAGCAAATAAGAAATTTGGTGGACATGGTTTATTGTTAGATAATGGAGAGTTGAAAGCCTCAAATGAAGAAGAGTTAAAAATTGTGACTAGACTTCATAGTGTAACACATTTATTACAAAAAGCTTTAAGAGAAGTATTGGGGGCTACTGTAATTCAAAAAGGTTCTGATATTACAGCTGAGAGAACAAGATTTGATTTTACATTTGATAGAAAAATGACTGATGAAGAAAAAAAACAAGTAGAAGATTTGGTTAATTCTTATATTAAGCTTGGATTAGATGTGAAAATTGATACGATGTCCCTTGAAGAAGCCAAAAAAACGGATGCTCTATATTTGCCAAATAGAAATTATCCGGATAAAGTCAATGTTTATAAATTTGGTGAGATTTCCAAAGAATTTTGTGGAGGCCCTCATGTTTTGAATACTAAAGAGATTGGTAAATTTTATATTAAGAAAGAAGAGGCTGTAGCAAGTGGAGTAAGAAGAATTAGAGGAGTTATAGAATAATTCATATGTTAAATAAAAAATTAATAATATTAAGAAAGACATTACATTTAGCTCTACTGGGACCTTTTTCAATTTATTGGTATCTAAGATTTATACTGAGTAATGAAATATATGCTAATTATTTTATAGTAACTACTTTAATATTATTTTTTATATATGAATATATTCGGTTAGATTTAAATAAAAAAATAATTTTTTATACCCTAGTGAAAGAAAAAGAAAAAAATAATCCAGTCGATGGTTTAAATCTTTTAATTTCAGGAATTTTAGTAAGTTTACTTTTTGAACCGAGAATATCAATTTTAGTAATTCTTATCGCAATAATAGGAGATACAGTTGCTACACTAGGAGGTCTTTATGGTAAAAATAAAGTTTTTAAGGAGAGTAATAATAAAACAACATATGAAGGACTAATCCTAACTTTTCTAGTAAATTTAATTTTATCAGTAATAATTTTGAAATTTATTTGGATTAGTGTTATAATATCATTAATGGCTGTTATTATAGAATCAATGGTTCAAAAAATAGATGATAATTTAGTAGTTCCAATTCTAACAGGTTATATAGCACATATTTTAATAAATATAAATTAACTAAATAATAGTATGTTTTTCCAAAAAAAAATAAATAAAACTCCTATAGTTGTTGATATAGGTTCTAATGAAATCAAAGTAATAAAATATAATTATGATGAAAAAGTTAATAATATAGATATCGTTGGATATGGTAATTTTAATACTCCTAAAAACTGTATTTTAAATGGTGTTATTAAAGAAAGTACACCTATATCAGAAGCAATTAGATCAGCTTATATAGAAGCAAGAAATAAAGATGATGAAGAGGATCTAGTTATAGGCTTATCAGGAATTATGATAGATATTGAAAAAAAAGTTATTAATATAAAAAGACCTAAACCAGAATCTAAAATCTCTACTAAAGAATGGAATGCTATTTTAGAAGGAATAGAATCTGAGATGGATAAACAAGAATATAAATCGAATATCCTCCATAATATTCAGATGGAGCTTTTCCAGAGTTCAATAGAAAATATTAATATAGATGATAGAAAGACATTTACTCCAATTGGAGAAATTGGTAGAGAGATTTCTATAGATCTATTCAATGCTTATTATCCAGAGGAAAATGCAATTATGTTATCAAAAATATCAGAAGATTTAAATATGCCCATTGAAGCTATTTTTCACTCTTCTTATGGAGTAGGGCAGATTTTGATAGATAATCACCCTAAAAATAATCCTAGTATGATATTAGTAGATATAGGTTCTACTCATACAGATGTTACAATTTTAAATGAAGGAAGTATTGATAAAGTAAGAAGCTTTAGTATAGGAGGAGATGTGTTTACTGCGAAATTATCTAAAGAATTAGAAGTTTCATTTGATGAAGCTGAGGTTTTAAAAAAGGAATATTCAGATGCTAAATTACCTAAAAAAATTACAGAAAAAATAACAGATATGTTAAAATCAGAAAGAGAATTATTGTTAGAAGGTATAAATATTGTTCTTAATGATTTACCACCAACTTATATATTGCCAGACCATATAGTTTTGTTTGGAGGAGGGAGCCTTTTGTTAGGTATAAAAGAAATGGTGGAGTACAGTAATTGGTATAAAAAAATGAAGTTTACTCAAAGGCCTAAAGTTTCTATTTTTTATCCTAAAATATTGTCTCATATTATAGATAATACAAACAGAGATATAAATACTCCAAGTATAACTCCTTTATTAGGATTAATTCACTTAGAAATATCGAAAAATAGGTTTAAATATTAATTTCAAAATAACTGTTATGGATAATTTAAAAAACGAACACATAATATTAAGTAAAGGATTAAATTTATCTGAAATATTACTTACAATTAAAAAAGTAAGAAAAGATTCTTTTGTTGTTTATTTACCAGATTCTATGGAGATTTTATATAATCCAATAAATCTAAAAATATTTGTTAAAGAATTAAAATCAAACTTAAAAAATAAAAAAATAAATTTTTTTAGTACAGATTCACATTTAATTTCTTTGTTAAAAAGTGAGGGATTGGAAGCCCAAACTTCAGAATCAATTGATATTCCAAATGTTATTAATAAAGATAAAAGTGATTTAGGTGACTTTTTTAAGTTTGAAACACTTAACGAATTTGATGGAGAAAAAGATGCACTAATAAAAAAAGAAGATGATATAGATATTGTTAAAGAATTAGAAAGTTCATTTAAAGATGAAAATATAATTAAAACAAATAAAAAGAATAGATTAAGAGGGGTTTTTTATTTGATCGGCTTTATATTAATAATAGTGTTAGCTATATTTGGAACACTTTATTCTGCAAAAGCTAGTATAAAGTTATTTCCTAATACTACTTTTTTGACTAAAGAAATGGATTTAGTTTTTAATTTAAATAAAGATAATTTGACAGAAGATCAAATTTATGTAGAAGAAAAAAAAATAGAATCAGAAGTTGAGCTAGAAGTAAATTCTACAGGATCTCTTTCTAATGATGGTACTAAAGCACAAGGAGAGGTTATTTTGAAAAATGAAACTAATAGTAATCAAACATTGGTAGACCAAACTAGATTATTATCAGAAGGCAATAAAATATATAAAATATCAAAGAATATAACTATACCAGCAGATGGAGAAGTTAAAGTCACAATGATAGCTGAAAACTCTGGAAATGAATATAATATTCAATCAGGGAAACTTCTTATTCCTGGATTTGAAAAAGATAAAGAAAAATATGAAAAAATATATGCTATTTTAGATACTCCTATAAATAATGGATCATCTAATGGTCAAAAAGTTGTAACTGAAGATGATATAAATCAAGCTAAAATTCAACTAAAAGAAAACTTAGCTAAAGATTTAAATGAAAAAGCACTTGAAGTAGAAAAAGAAGGATTAAGTGTATTAGATATAGGTTCAACATTAAATGATATTGTATATACATTTGATGTTACTACTGGTCAACAAATTGATAAATTTACAATGAGAGCAAAATCAAGCTTAACCTCTTTAGTTTATACAAATACAGAGGTGGAGGATTATATCAAAACTAATATAGAGAAAGAATTAGAGGAAAGACAGTCAATAATGCCTAGTATCAAAGTTGTATTTTCTTTACCGGATAGTATATCTGAAGATAAAATTATTAATTCTAAAGCAAACATAGATTATACAATAAGTGATAAAATTAATACAGAAGAATTAAGTAAAAATTTTATATATAAAAATAAGTCATTTGTAGAAGATTTTCTAAATACTAATTATGACTTAAAAAACTATAATATAGAGTTAACTCCATCATTCTTACCTATAATGCCTATATTAAGTGAAAATATAGTAGTTACTATTGAGGAAAATAATAATTAAAATATATGGCAGATATAATTATTGGATTAATATTTATAATAGTATTTATACTTATATTTATATTTCCAACAAAATTAGCTGAAATATTTGAAAATATGGGTATTTTAGATTTTGGATTAGAAAAAAGTGGTACTAGAAAGTTAACAACAATTAGATTAATAAGTTTAATTAGTATATTTATAACAATAGTTTTTGTTAGTGGGAAAACTGAACTCATAGTTGGTTTTATAGGAGTTGTTATTGGATTTGTAACAATGAAATATTCTTTAGTAGTTCATAACATTATAGGTTCAGGTAAATGGTTTAAAGGTGATAATGGGATTAAGTTAGCTGGATTAATTATTTTATTAGTATCATTACTTTGGATGGTTGGTCTTTCTCAACAAATATTAGTAGACTTTACTGAAGATACATTTAGAAATTAAATTTGATAAATTAATTCAAATAATATATAATTAATATATTACAATTAATAAAAAATAATTATGGCAGATAATAAAAAAATATTGATAGTAGAAGATGATATTTTTTTGAGAGAAATTTGTAGTTACAAGTTAATCCAATCTAAATATAAAGTAGATATAGCATCAGATGGAGAAGAAGCTTTAGATATGATAACCAAAAACAAATATGACTTAGTTCTAATGGATATAATGATCCCAAAAAAAACAGGTTTAGAAGTTTTAGAAAAATATAATAAATTAAATAAAAATAATAACAAAACTCAATTTATAATGCTAAGTAATTTGAGTGAGGATGATAATGTTAAAAAATCATATGATCTAGGAGTTATAGATTATATTATAAAAGTTAACACTTCTCCTTCAGATATATTACATAAAGTTAATTCAATATTAAACTAATTAAATAAAATTATGAATGAATTAAAGAAAAGATGGTCAACATTAAGTAAAAAAGAAAAGAATATTGTTATAGGTATTATTGTTGGAATATTAATATTAATTTCTTCAGGTATAGCTTTTGCATTAACCTATAAATCAGATCAGGTTGATAAAAAAGATTCAAAAGTTGAACCAGTTACAGATAAAATAGACCTAAATAGAGTTTTTCCAGTTGATGAAGAAGAAACAGAAATTAAAGAAGTAAGTCCATTCTCTGGAAATAAATGCGAAAGATATAATGCAAGGCCAATAGCAGTTATGATGGCAGGAGATGAGATTGCAAGACCTTTATCAGGATTGTCTAAAGCAGAATTTGTTGTTGAAATGCCAGTAATAACAGGTAGTGTCACTAGACTAATGGGAATATTTGTATGTGACACACCTGATGAGGTTGGTTCAATTAGAAGCTCTAGACATGATTATATTTCATTGGTAAGAGGATGGGATACAATTTTTGTTCATTGGGGAGGGTCTCATTTTGCTCTTGATGAAATAAAAACAGGTATAAGATATACTGGAGAAAATCTAGGTAAAGTAGATAGTATAGATGCCCTTACCACCAGTGGTCCTTTCTTTAGACAAAATTTTGTAGCAGCTCCTCATAATGGATTTGCTTCATTACCAAAAGTAATAGAATCAGCAAAACAAAAAGGTTATAATATGGAAGGTAAATTTGAAGGATATAAATTCCAATCTGATAGAATGACTGATCAAGAAAAAGAAAATTCAGTAGATGGAGTCTTAGAAGTAGGTTTTGGAGGTGTGTTCAAAACAAAATGGGAATATAGTAGTGATAAAAATAAATATATAAGATATTGGAATAACGAAAAAGATTCAGATAGAATTAATAATGAAGAAATTAAAGCATCTAATATTGTTGTTATGAGAGCTTTTTCAGAGCAAATTGAAGGCCAATATAACTCAGTTAATATTTATGGTGAAGGAGAAGCTAAAATTTTTCAGAATGGTAAAGAAATAAATGCAAAATGGAAGAAAGATGGATTTAAAGGAGCTCTAAAATTCTTTGATATGGAGAATAATGAAATTAGATTAGTAAAGGGACAAACTTTTATAGAAATTATCGAGCCATATCAAAGTTTAATTTGGAATACTAAATAAAGATGCTAATTTTGATTCATGGAAAAGATTTATATAGATCTTTAGATCAGATCAAAGCTATAAAAAAACAAGCTTTGTTGAAAAATGCAGAGATACACTCATATAATCTAGATGAAGTTGATAAATTGAAACAACTTAAAGTTTTAGAAGAGATCAAACAAAGTTCTGAATTAGGAATATTTAATTCTAGTAAAAAACTTATAATAATAAATAATTTTAGTAGTTATTATAAACAAAATTTATTTGATATAAAACCTTTCTTTGATATTATTCAAAGATCTAAAGAAGATATATTTGTTTTTTTTGAACCAGAAAAATTAATTTCTACAGATAAAATTTATAAATATTTAGTTAAATTAGAATCAAAAGTATATGAATTTGACTCTTTAACAGGACAAAAAAGAATTGCTTATACAAATAAGTTAGCTATGAAGTATGATATAATTTTAGACACAAAATCAATTATAAAAATACAAGAAATTTCAAATAATGATAATTTTGTAATAAATAATTTATTAAATAAAATAGCAAATTTATACTTAGAAAAATTTGTTACAATTGATATGATTCAAAAATTTGAATCAAGATCAGAAGAATATAAAATATTTGTCTTTACAGAATATATTCTCAAAAAAAATTTTAGAGATATTTTTAAAGTTATAGATAATTTTGAAAATAAAAGAGAAGAACCTTTAAAATTACTAGCATTTCTTATATCTCAAATTAAAAAAGCATTAATGATTAAAGATCTTCAACATAATGGAATTAAAGATTATAATAATTATTTTGAAGGAAATACTTATTCTGTTAACATAATGGCTTCCCAAGTATCGAAATGGAGTTTATTGGATTTGAAACTTTTCTATTTTGATCTGATTGATTTAGACTATAAAATTAAATTTGATGGAAATAAACCTTATATTTTAATTAAGTCTTTTTTTAATAAATATATATAAATTTATAATCAACAAAACAAAAAAAGTACACAGTTAATTTTATCAACCATGTACTTTTAATTTTGAATATTGATCTATTCTACAGTTTTATTAATAGATTTCATGACATTAGATTTCTTTCTACTAGCATTATTTTTTTTAATGATTCCTTTCTTTGCAGCTTTATCAATACTTTTATATACTTTAGGTAAAAGTTCTTTAGCTTTCTCTAAGTTTTGACTAGATAGCTCCTTAATCTCTTTTATATTACTTTTCATAATTCTTTTTACAGAATTATTTTCAGATTGTCTTTTTAGGGATTGCTTCTCAGCTTTTTTCGCGGATGATGTAATAGGCATATATGATACTGATTATCTTGTTATATAAGGTACAATTGCTAGAAATCTTGCTCTCTTAATTGCATTAGCTAAATCTCTTTGATGAGATGTTTTTGTTCCAGTTCTTTTTTTAGATACAATTTTAGCTTGTGGAGACATAAACATCTTTAGAGTAACAGCATCTTTATAGTCTATTTTATCAACATTATTAGTTGTGAAGTAGCATACTTTAGGTGCTTTTTTCTTATTCTTATTATTCATATAATTATTAAATTAAAAAGGTATTTCTTCTAAATTGATTTCATCTTCATCAATATTTACAGTAGGTAATTCTTCTGATGGAATATTCTGAGCTGTTTGTTGTGGACGAGATGATGGTTTTGCTTGAGAATAATTGTTACTATTGGATCCAGAGGTGGTTTTTGGTCCTAATTGAAATGTTTCAATTATAATTTCAGTCTTATAATTTTTTTTACCATCTTGAGATTCCCAAGATCTGGTTTGTAGTCTTCCTTCAATCATTATTGAAGACCCTTTTTTCATATATTGGTAGATAATCTCAGCTGGTTTTCCATATCCAACAATACTATGATATTCAACAGATTCTTGTTTCTGACCTTGCTGATCTTTCCAAGATCGGTTAGTAGCTATTCCAAAGTTTACTACTGAGTTTCCATTTGGTAAAGATTTTAGTTCAGGATCTTGTGTTAAGTTACCGAATAAAATGACTTTATTTAGATACATAAGTTTATTGAGTTATAAATTACTATTTTCTTCTACAACTTCTTCTTCAGAATCTTGAGCAACAGGAGTGACTTTTTCTACAGGTTTTAATTCTACAAAATCTTTTATCACTAGAAATCTTAAGATACTTTCTTCTCTTGATAGTATTGTGTCTAATTCTTTTAATTTAGATCCTTCAAGTTCAAATATAGATGTATAGTAGTAACCTTGTCTATAATGTTTTATAGGAAAAGCAAACATTCTAAGATTGTTTTCATCTGTTCCTCCTCTCTCAACAGAAAAGGTTCTTTCGGTTGAAAATATTTTTCCTTTTAGAGATTCAATGTGAGATTTTACTAATAAGTTTTTGGAGTCTTGCTCTTCAGTTGTTAATTCTGGCTTTAAAATATAAGTTATTTCGTACTTCATTAATATAATGATAAATTTTAATAAATATAAGGGCTTTATGTTTGTAGATAGCAAACAAATTTATAGTCGTAACTTTTGCGAAGTTATTAATATAATAGCTTATTTATAGAAAAAAAGCAATACTTTATTTAAGGAATTATGAAGGATTGTTCAGATAATCCTTCTACAAAAGTTGTATTATCAAAGTTATTTACCCCCCCAACACCAATATCTCCATTTGAATTTTTTATAATAAAGTAATATGTTCTATTATTTTGATTCGGATCTTTTGGAATTTCTTTTATATATGCTGGTTTTAATATTGATAAATCTACTAAATTAGTACATATGGAGTCACTGTCAAGGCAGATTTCATTTATAGAATTATCAGATAAGTTCTCAATTGATGATGGGTATTGCTTGTTTTTTAAAGTGTATTGCTCTATGGCTGTGTAAATTTTTAACACATTGGATTTATTTACATTATCTTTGGATTGGATTAAAATAGAGTTTGGGTCAATAGATGTAAAAATAATACCCATTAATATACCTATAAGAGCTATACTTAATAATACTTCTAGTAAAGAAAAAGCTTTTTTTGTCATGATTTTTAAATTATTCTTACATAATATAATTATATCATTATTCAATTGATATTGAAAATATTAATATATTATTTTTAAAATTGTATTAATCCTTATTCACATAAATTAGAAAATAAGGTATAATAGAAATGTATCTTATTTTAAATCACTAGCCAATGGCAAATAAAAAAATACAACCAAGGAATAATCCTAAAAATAGTACACAGAAATATCTTGATATAGAAAGTATTCAGGACAGTGTTGTCATATTAAAAACAGGGGGGCTTAGAGCTGTACTTATGTGTTCTTCAATTAACTTTGATTTGAAATCTAACGAAGAACAAGATTCTATTATCTATGCTTATCAGGGATTTCTAAATTCAATTGATTATCCTGTACAGATACAAATTACATCTAGAGTCTTAAATGTGTCAGGATACCTGAATTATTTAAAAGAATTTGAAGAGAATCAACCTAATGATCTTTTGAGAGCTCAAACAATTGAATATTCTAAATTTATTAAGGAAATGGTAGATGGATCAAATATAGTAAATAAGATTTTTTATATAGTTATTCCTTTTGAACCAATAGAAAAACCTGAAGGATTACTTGATAAAATAAGTTCTGGTTTCTCTCCAAAATCAGATAATTTAGTATATAGTAAAGAAGATTTTGAGAAATATAAGACACAGCTTTGGCAAAGAGTAAATAATATAATGTATGGATTAAAGAGATCTGGAATATATATGACTCCTCTTAATACACAAGAATTAATAGAATTATTTTACTCAATTTATAATCCAGACAGTATTCCAGTAGAATCTCTTAGTAATGTAGAAACTTTAGATATAACTTAAACATGTTTAAAAAAAATAAAATCAATCAAATAAGTGTTACTAGCAAAAATTTAGATTTAGAATACCTTCGAGGTCAGAATAATCTAAAAGATTTTTTAGCACCTGCTTCAATTCTAGTTGATTCTAAATATCTTAAAATAGGTACAAAGTATGCAAGAACAATTTTTGTTATGACATATCCTAGATTTTTGGTTACAGGTTGGTTTTCTCCTTTAATAAATTTGGATTATGTTATGGATGTTTCAATGTTTTTATACCCTATGGATAGTGGAGTAATTCTTAAAACTTTAAGAACACAAGTAACTAGATTCCAAGCATCAATGTCATCAGCTTATGAGAAAGGTTTGGTTAGGGATCCTGTTGTAGAGACAGCATATAAAGATGCTGAGAACTTAAGAGATAGGTTGCAACAAGGAACAGAAAAGTTCTTTAGATTCGGATTGTATATGACAATATATGCAGATACAGAAAAACAAATAGACAAATATATTATTGATGTAAATAATATATTACAAACTAGAATGGTATATTCCAAACCTTGTTTATTTCAATCTGAACAAGGTTTCAAGTCAACAATGCCATTATTAATAGATGAATTGGATATTGGTAATAATTTAAACACGGCTCCATTATCAACTACATTTCCTTTTATATCTGCTAATATTTCATCTAATAAAGGTATTTTATATGGAATTAATAGACATAATAATAGTTTGATTTTATTTGATAGATTTTCCATGGAGAATGCAAATGAAGTTATTTTCGCCAAATCAGGAGGTGGAAAAAGTTATTTGGCAAAGTTAGAAATATTGAGACATTTAATGTTGGGTGTGGAAGTTATTGTTATAGATCCAGAAAATGAATATTCATATTTAACAGAAGCTGTAGGAGGAACCTTTATCAAGATAGCTTTATCTTCTCGTCAGCATATTAATCCATTTGATTTGCCAGAGCCAAGATCAGATGAATCTTTATCAGATTTGATGAAGTCTAATATAGCAGATTTAACAGGTATGCTTAGGCTTATGTTGCAGGGAGCAAATTCCAAGGATAAATTCACTTCTGAGGAAGAGGCAATTATTGATCAAGCACTTTATGAGACATATGCTTCTAAAGATATTAATTTAGATACAGATACTCTTGAGGGAAAATCTACTCCAACTTTTTCAGACCTAGAAAATATTTTGAGGAACATAGATGGAGGTGATATGTTAGCTTTAAGATTGTCAAAATATACAACAGGGAGCTTTGCTGGATTTATTAATGAACCGACTAATATAGATTTTCAAAATCAGTTAATTGTATTCAATACAAGAGATATGGAAGATGAATTACAATCATTAGCTATGTTTTTGATTACTCAATTTATTTGGAAAGAGGTTAGAAGAACATTGAAAAAAAGAATATTAGTAGTTGATGAAGCTTGGATTATGATGAAACATGATGCTCCAGCTTCTTTCTTATTTTCTTTAGCAAAGAGAGCTAGAAAATATTATTTAGGATTAACTACAATTACCCAAGACATAGCTGATTTTCTAAATTCAGATTATGGAAAGGCAATTCTAACAAATTCTTCTATGCAGATTCTTTTAAAACAATCACCAGCTTCTATAGATCTAATCAAACAAACATTTTACCTAACAGAAGAAGAGAAATATCTTTTATTAGAATCTGATGTGGGAGAAGGTATCTTCTTTGCAGGATTAAAGCATGCTGCAATCAAAGTAGTTGCATCTTATGGTGAAGATCAACTTATAACTTCAGATCCTGAACAAATACTAAAAATGAGACAAATTAAAAGTAGTCAAAATAATCAAAATTCTGAATCAGATCCATTCTCAATTAATTTATAAATATTATGATTCCTTCTAAGTTAAAAAAAATTCTCATAATAGTTTCAATAATATTAACAATCATAGTAACAATTTTTATTATATATTTTTTATTTTTTAGATCTGGGGATGATAACAATATTAACTCAACAATAAATTCACCCGTTGAAGATAATAATAATGATAAAAAAGCATCTATTTTAATTGAAGATGAAATTTTAGATTACACAATAAGTCCTTCTAATGAAATAACTTATTATAAAAAATCAAATGGGCATACATATACAACAAATAATCAAGGATCTACTCCTAAACTGATAAGTGATTTTAATTTAAATAATTTATATAAAGTTGAATGGGCTCCTTCAAAACCATTTGTACTAATTAATTTAGATTCTAAATTTAGTGTATATAATTATATTGAAAAGAAGTCTTTTCCTTTTCCAAATGATATTTTTGAGGTAGGGTTTTTATCTAATAATAAAATATATTATGTTATCAAAAATGATATAGACTTATATGACATAGTTGTTTCTAATGAAGATGGATCCAATAAAACCCCAATTATGGTGATGATGACAGACAAAGTTTTATTGGATTCTGTACCACTAACAACAAATATAAGTCAAATACTATCACCTCCAAGTGCATTTAGAGAATCTCCTTTAAGAATAATTGACACAATCCAAAAAACAGCAAGTTCTATCTTGGAACCAAAATATGGTTTGAATGTATCTTGGTCTCCGACTGGAGAGAATGGCATAATAACATATAGTAGCGAAAAAGGAGGTAAAACTATGTATATGTCGCTTATAGACAACAAAGGAGTAGAACAAATTTCTTTTAAGCCAATAGGGACAATAGCAGAAAAGATAACTTGGTCTCGTGATGGCAATATTGTTTATTTTACACAACCATTAGTGCCTAATAACAAGGTAATGCCTGATGACTATTATGATAATAAAGTGGGTAAATTTTATGAAGCTTTATATAAAATAGATTTAACTTCATTTAAAGTCGAAATATTATCAAAAAATATAGGTTTAGTTGATTCAAGAGACTTAAAGTTGAGTGCATCTGGTAAGGAAATATTTTTTATAAATAAGAATGATAATAAACTCTATAAATATTCTATTGAATAATTGATTATTTCTTAAAGATAATATATATGCTTATAAATTAAAATAATGAACAAAAAAATAATTGAAGAAATTAGATTGTTTTATAGTATAATTATATTTGTTAATGTAATTATTATTGTGAGTAGTTATACACTAAGATTTATTGAAAAAGAAGATTTTAATATGTGGCTAATGTTTAGTTCAGGAGTAGTTGCTATTTATGGGATATTTTTGTTTATAACCTTATTATCATTTTGGAAAGATAAAAGTTTAAAAGTATTGATTGTATTCAGTTTTTATTTATTAGTTATTATAGGTACCTTAACAGTATTATTAAGTCCAGTAAAAGTTCCTATAATGTCATTTGTAGGAAGTATTTTAATGGCAATTAAATTTACTGAGATTGATAGTTTAAAGAATGATAGTTGAAGATTTATTTTATATATGATACAATATATATATTAGGAATAAATACATTGTATATCTATGAAATCAAAATTAGAATCTGAAAATGAATTAAAAATCAATATTGTAGATACAAGTTCTCATATCACAGAAGAGGTGAAAGTTGTTTATGATAAAGATAAGAAAAGAGACATAAAATTAGAAGATAATTCTAAAATAAAAGTATCCTTAGATAATCTTCATAAAAAGAAGTAAATAATAATAATTACAACCATGAAAATTAATATAGTAGATTTAACAATAGAAAATCAAGATTATAGAAAAGTAATTTATACAGGAGTAGATAGTCAGCTTGTTATTATGAATATCAAACCAGGTGAAGATATAGGAGAAGAAATGTATCAAGATGTTGACCAGATAACAGTTATAATAGAAGGGAAAGGAGAACTTACTATGCAAGGAGAAGAAAATAGCGCAGTCTCTGACAATGATTTAGTATTTGTTTCAGCTGGTAAATATCATAATATAGAAAATGTAGGAGATACTGACCTCAAATTATATACAATTTATGCTCCCCCAGAATTTCAGCCAAATACAATTGAAGAATTTAATGAAAATTCAGATAAAGGTTTTGGAGAGATTAATAAGTCAGTTTATGGAGATGATTGGGAAAATAATTATTAAAGATGAAAATATTAGTTGTTGAAGATGATATAGATATTCTAGATAGTATAGCTAGTTTTTTAGAAAAAAATCTATATATAGTTGACAAATGCTCAAATGGTAATGATGCTTTAAGACTTTTATTAAATGGAGAATATGAAGTTTGTTTATTAGATATAAACTTGCCTAATATAAGTGGTGTTGAGATTCTTAAAATTGTTCGTCATAAAAATATAAAAACACCAATTATAATAATTACAGCCAAATCACAGTTAAAATCTAAAATAGAAAATTTTGAATTAGGTGCTGATGATTATATTGTAAAGCCATTTCATTTAAAAGAAGTTTTATTAAGGGTAAACTCTGTCATTAGAAGATCTAGTTTAAATAAAGATGTTTTATTAAAAATTGGGAAGTGGTCAGTATATCCAGATAAATTATTATGTATATCAGATTCAAAAATGGAAGTGGAAATCTCAAATAAAGAGATGCAACTATTGGTTTACCTTATAAGAAATAAGAATAAATATATTTCTTCAGAAGAAATATTAGAACATGTTTGGGATAGAGAATTTAATTTTTTTTCAGATACTATTAAAACTCATATTAAAAATTTAAGAAATAAAATTGATAAAGATAAAAATTTGATCAAAACAAGTAAAGGTAAAGGATATGGAGTTTTTGATAGTATTCACGATTAATTCACTTTGTATATGTTATTATATTCTTAAATATGAATTTAATTCATATTTAAGTACTATCTTCATAAAAATAAAATGTTATAATATTATCAGAAGAAGACATATTGAAGAAATGTCTTTTTTTGATATAATAAATATATGAATAAAAAATTATCACTAAAATTTAGATTAGTATTTTGGTACACAATGTTATTTGTTGTATTAACAGTGGTTCTGTTATCAGGAATGTTATTATTATCATATAGATATTACAATAGAAGTCAGTTTGGGATTGATAATCTATCAACTTATGATATAGAAAATATTTTAGCTCAGAATTTATCAGAAGAAAAAAAGAAAGAAGAGATAGTAAATCTGGTCTCACAAGTTAGAAAAGAGGATTTTTATAGAATACAACAATCTTCTATATTAATATTTGTAGTATTGTTTGCACTATCATGGGGGGGAGGAAACTTGATAGTATCTGAAGTGTTGAATCCTATTCGTACTCTTAATAATAAAATTAAAAAAATAAATGTTGATAATTTGGTTAAAATTAAATATGATTATCAAGATGAAGATTTACAAGAGTTAGTTTGGTCAATAAACCAAATGATATTAAGGTTAAAAGATAGTTTAGATGATCAAGCAGAATTCGTAGATAATGCATCTCATGAATTAAAAACTCCTTTAACTAGTCTTTTGTTACAGTTAGAAACTTTATTGGAAGAGAAAGATAAAAATGATAAGGATAATTTTATCTTAGAAAAATCAATTAAAAATATTGAAAAAATAAATGATTTAATCAATGATCTCACATTATTATCTATTCAAAAAGATCAATTACAATTTAAAAACTATAATTTGAGTAATATTATAAATGAAAGTATTAGTTCAGTTTCATTATTACTAAAGGTAAAAAATATAAATATACAAAAGGAAGGTGAATTTGATTTTAAAATAAAAGCAGTCAAAAGTTTATTAGTAAGAAGTATTAATAATTTATTAGAAAATGCTATAAAATATTCACCTAATAATAGTCTCATCAAAATAAAAGGTTTTTCTAAAGATAAGAAATTATATATAGATATTATAGATTCAGGAGAAGGAATAAAAGAAGAATATTTAAGTAAAATATTTGATCGGTTTTATAGGATAGATAATTCAAGATCAAAATTAACTGGTGGAAGAGGGTTAGGTCTTACGATAGCGAAATCAATTATAACCTTACATGAAGGTAATATAAGTGTTTCTAATAACAAAAATGGAGGAGCTAAGTTTACTGTACAATTAATATTAGAAAAAATATGATATAATGTATTAGTAATATTATAAATAAATGTCATATATAAATTATGAATGAAGAGAAATTACTTATAATAGGAGGATCTGGATTTATAGGATCTCATTTTATAAGGTATATTATGAAAAAATATCCTTATATTAATATCATAAACTACGATTCCTTATTAATAGGAGATGTTCAAAATTTATCGGAAATATTTAAGGAAGATGAAAGATACAAGTTTGTAAAAGGAGACATTAAAGATATTAGTAATTTAGAAAATATAATTAAAACATGCCAAATTGATATTGTTATTAATTTTGCTGTTGAATATAATTATGAAGATGCAAAAGAATCTTTATTAGGATTTGAAACTAACACTATAGGTGTAGTGAATTTATTATTTTTGATAAAGAAATATAATATTAAGTTATTACAAATTAGCACAGCTCAGATATTTGGTTCACAAACATATGATGATTCGACAGAACTATCAAAGTTTGAACCAAATAATCTTTATGCAGCTAGTAAAGCTAGTGCAAATTTAGTTTGTCAAGCATATATTGAATCTTATAAAGTAAAAGTTATTACAACAAATATCTGTCATATTATGGGAACTTATCAGTCTATAGATCATACAATTCCAAATTTTATAATAAAAGCTCTAGAAGAACAAAGATTACAAGTAATAAATGATGGATTAAATGTAAGAGAATGGATGTATATAGATGATTGTAGTAGAGGTATAGAAACAATTTTAAATAGAGGGGTATGGGGTGAATATTATAATATGGGTAGTGCTATCAGAAAAACTGATTTAGATCTTGCAAATATAATTTTGAAAAAACTTAATAAATCTGAATATTTAATTGAGTATGTTAGTGATATAAAGACAACTAATAATAAATACTCTATAAACTCTGATAAACTTAGAAGTTTAGGATGGGAGCCAGTATTTGATTTTGATGAATCTATTAATAGATTGATTGAATGGTATAGTGATAAATCGAATTTAATAAAATAATAATTTAACTTTATGTCAAAGATTAGAAAAGCAATTTTACCAGTTGGAGGTTTTGGAACTAGATTCCTTCCAGCTACTAAAGCTCAACCAAAAGAAATGTTGCCTGTTGTTGATAAGCCAATTGTACAATATTTAGTGGAGGAAGCTGTTAAAGCAGGAATTGAACAAATAATATTTGTTACAGGTAAAGGAAAAAGAGCTATAGAAGATCACTTTGATTCACATTTTGAATTGGAATATCTTTTAGCAGAAAAAGGTAAAGAAGAAGAATTAGAAAAAGTTAGAGAAATATCCCAAATGGCAGAATTTTTCTTTGTTCGTCAAAAGCAAGCGAAAGGAAATGGGGATGCTATCCTAACTGCTAAAAGTTTTATTGGAGATGAACCATGTGCTGTTTTATTTGGGGATGATCTTGTTGACTCAGAAGTTCCAGCTATAAAGCAATTAATGGATGTTTATGATAAATATCAAGATAGTGTTATTGCTTTAACTGAAGTTCCTCATAATGATATTAATAAATATGGTATTATTGAAGGTGTAAATATAGCTAATAATCTATATGAAATTAATAAATTTATAGAAAAACCACAAACCAGTGATACTAAATCTAATTTAGCTGTAATTGGTAAATATATCATAACTCCAGATGTATTCTCTAAATTAGATTTTTACAAAGATAAAGTGAAAGGAGAGTTAGGTATAGATCATGCATTTAATGGGCTTTTAGGTACTAAACCAGTGTATGGAATGATTGTTGATGGTGATAGATATGATTGTGGAGATAAATTAGGATATGTTAAGGCAACTATAGAGTATGGATTGAAGCATGATACTATATCAGATGATTTGAGAAATTATTTAAAAGCATTAAAATTATAGAACTTATCTTTAATAGTTGTAAAAACTATGAAGGTATGATATAATCTAATTGATATTTATTTTTGTTTTACAATTAATTCTTAAAATATCAATGAAAGGAGGTATGTATAAATGATTGAAGTTAGAAAAAAAGAGAAAGAAAGTGTTGAATCTATGATTAGAAGATTCACTAGAAGAGTACAGAAAAGTCAAGTGTTATCTGATGTTAGATCAAGAAGATTTTTAGTTAAAGGAAAATCTAAGCTCAAACAAAGAGTAGCTGCTATTAAAAAAGTAGAGTTTTTGTCTGAAAAAGATAAGTTGGTTAAGTTAGGTAAAGTTAAGTCAAATGAAAGATTACCTAATAAATATAAACTAAAGATTAAAGCTAAGATTAAATAGGTTAGCCATAAGCTATCCTATTTAATCTTTATTTATAAAATTATTTAATAAATATATGTCATTATTGCAAGAAACTGTAAAAAAAGATATGGTTCAAGCTATGAAAGACAAAAACGAATTGTCTAAGAAGGTATTGAGAATGATGATGTCTGAAATTAGAAATGCTGAAATAGATAAACCAGATCATAATCTTACAGATGAAGATGTCCTAAAAGTAATAGCTAAATTAGAAAAGCAGAGAAAAGATTCAATAAAACAATATATTGCAGGAGGTAGACAAGATTTAGCTGATTCAGAAAGTGAAGAATTAACAGTTATCTCTAAATATTTACCAGCTAAAATGTCTGAGTTAGAATTAAGAGATGTTGTTAAAAATATTGTATCAAAATCTGAATCTAAGGAGTTTGGAATTGTAATGAGAGCTGTGATTCAAGAAGTTAAAGGGAAAGCAGATGGAAGTTTGGTAAAAGACTTAGTAGAAGAATATCTTTCATAGTAAGTATGTTTTTAGATATAACTAATAAGCATAATGTTATAATTAACCCTAAACATTTTTACAAGGCTTTGTCTATCATTACTAGTATGGTAGACAAAAGACTTGTTGATAAAAAAGTTTCTTTAGTTATAGTCTCACCAAATGAAATCCAAAAACTTAATCAGACATATAGAGGAAAAAATTCTGTTACTGATGTTTTATCATTTCCTCTAATTGATGTAAGTGACGATATATTAGATGAAGATTTGGGAGAAATATTTATATGTTATACGAAAGTATATGAACAAGCTAAAGTATTAAGTCATTCTATAGATTTAGAATGGCAGATTTTATTTGTTCATGGAATGTGGCATCTATTAGGATATGATCATATTACAGATAAGGATTATATAATTATGAACACAAAAGAAACACAAGTTCTTGATTTATTAAAAAAAGATATTTCACTTTAATAAAAAAATGTGATATAATTTAAATATAATAAAATTTAAAATAGAATAAATTATTATGACAAAAAACCCAATAGTAGTTGGTCTAGATGTAGGAACTTACTTTACAAAAATTGCAGTTGCAAAAAAATTAAGAGAAGAAAAAGAACCTTCTATTATAGCTCTAGGAGTATCTCCAACTGAAGGAATGAGAAAAGGAGTCGTAGTAGATATAAAAGATGTTACCAGAAGTATCGTTATAGCATTAGAGTCAGCTTCAAAAATGATACAAGAAGACATTACATCTGTTCATATTTCTTTGAATGGTGATCAGATAATCTGTAAAAATACTAGTGGTAAAGTTGCAGTATCTAGGGCTGATGGGGAAGTTACAGAAGATGATTTAAATAGAGTTTATCAAACTGCTAATCCTGGGCCAAGTGGACAAAATAAAATGATATTAGATATAATTCCAAAAAGCTTTACCCTAGATGAAGAGACCGAAATCAAACACCCTGTAGGTATGAATGGTATCAGATTAGAGCTAGATGCTGTTTTGGTTGAAAGTACTATACCTCCAATAAAAAATTTAGAAAAATGTATAAATGATGCTGGACTTCATATACTATCAAGTGAGACAGCGATAATTACTAGCTCAAGTGCTATTCTTACAAAAAAACAAAAAGAATTAGGGGTGATTGTCATAGATATGGGTGCTGGAACAACATCCTTTGCTGTATATGAAGAGGGTAGATTAATTCATTTTAAAATATTACCAATAGGATCAGCTCACATAACTAGTGATATTGCAATTGGTATGAGAATTCCTGTTGACTTAGCAGAAAAAGTTAAAATAATGTTTGGTTATGCTATGGAAAGTCATATTCCAAATGATAAAAGAGTAAAAATAGATTTGTCAAAAATTAATGAAGAAGAAGTTGGAACTTATTCTGTAAATTTTTTATCGGGGATTATAGAAGCTAGATTGAAAGAAATCTTTTCTTTGATATCTAAAGATCTAAGAGAGATAGGGAGAGAAGGTTTATTACCAGCTGGTGTTATATTAGTTGGAGGTGGAGCTAATCTAAGATCGATTATAGATTTAGCTAAAAGAGAGTTAAAATTACCTGTAAAGATAGCTATCCCAAGAGGGGTAGAAGGGAGTGTTGCTGATGTGGATAATCCTATGTTTGCTACATTAGTAGGACTTTTGTTGACTGGATTCTCAGAGCAGAATACTATGGAATCAAATCAATCATTTGAAGAAAAATCTAATTTTATTAATAATATTTGGAATAAAATAGTTAAAATATTTATCCCAGAATAATTTGTTTACAAAAGTAATGGAGCTTTTTATATTAGGATTTTTTTAAATTCTTCTCAATATAACTTTTAGAGTCAAATTTTTTACCTGTAGAAGCTAAACTCATATATCTGATTTTACCAAAAATTGGTCTTTCAAACCAAGCTCTGTCGTGTAACCCTCCAATCGACCAAGCTATATTAGTATAACCAATAGGATCTCTGCCATCAAGTTCATATTTATCATTTAAATATATTGTATATTCTTGAGCTTGTTCTGGTGACTCTGTCCACTCTAAAATTTTTTTTGCCCAATACATTCTTATATACCCATGCATTTTCCCAGTCCTTAGCATTTCTCTTTGTGAAGCATTCCAAAGAGGATCATGAGTTAGTCCAAATTCTAATTCTTCCTTTGTATACAAATATTCTCTTTGGTCTTTTCTGTGTTCATTTAGAGTTTTTCGAGCCCAATCTGGGAATCCATTAAAATTATCATAATTAGAATTATAAAAACAATAATTATCTGATAATTCTTTTCTAACAATCAATTCTTCTAAAAAAGAATTATAAATATCTGGATTTTTAATTTCATTTTTTATATCTATAGCTACTCTTTGAGATGATATTTGTCCGAAATGTAGAAAAGGGGATAAATTAGATAAGGCTGGTTTTTCAGGAAAATTTCTATTATTAGTATAATGTATAATTTTTGAATCAATGAAATTTTTGAGATAATTCTTTGCAGAATTTTCACCTGAAATAATCCAATTTACTAGAGCTATAGAGTTATCTACTTGAATAAACTTATCTATATTATTCCAATTGTTTTTAGGATAATCAAATTTATTTTTTTGTACTAATTTTTCTAACTTTGGTATATCTGTCAGCCATTCATCTAATAATTTATGAATTTTAGGTCTTATGGTATAAGCACCATATTCTTGTTTTTGTGAAGTGATCCAAACAGGGATTATATTATGTGTATCAATCTCATAA
The DNA here is from genome assembly GCA_964633865.1 of uncultured Candidatus Saccharibacteria bacterium. Lineage (GTDB taxonomy): Bacteria > Patescibacteriota > Minisyncoccia > SW-4-49-11 > SW-4-49-11 > CAZWIJ01. The sequence goes on from CAZWIJ010000006.1 coordinate 64,192, forward strand.
AAAGATATATTAATCAAATTATTTACTTCACTTTTCCATTTACGAGATATTTTTAATGGTGAAAAATCTGTTATTAAAGTTTTGACATTATATTTAGTAATTAAATTAGGAATAGTTTCTTTGGGATCTCCTAAAGTTATAATAAATGGGATATTATATTTTTGTAAACTTTTTTCTATTTCTTTTAATCCAGTTATCATAAAATCCAATTGTCTTTTTCCAGCTAATCCAAATTTGGGAACCAAATTGAATACTACAATCAAATTTTTATTATATTCAAGGCTTAATTTTTGAGCATGTAATAAGGCCCAGTTATCATCTACTCTCATATCACGAGACATCCAATAGACAATATTCCCATTTTGGGACGAAATCTTATTTAGATAATTGATTCTATTTAAATTCATAATAAAATTAATATTTTTTAGTAAATATATATTGACAAAATTTTGATTATTAGGTATAATAGTTAGGTTGTTTATTTTTAAAAACAATTTATGAAAAAACAATTGAAAGACATCTCTGCATCTAGTCCTAACTCTTTACTTTTAGTTAAAGAGAAAGATGATAAAGGAAACAAAGACAAAGTTGTGTTTAAAAGTTGGAGCCAAATGATTGAGGAATCAATTGTTTGGTAACCAAGTATATTATTCAAGGTAAATTTTGTATAAGGACACTAATCATTTAGTGTCTTATTTTTTTATCAAAAATAAAGCCCTCAATGCAGAGGCAAAATCTAATTAAAGATTTTATTACGGCTGAATCCCTATATAAAATTTAACAGAAATAATATATATATATTTCTCTTTTTTACAAAAGTGGGTTTCAATTTTTCGTAACCTCATTCTGAAGGCTTATATCCATTATATCATTTTTTGCACATTTTTTTAATAGTTTAATTTTTATTACTATTATTTTTTTTCCAATTTTCAATTTCTTTGTGATTTCCAGAGTATAAAATTTCTGGAACAACCCATTCTTTTGGAGAATTTTTAACTAAGTTAGGATTTGCTGGGACAAATTTTGTAGGTTTAGAATATTGTGGATACTCTAAAAAATTATCTATAGAATGAGATTCCTCGCTCAAAGATTCTGTATTTCCCAATACATCCGGAATATATCTTGAAATAGCATCCAATACAATCATGGCTGGTAATTCTCCTCCTGTTAGAACAAATTCACCAATTGATAAACTCTCATTACTTAAAAATTCTTCTACTCTATAATCAATACCTTCATATCTTCCACAAATCATAATAATATGATCAAATTTTTCTAAATATTCAGAGACTTTTTTTTGACTAAATATTTTTCCTCCAGCTTTAAAAAAAATAATATGTTTCTTTGTTTTTGGATTTAGTTTAATTATTTCTTCTAGTGTATTATATATTGGCTCAATTTGTAATATCATGCCAGCTCCACCACTGTAAGGAGTATCGTCAACTTTCAGATGTTTATTCTTGGTAAAATCTCTTGGATTCCAAATATCAACAGACAATACATTTTTTAAGTGAATTGCTCTTCCTAAAACACCTACTGATAGGTAGGATTGAATAATTTCTGGAAAAATTGTAATAATATCAAATTTCATATATTTAAAAAATAAAAAAACACTTTCTTATATTAATAATATTAACAAAAAAAGTGTTTTTAGTATATATTAAATATCAAGATCATTTACAGCTTTCTCTATATCAGAATAATTTTTGGATTCTCTTTCACTATCTCTTTTAAATCCAGTTCCTCCTTCTGGTTCTAAAATCTTTAAGTTTACTCTAGCATTATTTCTAGCTCCAACTATTCTTAATAAAGTTCTGATAGCTTTTGCAGTAGACCCTGATTTTCCAATAATATATCCCATATCTTTAGGATTTACTTTTAGAGTAATCAAGACACCCATTTCATCAACTATTCTTTCTATTAAGACATCATTAGGATTGTCTACTATAGATTTTACTAAATAAGAGACAAACTCTTTATCAGATATTTTTTCCATCTCAGCATTATTTATCTTATAATATTAAGCTATTTATATTTTATTATAGCTACATATATATTATATCATAATTTATATATATGCAATAATTTTTTATAAAATAGTTATTTTGCTATCACTAAAGCAAAAACATTACGAAATCCAGATCTTTGTAATGCTTTTGCAGCTTCATCAAGTGTGGATAATGTGGTGGTTACATCATCAATTAGAATAATATCTTTATCAATATAATCATTATTTGGCTCGCATTTAAATATATCTATTACATTTTTAACTCTTTCTTGTTTACTACTAAGACTCATTTGGGGTGAATTATTTTTTATTCTTTGTAAATTTAGAAATAACTCTGAATTAGGAATATTTTTTTGTAAAAATTCTGCTAATAGGTTGGATTGATTATATCCTCTAAATTTCAACTTATTTATATGTAAGGGGATTGGTGCAAAAATCAAGTTTGACTTATAATCTTTGCTTAAATGAGATTTTAAGGTTTCCAAAAGTATTTGTCCTAAAATTCTATCTAATGAAATTAAATTTTTGTATTTAAAATAATGGACAGCTTTTTTTAAAGCAGAATTTTTGAAACTATTAGTACAAAGAACAGTGTTTAAATATTTTTTTGTATGAAATTTAGTAAGAGTTGTGTTGTTATTATTTGTAAATAAGCTGGTAATATTATTATCAGAGTTTTCTCTTTGAATTATAATTGGTTTTGATTTTAATTTTGGTAGGCAATCATTACAAACTCCATGAAAACTTAATTTATCACAAAGTATGCATTGAGTAGGAATAAAAGTATCAATCGGTAATTGTAAAAACTTTAACATTAATCTATTTGCAAATTTAAATTTATTATGATAATATTATAGCATAATAACATAATAAAAATAATAGTAAAATAATGTTTAATTTCAATGCCAATTTTAATAAATCTTCTGTTGGAATAGATATTGGTACTCAATCTGTTAAGATAGTAGAAATACAAAATAAAGATAAAGTCTATAATATATCAAATTATGCTATATGGGATGATGATCTAGATCATACTATACAGGAAAGAAATTCTAATTATGAAAGTACAGCAGAATATATATCAGAAATAATTCTAAATTTATTAAAAACAAGTGACATTCATACTAAAGATTGTTATATAAGCATACCATCTTACTTAGCATTTTCAGCTTTGATAGATGTTCCTATTATGTCAATTGAAGAATTGACTAAAGCTATTCCACTTGAAGCTAGTCAATATATACCTACATCTATTGATGAGGTTCAGATTGACTGGATTGTTCTTGGGAATTCATTACAACCTAATTCTCTAGAAATATTATTGATAGCTATACCTAATGAAGTAATTAATAAGTATTTAACAATTGCTAATTTGTTAAACTTAAATATTAAAGGTTTTGAATTAGATATATTTTCTCAAATAAGATCAACTAATTTGAATAATGTTCCAACTCTAATTATAGATATAGGTGCAAGAAGCTCTATGGTAAGTATTGTTAATGAAAAACAACAACTTTTGATAACTAAATCATTTGATTTTGGTGGAAATCAAATAACTAATCAAATTATGTTATTTAATGAAGGTATTAGTATCAAAGAAGCAGAAACTCTTAAAAAGCAAAATGGATTAATCGGTGAGAATCAATCAGTTGTTGATATAATAAAGCAAACTTATAATAACTTTATATTACAAAATGTTGATGTAGTAATAAATGATTATTATAAAAAACATACTAAAAATATAGAGGAAGTATTAGTAGTAGGAGGAACTTCTCGTATGAAAGGAATATCAGATTATACTGGAAGTACTTTGAAGCAAATTGATAATAGACTCTCCAATATAAAGACATCTGTTGGTTCACCTAATAATTCTATTAAAATCACTACAGATATACAAAATATGTTTGTAGAAAAAATATGGCAAGATCTTTCCCTTGCAATTGGTATAGCTCTAAAAAAGAATTAATATATGAAATCTAAAAAAACAGAAAATATATTAACATTTATACCAAAAGATCAAAAAACAATCTTTGTTCCTAAAATTAAAAGAACAGAATTTAATTATATAGAATTAAGTATTATTTCTATAATTATATTAATTTTAAATTTTGGTATTCTTTATGCTGTAAAAGAATTTACATTGAGTAAAGATATTAGTGTTATAAAATCTCAGATATCAGAAATAGATTCCAAAAATCAAAATATTTATCCAGCAGAAGGGATTGTAGAAACAATAAAAGGCTATTCTGGTCTTTTAGAGTCTCAATATAAGTTGAATATAGCTATGACTGATATTCAGAAAAGAATTAATTCTGGATCAAAAATTAGTTCTTTATCTTATATTAAAGATACTAAGACTTTAGAATTATCATTAGAATTACCTAATATAGGAGTAATAGCATCACAATTAGAAGAGTTTAGAAAGTCAGAATATATTTCTACTGTTAATTATCAAGAAATAGGTATAGGAGATAAAAATACTGCTGGTAATGTGTCTACAAAATTCACTATAATTTTACAATAATATGAATGAAAGACAAAAATTATATGATATATTGTTAGTAGTTTTGAGTTTGGTATTAGTCTACTTAGGATATTCTTTTTGGAGTGATCAATACAAAGTATCTTTAGAGGAGAAAACAAAGTTAAGTAATGAATTATCTATAAAAAAAGAATACACAGAAATTCAAGATATAGCTGAGTTTAATAAAAAAATATCTGAATTTACTCCTCCAGGTGATCCTAAAGAAAATATATTAGCTCCATTATCTGAAATAGAAAAAAAATCTGGGGCTAAAATAACAAAATTAGAGGTAAAAGAAGGTGTGGTGAAAACTGATGCTAAAACTGAATCGGAAGAGATGTTAACAGAAGATATCCCAGCTTCTGATACATCAGTAGAATCAAATTCAGTTGAAACAGTAAAAGAATTAAAATTTTTAGAGTCTCAAGTTGAAATCCAAATTACTGGAAGATTTGGCAGTATCAATTCTTTCGTGCAGTATTTAGAAGAAAATTCTAGAATTATGGATATCATTCAGTTTAATTATACAGTTCAAGATAAAAGTGACGAAATAGAAGCTACAATAATTATGAAAGTATATGCAAAATAAGTTAAACAAAAATAAGGATAAAATTATAATAATTATTTTAGTATTAGCAAATATAATAGCAATACTTTATATAATGTACACTACATTTTTTATACAAATATTGCAAGAAGAGGTTAATCTAAATTCAGAAATAGAGATAATTAACAAGAATTTTAAATAATATATATATGATAATAGATTATATAAAAATATTAGGTTTATTAAAAGATAGATATTCTGATAGATTTATTAGTTATGAGAATATTGATGAATCTCAGAATGAGCAGGTAAAAAAATACATAACAGAAAATTTTTCTGAAAAAGAAATTCTAGAAGTATATGGAGAAACAATTAATATTCCTTTTATAGAATTAATTCCTAATGAAATACCTCAAAATCTATATAGTGTTTTTGAAGAAAAAATTTTGCAAGGATATCAGTTCGTTCCCTTTGACATACAAAATGATAAAATATGCATAGCAATAGTAGATCCATATAATTATAATGCTATTCAGGCTATCAAATTTGTTCTTCGTGATAAAGGGGTAGATTTTAAATTATTTTTAACTACAAGAAATGACTTAAATTCAGTTTTTAATGCTTTTCAGAATATAAGTGAAGAAGTAAAAAAGAGTCTTTCAGAATTAGATGAAGAGAAACTAAAGAAAAAAGGAGATGATCTAATAGAAGAAGTAAAACCAGATAAAGAAGATGTAGAAGTTGCTCCAATTATAAAAATAGTATCAGTTATACTAAAAAATGCAGTTGAAGGAGGAGCTTCAGATATTCATATAGAAGGTATAAGTAAAGGAGTAAGAGTAAGATTTAGAGTAGATGGAATTTTACATAATACTTTGACAATTCCAAAAGATGTTTATCCAGCAGTGGTTGCTAGAATAAAGATATTATCAAACCTTAAAATAGATGAGACAAGAAGACCTCAAGATGGAAGATTCTCTATTCTAGAAAATCAAAAAAAGATTGATTTTCGTGTATCGACATTTCCAACTGAATTTGGAGAAAAAGTAGTACTTAGAATTCTGGATACTTCTAAAGGAATAGCTACAATCGATAAACTAGGATTTATAGGCCCAAAAGCAAGTATAATCAAAAAATCTGTAGATAAACCATTTGGTATGGTATTAGTAACAGGACCAACAGGATCAGGAAAGTCTACGACTTTGTATACCTTACTTAATATGGTTAATGACGAAGAAATAAATATAGTTACACTGGAAGATCCGGTAGAGTATTTTATGGATGGAATCAATCAGTCACAAGTAAGAACAGAAATAGGATATTCATTTGCATCAGGATTAAGATCAATATTGAGACAAGATCCGGATATAATAATGGTAGGGGAGATTCGAGATGGAGAGACAGCTAGCCTAGCAGTTCAGTCTGCTTTGACAGGTCATTTAGTTTTTTCAACTCTACATACTAATGATGCTCCAGGTTCAATCCCAAGATTAATAGATATGGGAGTGGAGTCATTTTTATTAGGCTCATCTTTAGAGCTTATTATAGCACAAAGACTAGTAAGAACACTTTGTGATAAATGTAAAAAACAGGTAAAAATAGATTCTGGAGTAAAAGAATATATCACAAAAGCTTTATCTAACTTAGATCCAAGTTATATTAGTAAGTATTACAAGGGAGATTTTGATAGTCTATATGAACCAGTTGGTTGCTCCTCTTGTAAAAATGGATTTAAAGGTAGAACTGTAATCTTTGAAATAGTTCAAATATCAGAAGAACTACAATATATAATAGAAAAAAATCAGGGAGAAGATAAGATTAGAGAAAATTTAGCACAAAACAATTTTGTAAGTCTAAAGCAAGATGGTATCTTTAAAGTTCTAAATGGTAGAACATCTTTGCAAGAATTATTAAATACAGTTGATATTTAATCTAAAAATAACATTGCATAAATATAATCATATAGTATAATATAGATATATGAATTAATCAGAAAAATATATGAAAAAAAGAATACTATTGGTGGAAGATGATGAGTTTATTACTCAGATGTACTCTCGGAAATTAGAAGAAGAAGGATATGAAGTTCTTAGTTTTCCTGATGCAACAGAAGCAAAGAAGTCTTTACAAGAAGGAGTTATGGAAATAAATTTAATTTTATTAGATATACTTTTACCTACAATTTCAGGTTATGATTTTTTGAAATGGATAAAAAGTTATGATCAATATATAGATATTCCAGTTATTATGTTGAGTAATTTATCAGGACAAGTAGACATAGATAAAGGTTATAATTTGGGAGCAGTAGACTTTATTGTGAAGTCTAACTATACTCCAAATGAAGTAGTAAGAAAAGTAAAAAATTATATAGATAAATAAAGTTAAAAATATGCAGTTAGATTTACCTAAATTAGTAGAATCAATAGTTAGTCTACATGGAGCAGATATTCATCTTAGCACAGGCTCAAAGCCTTACTTTAGATTGAAAAGTAGATTATTACCACAAGAAGACTTCCCAGTTCTCACAAAAGAAATGTTAGATGAGGTTCTTAATCATTTAATTTCAGATGAAAGAATAAAATTATTATATGAAGGAGAAGAGCAAGATTTTGCATATTCATATCAAGATAATAAATATAGATTTAGGGTAAATGCTTATATATCACAAGGAAATCCTAACTTAGTAATGAGATATTTGTCATCGGACTTTCTTTCTTTAGAGAAATTAGGGTTACCACCAATAATAGGTCAATTTTCCCAGTTAATGCAAGGATTTGTATTGGTTACAGGACCGACAGGATCAGGAAAATCTACAACTCTGGCAGCAGTAATCAATGATATTAATCACAATAGAGAAGAAAAAATAATCACAATTGAAGATCCTATTGAGTTTATTTATAAACAAGACAGAAGTATGATATCCCAAAGAGAAGTAGGATCAGACACAAAAGACTTTGACAAAGCACTGACAGCTGCCCTAAGAGAGGATATTAATGTTGTACTAGTAGGAGAGATGAGAGATTTAGAGACTATGAGAACAGCACTGACAGCTGCAGAGACAGGACATTTGGTATTCTCAACTTTGCATACAAACAGTGCCTCACAATCTATAAACCGTATTATAGATGCATTCCCATCACATAGTCAAGCTCAGATAAGAACTCAATTATCTAACTCATTGCAAGGTATAGTATCCCAAAGGCTAGTCCCAACTATAGATGGAAATCTAACCCCAGCAGTAGAAATATTGATAGTAAATAATGCAGTAAAAAGCTTAATTAGAGAAAATAGAGTCTATCAGATAGATACAGTAATGGAAACTCACTTAAAAGAAGGTATGGTTACAATGAATCACTCATTATTTAATTTGATTAGATTAGGAGTAGTTAGTTTTGAGACAGCTCTATTATATTCACCAGATCCAATTACTCTAAAAAATATGTTAAAAAGAGTAGACTAATAATAAAAATATATGCCAAAATTTGCCTATTATGCAAAGACCAGACAAGGAGAGCCAAAAAAAGGAATAATTAATACAGTTAATAAAGATATAGCCTTAAAAATTCTTCAAGATAATGGATTCACTGTAATTAATATAGAAAATATTGATGAAAAGAAAGGAATAAACTTAAATTTTAATTTAGACATATTTGATGGAGTTCCTCAAAGAGAAATGGTAGTATTTTCAAGACTTTTATCCGTACTATTGGATGTTCAGATGTCACTTAATCAATCCCTTACTATTCTTCGTGATCAAACTAAAAATAAATTCTTTAATGGAGTTTTAACTCAAGTTATCAATGATATACAAGATGGAAATTCATTCTCAGAATCACTGGCAAAACATCCAAAAGCCTTCACTCCCTTCTTTGTCGCTATCATAAAATCAGGAGAAAAAACAGGAGGATTACAAGAAGCACTTAATTTCTTAGCAGATTATCTTGAAGATAGTTATGGAATAGATTCCAAAATTAGAGGAGCATTAATGTATCCTGCATTTGTTACTTTAGTATTCTTTGGAATAGGATTATATATAGCATACTCAGTATTGCCAGGATTAGTAGATACCCTGCAAGATTTATCTTCAGCGGAATTACCAATCACAACTAGATTTATTATTTGGGGAAGTGATTTCTTACAGGCATATATCTGGTGGGTAATAGGTGGATTATTAGCTACAGTAGGAGGGCTTTGGTATTATAGTAAAACAACTTCAGGTAAAAAAGTTTGGGATAGATTTCAGCTAAAATTACCAGTATTTGGAGATTTGTTTACCAAGATATATGTAAGTAGATTCGTAATTAATATGCAGACCTTATTAAAAGCAAGTATACCAATTATAGAGTCACTAAAAATAACAGCCTCTGTGGTAGGGAATACAGTATTTGAAGATATTATAAATGAATCAATCAAGGGAGTAAAAGAAGGAGGACAAATGACAGACTCTATTCTAAAAAGAAAAGAATTCCCTAGTATCTCAGCTCAAATTATACAAGTTGGAGAGAAAACAGGTAAATTAGATGAAGTTTTGGGTACAATAGGAAGATTCTATAAAGCAGAGATAGAGAATATAGTAAAAAACCTAACAGCATTATTAGAACCAATTATAATGGTAATCATAGGTCTTGGTGTCGCAATCTTCATAATGGCTATATTATTACCTATTTATAATGCAACAGGGTCAATAACTGCATAAACATATGGAAAGTTTTATACAAAGTAGAAAATATTTATTTTGGTATGTAAAAGATTTAAGTGGATTAAGTAGTAATGCTGTTGTTGAGGGTATATTAAATTTAGGTGATTGGCAAGATTTTCAAGATTTAATAAAAATTTTAGGACTAAAAAAAATTTCACAGATTTTTTTAGAAGATATCAAGAAAGATAGAAATAACTATAGGCCAGAAATAAAACATTATTTTGAATTATATTTTAAAAAATATGTTAAATAAACTACATTTTGAAATTTTATCTAAAGAGCAATTAGAGATTATAAATCGTATTTCAGAAATAAATAAAAATTTTTTATTAGTTGGAGGTACAGCAATATCTTTACAGATAGGTCATAGACAATCTATAGATTTTGACTTCTTTTCAGATAAAGAATTTGATATGGATTCTTTAAAAAATGATCTCAGGAAATATATAAGTTTCGATAAAGTTTTAATAGATAAAATAAATGAATTTACATTTATTTCTAATAATGTTAAGTTAACTTATTTATATTATCCTTTTAAAATTACAGAAAATATAATACAAACAGAATATAATATAAATATACCAGATATAAGAACTCTATTAGCTATGAAATTATATGCTCTTAGCAGAAGATCAAAATGGAAAGATTATGTTGATATATATTTTGGTTTAAAATATTTGAGTTTAGATGAACTAATATTGAAAGCAAAATATATATTTGGGAATGAATTAAATGAAAAAATTATCAGAGTTCAGTTAACTTATTTTAAAGATATTGATTATACAGAAGAAGTAATTTATATGCCAACATATGATATATCTAATCAAGAAATAAAAAAATACTTAACAGAGATTAGTTTATAAAAAAACGATCAACCTGTGGATAACTCAAAGATTGACAAAAATAAACTAATATGATACAATAAGCATGTATTAGAAATTAAATAATAAAATTAAACTTATGACAAAGAAGGGAGGTGAAACTCACAATTGAATAATATAAACAATTTTAAAAAACAAACTAAATCATCAGAATTAGTTTGTAAAGACAATAATATAATTAATAATAATTTAAGTAAAGTAAATTTTATGAAAAAATCATTAAATATGAAAAAAGGTTTCACATTAATCGAGCTATTAGTAGTAGTAGCAATTATTGGAACATTGACAGCTATAGTATTAATTGGAGTTAATAATGGAAGAAGAGCTGGAAGAGAGTCTGCTATACAGCAAAGTATGAATCAAGTATTAACAGAAGCTGAGTTGCATAGAGCTCAAAATCAAGATAAATATACAGGTTTTGCTATACCAACTAATATTATAGAGAAGATAGAACAGCAAGGTGCTACAGACCCTACAGTTCGTTCTTCTGATACCACATTTATAGCATATACTGATATGGATGGAGCTGGAGCTGGAACAAAGTATTATTGTGTAGATAGTAACCAAAACTCTAAAACTCTTACTACTAACCCGCGTACTTCTGTAACAACCTGTCCATAAGATAATAATTAATTTATAGAATTAAGGTTTAAACCTTAATTCTATAAACTTTTATATAAAACAATTATGAATAAAAAATTGAAAAAAGGTTTCACATTAATTGAACTATTAGTAGTGGTCGCTATAATAGGAACATTGACAGCCATTGTATTAATTGGAGTTAATAATGGAAGAAGAGCTGGAAGAGAAGCTGCAGTTCAGCAAAGTATGAATCAATTAATTACTCAGATGGAATTGTTGTTACAACAATCAGGAGGAACTAGTTATCCAGATCCACTAAGTTCAGATACAACTAATATTGCTAGAGAAACAAGACAATATCCTACAAATAATGCTGTAGGAAGAAATATAGGAGACTTAGTACCAACATTGACATCTCTTATTGAAAAAATTGAATCTCAAGGTTCTCAAAAAATAGTTTACCATTATAATAATACTGGGAAACCATCCTATAGAATAGTAGCTCTTATGCCTGGACAAGTTTTGAATGCAACATCTCAAAAAGCATATTGTATAGATAGTTTTGGTTATAGCGGAACAATAACATTAGCAAGTGCTCAAAGTACAGGTAATGCTGGTTCTGTTACGGCTAATTCATTGAGTGTTATGAATATAGTGAATACTGGCAACTCATTAAAGGAAAATAATACATTTGTTTCTAGAAATAGAACAGCATTTGGAAGGACAACAGATAATACGAATAATATTAAACTAACAGGTACACCAGAAGGAAATTCTTATGCTGGAGAATCAAATAATACAGGAGGAAACGGTAATAAGTGTAATTAATCTTAGTAAAAACACTCTCTAAAAAGAGTGTTTTTTATTTTGGAAAAGAAGAAAGTTAGTTTTTAATTCTTAATTTTTATTTTTTTTTTACAATCCTAAAAATCCACCTCGTTACTTTTGCTGACACTATTCAAGAGAGGAATTTAAAGCAGTTTTCTTTTTACCCCTCTTTTTTGAAGGGGGTGTCTCGTAAGAGACGGGGGTTGTAAAGATTATTCACAATGTATTAATTTAGATTTGACAGAAGAGAGGGAGTGTGGTATAATTATTTTGTATTCGGGATTACCCGCGACCCTCTTGAAATATAGAGGGGTTATTTTTTTATTGGTACAAATTCAGAAAATTGTTTTTAATTTGAGAGAATTCATTATCAGTTATTTCTCCTACTTTATATTTTAATCTTCGATAATCTAAATGTCTTGGTTGATGTAAATATATAGTTTGTAACTTTTCTTTAAAATAAATTTTAAAATATCTATTACCCACTTTGTCTTTTGTGCTTAGAGGTAATCCTATAAAACTGTATCTATCTAATTTTTTTAAAATTAAAAAAGGTCTTAGAAATTCTTTTCCTTTACCACTAATTTCTATACCTATATTCTCTCCACAATAACAGAACCAAACTTGTTTTTGAGAAAACTTTGGAGGATAATAGTTTAGTTTATCTAACTTAGGTTTCAGAGAAAACCAATCTTGGAAATTTTTAATAAAGTTTTGCATAAGAAATAAATTAATCTTTGGTCAAAGAAAGTGATTATTTTGTAATTGTATGTAATATTAATACATGGTATAATTAATTTGTTAATATAAATAAATTACTAAATATATGAAAACAATTAAAGATATAGAATTTCAAGATGGTCTAAAGATATTAGTTAGAATAGATGTTAATGAACCAATGGATGAAATTGGAGTTCCTAAAGATACATTTAGACTAACAAAAATGATTCCTACAATTAAATATTTAAGAAGTAGAGGAGCTAAGGTTATTCTTATTTCTCATTTAGGAGATCCTAAAGGTAAAGTTGTAGAAAATTTGAAATTAGATTATATTGCAACTGAAATAGATCATTTGACAGAATTTAAAGTAGAAAAGATAGATTATACAGTAGGGAATGAAGTGAAAGATAAAATAGATAAGATGAAGTCAGGTGATGTAATTTTATTAGAAAATTTAAGATTTGATCCAAGAGAAGAATTGAATGATGATGATTTTTCAAAAGAATTAGCACAACTAGCGGATATTTATGTAAATGAAGCTTTTTCAGCTTGTCATAGATCTCATGCTTCAATTGTGGGTATACCCAAATATTTACCAAGTTATGGAGGATTTCTATTAGAAAAAGAAATAAGTGTCCTTACTCAAACTATTTATAATCCATCTAAACCAGCTGTTGCTGTGATTGGAGGTGCTAAAATAGAAACTAAATTACCAGTTATACATAAATTAAAAGAAAAATTTGATAAGATTTTGGTTGGGGGTAGAATAGCAAATGAATATATAGATTTGTATGGAAAATCAAATAGTGATCAAATAATTTTGCCAATAGACTTTGCTAATTCTAAGAGATATGATATCGGACCTCGTACGATTCAAATTTTTAGTCATCATATCTCATCAGCTTCAACCGTTATGTGGAATGGACCTTTGGGTTGGTTTGAACAAAATCCATATCATTTAGGAACTGAATATATTGCTAATACAATTGCAAAATACCCTAAATCATTCTCAGTTATTGGTGGTGGAGAGACAGTTGAGTTTATAACTAAATTAGGTTTGAGAGATAAGATAGACTTTATTTCTACAGGTGGTGGAGCAATGCTTGACTTTATTTCTAATAATGGTAAGCTGGTTGGGATTGAAGCCCTAGAAAACAATAATTAACCTAAAAATTTAATTTAGGTATTGCAAAATTTAAAAATTTTATATATAATAGAATAGTTCTTTAAAAGTATTTAAATATGTAGAAATGTTATTTTAAGAGTAATCTTTACATATATTTTTACATATTGGGTGCATAGCTCAGTCGGTAGAGCAGAGGCCTTTTAAGCCTTGTGTCGGTGGTTCGAACCCACCTGTGCCCACATTTTTAGTAATATAGAAAATCAAAAAAGCTTCTATATATAATTTATATAGAAGCATTGTACTTTTATTTGAGTAATAATTTTTATTTAATAGCATACTCCTCCGATGTCATGCCATTAAATAGAGCTTTCTCTGTTATGTATTGTTGAAATACATCTTTGATAAGATCCTTTAAAATCTCTTTATCAGAAGTATTTTCTATAAGAGATGTATAGTCAATAATACAAAATTCTTGTTCTAGAGAAAGACTTTCTTGAAAGATATTTCTTTCTGATTTGGTTTCTACTCCTAAATAGATTTTAGATAGAAATTTAATCCTATTTTTTTGTAAAAAATATTTTTTACATGTCTCTATAAGAAATTCTCTTAAATCATTTAGTTTCATATCTTCTATGACAGAAGATAATTTAACTATTTCAAATTCTTGTGAAAAAGTTAAAGTTTCCATAAGATTCTCCATATTTATGAAAGGTACTTGTTTTTATGATACATTTTTTTTATTAATATGTCAAATTAATATTTTCATTTTACTTAAATGGCTTTTTAGATTATAATATATTTAATTAGTTAAATTTTATAGTATGACTTTAACAAAAATAAAATCCATTCTTTCTGAATATCATTTGTCTCCTTTGGAATCTTTATCACAAAATTTTTTTATAGATAAAAGTTTACTTCAAAAGATGGTTAGACAGTTAAATATTCCAAAAAAATCCCTTGTAATAGAAATTGGTTGTGGGTTAGGTTCTCTTACAGAAATATTGGTAGAAAATAATTTTAATGTTGTAGGATTTGAAATAGATAGAACTTTAGCTAATATATTACCAGATATTTTAGGTAATCCTAATAATCTCACTCTATATCACCAAGATATATTGGAATCAGAAGAATATTTTCAAAATATAAAATCTGATTATTATGTGATTGCTAATATTCCATATAATATTACAGGTAAAATTATAAGATTTTTACTTTCTTTTGATAAAAAAGCAAAAAATATAGTATTACTTGTGCAAAAAGAAGTAGCTTTTAATCTTACTAATAATGATGATAAATATAGCTTTCAAAAATTAAGTATTTCTCTTTATGCAGATGTTTCTAAAATTTTAAATGTACCAAAAGAATGTTTTTATCCAAAGCCAAAGGTTGATTCTGCGGTTATCCAAATAACACCCAATAATAAATATGATTTTATAGAGGATAAGGAAGCTCTTTTGTCTTTTATTAAACCTTTATTCCAAAGAAAAAGAAAACAGTTAAGATCAAGTATAAAATCTATTTACAAAATTGAAACATCTATAATAGAAAATATGTTCAGAGATTTAAATGTAGATTCAGATATTAGGCCAGAGGATATGAGTATTGAAAATTGGTATGAGGTTTATAATAAAAGTAAAGAATTTATAATCTTAGCTTCAGAAATCTAAAAATAATATTCTCAAAAACAAAAAAAATATAATATAATAAAAAGATAAAGAAAAAGAAAAGGTATTTACATTTTCTAAGAAGAAATATAATCAATAACAATTAAAAAAACATGGGTAATAGAATAAAAAGAATAATGAGAAGAAACAAGAAAGGATTTACATTATTAGAAATACTATTAGTAATAGGAGCAATAGGAATACTAGCATCAATAGTAATAGTCGCCATAAATCCACTAAGACAAATACAAAAAGCAAGAGATGCAGAAAGAGCAAGTGAAATCAATCAGGTATATAAAGCAATAGAACAATATAATATAGCAGAAGGAAGATATCCAGATGATATAACAATAGAAACAGAAGATATATATAAAGAGATATGTAATACAGGAAAATTAACAAAAGAAGACACATTAGATGTCAATTTTTGTGCTGGGAAAATAGACTTAAGAGTATTAATACCAGAATACATATCAGAAGTACCAAGAGATTCAAGTATAGGAGCAATAGTAAGAGAAAATATACTGTACAAAATAGCAGAAGCAAATGAAGAAAGTAGAACAGGCTATGAAGTATCAGTAAGTTCAGATAATAACAAAGTAAGTCTAAAAGCAACAAATCCAAATATAAATGGAGAAGAAATAGCAATAAACTTAATAGAAAAACCATTAGCACCGAGTATTATAGGAGACTTAGGACTAGAAGTAGAGGGAGAGAATATTAAATTAACATGGAGTACACCAATAGAAAACAAAAGTCCAATCACAGGATACCAAATAATAAGTACAATAAATAGTGTAACACAAACTCCTATAACAATAGGAATAGTAAATGAATATTTAATCCAAAAATCAGATATAACAGACTATATAGATGAGAACAATAAAATAATAAACTATGATGTAGAAGTATCAGCAATAAATGGGATAGGAATAGCAGATCCAAGCAATCAAGTAAGTATCAGTATAGGAGTACCAGGAGAAGTATCCACCCCAATAATAGTAGTAAATGAAAATAATATAGATTTAAATTGGGGAACAAAACCAAATATGAATTATGGGAACTTTGTAGGATATAAAATAAGATATAGTGAAGATAATTTTGTAAGTTATACAGAAATAAATAAAAATACAATAACAAGTTTAGGAGATGAGAATACAATAAGTCATAATTTTAATCTAAGCAATAATGGAGAGTATAAATTTGTAGTAATAGCAGAGAACCAATATGGTGAAAGTAATTGGCAAAACAATCAAGCAATAGCAAATATTTGTGATCCAAGTAGTTGTACAGATTTAGGAGGTGTACCATTAGGAATAACATCAGGTAATTTGAGTAGCTATAATAATAAATATCTAGTCAATATAGGTAATTTGAGTATAGCTAGTGGGGTAACATTCACAGCTAAAGAAACCATCCAAGCAGAAGATATAACAATAGGAGGAACATTGACAGTAGTACAAGGAAATAAACTCAATATCCAAGGAGAAAACTTAACAATAAACAATGGAGGGTCAATCAATGTAAATGGTAGAGGGTATCAGGGAGGATGGGATGGGAATGTCCAGAATAATGGATATGGACCAGGAGGAGGACAAGGACCAAGATATGGAGCCGGAGGAGGTCATGGAGGGGCTGGAGGAAACAGTCATAATGGGAGAGTTGGTGGGATAGTATATGGGAGTATAGAGAACCCAATAGATATGGGAAGTGGAGGAGGTGGATATAGTGGAGGAGCCGGAGGGAATGGAGGAGGAATAATAAGATTAGTAATAGAGGGTAATGCAAGTATATTAGGAAATATAAGTGCTAGTGGATCAACTGGTGTAGGAGGTGATGCATCTGGAGGAGGAGGAGGAAGTATAAATATGGAGATAGGAGGAGTATGGAGTGGAACAGGAAGTATAATAGCAAATGGAGGCAATGGAGCAGGAGGAGGGTGGTATACATATGGATCCGGAGGAGGAGGAGGAAGAGTAGCAATAAGGTATGGAAGTAATAGTCATAGTGGAAATATTTCAGCAAATGGAGGAGGAAGTGGTTCGTGGGGAGGACAAGTAGGTGGTGCTGGTACGATTTGGCAGATACAGCAATAATATAACTTAAAATTATAATAATTATATGAATAATAAGAATATAATCATAATAAGTAGAATAAAAATAAATTTACTATTTTATGTTTATTCTTATAGAAATATTAATATTTAATTAAATTTAATATGAGTAAATTTATACATATTCAATCCTCAAGATTTCCAATTATGGAGGGGGAAAAAGAAGAAATAGTAAATGAAGGTATGTATGGTAAATCGCTTGCAATTTTTTTTACAAGATGAGTTTATAAAAAGAGGTTATAAATCTAGTTTTTATTGTTGTGAAGATTGGGGATGGTGGATTGATCTTAAGATTGAACAATTTAATTTTGGAGTGTGTATTAATTTTATTGAGGATGGTGATACAGATATATTAAAATATATTCCAGAACATTATGTTTGTTCTTTAAGTCTAGATTCGGGAAGAGAATGGTCATGGAAAAAGTTTAGATTTGTTGATACGACTAATATTTTTGAGAAATATTTTAGTGATATGGAAGATATTTTGAACTCTGATACAGGTATAAAAATTATAGAAATAACCAAAAATTTCCCAGAATAATACACTTAATTTGCAAAAAATCAATATTTTAGGTAAGATAAATATTATTGTATTTATCTTTTTAAATAATGAAATTTAAACTTAAGTCAGATTATAGTCCTAAAGGAGATCAACCAAAAGCGATTGAATCTCTTTCTTCTGGTATACAAAACAAACAAAAACACCAAACCTTACTAGGAGTAACTGGTTCCGGTAAAACTTTTACAATGGCATCAGTAATAGAAAAAGTACAAAAACCAACTTTAATTATTTCTCATAACAAGACTCTAGCAGCTCAACTATATCAGGAGTTTAGAGATTTCTTCCCAGATAATGCAGTTCACTATTTTGTTTCATATTATGACTATTATCAGCCAGAAAGTTATTTGCCATCATCTGATACTTATATAGAGAAAGAATCAATGATAAATTCTCAAGTAGAGAGGCTTAGGCATGCATCTACTCAATCTTTATTATCCAGGGATGATGTTATTATTGTGTCTTCGGTATCATGTATTTATGGTATCGGTTCACCTGAAGATTATGGAAATATGGCTATCCAAATTGAGCAAGGGCAAACTATTACTAGAGATGAGTTGCTTAGGCAGATTATTATTTTGCAATACTCTAGAAATGATATAGAATTCAAACCAGGAAGTTTTCGAGTAAAAGGTGATGTGATAGAAATTCACGAGACTGGAGAACAGAGAATTCTCAAAATTAGTTTTTGGGGAAATACGATTGAGACTATATCTTATAATCAATATAAAGATAATCTTTTCAATCAATTACCAGCTCAATATGTAGATTTTTACAGAATTTTCCCAGCTACTCATTGGATCTCTACTCAAGAGAAAATAGAGGGTATGATGCCAAGCATAGAACAAGAATTAGAAAAAAGAGTAGCTTATTTCAAAAAAAATAATAAATTAATTGAAGCTCAAAGAATAGAAGAAAGAGTTAGATACGATTTGGAGATGTTAAAAGAGGTTGGGTTTACAAAAGGTATAGAAAATTATTCTAGATATCTAGCTGGAAGAAAAAGTGGAGAGCCACCATATACCCTGATAGATTATTTTATTGAGAAGAATACAGATTATCTTATGTTGATAGATGAGTCTCATATCACTTTACCTCAAATTCGGGGTATGTATAATGGAGATGCAGCTCGTAAAAGAAATCTTATTGAGTTTGGTTTTAGGTTACCCTCAGCTGCAGATAATAGACCTCTTCGCTTTCATGAATTTGAAGAAAAAATTTCTAGTGCTGTATATGTATCAGCTACACCTAGTCAATATGAGTTGATGCAATCTTCTGAAGGTACAATTGATGCAATTGCTGATCTTAGAGATAATAGTAAATCTCACCCTAATATAGTTGAGCAGATTATCCGCCCAACTGGTCTTTTGGAGCCTAAAGTTACTATCAGGCCAACTGATGATCAGATAGAAGATATCCTAAAAGAAATTGAAGTAAGAATATCAAAAAATCAGAGAATTTTAGTTTTGACATTAACAAAGAAAATGGCAGAAAGTTTAGCAGATTTTATGCAAGATAGAAATATCAAATCAGCTTATATTCATTCAGAAATAGATACTCTAGAAAGACCTGAAATTTTACAAAAATTAAGGGAAGGAATTTATGATGTATTGATTGGGATTAATCTTTTGAGAGAAGGTTTGGATCTTCCAGAGGTTGCTTTGGTTGCGATTCTAGATGCTGATAAAGAAGGTTTTCTTCGAAATGAAACTTCTTTGATTCAGACTATTGGTAGAGCTGCTCGTAATGTTAATGGAGAAGTAATTTTGTATGCAAATAAAATGACTAATTCCATCCAAAGTGCCATTAAAGAGACTGATCGTAGAAGAAATATTCAACTAGAATTTAATAAAAATAATAATATCTCTCCAGAAGGAATAAAGAAAGATATCAGAACAGGGATTGTAGTAGATAAAAAACAAGAATTACAAAAGAAAAAATTAGAAGCAATTATGCCTGAAGAAAAAGAATTTGTTATTGAAGAATTAAGAAAACAAATGAACGAAGCGGTTAAGAATTTACATTTTGAGCAGGCAGCAGAGCTAAGAGATCAAATTAAAATTTTGGAAAAATAAAAATCTTTATATAAAATATTATATAAAGATGATTTAGTATAAGAATTCAAATATTAATACTGAAATAAATTTTTTTTGGAAGTATTTTTAGTATTTAATATACATCTTTGCTTGTGAATTTCAATCATACTTAAGATAAATGTTCTGAAATTTATCATTATCATAATTGTATTACCGAACATTGAAATGTAGCTATTTATATTTAGGTTAAATCTAAACCAAATACAACTTGCTAGAATTAATAGTATAGATCCTACAATTTTGTTATTAGGTAAGAAATACACACCTGATAACATAAAGGTTAACCCAATGAGGTCTAATCCTTTATAAACAATTAAATCTTTATATAAGGATTGAAACACTATGTCAATCACATCAATCATATAATAATCTCTCTTTTAGAATGTTGGGTATAGATAACATTATATCATTTTTTGTATTTTTTTCAATTAATATGATAAAATGATAGTAACATATTAAGTTATAAATTAATTAAAATGAATTTTTATATAGTAAAAACTGAAGCTAAATCTTATTCAATTGATGATTTAGAGAGAGATAAAACCACAAAATGGGATGGAGTTCATAGTTATCAAGCTATAAATAATATTAAACAATGGAGTATAGGTGATTTGGTTTTAATTTATCATTCAACAGGTGAATCTCAAATAGTTGGTCTTGGTGAAGTGATCTCAATCCCTGAGAAAGATATGGATGATCCGAGAGGAATAAGCTATTATAGTTATATTAAATTTATAAGAAAATTTAATGAAGATAATAGAATCACTTTAAAACAAATTAAAGAGACGAATTTGTTTAATGATTTTA
Organism: uncultured Candidatus Saccharibacteria bacterium; assembly: GCA_964633865.1. Taxonomy (GTDB): domain Bacteria; phylum Patescibacteriota; class Minisyncoccia; order SW-4-49-11; family SW-4-49-11; genus CAZWIJ01. The sequence goes on from CAZWIJ010000006.1 coordinate 85,347, forward strand.
CTTTAGTAAGACAAAGTAGATTATCTGTTATTTTATGTAGTGAATTATTTATTAATTGGTTAATTTCAAAAGGTGTTAATTTAGATAAATAATATTTGTAAAAATATTATTGTATGTGTTATAATAGTTATATATAATTAATTAATAAAACTTATGGATCAAGATAGTTGGTTTGGAAATGTTATACTAGGTATAATAGTGGTATCAGTTATAGGAGCTATTGTTTGGGGATTACAGACTTCTGATAGTCAAGATAAAAATGTAAATATAGAAGTAACTTCAGAAGACAGTTTTAAAGGTATAGAAGATGCAAAAGTAACTATAGTAAATTATAGTGATTTACAATGCCCAGCTTGTAAAAGTTATGAACCTATAATTAGTGAAGTTATAGACGAATATAAGGATAAAATAACATTTGTATATAGACATTTTCCTTTAAAAAGTATTCATCCTAATGCAGAATCAGCTGCCATTGCAACAGAATCAGCAAAAATTCAGGATAAGTTTTGGGAAATGAAAGAAATTTTATTTGATAAACAATCTGAGTGGTCCGAGGAATCTGATCCTAAAGAATTGTTTATTAAATATGCAGAAGAGATAGGGTTAGATAAAGAAAAATTCGAACAAGATTTAGAAAATGAATCTGTTATTAGTAAAGTAGATTCTGATTATAATTCAGGAATTGCTATAGGTATTAATTCAACTCCTACTTTTATAGTAAATGGTAGAATTATAGATAATCCTCAATCAGTTGATGCATTTAAATCTTTAATTGATGACGAGCTAGCAAAAGAGTAGTTCTACTTGTACAAAAATTATTTTTGGAGTATACTTTAGATGTACATTTAAGTATACTCTTTTTTATGATTTATAAAAAATTAGGAATTTTTATTTCAGTTATTATGAGTTCTTTGTTTTTAATTTTAATTGTTATAGGTTTTTATCTTTATTCTTATTTGTTAAATATAAAGTTTATTCAAGATAGACTGATAGCATTTGTAATAGTAATTATTTTACAGATAGTTATGCTATTATTTATTCCAGCAAGTATTGTTTCTACATATAAAGAATATCAAATGTTGAAGAAATAACATAATAAAAGCTACAATTATTTATTGTAGCTTTTTAAAATTTAACGAGATATTATATTATAATACTAATTCTGAATTGTCCCTATTTTATAATCAACTAACAAATCCCAAGCTCTATTTGAGTGAATCTGGGCAAATAAACCAGAAACTTCTTGTCCGCATTGCTCAGATATTCTTTGCACTCCACCAGGATGAGAATCTATGAAGTTTGAAACATCATAGACATTATTTCTAATCACAAGATAACAATCATCTCTAGTGTTATGGGTTGCTACTTCTTCTAATGTAAATTGAGTAAGTTCATCTGAATTGGATTGGGTTTTATTATTGTCATTAGGTTGTAAGGTAGAAGGTTCATTATTTATAGAATTTGTTTGAATATTATTGTCTATACTTTTATCCTCTGGTAGATTTATAAATACAATTATGGAAACTCCTATCACTAATATTAAAGAGATTATAATTAAAGGTAATTTTTTCATGTAAATTAATCATTTTAATTTTATAATATAAATTATATCATAATTTGTAAATATATGTAAATATGATATGATATTTATGTGTAGTTTATTTTAAATTATACATGTCAAATATTAATAGAACTTTTACATATATGAATCCAATCACATTGATATGGTTTTTTTTAGCAGGCTTGGGAGGCGGAAGTTTAGGATATATTTTAAGAATATATATTTCTAAAAAAAATTTTGACTCATATGAATCTAAAATTAAATCACTTGAAGAAAAACATCAAACAGATGTTAAAAAGAAATTAAATAGTGCAGAAAAGAAAGTCGATAATATGATTGATGATGCTAGAAAAGAAGCATCTAATATTAGACAAAATGCTATTTTGGTTGAAAAAAATTCTCTAAAAAAAGAGCAAGAGTTAGAACAAAAAATAAAAAATTTAGAAAAAGATAAAAATGAACTGAGACAAAAAGCTGATAAAGTTAAATCTTTGTATAAAGAAGCAGAAACTTTCAAATCAAAGCAAGAAGAATCATTACAAAAAATTGCTGGATTGACAAAAGACGAAGCTAAGAATATTCTTATTTCTCAGGAAGAAAAATTATCTCAAAAAGATTTAATGATTCAGATTGAAAGATTAGAATCCGTTAGAAAAGAACATCTAGAGCAAAAAGCTAAAAATATAATGGTTTTAGCTATGCAAAAGTATGCTCAAGAACAAGTATCTGAATATACAACAACTACAATACCATTAGAGAATGAAGAAATTAAAGGTAAAATAATTGGTAAGGAAGGTAGAAATATCCGTACATTGGAAAATAGTACAGGAGTTCAGATCATTGTGGATGATACTCCTGAAACGATTGTTCTATCATCATTTGATCCTATAAGAAGAACAATAGCTAAATTAGCAGTTGAGAACTTATTAAAAGATGGAAGAATTCAGCCAGCTAGAATTGAGGAGTTTGTTATAAAAGCTAAGGAAGAGATTCACCAAAAAATTAAAAAAGCAGGTGACTCTGCTTTATATGAATTAGGAATAACAGGAGTTGATTCAAAACTTGCTTATATTTTAGGTAGACTTATGTTTAGAACTAGTTATGGACAAAATGTTTTGATGCATAGTATAGAAGTTGCATATTTAGCAGGTATTATAGCTTCTGAATTAGGAGCAAATGTTATGATTGCTAAAATGGGAGGATTATTTCATGATATTGGTAAAGCATTAGATCATGAAGTAGAGGGGACACATGTTAATATTGGTATGATGTTACTTTCCAAATATAATATTGATCCAGAAGTGATCAAAGCTATGCAATCTCATCATGAAGAATATCCTTATGAAACGATAGAATCAAGAATTGTACAGGTAGCAGATGCTATATCAGCATCAAGACCAGGTGCAAGAAGAGATACAGCAGATAATTATATTAAAAGATTGGGAGCTTTGGAGAAGATTAGTAATTCTTTTAATGGAGTTGAAAGAAGTTATGCTATTAATGCAGGAAGAGAAATAAGAATTTTTGTCACTCCATATAAAGTTTCTGATATTAATGCTAAAAAACTGGCAAGAAATATAGCTAATCGAATAGAAGAAGAGCTTAATTTTCCAGGAGAGATTAAGGTTACTGTTATAAGAGAAACAAGAATTATTGATTATGCTAGATAAAACCCTTTACAATAATTGAAAATAGATTTATTATAATACTAGTAGATGAATTTATTTAAATTCTATCTAAATATAAAGAAGTCGAAATATATGATAAAAAAATTGAGAGAGGAGGTGTTAAGAAAATGAATAAATCAGAAATTATAGATGTAATCTCTTCTAAAACAGGTTTAACTAAAAAAGATACAGATTTAGTAATACAATCATTTGTTGAGGTAGTTACTAATACTCTAGTAAAAGGAGAAGAAGTTGTTTTAACAGGTTTTGGAACTTTCTCAATAACAGAAAGACAAGCAAGAACAGGAGTTAATCCTAGAACTTTAGAAAAAATTCAAATAGCAGCTACAAAAACTCCTAAATTTAAAGCAGGAGCTAAGCTTAAAGAAGCAGTTAAATAGTTATTTGTTTTTATAAAAATCCATTTGAAAAATATATTTAATATATAATAAAATGGATTTTTTTATTTATGAAAAAATAAAGAGATATGATATAATAAATATATAGTTAATAAATAATTTTAAAGTATGAACATATTAATTACAGGGGGAGCTGGATTTATAGGATCAAATTTTTTGTATTATATGATAAAAAAATATCCTGAATATCAATTTATAAATTATGATAAAATTACTTATTCAGGTAACTTAGATAATTTAAAAGAATTAGAAAATAAATCAAATTATAATTTTGTGAAAGGAGATATACAAGACTATGATTTATTACATGAGACAGTAAATAAATATAATATAGATTATATAATCAATTTTGCAGCTGAGACTCATGTTGATAGATCAATTTATGGTTTTGCAAAAGATTTTATACTTACAAATGTTTTAGGAACACAAGTAATTTTAGAAATAGTAAAAAATAATAGAGATAAAATTAAAAGATATATTCATATTTCTACTGATGAAGTTTATGGATCTTTGGAATTGGGTGGGGAAGATAAGTTTAGCGAAGAAGATAAGTTCTCCCCAAACTCACCTTATTCAGCATCCAAAGCAAGTTCAGATCTGTTTTGTAGAGCTTATTTACATACCTATAATTTACCTATTATAATTACACATTGTTCTAATAATTACGGGCCTTATCAATTCCCAGAAAAAATGATACCATTTTTCATATTGAAGTTACTAAAAAATGAAAAAGTCCCAGTTTATGGAGACGGGCTTAATATTAGAGATTGGATTCATACGATAGATCATGCAAGTGCAGTAGATTTACTTTTACATAAAGGACAAGATGGCGAAACTTATAATATAGGCTCAGATAATGAGATTGCTAATATTGATATTACAAAAATGTTATTAAATCTACTAGGTAAAGATGAATCTTATATAGAATATGTTCAAGATAGACCAGGACATGATAGGAAATATGCAATAGATTCAAGTAAACTTAAGAATTTGGGTTGGAAGCCTATTTATGATAAAGGAAATTTCAGAGTAGGATTAGAGAAAACAGTCAGATGGTATTTGAATAATCCAGAGTGGATAGAAAATATCCTAAAGACTAAATCAGATGAATTAAATAAATTTAAAAAATAAATATGGGATTTGAATTTGCAAAACTAGAAAAATCTGATCAAGAATATCCAATTCTTATACAAAAATCAAGTTATGGAGATGATAGAGGATCATTTGAAGAAACCTATAAATACTCTGAATTTAGCTCTAATAATATTAATATAGATTTCACACAAGATAACTTATCTTATTCTAAAAAAGGCGTAGTAAGAGGATTGCATTATCAGATTAATCCCAAAGCTCAAGCTAAATTATGTTCTGTATTACAAGGTAAGGTAATAGATTTTGCTGTCGATATAAGAAAATCTTCATCGACTTTTGGTAAAGTGTTCTCAGTAGAATTATCTTATAAAAATAAAAAAATGTTTTATATCCCAGTTGGATTTGCTCATGGATTTATTTCATTAGAAGATAATACTATTTTTAGTTATAAATGTGGAGAAGAATATTCTAAAGAGTCTGAGGCAGGGATAAGATACGATGATCCAGAGTTAGATTTAAAATTAGAAAGATTTGGAATAGATTTGATAGTCTCTCCTAAAGATTTAGAGTTGCCTTATCTAAATCAAGCTAAACTTTTCTGATCTAGACTTATAATTTCTATAAATTATGATATACTAGAATAAGTCTAAATTTATAGAAAATTTATGTTCAAAATTTTATCGGAAGAAAATCTTCTTCGGAAAGCAGAAATCAAAACTTTACATGGGAATTTGTATACCCCATTCTTTATGCCTGTAGCTACCAAAGGTAGTATTAGAGGATTATCTTCACGAGAAATGAAGACTGATCTTAACTCTCAAATACTTTTGATGAATACTTATCATTTATATCTGAAACCAGGATATGAATTAGTAAAAAAATTAGGAGGATTACATAAATTCGTTAATTGGGATAGACCAATTCTGACAGATAGTGGAGGATACCAGGTGTTTAGTTTATCTAAAATTAATAAAATTACAGAAGAAGGAGCAGAGTTTAGGTCTCATCTTGATGGGAGTAAACATCTTTTAACCCCAGAAGAATCAATTAAAACACAATATTATTTGGGGAGTGATATTATTATGGTTCTTGATGAATGCCCACCAGGAGGAAGTAGTAGAGAATATATAAAAAAATCACTTGATCTGACAATAAGGTGGGCAAAGAGATGCAGGCAAGAGTTAGATAGATTATGCGAATTAGATAATAAATCTGTCTCGGAGAGACCGCTATTATTTGGAATAGTTCAAGGAGGAATATATGAGGATTTGAGGAAAGAATCTTTGATTGAGTTAGAAAAAATAGGATTTGATGGATATGCTATAGGAGGTGTTTCTGTTGGTGAGTCAAGACAAGATGTCTTGAAAGTGATCAAATGGATTGCTCCACTCCTTCCTAAAAATAAACCTAGATATCTAATGGGCTTAGGAAAACCAGAAGAGATAGCTTTTGCAAGTAGTTTAGGGGTAGATATGTTTGATTGTGTGATTCCTAGCAGGGAGGCAAGACATGGTACAGTATATGTTTGGAAAAGTGAGAATAAAGAGAAGGATGTACATAATTATCTAAGAGCTTTATACTCAAATAATCATAGTATAGATTTACCAGAAGAAAAATTTTTTGATATAATCAGAATTACAAATCAAAAATATCAAGAAGATATAACTCCAATTGATATTTATGCAACTTGGAAAGGTTCTAAGGATTTTAGCAAATCTTATATAAGACACTTATATCAAGTAAAAGAACAATTTTCACTAGAATACCTAACTAGATTTAATTTAAATTTTTATATTGAGATGATGAATTATATTAGAAGTTTTAAATTATAATATTTATGAATGAATTGATTATAATTAAAAAGTATAGTATGATTAATAATGTACATTATATGAAAATTATATGAAAAATAAGTTTTCTTTTAAAGGATATGATCTTTGGTTGGCATATCAGCCTCAATATTTTAATAATAAAATTATGGGAGCAGAAGTTCTTTTAAGAAGTTCTCTACATAGGGATTCTTTCCCTAAAAATTGGTATGAATCTTTAGGTAGAGATGAAATAATTAAGTTAGATATCTTAATTATAGAAAATACTTTAATTGAGATTAGCAAATATAATTTTATTGGTACTATTTCAATTAATGTAAATTTAGATTTTTTTACTAAAGATAATTTAAATAAGATGGAATATTTATTATCTAAATATAAAGTAGATAATAAAAAAATTATTTTAGAAGTCTTAGAAAAAGATTTAATTTTAGAAGAAGATTTATCTATATTTAATGAATTTATTTCTAATGATATTAGATTAGCTATAGATGATCTCCCAGTAGATTTCTCGATATATAATTTACTAGTATTTAAGAGATACTTTGAGCCAAAAGATTTTATATGTAAGATCAATACAAATCATCAATGTGTTGATTTAAATTTTATATATAGTATTTTAGATTTAGAATGTATCCTTGTATTAGAACAGGCCAATCCTAAAGATTTTCCAAGGAATATAGTAAAAAGAGTCCAGTTTCAGAGCTTTGAACTATCAAAGCCAATGCCAATCGATAGATTGGTAACGATCTAACAATCTAACATTATAACTGAGTAATATTTAAGTACTCAGTTAATTATTTTATAACTATATATTTATGAGAAAAAAAGCTAAGTTTAAGTCAAATAAGAAATTTATAGTCCCGAAATCTAGTCTACCAACTACAAAGCATAGAAAAGATCCAAGAAGAGTGATTAGAAAAAAATCAATTTTAGATAATGATCAAAGTCAATATATTTATGGTAAAAATAGTTTGATAGAACTTTTGAGACAAGATCCTAAGAGAATTCAAAAAATATATGTATCCAAAATGGTTATTTCTGATGATAAAAGAGTAGATCTTATTTTCAAATTAATTAAAGAGAACGAATTATTGTTTCAAAAAGTACCATCTCAAAAATTAAATTCTTTGGTGGATATGGAGATGAGACATAAAGCTGAATTTGTTCATCAAGGTTTTGTAGCTGTAGTAACGGCTAAACCATTATTGAGTTTAGATGAATGGCTATTATCAGTAAAAGAAAAAGTGGCAGAGGAAGAAAAAGGAGTAGTGATTGTCTTAGATGAAATAACAGATCCACATAATATAGGAGCTATAATTAGAGTAGCTGAATCGATGGGAGTTCTAGGGATGATAGTCCCAAAACATAAAAGTGGAATTATATCCCCAGTAGTGTCAAAAGTATCATCTGGAGCAGATAGATATTTACCTGTTGTACAAGTAGGGAATCTTAATCAAGCTCTACAATCTTTAAAAAAAGAAGGTTTTTGGATTTTAGGAAGTGATGTTAGTGAGGAGTCAAGAGCATTTTATGAATATGATTATAAAAAAATGCCAACCGTTTTAGTTATGGGAAGTGAAGGTAGGGGAATTCGAGATAGCATTAAATCATCATGTGATATGTTAGGTCATATACCAATGTTTGGAAAGACAGAATCATTGAATGTATCAACAGCAACCGCTATAATGTTGTATGAAATAACCTTACAGCAAAATAAAGAAGAATAGATTAAATTAAAGATTTGATGGATTTGTCTAACTCTAAGATGACTTTATCCCTAGAATTCCCACTAAATGTATGATCTCCATCAAGGTAAATATCATCGTTCTTTAGTAATCTATCCAAAATTACTTTATCTTTATCTCCAACTATGTAATCTTGTTTTCCCCAAATAGAGATTAATTTATTAGGTGGAATATTAATATCAAATGAAATATCTTTATATTCCTGATACCATTTTTTGGTTAAAATTCTAGATTGTCCATTTCTAAAAGTTTTGAGTATTTTTCCTTCAATTTGGATTCTTTCTTCTTCATCTCCATCTAATCTCTGTAGAATAATATCACTAAGATCAAAAGCAGGAGTTAGCATAATAGTAGGATAAGAAATATTAAGATCACTAAATACTCGGGATATAACATAAGCTCCTTGAGAGTGAGTAATAAAGTAAAATTTTTTTTCAGGAAATAAAGTTTGGATTATTTCTAGTTCTTTTTTAGTTTGAAAAATAAGTTCCGATAAGCTTCCTAAAACAGCATTTTCTCTAGAATATCCTTTAAAATTCCAAGTCCAATAATCATAACCTTGATTATCTAAAAGATTTCTAATATCAGATAAAAAGTCAGATTTGTAGTCACCCATAAATCCTGTAATAATGATGAATAAATTTTTATTGCTAGATAATTTAGTTAGTCTATTCATATTATAAAATTAGATAATCTCTTTTTTCTTAAAGTATAAATATAATCCATAAGTTAATAAGAATATACTAAAAAGTACAAAATAAAAAGAATATTGGGTTTTCAAAATATTAGGGACACTATTCATATTCATTAAAGACACAAATAAAGCTGCAGGTGCTATGGTTGTTGAGAAGAAAGTCATAGCTTTAATATTTTGGTTTAATTTATAAGATAAAAGAGTCTGATTGGTATCATCAAAAGCTTCTATAGATTCTTTTAAATTTTCAGTAATGTTCCAAATATGAATATTAATTGAAGATATATCATAAACTTGTTTATTATCAATATCTAGATCAGATTCAAAATATCTTGGAGCAACTTTTAGAGAAGAGTCAATCGTAGATTTGTGTAATCTCAGAATTTTTCTAAAGTCAAGAACATCTCTTTTTATAACAGAAATTTCACTAATCATATCTCTTTCTTTACCTCTAAAAATTTCTTCTTCTATAAAATCTATTTTCTCAGCTATCCTATTAAGTGGAGTTAGACAAGAATGAAGCATATTTTCTATTATATGAAGATAAAGTGAGATAGGAGATTTGAAATTTAAATTATGATTATTTAAATTATTAAAAATATCATTTAAGAAAAAAAGTTCTTCAGAATGAGCGGTAACAAAGATCCCTTCTTTCATAATGATGTCTAATTCTATAGCCCAATTTTTTCTTTTATCTTTATCATACAAAGGATATTTTAGTACTACCGCCATATATTTGGGAAATTCTTCTAGTCTCTGAAGATGTATAGGAGACCTTAAAAAGGTTTCAGTAGACTCATCAATGTTCATTATTCCGTTTAATATCTCAATATCATCTTCTAAATTCTGATTAATGTCTATCCAAACAAAATTTTCAAATTTAATTTTTCTCATATTATTTAATGTTATATAACTTATAATTTATTATAGTATAATTTTATAATAAGTGCTATAGTCTAAATTTATTTAAAAAATCACTTGACAAGAATTTAAAACTACTTTATACTGAGTTTTGTAAATGTACATTACTAAAGTTATGTTACAAATTGAAAACAATCTTGCTTTTTCCAAAAAAAAGATTTCACTGAAAGGAAGTAATGAGGACAAAATCAGAGCTCTCTTTGAGCTTGAAGGTATCCGGATTAACTGCAGCAACTCTTGGGATGTAAAAGTATACAACCAAGGTTTTTATGATCGATTCTGGCATAATCATTTGCTTGGATTATGTGAATCTGTTGTAGATGAATGGATTGGAGTTGATGATTTTGCAGAATTAATATTTCGACTCTTTCGAAACAGAGTTGTTTGGGAATTTCCGATTCCTTTGAGACTGATGGCAAAGGTATTTATGGCTCAGAAGTTTAACTTACAATTCATGAGACCAAATCGTATTGCAAAAGTACAGTATGACTTACCACCGATTCTATTCGAATCATTTTTAACTTATAAATCTTTAGGAGATAAAGGCTATGGATATTCTCCGTATACCTGCGGGTATTGGAAAGGATTAGATATCAATGATCCTTACAATCTTGATCAGGCTCAAATCCAAAAGTTAGAGCTTATCTGTAAAAAGTTGAGATTAGAAGATCTTCCACTAGGATCTGAAGTATTAGATTTCGGTTGTGGATGGGGATCTCTGGCCCGTTATATTGCAGATCATTATCCTCATTTGAAGGTGGTCTGTGTCAATATATCGACACAACAGATCCAGTATACTCGTAAACTTTGTGCAGGTCTTCCTGTTAAAGTCTATGATCATAATATTCTTACTACTGGTAATCCGATACCAAATTTTGAAGGAGACGGGCCTGGAAAATTTGCTTGTATTATTGCCTTAGGTTCATTTGAGCACATGGGGCAAAAAAATCATCGCAGATTTTTTCAGATTATGAAGAATCAGATTAAAACGGATGGTTTGATTTTGATTCAGACAATTAGTTTGTCTCATAACAGTCCAATTCCAGAAGAATTCATCTGGGACTATATTTTCCCAGAAATGGAGTGTTCAACTCCTGGACAAGTCTTAACGGCTAGTCAAGGAAATCACTGGAATCCATTGTGGAAAATCCTTGATCTCCATTCTTTTCAGGGTGATGGGAATCATTATGATCCTACTTTGAAAGCTTGGAACTATTTTTTCCGAAAAAATTGGGATTCAATCAAGAATGAATTTGGGAAGCAATGTCCAGAAATCAAAGATTTGGATCGGTTCTACCGTATCTGGACAACTTATCTTTCACTTTGTGAAGGAGGTTATCGAGCCAAATCATATCCTCAGCTGATCCAATATGTGTTTGGACCAGAAGAAAATATGCACTATGATATCGTAAGATAACTTGGTGTAAAATAATTAAAATTGCAAAGTTCTGAATTAATTTCAGAGCTTTTTTGTTATAAAAAATAATATATCAAATAGCAAAAAACTATGTTATCATAAATTAGTATTAGATAAATAAAATATATGAATCCAAATAAAACAATATTAATAACAGGATCAGGTACAGGAATAGGAAAAGAGTTAAGTATCAAACTAATAGAAATAGGTTATAAAGTTATAGCAACTACATATACAGAAAAACAATCTGAAGATTTAGAAAAATATTTTGAAGAAAATAATTTAAAAGGTAAAGTATATAAGTTAGATATAACCGAACAAAAAGATAGAGAATTATTAAACAATGAAAAAATAGATATTTTAGTTAATAATGGAGCAATAGGAGAGACAGGATCACTCAGCGAAATAGATTTAGATAAAGTAAGAAAAGTATTTGAGACTAATTTATTTTCACAATTTGAGATATCCCAAATAGAATTGAAACAAATGATGAAGAAAGGTAAAGGAAGGATAATTTTTGTAAGTTCTATCGCAAGCAAATTAAGAATGCCATTTCTAGCACCTTATTCTATGACAAAAGCAGCATTGACACAGGGGGCTCTCATCTTAAGAAAAGAAATTAGAGAGATAAATCCAAATATTAAAATCAGTGTTATAGAGCCAGGAGCATATCATACAGGATTTAATCAAAATATGATGAAATCCAAATTTGAATGGATGGATAAAAATTCTTATTTTTATAATATTTTAGACAAAATTAGAGAAAGAGAAAATAGAAATTTTGAACTAACAGAACAGAAAAAACTTGATTCAATTATAAATCAAATTATAAAATCAATAGAAGATACGAACCCTAAAAAGATTTATACAGCACCATATTATCAAGCATTTTTTGTGAAAATATTTAATTATTTAGATTTTTAAGTAGACTTTGATAAATTAAAATACAAGAAACAATTTAAAACAAAAGAGAAAAATATTTGATAAAAAGAAAAAAGAGAATAAAATAAAGAATAATATAAGAGAGTAATTAAATAAATATGAGAGGAAATATGACAAAACTAGTAATAATAGCTAGTTTATTTTTGTTAAATAAACTAGAAGTCAAAGCAGAAGAAATAGAGCCAGTAACAGTAGAAATAGAAGGGAATAATCTATAAGCAAAAGAAATAAATAACCTAATCAAAGAGGAAGAATACCAAGTAATACAAATAGAAGGAGAGATACAAGTAGGAACAGAGAAAGTAACAGATAATCTAATAAAAGTCAAAGGAGAAAATTTAGCAGAATTAGAAAAAGAAATCACAGACCAAAGAGAATTATTATTATTAAACCTAAAGAATACAGAAGAATTAGGAAAAGACAATAAACCAAAAAAAGAAAAAGAGAAGAAAATAAAAGAGATAGAAAAAGCCATAACAGAAAATAAGAAGGTGAAGAAAAATATTAAGAAGATAAAAGCAACCTATGAAACAGAAAAAAAAGCTAATAAAACCCATAGAGAAGCATAAAAATAACAAAAAAATCAAGAAAATAGAAAAACAAGTAAAAAAAGTAGAAGAAAAAGAAGAAACAAAACAAGAAAAAATAAACAAAAACATAGAAAAGTTAAAAATGA
>CAZWIJ010000007.1:0-92487 GCA_964633865.1 uncultured Candidatus Saccharibacteria bacterium
TAATTTATCCTTTTTTCCTTCCATAAACTCAATATCTTATTATAAAATCAACCTCAATATCTTTTTTATTAGTGTAATTCTTCAAATTCTCATAAATCTCCCGTAATACCTTGCTTTCAAAATTATAACCAAAAGCAATAATCGTCGCAGGATTAAAAGTGTTTTCAGAATCGATTAATTCTATCAATTTCTTCAAATTCAAAGTTTTAAAACCAGTATCCATCAAATAAAGTCTGTTCTTCCCATAATAACCAGTATAATTATCCAAATCTATGAGTTCTAAATCTTCAGTAAGAGCAATACCATCATAAGTTTTCCAAGTTATAAGCAAAGTCTTTAAGTCACTTTCTGTAAGTTTAGATTCATCAAAGAGTTTTTGTTGGATTTCAAATTCCTCTGCCTCAAAATTATAATCTGACCAAACACCTTGATCATTCGGAATTGCTTCAAAGATTTTGAATCCAAAATTCCCCTCTTGAAGGGTGACTTCGTTAGAAGTCGGGGTAGATTGTCCTTGTATTTTCTTCCCTGCTCTTACAAGTCTTTCTTTAGTAATATCAAATATAGTTGGTTCTGGGATAGACTTATCACTCATAATTTTTTTAATAATTTTATAGTAATTAAAACAATTATAACAGAAAAAATGATTTTTGCGAAGTTTGGGAAAATTTTATTAAAAAGCCTTTATTTTACAAGACTATTTTCCATTTGATATAGATAACGAGAAAAACAAGTAAAATCTTCTATCAATTATCGTACCCGTCCTCTTTCTTGAGATTTTGATATTATATCACTATATTCTTCTTCTGATATAAATTGTGGGATATATTCTCCTCCTTCTTTATCTATTTGCTTCACAAATGCCCTCATATGATTTCTAGATCCTTTTTTCAAATTTTCATAAACAGTTTTTATATCTGATTGACTAGTTTCTTTTATAGCCACATCTAAATCATAAATATCTAAATCTTCTATAGTTACACAAACTATAAGAGCCTCCAAAAGACTTTTACTACCTTGTGCAACTAAGTCATCATAAAGTTTTTGCATTTCTGGTAAAGTAAACTCCCCTACTTCATTAGTTTTAACTGGATCTTCTATATCATATCGTTCAAGTAATGTCTTAATTGAGTCTGTATGTGTTTGTTCTGATTTAGCAATATTCGTAAAAATATTTATTTGCCATTTTTCACCAAGAGTAGTATAAACATCTCTTGCTAATTTCTCTTCTTCTCTCATATGAATAAGCCAATCTTTTTCTTCTTGTGTAAGTTCCTGACTTATTACAGATTCACTAGCTGGTTCTACAGAATAAAAATCACTTGAATCTACAACATATTCTTCATTTGTTACTTCTGCTGTATCTTGTTCAGTATCCTGAGTTGCCAAAGGTTTTTCTGTAAAATTTGAATTGGTAAATATAACGAGCAAAACACCTATCGGTATAATTGTAACTAAACTTATAATTACTGGCATTGAAAATTTTTTCATATTTCTAAAGTTAATTAATTAATAAATTTCTATCTAATCTAGAAAATCTTATCTTTATTATTATATATAATAGTAAATGAAATCTATGTGAAGAAAGTAAAGTTTATTTATCCCCCTTTTTTGAAGGGGGGTGTCTCTTTAGATACGGGGGGTTGTAAAGATTATTTAAGAGGGGAAAGAAGTTATAGTTTTTATAAATTAAGAATGGATTTTCTATAATTATCTAAAACGGTTTTTACACCTTCCACATCATACAAAGCATCTTGATTAGTGAATCTTATTGTTGTTATCCCAATCGATTTTAAAAAACTATCTCTTTCTTTATCATAATCAATATCATGAGTATGACCATCTATTTCAATAACCAAATTTAATTTACTACAATAAAAGTCTATTATATAGTTATATATGATTTTTTGTTTTATGAATTTATAACCATAAAATTGTTTTTTATAAAGTAATTTAAACCAAATATTTTTTTCGGCAGGAGTCATTTCTGAACTCATCTTTTTTGCCCGTGTATTTAGTTTTGGATTATAATTTAGTCTACCAAATAAAGATATTGAATCTGAATTAAAAATTTTTTTCATGAGATTATTAAATCTTGTTATTAACTATACAACCCCAAAAATCAGAGATTTTTACCCCTTCATAAGGGGTATGTAAGAGCATTGTTTTTTATCCCCCTTTTGAAGGGGGTGTCTCTTTAGAGACGGGGGGTTGTACTTATCAAGGATGATGTAAGAGCATTGTTTTTTTATCCCCTTTTTTGAAGGGGGTGTCTCTTTAGAGACGGGGGTTGTACTTATCAAGGATGATGTAAGAGCATTGTTTTTTTATCCCCTTTTTTGAAGGGGGTGTCTCTTTATAGACGGGGGGGTTTGTACTTATCAAGGATGATGTAAGAGCCTTGTTTTTTATCCCCCTTTTTTGAAGGGGGGTGTCTCTTTAGAGACGGGGGTTGTACTTATCAAGGGGGATTTAAGAGGATTTATTTCAACCCCTTCACAAAGTCATATGCCGTTTTATTCTTCTTGGGGTCAATTGGTTCGGGAAGTTGGACAAGGATAAATTTACGATTTCCGCCATCTTCAGCATTAAGTTGCATTACAGCATCTCCAGTTGTACCAGAACCAGCGAAGAAGTCAAGGATTATGTCGTTTTAATTTGTATTTGCAACAGTTAAAATCCTTTTTATAAGTTTTGTTCCTTTTGGATTATCAAACACACCTTTTCCAACCAACTCTGCAAGTTCTTCATTATTGGAATGTGTATGTCCAACTTCTTCATATTTCCATAATGAGCCAACTGTAAGACCATTCTTTACTTCTGATAAATAGGTTTTTTTATCAATACCACCATTTGAATTAAAATATAACTCACCAGAATTATATAAATCTTTTAATTTTTCTTTTGAATATCTTGGATATCTACCATTTGGAGGAGCCCATGTTTTCCCATTGGAAAAAGTAACGGTATAAACATTGTCTTCTGTTCCACTTTTAGCATGCAATGGGGTTGCTTTCCAAGGACCCTTAGGATCATTATCTTTATTTTTATAATCTTTATCTTGTTTTTCAGTTCTTGGCAACAATCCTATGCTAAAATTATTTTTATTTTTTGCATAAAATAATATTGATTCATGTTGATTTGAGACAAATTGAGCATCATTTGAAGTTGTATACTTTGAATTCCAAACAAATTCACTTACAAAATTCTCTTCCCCAAAAATCTCATCCATTAAAAGCCTTAATTGAGCCACTTCATTATCGTCAATGGAAATAAAAATCACTCCATCATCTCTAAGTAACTGCTTCGCTATATAAAGTCTTGGATACATAAAAGTAAGCCAAGCCGAGTGAGAATTGCTCTTACTCTGTGTAAAATCCAAAATTCTTTTAGCTTTATCCTCATCAATTCCTGCTAACTCTGCCAATTCCTCTTTGGTAAACTTCCTGTCATCTTGATAAACGAAACCGTCCCCTCCTGTATTGTACGGCGGATCAATATAAATCATCTTAATCTTCTCGTGATAGGCATTGGAGAGATGTTTTAGCACTTCCAAATTATCTCCCTTAATCAAAAGATTTTCCGAATTTTTATTTTCTGGTCTTTGGTTCCAATCCTCATCCGCTCTTAGAAAAGTTCTTGCCTCATCACTAGCTAGCAATCTTGCATAACTTTTACCTAGCCAATCCATTCCATAGCTTTCATTACTAAAATCAATTTCTTTCTTATCTTCTAACTCTTTTTTGAACTTCTCAAAATCAAACTTTCCTGTCTTATCAAAACAATGTCCAAAATGCTTTTTTAGAATTTCTATTTCTTTTTGAGGAACTTTAAGCTTGTCTTGTATAAACTCTTTTTTCATAAATTTAGATTATTTGGAATAATAGATTTTCTTTATTATAGCATATTTCTAGATTTTTTTGGATAAAAACTATTCTATAACAAAAAAAAACTAGACCAATCATAGTCTAGGAATCTTAAATTAAAATAGTTGAGCTAATTCTTGTTTAAAACGATGTCTTTGACATCTATTATTTCTTCTCCGTATGAATCCATATAATGAATTCTTTTTATGCTTATTCAAAGTATGAAACCAATTGATTTCATATCCCTGAATTTCTTTTAATTTAATTTTATATTCTCTCTGACTTATTTGCATAATTTTCACCCAAAATTACAATGAAAACTATATCATAAAATATAGATTTTGTCAAGGGTATTTGACTAAAATAATATTAATGTATAAATTCTATATAAATAAAAAAGGAGCTCCCAAGAAGAAAGCTCAAATAAAAAAAATTTTAATCTTTAACTAAAAAATCCAAAAAATTCTACAACTCCTTTCAGACAAACAAAATCATTATCTAATCTTGTAATGAAATACCTAGATTCAAGCATTTCGTTAACCTTAAATGGAATTGTATCCAAACGATTTGAAAAAGATATATGTGGAAATTTATTAATACAAATCTCCTTATACTCTTCTGGTATCTCTACCAAGAAAGCTTGCAATCCCATTTCATCATTCTCACAAAGAGCAATGATTTTAATCTCAAGCTCTTTCCCTATCAAATGTTCAAATGCAGATTTTTCTACATTAAATTGCAAAGTTATATGAGTATGAGGTATTTTCTCATACTTTGCCATTTTTTTAAGATCTTCAGGTAAACTAACCTTAATCCAAAGAATCCCTTTTATCATAAATTATATTTCCTACAATAATGTACTGTTATATTTATATCAGATTATTTCTTATTGTCAATAGATATTTGTACATATATATTGACATTTTATAGTTTTTGTGGTATAATTCTGCGATGATAATTACTTTTCAGGAGAAAAGAACATGATCAATTATCGCGAACTTTGCATAAATTTAGGTCTAGCTTCTTTAATAGGAGCAAATTTGAGAGGTTTAATCCTCTCAAAGATTGACTTTGAGGAAGCTGATTTAACTGGTGCTGATTTAACAGAGGCTGATTTAAATCATGCTTATTTGGTTGGTGCCAATTTACAAGGAGCTAACTTAGAAGGGGCTGATTTAGCATATGCTAATTTGGTTCTTACTAATTTAGAAAGTGCTAACCTAAAAAAATGCCATTTTCTAAAAACTAATCTAGAAGGTGCTAATTTAAAAGGAGCTAACTTAGAAGGAGTTAATTTAAAAGAAGCATATTTAGATTATGCTTTGGTCTAAGTTTTAGTTTAAAACCATCATAAAAAGTATATAGTATCACACAATTTGTATGATACTTTTTTATTCTAAAAATTCATTATTACATAATATAACAAAAATCTCACCCTAATAAATAGAGTGAGTATACAAATTAAATTCTTCTTGTACTTCTAACTCTGATAAAAGAGTTAGTGGGGTCTGTATAGCCCCATTTTTTATCAGAAGAAAAATTTTCTCCAAAAACAATTTTATCTAAATTTAAATCTTTTTTATTTATCATTAAATCTAAAAATCAACAGCTTAGTAATTATATCACAATACAAAATAATGTCAAGTTAAATTAACATTTTAGTTTGTCTTTACTATTTATTTTATAATTTAAGCTATAGAAACTTTGCTCTTTTGATGTTCTTTATATGCTAACCCACCAAAAATAACCATAAATAGTCCCCTAACACCATCAAATAACAAAATATCCACTCTGTTAAATTGTATAAAAACCATCATACTTACTATAAAAAGAAGTAATCCTACAGTTGTTCCTATTTTAATACCATCTACATTGTTTTTTCTAATCCAAATAACACTCCATAAACAAACACAGAAAGATAAGGCTGCATTATATAACATTATTATTTTTAGAATTCCCATATCCTCTTGGAAGCCAACCCCAAATTGTTTTAACATACTTGGGAAATCAACTACAATAAAGGCTCCTATAAAAAATATCACAAAAACCTGAAAGATTGTTAAGTATAATAATATATTTTTTGATACATTTGATTTTTTCATAATATTTTAATTAAATTTATATAAACAATCTATATACATACTATCACACATCTTGGAATCTACTAAACTATTTTTCAAATTAACCTAATTTATATAACACATTCATCTAATTTTATAATATTTACATTCATAAACAATCTTGATAGACTTATATCAAGTAGCTCCACATTAATTTTCAATAAAAATGCCAAATTTTATACAAGAAGTAGAACTTTATAAAGAAAGTTTAAATGATCCAAGTGAAATAAAAGTTACAGAAGAATTACTTTATAGAGCCAAAACAGAGGATGACTTTTTTATTAGAATAAAAAGATCTGGTAAAGTTGATATTGCTAGTGGTGTAATTCTTTTTTCCAAAGAAAAAGATAAATGTTTATTTTTGTATCACAATAAAATTAAAAGATGGGTTACTCCAGGTGGACATTCTGATGGGGAACAGGATTTAAAAAAAGTCGCTTTCCAAGAATTAGAAGAAGAAGTTGGGATAAAAATAGATAATTTTATGGATAAAAAGATTTCCTTTATTCATAAATTTGATTACACAAAAGAAACCTTTGGTTATGAGAAAAGTATTATTAATATATTTTATACCGCAATTCTCCCTGAAGACCAACTACCAAAAATTATGGAGCCTTCAAAATGTTCAGGGATAGATTGGTTTTCCAAACAAAAAGTAGGAGAATTGGCTTTACTTTATAATTCCACAGCTTTAATAAAATTGGTTGATTTATGGGACAATATAATTTAGTAAATTTTTCTTATTTCTGTAGTTTTTTACAAAATGATTTTCTGTGAATACTAGAAATCCCGTGTTTCAAGATCAAATCTCTGTGTAATTGTGTGCCGTATCCTTTATGTTTCTCAAATTGATATTCAGGATATTGACTAGATTTTATTAACATATCTCTATCTCTGGATACTTTGGCAAAAATAGAAGCAAGTGCTATACAAAAGTGTTTAGAATCTCCTTTTATAATAGGCTTAATTTCATAAAAATCACTTTCTAAACCAATCTGCCCATCTATCAAAACTAAAACTTTGGAATCAAAAGGAATTTCTAATAAAATTTGATCCAAAACTTCTTGCCAAGCTAACTTTGTTGCTTCTAAAATATTTATCTGATCAATTATCTTATTACTGATACTCGAAACTTTATATTTAGCTTTATCTTCCAAATATTCATAGATTTTTTCTCTTCTTATCTCAGTAACTTTTTTTGAATCTTTTATCCAATCTATAACTTTATCATCTTGATGTTCTAGGATATCATTTTTAGATATCAAAACAGCACCAGCAAATACATCTCCAGCTAATGGTCCCCTCCCAGCTTCATCTATACCAATTAGATAATCTAAATCAAATTTTTGAATCAAATCAAGATCACTCCTTTGTAATATATTCATAATTAATAAGTTAATATAAAAATTATATCATATCCAAAACAAAACATATATTAAAGAATCTGTAATTTTTATAAAACCATCTCTTATAATTCCTAATCTTTAATCGAAATCTATAAAAATTTTTGGATAAAATTACATAAAATTTATTTTGATTACAGAAGCTATATAAATTTTTTTTAATAGTAAATTCTTAATAAACCCTTCCCAAAAAGTCTTTTTTAGTTTATAATTTTAATATATTATCCACAACTTATCAACAATTTATCCACCAAAAAAACCAATGGACGAGAAACAAAGAATTTGGAATGCTGTTTTAGGAGAAATAGAACTAAACATAAGTAAACCACAATTTAATACTTGGATAAAAAATACTTATCCTATTCATTTGGATAACAAAGAGATTGTTGTTTCTGTTTCTAGTACATTTACTAAAGATTGGCTTTTGAATAAATTTAATTCAGATATTCTTAAATCTATCCAAAAAATAACTGGACAAGCTCTTTTTGTAAGATATGTTGTTCAAGGGGTTGTGAAGAAAAATGAATCATCTAGTGTGGATAATTCTAATGAGAGAAAAGAATCTAATTCTATAAAATCTGTTATAGATTTGAAATCTAAAAAAATTGAACAAAAAGCTATAAATAATATTCCTCAAAACAATTATAGTTATAATTCCAACTTTAATCAAAGTCAGAATGTAATTATTCCTAATCAAAATTCTAACGCTTTAATAAGATCTAATTATACCTTTGATAATTTCATAGTTGGTCCATCAAATGAACTTGCTTATGCAGCTGCTAAATCAGTAGCTCAAAATCCAGGAACTCTGTATAATCCCTTATTTATCTATGGTGGAGTTGGATTAGGAAAAACTCATTTAATCCAATCTATAGCAAACAGTGTTATGTCGCAAGGAAAAAGTGTTCTTTATGTTACCTCTGATGAATTTATATCTGATCTTATGAAATCAATTGGTGGTAAAACTATGGACAGCTTTAAAAGAAGATATCGTGTAGTAGATTTGCTTATTATTGATGATATTCAATTTATTCAAGGAAAAGAAGGTACTCAACAAGAGGTTTTCAATACTTTCAATGAACTGTATGGACATAATAAACAAATTATTTTTACTAGTGATAGACCTCCAAGTGCAATACAACAACTCAGTGATAGGTTAAAATCTAGATTTGAGGGAGGAATGATAGTTGATGTTACAACTCCAGAATTTGAAACAAGAGTTGCTATCCTAAAGAATAAATGTGTTCAAAAAAATTTCAATATTGATGATTCAATTTTACATGTAATTGCTGACAAAGTTAGAAGTAATGTCAGAGAATTGGAAGGAGCCTTGAATAAAATAATAGCTAGAGTGCAATTACTAAATATTGAAATTACTCCTGATTTGGTAGATAAATTGATCGAAGGAGCTAGAGTTCATACTCAAAGATCTATTAGTGAACAATCAATAATTGATACCGTTTGTGAACATTTTGGGATAAAAAAAGAAGATATAATGTCTAAAAATAGAAAAAAAGCTATTTCTTATGCAAGGCAAATTATTATGTTCTTATTAAGAGAAGAGCTCAAATTAAGCTTCCCTAATATTGGACAATCTTTAGGAGGTAGAGATCATTCTACAGTTATGCATGCTTATAATAAAGTGAGTAAAGATTTCAAAAAAGACTCCCCTACTCAGCAAGATGTAAACTTAATTAAAAATAAATTATACAATGAAATATAGGAATATCAATTTATTATTGACAAAATTATTACTATGTGATAACATATATTTGCAAGTTAGTGTATATTGATTTCGATTAGTATAATACACTTGTATTTCATATTATGAAATGTTTCATCAATTAAATCATGATTTAGCTTACATAAGATATCTATATGTAAGCACCTAATCTCACCACTTTATGTTTGTGAGATTTTTTATTTTTTTAATAAATAATCATACATAACTATTCCAGCTGTAGTAGCTACATTTAATGACCTAACTGATCCTATTTGGGGAATAGATAAAGTTACATTTGATTTATTTATAAGTATTTCAGGAATGCCATTTTGTTCTTGTCCGAATATAATCAAATTTTTCTTTTTATAATCCCATTTAAAATCAATTAAAGATATAGATTTTGTATTATTTTCTATAGCTATTATATTGTCATAATTTGAGATAACTGAATCTATTTCATCTATAAATTTTATATATTCAAATCGCATAAAAAACTCTGCTCCGACCGATCCTCTTCTGTCAAATTTTTTCCTTCCATAAATATATACTTTATCTACTCCAAAAGCATTGGCTGATCTAATAATATTTCCTATATTATTATCATATTCGATATTAACAAGTAGGAGAGATAGATTTTGTTTATTTTGATCTAGCTTAGTTATAATTTCTTCATCTGTCATCCAAGCCAAATGATCAACAACATTTCTTTTAGAATTTGGATCTATAATTAATTTTCTATTAAAATCTAATTTATTTTCCATCTTTTTTAGAGATAAATACAAATTTTTTATATCCGATATAATTTATTATCATTGTGACTATAGTCGCCATAACTTTTGCTCCAACTAAAAATACAGATATATCATTAATAATATATTTATCTAATAAATCATTATTATTTAATATCT
This sequence comes from uncultured Candidatus Saccharibacteria bacterium, assembly GCA_964633865.1. GTDB lineage: Bacteria > Patescibacteriota > Minisyncoccia > SW-4-49-11 > SW-4-49-11 > CAZWIJ01. The sequence goes on from CAZWIJ010000007.1 coordinate 10,021, forward strand.
CTAGTATAATTCTTAAAGATACTGTATTAATAAGTAAGCTTATTATAGAAACAAATAGAAATTTGATATATTCTTTATGGGTTGATTTGTTTTTTTTCTTAAATGTAAAATATTTGTTTAAAAAATAACTATTTACACTAGCTACAAAAAAGGCAAATAGATTTATATAATAAATATAAAAAGAAGTACTCTCTACTTGAAATAGATATGTCAATCCTGTAAAGAGTGATATATCTATCAAAGTATTAAGTACTCCTATCGAGCCAAAAATTACAACTTGCAAAAAATTTACCTTAGAAAGATATTTTACCAAGGCTGTATGGTTATATCATCAGAATCTTCTTCAACTTTTGATTCTTTTAACTCATCCTCTTCTTCTAGATCAGATCCCTTACTTACATTTTCTATAGCTTGATCTAGCATATCTACAGATGGTAATGAAGGTTTTTGTTCTTGAAATCCTCCTTTAGAACTTACCACATTTTCTATAGCTGACCATTCACTTTTTTTAGATAATGGCATTAATATAGTTACTTCGTCACCAGAAGACAATCTAAAGTAGGTAATAGAAGCTGTTAGAATTCTATAGACTTCCATACCTGCTTGTGCATAGTAGTTACCATCTTTCAATACAATGTTTGCGATGGCTCTTTTTCTGGGTGTAGGCCCGATTTGCTTATAAATAAAAGATCCTTCTTTTGTTATTGTTAATTTTAATTGATCTCCTTCAACTAATTTTGATTTCGAAGCATAATTAGCTGGAACAGGATATTGTTTATTATCTTGATCTATCATATATTCTCCTGTAAAAGTACCAATTACTACTCTATCTGGAGTGCTAGACATACTCACATACTGAGTACTAACATTTGATACTTGACCAAGCATAGCTTTAGCTTGATTTAGTCTAGCTTCTGTTTCTTTTACAATTTGCTCTAATTCAGCAATTTGTCTATTTTTTTCATCGTCATTATTCATGTTGTTCATATATTTTGTAGTGATTATTATTATTATTTATTTTAATTTCGCCTACAAATATAATATAACATAAATAAAAATATTTGACAAGTAAAATTTTTAGTATATTATATTATATTATGGCTGATATGGTGGAATTGGTAGACACGTGGGACTCAAAATCCCATGAAGGCAACTTCGTGACGGTTCAAGCCCGTCTATCAGCACATTTAGAAATATTACATTCAATCTTTAAATTGATTCAAATTTTGTATAATTTTTCACTATACAAAACTATAATTATAGTTTAAAATATATAGTATATACAAATACTAATTATAAATAAAATGATTGATAATGTAAAAAAATCTTTAATAAACCGTATATCGTCAACATCAAAAACAAATTTTGAACTAAATAATTTAAAAAAGCTTAATTCTAAAATTAAAAAAACCTATTTTAAAAAATCAAAACTTACTTTAAAAAATCAAAAGATTAAAAAAACAATAACTCCTTTCACAAAAAAAACCAAAATAAGAGTAAATTTCCAAAAACCTCTAGATAAACCTATGATATCTCCTATAGAATCACATTCATGGGAATGTTTACAAACTTTTAATGCAGCTACAATTGAGATTGATGGAACTATTTACTTTCTTTATAGAGCAGTTGGTGAACAATGGATATCAAGAATAGGATTAGCTACCAGTAAAGATGGATTACATATTGATGAGAGATTATCTTATCCTATATATTCTTATTTTACACCTTCACAGATGACTACTTCTAGGAGAAAGAATCATTTAACTTATCCTGATTATTCTTCTGGAGGTGGGGTCTATGGAGGATGTGAAGATCCACGAGCAACTGTTATCGGTGATACTATTTATATGGTTTTCGTAGCTTATGATGGTTGTACTGAGCCAAGACTAGCAATGACAACTATTTCAGTTAAAAATTTTTTAAATAGAATTTGGCTTTGGTCTCCTGTTAAATTTATATCAAGACCATATGTTGTGAATAAAAGTGGTGTTATTTTTCCAGAAAAAATAGATGATGAATTTATTATATTTCATAGAGTATTCCCAAATATACTTATAGATAAAAGAAAATCTTTAGATTTTGATGGAAATAACTTTTTAACAGAAGATACTGGTATTACTATAAGAAATGATATTTGGGACAGTAGAAAAATAGGGGCTGGAGCTCCCCCTATTAAAACAAGATATGGATGGTTGCTTATTTATTATGCAACTGATGATAGAGATGCTAGTCAATACAAAATTGGAATTATGATATTGGATTTAAAAGATCCAACTAAAGTTCTTTATAGAACTAATGCTCCAGCTATTGAACCAGATGAATGGTATGATAATGTTGGAAATAAACCAGGTATAGTTTATCCTTGTGGTGCTATCTTGAGAGAAAATGATTTGTTTGTATATTATGGTGGAGCTGACAATTATCTATGTGTTGCTACAACAAAATTAGATAAGCTAATTTACCAATTGCAAAATCAGAATGTAACAATCTAAATAAACTTAATAAATAAATTTATGGCTATTATAAAAAGATATTCTAAAAATCCAGTAATCTGGCCAAATAAATATCAATCTTGGGAAGCAGAATCTGCATTCAATGGAAGCCCTGTGAAGAAAGATGATGACATAATTTTGGCATATAGAGCGACATCAAAATTACATTTTCATGCTCAAGAACAAGTTTATTTACCAGTTTCACAAATAGGGGTAGCAAATTCTCATGATGGAAAAGAGTTTCATAATAGAAAAGTATTAGTAAGACCAGATCAAGAATTTGATAAATTTGGATGTGAAGATCCAAGAGTAACATATTTTGAAGGTAAATATTATATTTTTTATACTGCATTATCTCAATATCCTTTTAACCCTCAAGGAATAAAAGTTGCGGTTGCTATTTCTGATGATATGAATACCATATCTGAAAAGCATCTTGTTACTCCTTTTAATGCAAAAGCAATGACTTTATTTCCAGAGAGAATAAATGGTAAAATTGCAGTTTTGGTATCAGTAAATACAGATCTTCCTCCAGCAAAAATAGCCTTTGCTTTATTTGATAAAATAGAAGATATTTGGAGTCAAAAATATTGGGACAAATGGTATTCCAAATTAGATTCTTATACTTTACCTCTGCAAAGAAATAATTTAGATCAAGTGGAAGTTGGAGCTCAACCAATCAAAACTGACAAGGGTTGGATAATTTTTCACTCTTATATCAGAAATTATTTAACTGATAAAAAAGTTTTTGGAATTGAAGCCGCTCTACTAGATTTAAATAATTTGAATATTATTAAAGGTAGAACTGATTATCCTCTCTTAACTCCAGAAGAAGATTATGAAATTTATGGAGATGTACCTAATATAGTTTTTCCATCTGGGGCTTTAGACAAAGGTGAAAAGATTATGTTATACTATGGAGCTGCAGATACATCATGTTGTATTGCTTTTGTAAAAAAAGAACCTCTACTAAAAATCTTAACAACTCCAAAAAGTCACAGACCTCAGTTAATAAGAAGACCTGAAAATCCTATCCTAACTCCAAAACCACAAAATAGTTGGGAAGCAAGAGCGGTATTCAACCCATCTGTACTTGAGATAGATGGTATTGTACATATGGCTTACAGAGCTATGTCTATGGATAATACTTCTGTTATGGGTTATGCAAGAAGTAGTGATGGAATAAACTTTGATTATAGATCAGATAATCCTATGTATGGACCTAGAATGCCTTTTGAAGAAAAAAGAGTTCCTAATGGTAATTCTGGTTGTGAAGACCCTAGACTAACCTTAATTGATGAGAAAGTCTATATGTTATATACAGCTTACAACGGAGTAGAATCTCCTAGAGTAGCTCTGACTCATATTTCTAAAGAAGATTTCTTAGCTGAAAAATGGGAAAATTGGACTATACCTGTATTAATTTCTCCTCCTCACTATGATAATAAAGATGCTTGTATCTTACCCGAAAAAATCAATGGGAAATATATGTTATTCCATAGAATGGGTATAGATGTTGATTATGCATTTGTAGACTCACTAGATTTTGATGGTAATACTTGGTTAGAAGAAAATATCTGGTTATATAATAGAATGGGGCTTTGGGATGACTGGAAAGTGGGTCTCTCTGGAACTCCTATTATAACTGATTATGGTTGGCTTTTGATGTATCATGGAGTTTCTAATGAAGATCATATTTATAGAGTGGGAATTGTACTTATGGATAAAGACGACCCTACAAAGATTTTAGGTAGGTCATATTACCCATTATTAGAACCACAAGAGCAATATGAACTTATTGGGCAAGTAAATAATGTTGTTTTCCCTGAAGGTATGATTATCAGAGATAATCTTGTTTATGTATATTATGGTGGAGCTGATAGTGTTATTGGAGTTGCTACAATTAATTTGGATGAATTAATTCATAGTTTGGAACTATCATAAGATATTTTATTCAAAACTAAAAAATATAGAAGATTAGATTAATACCCTAATCTTTTTATTATTAGTCTAGTTTTAATTAATTTTATGTTAATAAATATTGACAAAATTGAATATATATGATATAATCTACATTGTTATATATGATCTTTATCATTTATGAAAATTGAAAATCTACTAGAAAATTTTTTGGTTGAATTGAATAAGTTAGAACAATCTACTTTATCTACACTAGAAAAAGTAGATAAATTGTTGGTACAAATCTCTAAATTAAGAGATGATATAAAAAAATTTGCTATCAGAAAAAATAATGAAGCATTAAAAGATTTAATTATTCAAACTCTAGTTTTAAGTAACACGAAAGATTTCAAGATTAAAAATAATGTAACCGTGATTGGTTACAGCCAATACAATATCGCTCCCAAGCCAGTGAAGTATTGGAATTCTTTAAAAAAAGAGCCAAAAGAAGCTATGCTTCTAGGGAAAGAGGTTCATCTATCAAACCGATATGACATTATTAAAAATGAAGCACAATCATTTTTAGAAAACTCTATTAGCTCTTTAAAAAAACATTTAGAGAGAGTTATCTCTACATTATAAAATATTATAAAAATTAAATTTTTGTAATATAAGCTGTGTTTATAATTAACACGGCTTTTTTAATATTTTTTAGTTTGTTCAATTAGCTTTATAACTAAAAAAGCCTATCTAAACAGACAGGGCTTTTTTGATTAAATTATCTTACAAAACAAATATTTACTTTAAAGACGGAACTAAAGGAACATACTTACTCCAAGCTTTAATTTGGCTTTCTGACAAATCTTTTGCTTTAGATACGGTATCTGTGATATCATTAGAATCAAATTCAACTGAATCCCCTGTATTTAGACCTGTATATTTGGATTTATATAAATCTTTAATATATGTTTCAGCAAATAATTTTTGTTCTACGGATAATTCAACATTGTTTTTAGAAATATAATCAGCAATTGCTTTTCTTGCTAGATTAGTAACTCCTTCCCCAGATTGGGCTACAACTGATACTTTTTCTCCAGTAGATTTTACTTCGTCAACCTTCTCAGGTTCATTAACTTTTTCAGGTTCATTAGTTTTATCTTCTTCTTTCACTTTCTCTTCATTATCTGAAGATTCTGCTTGTTCAGAAGGTGTATTCTCTGATAATTCTTCTGAATCTTTATTCTCTTCAGCAGATGGTTCTTCTTTACTTTCATCCTCCATAGTTTCTTCTATATCAGCTACTTTCTCGTCAATGGATTCTTCAGAGTCTCGATTGAAAGAATAAATTCCTGCTCCAATCAATAATACCATTAAAAATAGAGTGAATATTGTTCTAAAACTCCAAAAACTAAATTCTTCAGAATCATCAAACTCATCTTCTATTTCATCATAATCATTCTTATTTTTTTCTTCACTCATTTTTTTCACCTCCTTTCTCTACTCCTCAAACTATATTGAATTTTTAACTAATATATGTCTATTATATCCTTTTAAATCTTTTAAAACCTGTATTTTAATTATATTTGGAAAAGATTTTTGTATAAAATTAGTTAAAAAATTTACTTGTTCTGGATTTACTTCTATTAATAAATATTTAGGTAACAAAAACAGATGATTCTGTATAAACTTAATTAGTTTTATATAATGAGAAAGTCCTTTTTGATCAGAATATAAAGCTAAATTTGGTTCTTTTTTTATTGAATCATCTGTGTATTGATTTTCATCTAAGTAAGGTAAATTAGCAACAATTACATCAATTTGTGTAAAAGATATAAATGGATCTAATAAATTACCTTTGACTATAGAGAAGTTTTCTAAACTTTCTCCTAAATAAATTATAGCATTTTTTTTTGTAACTTGTAAAGCTTTTTTACTGATATCACTCGCATACACCTTGACTCCAGGAATTTCTAAAGCCAAAGTGATGGAAATACAACCTGAACCTGTTCCAATATCTACTATATTCTTAACTTTATCAGTTTTATTTATCTCTAAAATTTTTTCAATTAAAATCTCTGTTTCTGGTCTTGGTATCAAAACATCTTGATTAACAAAAAATTCTCTCCCATAAAATTCTTTTTTACCTATAATATATGCGACTGGGGTATTATCTATTCTTTCATCAGTCATTTGCAATATTTTTTTGATTTGTAAATCATTAAGAATATTTTCATACCGTAATATTAAATTATTGGATTTAATATTAAAGATGCTAGATACTATAATTCTTGCATCTAGATCTGGAGTATCTGAATAATTTTCTAATTTAGAAATTACTATCTGGATTATTTGTTTTATAGTCATAAAATGCTTCTAGTATTTTTGAAAAATCTCCAAGCATCACACCTTCTATATTAGAAAAATTCTGCTTAATTCTGTGATCCGTGATTCTATCTTGAGGGAAATTATAAGTCCTAATTTTTTCTGATCTATCTCCTGTACCTACTTGATCTTTTCTCTTAGCTGCTTCTTCAGCGGCTGCATCTTCTTTTTGTTTAGCTAATAGTTTTGCTTTAAGAATTTTCATTGCTTTGTCTTTATTCTTCAACTGTGATTTTTCGTCTTGACAAGAAATAACTATTCCTGAAGGAAAATGAGTCAACCTTACCGCTGAATCTGTTGTATTAACACTCTGTCCTCCTGGACCACTTGAACGAAATACATCTATTTTTAGATCATTAGGATTTATTTCTATATTATCAACTTCTTTTGCAACTGCAAGTACAGCAACTGTTATTGTAGATGTATGTACCCTTCCTGCTTTTTCTGTTTTTGGTATTCTTTGCACTCTATGAACTCCACTTTCATATCTCAAAAGATTATATACTTCTCTTCCTTTAGCTTCAAATATAACTTCTTTAAACCCACCAACATTATTTTCAGAAACACTAATTACATTAATTTTAGCATTATTATTTTGTAAAAAATTAGAGTATCCCTTAAACATTTCTGCTACAAATAAACTTGCTTCATCTCCTCCAGCTCCTGCTCTTAGTTCAACTATTATTTCATTTGGAACTTCTTCTTTTGGATGTAATATATCATTTAATTCATTATTTTTGACTACTAATTTAGATTGTAACTCTAGTAATTCTAACTCTAGTAATTCTTTCATTTCTTCATCTGACTCAACTTCCAATAATTCTTCTGAATCTTTAATTTGAATATTTATATTCTCAATAGTCAAATATAAATCTAAAAGTTTAGTTTTTTCTATATGATTCCTTGAAATCTCAGCAAATTTTTCTTGATTAGAAAATATACCAGGAGATGAAAGTTCCTTTTCCAATAATAACACTTCTTTTTTTAGATTTTCTATATCCATAAATTTAAAAAAAGAAATTTTTAAGCTTCTTTTTTAGTGAATAATATTAATTTGATTTTCCCTCAAATTCTTCTTTTTTCTGCATTTTTGCTCTAAACTTCTCTACTCTACCAGCTGTATCTACCAAAGTTCTTTTTCCTGTATAGAAAGGATGACAATTTGAACAGACTTCAACATTTATTTCTGATTTTGTAGACATTGTTTCGAATGTATTTTTACAAGAAATACATGTTACAACTGTTTTTTGATAATTTGGGTGAATACTTTTCTTCATATAAATAATATTATAAATTTAGATCTAATTGAAAGGATTATCTTCTAAGCCTTTATATCTGTAATTTCTACTTCGGTAAAATGTTGTCTATGACCATTTTTAACATTATATCTAGTCTTATTTTTATACTTGAATATAATAATTTTTTTACCTCTACCATTTTTAACTACCTTAGCTTTAACTTTAGCTTTTGGTAAGAATGGTTTACCAATTTGGGTTGTATCACCGTCAGATATAAGTAAAACTTCTTCAAAGGTTAGTGTTTTTCCTTCTTCTAAATCTAACTTTTCTAATTTTAAAGTAGTTCCTTTTTCTACTTTATACTGTTTTCCACCTGATTTTATAATTGCAAACATATTAATAGATACTTATTATTTAAACTAAAACTATATTTAATTATATTCTTTTTTTGGATTTTGTCAAATGAAAAATCTTAACTTATTGTTATTTGATTAAAAATATAAATATTTTAACTTGCTTGTATTAATTTTTTATAGTATATTGATATGGAAAATGTACTTTTACAATATTAATTAAATGAGAATATTTGCCATCTATTCAGTTTTAAATGATAAAATAATCGGACATAATAATGACCTCATTGTTAAAGATCGTAATGATTTAAAACATTTCAAATCAGAAACTTTTGGAAAAACTTTAATTATGGGAAGAAAAACCATAGAAAGTTTACCAAAAAAACTAGATGACAGAACTATAATTATGTTATCTACTAATCCAGATTATATTAATTCTACTTGTGTTAAAATGAATACTAACTTTATTGTTAGATCACCACATGAAGCAATTAAGTTAGCATATTCTTTAGGGATTCAAAATTTATACATTGCAGGAGGATCTTCTGTTTATAACATTTTTTCTAATTTGATTGATGAAATAATTGAAACTAAATTCTATCAAGATAATTTTGATTATACTCAAAAAAATCTAGTTTATTTACCTGAATCTATTATTGAGTTAAAAAATAAATTTAGTTTAGTAAAATCTAAAGATCTAAAATCTTGTACCGTTAACTATTTCATAAAATAAAACCTAGTCTAATATTATAAGGAGTGTAGATAAGTGAATATACCAACAGTAGATTTATTCTATATAGAATATCTAAAAAAATTAATAAGTTGTGGATCTTCAAAAACAGATAGAACAAATATTGGAGGTAATATTTCTATATTTGGTACTAGTTATCATCATATAATAGAAAAAAAAGATGATTGGTTTATTAATTTACCTTTTATCCAATCACGAAGATTTGAACCTAAAAATTCTTTTATAGAATTAATTTGGATGCTTCGGGGTGAAACTAATATCCAATACTTAAAAGATCGTGGAGTTAATTTTTGGGATCACAATACAAGTGTAGAATTTTTATCTAAAAATAATAAGTCTCACATTGTTCCTAATACTATTGGGAAAGGATATGGTTATCAAATGAGAAATTTCAATGGAATAGACCAATTAAGTAGAGTATATACTTCACTTAAAAATTATACTTTCTCCAGAAGACATGTTATATCTTTTTGGAATCCATCCGAATTACAAGATATGGCTCTGGAACCTTGTCACTGGGCTTATACTTTTGTATGTCAAAAAAGTGAGGACGATAAAATTATTCTTAACTTACACTTTAATATGAGATCTTCAGATTTTTATCTTGGATTTCCTACTAATATAGCTTTTTCTAGCTTATGGTTATGTCTTTTCTCAAAATTATTAAAATATGAACTTGGGCAAGTCTTTTATACTGCCAGTGATGTTCATATCTATAATAATCAATTGAAAAAAGTTAATCTTCTAATTGAAGAGTATAAATCTAAAAAATTATCTGACAAAAATTTTTGTTCTTCAAAACCCCAAATAAGATTCAAGAAAGAAATTACTTCACTTGATGATATTCTAAATTTAGAATGGGAAGACATTGAATTGAAAGATTTCATAACTGGTCCAAAAGGATTTGGTGTCCCTATGGCAATATAAATTAGATTTTAATCTCACTATTTATTTAGTGAGATTTTTTTGTTAAATTATAATTACAAATAATGAAAAAGATATTTTAGGTTGACAAAAAAAAAGTATTAATATATTATTGATACGTAAATTTAGCACTTTTAAAACAATGAGAAATCATAAAGATATTGAGAATCTCGTATGTAATTTTAACAATCTCTTTAAAATATATACTGAAATAAGAGAATCCTATATTCAGGATTATAATTATTCCAAATATACTAATTTTGTAGAAGCTTTAGATTTATTTATTAATGAAATTTTTAAAGAAACCGAATGTTCTGTTGAAACCATCAAAAACTTTCAAAAAGTATTAGGTTATACTATTCCTCTTTTAAAATTATTGTTTAAAAACAACTTTGAACTTCAATTAAATGAGTTAATGACAATAATAAGTCGTTTTCTTTATAACAAAATTATCAGTAAGTTTAAGGATAAACAAAAAATATATTTAGAGATCGTTACCATAACTAATGTAGTGTCAAATTCTTTTCTTAAAAACAAAACTCTATCTTTGGTAGAAACTACATTTATGTTATTTAATAATAATATGATGTTTATTTCTAACCAGACTTTGAGAATATTGGAAATTTATAAGAAAATAAAAGAAACTTATAAGATAAATCATTGGTCAGGTAAAGAAAATCTTTGTTCACAAAATTATTTGTTAACAGAAGAAATTTCTATTAACAAATCTTATGAATTAAGAACAATAGAATTAGAAAGATCTTTTTTGCAGATTTCAAATATTTTGACTAATGACTATAAAGTTGTTTATTCTAATAAAAAAAGGGTTGCTGGATTTTTAGATCAATTTAATCTTGAAGAAGTTATTGAAGAGAAAGATAACATTATATCAATTTACTTATTTGAGTATAATCCAAAAAATCCTAATTTGAAATCTCCAATCTTTTTTTATCTTTTATCTGTAAATATGTTTGATGGAAGTATCCTATCTTTATATAATTATCAATCTTTATCAGATTTTTTTGATTGTATTGACTCTAAAAATGGATTAATCTATTATGAAATTTTAAGAAGCTTAATCCTAACGGAAATAGCAAATTTATTAGTACCAACTTGTGCTATTCCTAATTTAGAAATTCAAAGAAAAAGATCTTATACAAGAAGTAAAAGAAATAGTGATGATGTTGAGATAATTATAAATCAAGTCTTGCTTCCAATGATAAAATCTTTACAAGATTATAAGTATGTATCAAATGAATCTATTCAAGAATCACGAGATTATGAATATGAAGAATCTGGTAGACTTATTAAAGTTAGAGCTCATCTAAGAAGATTAAATCAGGGACAAAAAGCCAGTAAAGAGGCTATTTCTTTTGGAAAACAAATATCTTGGGAATTTGATCATTCTCAATTTACCTTAGTAAGATCTTTCGAAAAAAAGATTAAATCTCATAAAGTAGTAGAGAATAATTTGAAAATTGGAGTTTATCGTAATAAATTTTAATTTGTTATTTTAATAATTTAATTCAAGATATGTTAATCAACTAAACTCCTGTCCCTAATATTTTTAGGGGCTTTTTTTATTATAAATAAACCAATTAATACAATCATAAATAAAACAGCCAGATCATTTTTCCAAAAGACAGTATCAAACAATCCATAAATCAAAATACTTGCAAAAGAAATATTTAACCAAAGTATATTTTTATTACTCAATAGACTATAAATTGACTTTTTAATAATTAAACCTAACCAAATTATTCCTAATATTCCTGTATGAAACCAAAAGGCTAGATATAAATTATGGGGTTCAGGTACCAACCACTCAAAAGGGGGGAAATATTTTTTAGGCACTTCTCTTTCATAATTAGATTGAAAATCTGCCAACCCATACCCAAGAATAGGTTGCTCTTTAATTAAACTCAAAGTAGTATCCCAAATTTGAATTCTTGTTGTAATAGAATTTCTTTTTTCTAAATCGAATAAATTTTGAAATTTTGAGGTTCTGGATTGCCAAGATATAAATCCTATTAAGACTAATATTATGATTGAAAAACTAATCGTAATTTTTTTAATATTCATCTTTTTTGATGAGACAAATATCATTACAAAATATATAAAAAAACCTGATATCATTGCTAAGATTGATATATAAGATTGTGTTATAATATTTCCTAAAATTAAAAATCCTGTAATAAAATAATTTATTTTTTGATTCTTCGTAAAATTAATATATAAACTTAAAAAAATAATTGGAGTCAAGTACATTCCAATATAGTTAGCAAAACCACCCTGACTAACAGCAGGATCAAGTCCTAGATTATACAGTGCTACTGGCCTAAAATCTTGCCTAAATCCCGCTAATAAGACTTGCATCATACTGATTCCACTAATATATAAGCCTGAAATAATTAAACCCTTTATAAAGCCATCATATAACTTTTGATTATTAATAAAAATCATCCCTAATATTAATGGGATTATAAAAAATGATTTCCAAATTCCAAGAGAATCCAAAGTTTGATTTGTGTTTATAAGTCCTATAAATGAAATTATTCCAAATATCCAAAAGATATAGTTATTACTAAAAGTCTTCCAAAGTTTTGATACTCCTCCAAATTTATTTTTTAAAAGCCAAATTAGAATAAATATTATAGCCAAAATTTCAAATAAATTGGTTGGGATAAAAAAAACTTTAAATCGAATAACATACAACGGCAATACTAGAGCTAAAATAAAGGCTAGTTTTTTCATACTAAAATTAAAGATTATATTTATTTTTATTATACTATATTTATTTGTAATAAAAAAGTTAGTTAAAGTAATCTAACTAACTTATGTTAAAATTAATCTCTAAAACTATAGATTTTTAAGATGGGAGTGATCATTAATAGAAATCGGGTACCAACCTTCTTGTGTAAATTTAAACTCACAAATTCCAGTATTAGCTAGTTCAAATCTATAAATAAATCTGTCACTAAATCCTAAGATATAGTGAAGCATACACTTTATAGTAATCCCATGAGAAAAAATTAAAATCAATTTTTCTTTATCATCTTGTAAAAATTTAGGGTTATACAAGATTTGATCTTCAAACCAATTAGAAATTCTTCTTTCTACCATTCTTTGAGATTCTCCATTAGGTGGAGTGAAAATATAACCAAGAGTATTCATTAATCTTAATTGTTTATCTGTATAAACTTGACTTCTTAATTCTCCTTCCCAATCTCCTGCACTAAATTCTTTCAAATCTTCTATTATTTCTATATCTAAATTTAGATTAGACTCTTTTAGAACAATTTCTGCCGTCTTTTTAGCTCTTATAAATGGAGAAGAAAAGACAGCAAAAGGTTTTACATTTTCTTTTTTTAACCTTTTCCCTAAATATATACATTGTTTTTTCCCAATTTCTGATAGGTTGCTCTTTGGAGATTGTCCTGCAATTCTAGATGAATCTTGATTAACAATACTTTCTCCATGTCTTATGAACAAAACTCTAATATTTGGTACTTGCATATTTTTGTAGATTAAGGTATAATTTTTACTAGTTATATTTTGTAATTGGGAACATTTTAAATAAGTTCTCAATTTTTTATTACCTTACTGTAAAGAATAGAATAACTTAGTAGCATTATCTATTATCCATTCTCTTTTATTTACTAAGTTAAATTTTTTAGATATATAAAGAGTTGTCTAAACATCTTATCATTGTAGGATAAATAAATAGACTAAGGAAATAATTACAATCTAATTTTCTACTAAAATTTTCAATTAAATTCATTACCTCATTTGTATATTTATAATCTGGACTTGCAAAAACAAAGAACCATGTATATATCATAGCAACAAAAGGTGATTCAACTACATTAATCCCTAGTTGAGGGTCAATAAATAAAAATTTATCATCTTTATTTATTAAAATATTGCCAAAATGAAAGTCACCATGTTCTTCTATTACTTTTATTGATTCAGGTGGATTACTTAAAAGATTAGAAACTTCTTCGATTAAAGGATATTCGCAACTATATGTTTCAGACAACTTATTCAAAACTTTTATCCCCATTTCCCAAGGATTTCTGTTTAAAATTGTAAAATTTTGTGAAACAATCTTTCTTTGATTTATCCAATTTACTAAAAATTCTAGGTATTCTTATAAATACATCAAACCCCTTTTGGGGTTGTTGATTAATATTTCTCCTAAAGAAATTCCTCCATCTTCAATAAATATAAGTCTCTCATTGAGTAAAGGAACACTAATAAATTTAGGTGTTTCTAAACCTATCTGATTTAGTCTTTTTAATCCAATATGTTCAATTCGAGATGGTTTATTTATGCCTATTTCTAAACCAGAATATTTTATATATAACCCCCCAAATTTGAATACACATTCATTAATTTTCTCTATTTTCATGCTAAACCTCTCACGATAAGGATAACTATCAAAATGTACTATCATAAAATAATTTATGATTACAGAATTCATTATATCATATTTTTATATTATTAATTAAAGTTTTTTTCACTTAAAATTTATATTTTTGTAGATTGAATCATTAAATTCAACAAGAAGATTATTAACCTAAATTTAAATTTGTTGTGTTTATATAGTGTCTAAACATATTTTTTGAATTTTTTCATATTAAATTGCAAATAAAAAGATTATAAATAAAAGAATATGTGGAAAGAAAATACTATTTACAAACATAGAATGTACCAAAATTAAAGCTATTCCAGAGATTGAAGCCAATGTCATTGCTTTTTCTATTTTTAGTTTAGTTTCTAAAAATTTTTGAATCCAATCTAAAATTTTGCTAAATATCATTGAAATAAAAATTCCAAGCCCAATAATTCCACCTGTTAACCAAAGAGTCAATAAACTACTATCTCTTCCAGAAGCTGAGTTAAGGGAAGATTCTTTGATAGTCTGATATTTGATTGTATTATAACCTATTCCTAAAATTGGTTTTTTTTCTATATCTTGTATTGTATCTAGCCAATTTTGGATTCTTAAGGAGGCTGTAACATCTACAGTGATGATTCCCATAACTCTTTCCTGTAAACGAGAATTAGATGAAATACCTATACTCATCAAAATCATCATAATAATCAAAGTTTTTTTTGAATAAAACAATGTCAAGACTGACATACCAATAACAAAAGCTAATAATGCACTCCTAGAATAAGTTAGAAACAAAGCTATGAATATAATAGCACTGCCTGATAACCAAAATATAATTTGTTTTTTATTTTTTTTCCAATCCTCATCTTTGAGAGAAACTAAAACTCTTGACAATACCACCAATAAAGATAATCCAAGGAATCCACCTAAAAAATTTGGATCATACCAAGTTGAAAGCAATCTTCCTTGATGTGGATCCCAGCCATATTGTGCCATAAAAGAAAAATCTGGGAATAGTATTAATTGTAAGAATCCTAAAATAGAAAGAATAACTCCTGTATAAAAAAAACTATTCCATATCCAAATCAAACCTTTTTCTCTATTTTTATCCAAAAAATCTATTACTGGAATAATAAAAGTTAAATAACTAAATAATCTTAACCAATACAGAAAGGCTCCAATTTCTCCACTCGAAGAAATAATAAAACTCATGTTAAACAATAGACTAGCTAAAAGATAAAAAATAAAAATAAATAACCAAACCAAAATTGGAGCAAAAGGAATTTCTTCTTTTCTAATAATTTTATTTAAAAAATATATTCCTAGAATTCCAATCAAAACAAAATCTGTAGCTACTCCTAAACTACCAAATCTTGTAATTTGACCTGTAATTACAGTTATTATTAAGATTATAAATAGAATTTTTTGCATAAGTAATTTAAATTCTTTCCTTTATTCTAACAAAAAATTTTTATATTAGCAATTAAAACAAAAAAACATAGTTTTTTATCACTATGCTTTTTTATAGATAGTAAATTATTTATTTTCTACTATCCTCTAATTTTTGATTTAATTTAGCAATATTTTCTCTCTTAGAAACTAGTTCTTGATCAGGCTCATAATTTAGAATTTCAGAAGATGATTCTTTAATAATTTTAGTTATATTATCAAAAGATGTATCATTAATACCTTCTAATTTTTGTTGAATATATTTAGGAAGTTGTTTATATTTTTTAGATAATTCCTCTCTAATAGATGTTGCCTCTTGCCATTTTTGTACTTCTTTATTTAATTCTTCTTTTAATTCTATATATTTTTGTTTTTCTGAATTTACAGTATTTTGTAATTCTTTCAAACGATTAATCTCCTTATTATTTCTCAAAAGAATAAATTTTTTACTTTCAGTATCTATATCCTTTGAAAGTTTGTTCATTACATTATCAAAATCACTTACTTCACCAAATTTACCACTTCCTACTTTGGCAGAGAGTTCAGAAGAGATTTTATCTATCTCAGATATTAAAGAGTCTCTTTTAGCCCAATCCCACTGTAAATTAAATTCCCCATCTTTAAAGCTATATTTATCATTTACTGATTCTAGTGTTTTTATAAGATTAGTATCAGCCTGTCCTTGTTCTAATGCTCTTTTATAAGACATCATAGTCTGATCTAGGTTATCCAGATTTCTATATTCTTCTGAGTCTTTAGCTTCACGGATTTGATCAGCTATGTTGCTAGTTTCTTTTTCCTTATAAATACGACTCTCTCTTGATATTATTTGATCTATTGATTTTTTTTCTTCCTCTTGACTTCTCAAATAAAATTCATCATTTTTTTGTTTATCAAATTTAGTTTCAACTGATTTATTAAATATTTCTTGATACTGTGGGTATGATTGTAAAACATCTTCCAAATTAGAATCTTTATTAATCCAGAATGCTAATTCTTTTAATTGAGGATCATTTGATTCAGTCAAATATACCAATCTGGCTTGTCCTGTTAATTTTAATGCTTTATTGATTGTTTTCGAATCAGGATTTAATTCTTGTAATTGAATTAACTTATCACCTATATCATTGCTTAAAGCTTCTGAGACATCACCATCTTCCATTTTATAATTTCCTAACACATAATCTGATGTATTTCTAAACATTTTTTTTGATATTGAGTCTTTCATTGACTCATCTTTTGCTTTATCACTTGCTTCAAATAGTGTCTGTATATATTTATTCCCTTCATCCAAACCATAAATACTATAAATGTCAGCAATATTTTTTTCACTAAAGAGTTCTTTTGGATTATCAAGTAAATTCTGTAATTCTTTATCTAAAATCACTTTATTATCATATATTTCTGCTTCACTTCCTATATATTTTGATTCTAATTCTTTGATATTCTCTTTAAGTTTTTCTAACTCTTCTTTTCTAGCATTATCTATCATTTGTTCAGTTTCTTCATTGAATAACTCTATATTCTTCTGACTTTCTTCTATATTTGAGTTAAGTTCAATAACTTTATTCTCTAATTTAGGATATGCTGATACAAACTCATCTACAGACATACCTGGAAATCGAGTCATTGCTTCCTCAATCTTAGAATTTAAAATGCCTTTTTGCTCTTTACTTGATTCAAATTTTTTATTTAGATTCTGTAACTCTAAAGATCTTTCTTGTGTAATTTGTTCTGCAATTCCCAAAGATGGATTATTTTCTAAATTTTGTAAAGATTCTTTTAATTCAGCGATAATTTCTCCTTGTTTTGATAATCCAGTTTCATCAGAAATTTCAAAGTCAGGAATTTTTTCTGATTCAATAACTTCAGAAGAATCTTCTATTAAGGAATCTATTGTGTCATCCTCTAAATTCTTGGTAGTAACTTGTTCTGATTTTATATTATTAAGTGCACCATCTATTAAAGAGTCAAAATCATCTTCTTCATCATCTAGAAATTCTTCAAATCTTTCATCAGATGATGTATTTGCTTCTTCTTGTGAAGAAATCTCTTTCATTTTATCTTCAATCACAGATATTATACTAGTATACAGTTCTTTTTCCCCACCTTCATCTGATTCATCTAAACCATCTAAAATTACTTTATATTCTTCAAGACTTTTTTGAAGTTTATTTTTTTCATCATTAAGCTTAATTAATTTTTCTTTTTTATTATTTTCTTCTTCTTGTAAATTATCTATTTTCTTTACTTCTGACTCAGGATTAGTTTGTATCTTTTCTGATTGATTTGATTCATATGAGTTATTTTCAATATTATTCATATTATATTTTTTTAATAGTATATATATATGTTAACATAGTATATATACTTGTCAATCAAATCTAAAAAGTTAATGTTAATAAAAAAGATTATATTTTAAAAATATAATCTAAACATTCTTATCTACTTGTTGATCACTTTTTTAATAAAATTTAATCTTTCTTCTAATGTGCCTTTTACTACAAAATGTGGTAATTTAAAATTATCTATCAAGAATTTAATACTATCATCAACTTCAACTTGAGTTTCTTTACTTGCTCTACCTATTTCTGATTGATAATTAAATTCTATAGGAAGATAAAATAAATAATCATATCCAAAAGTGATTTTTTTAGCTGATTCCATAAGCTTTCCCATATCTATTAAAGATGACCTAGAATACAGAACTGTGTAAGCAAGAAAGTCTATAATAGACCGGTCAGTCACAAAATTACTATATTTACTTTCTTCTAAAATTTCAAGATTAAAAAGATTTTTCTGATGAATCCACCTTTCATCTTTAGTAAGTATTTCAAAGTTTTCAATGTTATTTGATTTATAATAATTTCTAGAAATATTAGTAATCAAATCTAAATTTAAATCTTCTGACAACTTTTTAGCTAAAGTTGTCTTCCCAGTACCATGTGAACCTGTGAATGCTATTTTCATAATAATGAAATCTTTATGAATGAACTTTGGATCAACTATATTATATCATACTTTATTTAATAATAATTCTTATTTTAAAAATTTCATTACATCAAATTTAAGTGGCTTTTTCCATTGAAAGAAAGCAAATGTCAGTAAAGAGGCACCTAATAGCTCAAAACTTTCTTCAAATAATACCATCACATTATATTCTTCTCTAGATAATTTTTCAGTTGTTGCATAACCTTCTATAAATAATACACTTAGAAATAAAGTTGTACCTAAAAAAATCATAAATGAAGATAATTTATTATATTTGTAATTTTTTATCAAATGAATTAGTTCATAAATTAAAAAAGGTACACTAAATAAAATCAAAAAGATAGCATATAATACCCATATTGCTCCCTCATAACCGTAACTTTCTGCCCAAATTTTTAGATTATAAGCCATTCCAGGAAAAAAATGATTAGCATATTCTGGAAAATCTTCATGAATCATAATTATTTCATCTAATCCTATATAAATAAAAATTATACCAGAGATCCAAAAAAACCATTTATTATATTTATCAATATATGACTTATACAATAAATATACTCCAAAAACTATTAATTTGACAGATTGATAAAAAGTTGGTAAATTTCTTTCTTGATCAAGATCATAGTATGTATTAAGCTCACTAAAATTTATATGTAAAAATACTATAAATGAATCTATTAATAAAAGAAATATTATAACCTTAAATTTTATAAAAAAACTATACAGAATACTTTATTTAACCATTATATCTTTAGTAATTAGAATATATGATAACAAAAAAAACATATTTTGTCCATATGAGGAGCAATTATCTATCTCTTTCTTTTTTAGAAATAGCTAAAGTACCATAAGTCATAAAAACTATAATCATTACTACTATAATTAAAACATCAATCCAAATAGGAAAAATTGTTATAAACTCCTTAACCTCAGGAGTATTCCTATAAAAAGCATTTCTAAACAAATCCACAACATAAGTTAATGGAACTAATCTAGATGGAATCAATAAATATAAAGGTAAATCTTTTATAGGAGTAAAGACACCTGCTAAGAAAAACTGAGGAAATATAAATAAAGGAAAGACTCTATTGATATTTTGACTATCATCTGCAAATGAAATAATTAATAATCCAAAAGCTCCTCCTAAAATCGTAACCAATATAATAATTGGAATAAATATAAGAATATCCATAAATGAATATGTAACTCCAATTAATAATCCTATTAATAAAATCATTAAACCCTGTATAAATCCTACAAATCCTTCTCCAATAATTTTACCGATTAAAATTGATACTCTAGCTATCGGTGCTACAAAAAACTCTTGTGTTAAATCTTGTTCCCTATCTTGAACCAAAGAGATTATACCCTGAGCCACAGTCTGAAAAATAGTTTGTCCCAAAACTCCCACAAAGGTAAATATCATAAAGTCATAAGGAGTCTGTACATTTGCCTTAAAGCTTCCTCCTAAAACAACTATAAAAATTACTGGAAAAATAAGTGATATCAAAACTCTACTTGGATTTTTGATATATTTTGTAATATCCCTGTAGGCAATAGCCGAAATAGCATTGATTTGATTTGTCATATAAGTTATATTTAAGATAATAATTTAAGGTAAGCTTCTTCTAAAGTTGGTTTTATAATGGATACATCAGATATTTCTGTATCTATCATTTTTATATATTTTTGTACAGTCCAGCTTTTATTAATATCTAAAGCCACAGAATTTTCTTTAGATAAATCTTCTATAATATTAATCTTTTTATCTTGTAATTCTTTCTTTAGTTTATCTATATATTTAGTTGTCAAAATAACATAATCATTCAACAAAGTCTTCTTTATTCCCTCTGGTGTATCATTCAAAATAATTTTTCCATGATTAATAATAGCAACTTGATCAGCTTGTTCAGCTTCTTCTAAATAGTGAGTTGTAAGAAAGATTGTCAAATTAGTTTCTTTTCTTAAATTATTAAGATACTCCCAAATTGATTTTCGACTAACGGGATCGAGTCCAGTAGTTGGCTCATCCAAGAATAAAATTTTAGGTTCATGTATCAGACTTCTTATAATTTCTAGTTTTCTTTTCATACCACCAGAATAAGTCTTTACTTTTTTATGTAAAAAGTCTTTCATATCAATCAAATCAATCAATTCTTCTACTTTTTGTTTGTAATCTTCTGACATTAATGAATATGTTGGTCTAAAACTATAAACACCATATAGTGCAGAGTGAATTCTAATATTTTCCTCACCAGTTAAGTTCTCATCTAAAGATGGTTTTTGTGCTATAATACCGATGTCTTTTCTTATTTTGGCAGGATACTTATCTATATTTCTTTTATTTATAATGATATCTCCTGAAGTTTTTGCTAAAGTTGTTGTCAAGATAGATATTGTGGTTGTTTTCCCAGCTCCATTCTCTCCCAAAAAAGCAAAAAAACTACCTTCCTTAACATTAAAAGAAATATTATCAACCGAATTTTTATCCGCTTTTTTATATTTTTTGACTAGATTTTTAACTTGAATAATATTCATACTTAATTATTAAAATAAAATTATATATACTTACTATATCACAAATATTAAAAATTCATATCAGACTATTGCAATATATTATTTTTTTGTTTATAATATCTATAGTAATTATGAATAATTACAGCTAAGATGGCGGAATTGGTAGACGCAGCGGACTTAAAATCCGCCGATACTCAAATATCGTGAGGGTTCAAGTCCCTCTCCTAGCACCAAAATACAAAAAAAGACTGCTTTTATAAAGTAGTCTTTTTTGTAATAATAGTATAAAGTATATGTTGACAATAATAAATCCTTTATGCTATACTAAAAAAAGAGATAAGACCATTTAGTTCTTTTAGAGATTTTATTACAAATAATAATCTCTAAAACGAGGCTAAGCTGAATGGCTCTCCCCCGAAAAGGGATTTTTTTGTTTTAAAATGATTCGATAATGATTTTTTATAATTTTGTAATAATTACTTGACAAAATTAGATATTAATGTATACTTATAAAGTCAATTTCTGTACTTTCACAAATGAGGTCTTTTATGAGTATTAATTCAATAGATTTATTCAAAAATTTTGTTAAAGCAATATCGAAAGATGGTTACCTACATAATACATTTATCTTATATGGAGTAGAAGTTTGGCTTAAGGAAATATTTGTAACTAATTTTGAGCAAGAAAGTAAATTAGAAAATGAATTTGAGATATTTATAAAAAATCTAGATCTTATAGATAGCTATGCTAGATTAAATAATCAAGAGATTCATCTTAGTAATTTTTTTGGTATTTTATTTCAAGTAATATTAGATAAAATAATTTACACTAAGAATATCAGTAAAAAATCGAAATCTGTTAGTAAATTAACAGAACTTTCTAAAAATCAATTATATAATCTAAGAAATTATAAATTTATAATTGGTATTATTCTCCACATAGCTGGAGCTATTAACTCATATTCAATTATAAAATCAATACTGAGTGATTTTATAATTGATAAATGGGATTCTTATTCTTCTCTTAATAAAGCAAATAATCTTCTTTTAGAAAATATTTATGCATCTAGAATATATTCTGTCCCCAATATATTCTTAAATAAATCTCTAATTAACAACTTTACTTTACCCAATATATTAACAAATAAAGTTATTTGTTATTCTGATGAAGTGAAAAATTTAAAAAAAAGATTTAATTGTTATACAGATTCAAATATTTTAAAGAATGAACTTTTGTGTGGAATATTTATTTATAAAGAAATTCCTAAAGAATTCATTTTAAAAGCAAATGGAAATACATTTATTGCAAATAAAGATACTAATTTATGGTTTTTCATAGATAAAAACGGAGATTTAGCAAGTTTTAACTCTTATTATAAGCTTTCTGTTTTATCTGAAAGATTTGAACCTAAAAAAGGACCTATTGCTTATGAAATATTGAGAAGTTTAGTATTGACTGAGATAGCGAATTTAATAGTACCAAACTATGCTCTGCCTAATTTAGGGAATAGTAAGTCAAGAAATAAGTCCAAAAGCAGAAACAATAATATTAGATTTATTGAGAATAAACTTCTTTTGCCGACTATCAAACATCTTCAATCTTGCAAAGAACAAGATAAAGATTATAAAATAGAGCAATCACGAGATTGTGAATATGAAGAAGAAGGGCGACTTGTTAAAGTCAGAGCCCACTTGAGAAGACTAAGAGAAGGACAACATGCTGGTGAACAAGCTATTGCTTTTGGCAAAAAACTAAATTGGAATTTTGATCCAACTCAATTTACTTTAGTCAGATCTCATGAAAGAGAACTTCATTCTATGAATATTCCGATTAATGATACCAAACTTGGTATTTATCGTAATAAATTAGATTAAAATTTCTTTTTCACTATATAATTTTTATTTATCCCATGATTTAATTATCTTGGGATTTTTTATTTAAAAAAACACATAATTAAAAAGCCTCACTTTTAAGTGAGGCTTTAGTAAAATAGATTAATCTTTCATTTGTTTGATCAATTTCTCAAACTCTTGTTTTTGTTCTGGATAAAGAGGTCCAGAACTTTTGCCTCTAATTAAATCATAAATTAATGACTTTTCTTTCTCATTTAATTTTTCTCCTTGTTTCAGCTTAAGTATCACAGGGCTATATCTAAGAATACTTTTTTGTAGTCTGACATCTTCACAGATTTGCTTGGCTTTCTCAAGTTCAATATGCATTCTGATGGGAAGCCACTTATAAAAAGTGTCTTTTCTTTGAAAATAACCATCATAAATTTCTCTCAAATTACCTAAAAAATTGTCTCTACATTTAACTTTTTTACCAGTTTTTTCATCGATATACATAATATAGTCAGGTGGAATTTGTTTATGAAATTTCATATACCAAATTAGATTCCAGACTTGAAGATATTTTTCTATAATCTCTCTTTTCCAGAAACACTCAAAGAATTCTACCTGTTCTTGAGTAGCATTGGTATAAGTTTTTCTTGAAGAACATTTTACACATTTACGTCCCAAATCAATCATCTCTCCTTTAAAAGGCTCAATTTTGTAATTGAGAAGAGGTCTTTTACCATTAGTTTGGATAAAAATTTTCAGTTTTTCCCAAATATCTTGATCAGAGAGAATATTAAAGTTTTGAATTTTCTCTCTACAATATATTAAATCTTGATTTAATTGAAAAATTTTTGCCCCCATAGAAATACTATGATGAATAAAATTATGAAGATTTTTCCCCATCTTCTCTTCATCTATATCTTTAGAAGTTCTAGAAGGAATTTTATAATGATTCTGCATAAAATAGAGAGCTTCTTTCAGATAATAATCTCTTTCAGTTAATACAGAATCATATTTTGTAAACCAATTGTCATAATAATTAGATCTCTTTGTTAAGCAAAAATGATGTTCATTCTCTTGATTAATAATAATTTTAGATTCTTCTCCTAATATCTCATGTATTTTAGCAACAGCTTGTGCTGTATATGATGCATATCTAACTATACGATGATTATATGGAAGATAAAATAATGATTTATTAGGTAAATTTAACAAATAAGTTCTTCTAGAATCTTCATCTTTCATATTAGGAATTTTATCACCTTCAATAATATATAGACTACTATCATAACTATTATTGTCTGATAAACTTTCCATAATTATTATTGACTTAGAATAACTAAGAAGACTTACCATATAATATTTTTGCTTTCTTGAAGGAGCTTGCTCTATACTATAGATAACATTCTTTAAATTTCCATCTTCATCTACATGTCCAATCTGATCAAGAATAAATACTAAATTTAAATATCTTTCTTGAGCTATCAAAGAATTAATATCTTCTGCTTCTGAATTTGAATTTTGAATTAGATTCTCATCTTCTTCAAATTGGTCAGATTTAGAATTAATTAATTCAGTATTAGCCAAATAATCTTGAATTTGCTCAACAATTTTTAAAGAATAATTATCTTTATGCTCAAATCTATAGACATTTGGTATAGAATTTAACTCTTCCTTAGTTTTCCCAAGATACCATTCTCTTTTCTTATCACCAAAGATAAGATAAATCACATTTCCATATACAAAGCTCTCAAGAATCATTATATTTGCTTTCAGGTTTTTTAGTGAGAAAGCAATATAACTGTGTTTTCTTACAGTATTTGGATCTGGAATGCCTCTTGTATATTCAATATTCAAAAGGCATTTTGCTAAATCTTGTTCTTGATAAATTTCTTTTAGAATTTCAAAAAAATTCTTTAGATAGTCTAAGTTTAGATAGTTATTAATCTCAAAATTTCCTTGATTAGGATCAATTAATAAATCTGGATCATCGGTAGGAACTCCATATTTATTCCAATTTATAGGAAAGAGTCTATCTAGACTAGATAAAACTATCCCTGATAGAATATTGTGTTGTTCTTTTTCCTTAACTAAATTAAGAAATGGGGATCCAGAAGTGTATTCTTGTTTAATTTCTCTTAACCAAGCAGACATTTCTTGTGATTTAAAAATCAGTCTTGCTGATGCATTACTAAATTTAATATTCTGATAATAAGTAATCAGCTCATCTAATTTGATAATGATTGGGTCATTCATAAGAAAAATCCCTCTTTATTAAAGTGCAATTGACTTTAGTATTCTAACACAGTTTATCTTTTTGTCAATATATTGTTACATTATTAGAGCCTATAAAAGAAAAAAGACTAACTCGTGTTAGTCTTTGGATATTAAATTTCTATCAGTATATTATCTAGTAATTACTCTAATCTCTTATTAAAGTTAGTACTTCATTTATAATTTCTTTATTCTTCAAATGAATTACTAAGTTGTATTTTTTACAATTAATTAATAAAATATGATCTATAATGGTAACACCATTATTTTGTGTTCTAATTGACGTATTTGTTATCCCAAATTTTGAGACTTCTATCATATAGTTTTAAAATGTACATTACAATAGAAATTATATCACAATAAGAGATTTTTGTCAATAGTAATTTACATAAAATTTATCTATATATCCAAATTTTGTACCATTTTAGCTCTAGATTGAATAAATTTTCTTCTTGGTAATACTTCATCTCCCATCAAAACATCAAATACTCTATCAGCTTTTTCTGCTTCTTCAATAGAAATTCCTTTCATAACTCTAGTATCTGGGTTCATAGTTGTCTCCCAAAGCTGATCTGGATTCATTTCTCCAAGACCCTTGTATCTCTGAACTCCAATTTTCATCTGCTTTTCGTCAGCTTCCCATTTTTGCATAATTTCTTCTTTTTCTTTATCAGAATAGACATACACAAATTCTTTTCCTCGCGAGATTCTATATAATGGTGGTTTTGCAATATAAACATGACCTTCTTCTATCAAAACTTTGAAATATCTAAAGAACAAAGTCAAAATCAAAGTCATAATATGAGCTCCATCCACATCAGCATCCGTCATAATAATAATCTTATGATATCTTAATCTTGCTATATCAAAACTATCTCCGATCGAGGTTCCCAAAGCTATTACAAGAGATTTTATTTCTTTAGATGCCAACATTTTATCAAGTCTGGCTTTTTCTACATTTAAGATTTTTCCTCTCAAAGGAAGTATAGCTTGAAATCCTCTATCTCGCCCTTGTTTTGCAGAACCACCAGCAGAATCTCCCTCCACTATGAATATTTCTGATTCTTGAGGTTTTTTACTGGAACAATCAGCTAATTTACCAGGTAAAGTCATTCCCTCTAAGGCCCCTTTCCTAATCACAGTCTCTCTAGCTGCCTTTGCAGCTCGCCTTGCTTTGGCTGCCAAAAAACAATTTTCTACAATTGCTTTAGCATCTTGTGGATTTAGATCTAGATAATCTTTAAATGCCTCTCCAAATAGTTTATCGACAGCACTTCTTGCTTCTACAGTTCCCAATTTCTCTTTAGTTTGCCCTTCAAATTGAGGAGAAAGAGGTGCTTTTAATTTGATAGAAATAACAGCTACTAAACCTTCTCTTACATCATCTCCTGTCAGAGACTCTTCCTTTTCTTTTAAAAATCCTTTTTTACGAGCATAATCATTAATAACTTTGGTAAGTGCAGTTCTAAATCCAGTCAAATGAGTTCCTCCACCAGGAGTAATAATATTATTTACAAAGGACAATTCTGTGGATTGTAAATCTTTAGAATATTTGAGTGCCACTTCAACCAAAATATTATCCTTTTCTTTATTACAATAAAAATGAGTTGCATGTCTTGGCTCTTCTCCATGAAAAAGATAATCTAAATAAGAAATAATTCCACTATCAAAGAAAAATGTATAGTCATCAGTTTCTTCTTCTTTTCTAAGATCATTAATAATAATTTTAACTCCCTTAGTTAGATAAGCTTGTGATCTTAAGTAATTATAGATTTTATCTTTATTAAATTTTAATTCAGAAAAAATAGTATCATCAGGCTTAAAAGTAACAATTGTACCATTTCCAGCATCTGTTTTGCCTAATTTTTGTAACTCTGTTGTAGGAAATCCTTTAGAAAATTCTTGTCTATATTTTTGACCATTTTTATTTACAATAACTTCAGTATAAACAGAGAGAGCATTCACAACAGAAATTCCGACTCCATGAAGACCTCCAGATACTTGATATCCACCTTTTCCAAATTTACCTCCAGCATGAAGCTTGGTCATAATTGTCTCCAAAGCTGATAAGCCAGTTTTTGGATGTAAGTCAACGGGAATACCTCTACCATTATCTTCCACTCTCACCATACCATCAGGTAATAAATCTAAGATTACTTCATCACAATAGCCCCCCATAGCCTCATCGATAGAGTTGTTTACGATTTCCCAAACTAAATGATGAAGTCCTTCAGTTCCAGTAGATCCAATATACATTCCAGGTCTTACTCTGACAGGTTCTAATCCTTCTAGGACATCAATTTGTTCTGCTCCATAATTTGAAACTTCTTTTTTATTTGCCATAATATCTTCTTTAAATTAAATTCTTTCTCTTATACTTAATAGTATACCTTATTTTGTAATTTTTGTCATTATCCAAAAAATAAAAAGACCCCCCAATTAAGAGTGATCCAAGAAAATTATATTAATTAAAAATTAAATGTGTTCCTAATCTTCATCAAAAGAACCTTCTTCAAGATCAAGATATTCACACAAACTATCAAGATCTTTAGAATCGAGACCCTCAGTGTAAGAACAATCTTCTTCTGAATCTGAAAACAATACTACATAGGTATTACCATTATAAAGCAATGTAGCACCACATCTTGATCTTTATTACGAATCTCTAAGAGCATATTGTTTTAAATATACAAATTATATTAAATTGGTTTTGTTCCACATAGAACAAATTATTTGGCTTTTCAATATAAAAATAGCCTCCTAAATTTAGGAGGCTATAAAATTAATTATTGTTCAAGCTGTATTCTAATATCATTTTATCAATTAAAACTTTAGCTTCTTTTAAATTTTTCGCATGGAAGCATATTCCGCTCCCACCGAAACATTGATCATTCCATTTATCTTTATAGTGAGAAGCATATCCCACCCAAAAAAGATCTCTTTCTCGATCATAGGCAAGATCTACAACCTCACCCATAAAAACAACCTCCCATTTCTCCAAATCATTGAAACTTTGTTCAATAATTTTGTCAAAATGATCCATTTAAACCTCTCAATCAATAAGTGTACAAATTTAAATATATCATCAATATTAGTTTTTGTCAATCTATATTTACTAAAATTTAATTTTTATATTTATATTAAAAAATATAAAATAAAAAAACAAGACATACTATATAAAGTGTGTCTTATCTTAAAATTAAATATAATTCTTAATTAAAATTTATTATTCTCTAGAAGCTAAACAAGATTCTTCAAAAGTTTTATATGGCCCGAATACAGCTCCACATTCAAGCCAAAATAGGCTATTTTGGGTATCTTTATAAAGATTAAAGAAACCCAATTCTGTTATTAATTCCCAGTTTTGACAGTTTTTTAGACTATCTTGAGTAATCTTTTCATCTAAACTTTCAGATTTATTTTTAGTTACCATGTTAAATTTATATGATAAATTTACATACTTATCATATCTTATTTTAATAATTTTGTCAATAGTAATTTACTAAAAATATTTTTAATTGTTTTTGATATATTAATTTTAATTATGTAGGTATAATCTTGACATTTTATATAAAAGTGATATACTTCTTATCGTACTTTATAAGAAAGATTATGTCATTAGAAAAATTTAAGTTTGATCAAGATCTTGTTATTTATTGTGATAACTTTAAATTAATACCAATAGATATAGCATATACTGGAGAAATGTTTAGATCGATCTCGGATAATACCGTAAAGTTCACTTCTTTTAACAAACCAAGATGTCTTGATGAGACTCTTGAATTTGTAAATTCAGCTATCAATCAAAATTCCAATAACGAATCTTTGATTATGATGATTCTGGAGGAAAAACCTAATAAGTTTATAGGTATGGTTGGTTTGCATGAGCTAAAATCACATTCTCCTAAAATAGGAATTTGGATAAAAGACTCTTTTCACGGAAAAGGTATAGGAAAGAAATCTGCAAAAGCTATAATAACCTATCTCACAGAAAAGTATTCTTTTTATAAAGAAGTAATTTATCCTGTTGCCAAAAACAATATTCCCAGCCGAAAAATTGCTGAGAATTTGGGAGGAGTACTTGATCAAAATTATAGCTCAAAATCTAAAAAATATGAATTGATCAGGTATATTATTAATTTAAGGAAAATAAGTTGAGCAAAAAAGCCAAAAATATAATTTAGATATTGATTTGCAATTTGTGCTAAGATAAATTATCTTAGCTTTTTATTTTAATATTAATGATAACTTGTTGATATTTTGTTGGTAACTCAGTTTTTTATATGGATAAATGTCTAATAACTTTGTTTATAATTATTAAGTTATGCATAGTTTAATTTAATCCACATATTTATATACATTTTATACATAAATAATCCACATACTTATCATTTTTGAAAACCTAATTCCAGACTATCTTTTATTTACTTTTCAACATATCCACAGGCTCTACTACTATTACTACTATATATTTATATATAATAAGATAAAGAATAAAAGGTCTATATTTTTTAATCAATTTGGTATATAATTTAAGTATATAAGTAATTAACACTGGTAAGATATGAATTTCACATGTTTGCAAGAAAATTTATTAAAAGGATTACAAATAGCTAGACAATCTTCTACAAAACAATCTATGCTACCTATATTACAAAACTATCTTTTAGAAGAAAGAGAAGGATCTTTGATTTTAACTACAACAAATTTAGAAATTAGTATAAAAACCTATATCAGAGGTAAACAAGAAGGTAAAGGAAAAATTACAATACCACAAGATAAATTATTAAATTATATAAAAAATTTACCACAAGATAAAATAGAAATATCTTTGGAAGAAAATACTCTAAATGTCAAAAGTGGAAATGAATTTAAAGCTAAATTCAATGGTATGGATGCTAATGATTTTCCAGAAATACCTAATATAGAATCTAAATTAGATATAAATTTATCTACACAAGATCTAAAAGAAGCTTTTAAGATGACAATTAATTCTCTTCCCAAAAATGATTTTAGACCAGAAATATCAGGAGTTTTATTAATGGAAAAAGAAGGAAAGTTATTTTTTGTGGGAACAGATGGTTTTAGATTAGCTGAGAAAAAGATATCTAATGTTAATTTAACGAGTACTAATTTTCAATTTATTATTCCAGCTAAAACAGTACAAGAATGCAACAGAATTTTAGATTTAGTAGATGACGAAGATGTGAAATTATCTTTTAATGATAATCAAATGTCAATGATACTTTCTTCAGTAGAGTTAACATCAAAATTAATTGAAGGGAAATATCCTCAATATGAGGGGTTAATTCCTACTAGTTTTGAAAAAAGTTTTTCAGTGGATAAGAATAGTCTGATTCAAGCTATAAGATTATCTTCTGTTTTTTCTGATGATAATATTCATGATGTTAAATTTTATTTAGTGAATAATCAAACTTTAGAAATTCAGAGTGAAACAGACAGTTATGGTGAGAATAAAACACAAATAACTTGTCAACTGACAGGTGAAGCTGATTTTATAATCAATTTTAACTATAGTTTTATTATGGACGGGTTATCTTTGATTAAAGGTGATCTTATTAAGTTTTTTCTTAATGAGACTGATTCTCCTGTGATTATGAAGGGTGAAGATTCAGAGCAATTTTTTTATCTAGTGATGCCAATCAGAGGATAAAATTTAAATAAGTGTTGATAACTTGTGGATAAATAATGATAAGGTGTGTATAAGTAAATATATAGTGATATTTTAACCTGATATTAGATAATTATCTAGTAAATTATAATAATTTAAATATAAATAATATGTCAGAATATATACCAAAAAATAATCTAGACTCTAATTTGGAATCAGATTTAGATATAGAAAATTCCATTGATAATGAAGAATTAAACAATATTTCTAAAAATGAACCTGAAGAATTAGATTTACAAAATGATTCCAGAAAAGAAATTGAATTAAAAATTGAAGAAGTAAGAGCTGATTTAGATAAATTAGAAGCTGAATTAAAGGCAGACGAAGAGCATAAAAAATTAAAAGAAGATTATTTGAATGATAAAATAACTTATGAAGAATTATCTAAATCAGTAGTTGATATTTATAATAGTTATCCAAATGAAATATTAAAAGAAAAAAGTATTAAATTTATAAATAGTCATGAAATTAGAGATAAAAATATAGAAAATGAACAGGAAGTATATAAAAAGTTGAAACAAGACTTTTTATATGACAAAATTGATTATAAACAAGTATATGAAGTTTTAATTAATTTAGATCAAAAAATACAAGATAGACAACTTTCTATTGAGAATATTAAATTTTTAGAAGATCCAGAAATTAAAGCAAAATATTTAGAAAATAAAGAAGATATTACTCAGATATCAGAATATTATTCAGAGTTATCTTTTGCTTATTGGCATGCAGCACAATATAAATTGTTTAATGAAGAAGGTATAGAAAAAGAAGCTATATCTTTGATTGAAACTGATCTTGATTATAGAGAAAAATCAGTATTAGCTAATCCTGAGGCATATATTGGAGCTGAAGATAGAGACTATTATGCATTAGCTACAATAGCTTACCTTAAAAAAGATTTAGATGAATTAGAAAATATTTATTCTAAAATGACTCAAGATGAAAATCATCCGACTTTTTGTAATACCCAAATAGTTGAGAGATTTGTTAAAGGTCTAAAAGAAAGAGGAAAAATTGATTATAAAAAAGATTATCAAGATTTATAGTAATTAAAATAAATTCTCTTTGCAAATATAAAGACTCTCTATACTAAATAAAATTAGGTAAAGAGAGTCTTTTTTTATAATATTTTGATTTTTTATAAATAAGAGTTATAATTAAAAATATAATTATAAAAAATTTATGCAAAATAAGAAGAAAATTGTAATATTTGATAGTAATGCTGTTATTCATAGAGCTTATCATGCTCTTCCTCCCTTTCACACAAATGAAGGTACTTTAGTGAATGCTGTTTATGGATACTCTAATTTATTAATGAAAGTAATCAAAGATTTAAAGCCAGATGCGATATTGGCAAGTTTTGATGTTTCTGAAAAAACTTTTAGACATGAACAATATCAAGAATACAAAGCTGGCAGACAAAAAACAGATCAAGCTTTATATGATCAAATTCCACTTGTGAAAGAAATTTTAACATATCTTGATATTCCAATCTTAGAACAATCAGGATTTGAAGCAGATGATATTATTGGAACAATTGCTGAAATGGTAACCAAATCAGAAGAATTTGAGCTGGTTATTGTTACAGGAGATATGGACACAATGCAATTGGTTAATTCCAAAGTGAAAGTTTATGCTTTGAGAAAAAGTATAACAGACACAATTTTGTATGATGAAGCACAAGTAATGACAAAATACCAATTTACACCAAAGCAAGTGATAGACTATAAAGGTTTGAAAGGTGATTCTTCAGATAATATCCCTGGTGTACCAGGAATTGGTGATAAAAGAGCAGTTGTTTTACTTAATCAATTTCAGAATATAGATAATTTATATGAATTTTTAGATAAATATAATAATTATTTAGAAATCCCAGTAGAATATAAATCATATTTTTCCAATAAAGTTGTAGAAAATTTAAAAAATTATAAAGATCAAGCTTTTTTTAGCCGAGAATTAGCTACAATTGTTAGAAATGTACCAATAGAATTAGATTTGGATGCATTAAATAACTATCTTTTCCCAACAGAAAAAGCAAGACAAATTTTTTCTAAATTTGAATTCCATAGTTTAGTAAAAAGATTATCAGAAGTACAAGAGATAAGTCAATCTAATTTTTTTGACAATACAATATCAGGTCAAAATTCATTATCTAATATAAGTAATTTTAATGACTTAGATCAAAATAATCTAGCTTTATTTCAAATTGAATCAGATTATTTTTTCTTAGATAAGTCAAATAGATATAAAACAAATTTATTAGAACTTAAATCAATATTACAAACAGAAATTACAATTATTGGGTATGATCTAAAAGCAATTTTTAGACAAGTTTTTTGGGGTGAAAAAGTTATTATTAAAGCAAAATATCAAGATATATCTATAATGGCATATCTTTTACATTCAGGTGAAAAATTTGATTTAGAGAGTCTATCTTACAAATATAAAATAGATTTTGATAGATTAAATCCAGAAAAAAGTTTATTAGATTTATAT
The DNA here is from genome assembly GCA_964633865.1 of uncultured Candidatus Saccharibacteria bacterium. Taxonomy (GTDB): domain Bacteria; phylum Patescibacteriota; class Minisyncoccia; order SW-4-49-11; family SW-4-49-11; genus CAZWIJ01. The sequence goes on from CAZWIJ010000007.1 coordinate 43,716, forward strand.
AATAAATTAAATTCAAAACTGATAGAAGAAGATTTGATGAAAGTTTATCTAGAAATAGAAATTTCCTTGACCGAGGCTTTAACTCAAATGGAAATAAATGGAGTTTATTTTAATGAAAAAGATTTAGAAGAGATAAAAGTTTATGTAGATGAAAGATTAAAAGAATTAGAAAAAGAAATATATACAATATCTGATATAGAATTTAACCTAAATTCTCCTAAACAATTGGCTGATATTTTATTTAATAAATTAGGAATAAGCACTGATGGATTAAAGAAAACAAGTACGGGATTTATCACAACTTCAGCTGAAACTTTAGAAAAATTACAACAGGAACATATTGTGATTGATAAAATTATAGAATACAGAGAGTTAGCTAAATTAAAATCAACTTATATAGATACTCTTCCTAATGTGAGGGATGAGAAAGGTCGCATTCACACAGAATATAGTCAAATTATTGCAGCTACAGGAAGATTATCTTCCATTAATCCCAATCTCCAAAATATCCCAGCAAGAACAGATCTTGGGAATTCTATTAAACAATGTTTTCAATCAGAGGAAGGAAAAACATTGTTAATTTATGATTACTCTCAGATTGAGCTTAGGCTAGCAGCTCACTTATCTAATGATCAAAATATGATAGAAATTTTTAATCAAGAAGTTGATTTTCACACGGCTACAGCATCAAAAATTTATTCTATTCCACAAGCTATGGTTAATAAGGAAATGAGAAATTTTGCAAAAACTATTAATTTTGGGATTTTATACGGAATGGGAGCGAATGCATTGTCTAAAAATTTAAAAATAACCAAATCAGAAGCAAAAGAATTTATATTAAAATATAATTATACATATCCTGATTTACAAAAATATATAGCAGAACAAAAAGAAATTGCTATTAAAACTGGTTATGCAATAACAGAGTATGGAAGAAAAAGAAACTTATCTAAATTTGACCTAAAAAACCCTATATTAAGAGCTCAGATGGAAAGAATAGCAGTTAATATGCCTATCCAAGGATTACAAGCTGATATCATTAAAATTGCAATGATAAGGATACATGATTTAATAAAAAATTCTAATGATATAAAATTATTATTACAAGTACATGATGAGTTAGTTTTTGAAGTTTCAGAGGATAAAGTTTCAGAATGGCAAGATGAAATTCATAAAATTATGGAAAGTGTTTATCAGGCTAAAGTTCAACTTAAAGTTAATTATAAAATACAAAAAAAATGGGGAGTTGAATAAAAAGAATAAAAATTATTTATTTTTACATACTTATAGTGTATAATATAAATATATAAATTTTAGATAAACATATAAACTAAACTTATGATAGATGAATTTACAATATTAATAATATTAGGAGCAATTTTTGTGACAATATTAGTTGTTATAATCATACGAGTAATATCTTTAATCCCTAATAAAATAAAAAAAGATAATGAAATAGATAATAATGAGAATAGTAGTTTTTTTGGGTCAAGTGATAATGGAAAAATAGAAAAATTAAAAATTAATAAAATAGGGCTAAATACAGGTTATAGTACAAATAATAAATCTTATCAAGACTCAGATTTATATCATAAGTTTAATAAAATATCTACGGCTAATACCTCAGATTCTAATAAAACAGTTAAGTTTTTAGATATGACTTCCCTAAATCAACATTCTAAACAAATTGTTAATTTAAATTCTATGATGAATCAATCAAGAAAAGAAGAATCTAAAGATATTTCAATAAAACCAGAAATATTAGAAAATCAAGATTTGGAATTAGATTTAGATACTCCTATAATAGAATCATTGGAATCAGAGTTAATAATAAAGGAAAATTATGTTCCAGCTCCTATTTTATCCATGGATATCTTACATATAACATCAGGTATATGTCTATGGATAGATAGTCAAGATAAATTTAATTTATATCAAGACTTAGATAAGGAAATTGATATTACTAGTTCTAATCAAAAAATAGCTTATATTACAGATAAATCAATCTATAATAATAATCTTACACAAGCTCTTCCTAATAAAAGACCAATTTATATTGAAAATCAAGAAGGAGTTGTATCAGGAATAAAATTTTTAGGGGACAATTATTTGGAAGGAACATTTCCTTTAGAAAAATCTGATGAATATACAATAGTATTTGTGGGGGTAAATTCTTTGAAATCTAGTATTTGGCCTGGAATTTTTACAACTAAACCATCAGGTTCATCAGAAGCTAATATTAAACAAGGTTTTGCAATATTTGGAGAAAAAGATTCTTATAAAGTTAATTTTGAATCAGGAGATACTGTTTTGAATACTTTTGATGATAATAATCCTAATATAGGCATTTTGATAGGTAATAGTAATTATAATGAAGGAAATAATATATATAAAGTTGGAAATTGGATCGGTTTAGATCAAGCTTTTGAAGGAATAGTGTGTGAAATTATAGTTTATAATAGGAAATTAGATAAAAAAGAAATACTTTCAGTCCAAACTTATTTAGAAAATAAGTGGAAAAATTAGGAAGATAAAAAAGTAGATTAGAGATAATCTATTTTTTTATACACAATATTATGTTTTATCCACAAGTTATTAACATATAGAAATGGCTATAATAAAAGAAATATTAAATAATCAACAAATATCTAGTACTTTATACACAGATTATCCACAGATACTATTTAATAAATTAAATAGTATCTGATATAATATAAAATATTAAATTAAGATCTTAATTTTATGAAAAATTTAGAAAACATTGATTCTATACAAGAAAAAAACGAAAATATAGAAAAAGAAGAAATAGTTGTTTATAAAGGTAATTCAAACAAAATAAAATTACAACTTGGGAATAAAGAAATAATACTTCAAAAAATAGGAAATGAATATATTATAAATGATACTACAATCGATAGAAATAAGGCAAGAAAAATACTTTCTATAGGAGAAGGTCAAGAACTTATTTTAGGTAGAATGACAGAGGGTTTATTTCAAGATGATACTGTTTCTAAAAAGCACTGTAAAATTAGTTTGAATCAAGGAGAATTAACAATAGTAGATCTAAATTCTAGAAATGGTACAAGTGTAGAGTTTGAAGATTCGGAGGATGTTAATAAAGAAACAGAAGAAATTGATATTATTGGATATAATGAAAAAGAAGATCCAACAAGGGACACATTAAAAGATTTTATCAAATATATGGAGGAGAATAAGGAAGATATATTGGATAAAATAAATTATAATTTACCATCATATGAAAAAAAGTATTCTGAATTAAATCTTGAAGCAGTAAAATTTAAATTATTAACAGATATTATTTACAATGACTTTTATTCACAAGGAGAAAGTAATTTTACAGAAAATAATCCAAAAGATCAAGAAAAATTTGAACAATACGAAAAAAATTTAAAGTTTATAATAAACTTGATGACACAACAAGATGAATATCAGAAGAAGTTTAAGATTGTAGATAGTAGTGGATGGTATTATGCCCTTGTAAATTCAGATGAAAGATTAGGATCTGATAATGCAGGTGATTTGGGAAGGATTTATCTAAATGTAGCTCCAGAAGTTAGTGTGGGTGTCTTTAATCAATTAATTCAAAAAGGTGTTAATCAAGAGATATCATTCCAAACAAAAATATCCAAATCAGGAGATTCAAATTCATTTAACAGAGTAGATAAAATAGTTTTATATTTTAAGCCAGAAGATTCAGCAAATATTAAGTCATTAGTTCAAGAAATTTATAATAAAAGGGAATCAGTTTTTATAAATCAGACCCCTAGATTTTCTCAATCTATAAATAATTATAATGGAAAAATTATGAATGGAGTTAGTTTTGGACAAGAACCAATAAATCGTACAAAGAATGAAATTAGTTTTGGTGAAATAAGATCAAGAATGCTAGCTACTATAGCAAAAGATGTTTTGGCTGGAAATAATGACAAAGATAATATAAAAGAAAAATTTAGAAAAATATGTTCAAAATTTGGAGTCGATTCAGAAAACCCTGCATTTAATAGTAACAATAACTCTTTTAATAATTTTAAAACAAACTAATCAATCCCCTCTAATATATTAGGAAAAAATTTGATCCAAGCTTTTTTATTAGATTTATCAATAATAATACAAATAGCATCAATATAGATATCCTCAGAAAGATATCTATGTTTTTGTAAATAAATTCTAATTCCGATAGAAAGCTTCTTTAATTTACTTTTTGTAATGTTATACACAGGGAAATTATCTTTATCAACAAGTTGTCCACAATTATACACAGACTTAACTTCAATAAAATGGAGAAAACCATCTTTTTTGGCTATAATATCTAATTCAGCTAATTTACCTAAGTGTACATTTCTATCTAAAATTTCAAATTTTTTGGAAATCAAATATTTAATTGCTAAATTCTCCCCTATATCACCTTTGGATTTGTTAGAATTTTTACTGTACATAAGTTTTTTTGACTAGATAATACATCCAAAACATTAAACAAGCTAATAAAATAAATAAACCAATAATTCCATTTTCGGTTAAAATAAGTAAAGACAAATTATGTACAGGTTGTAATTGCCAAAACTCTAAGTTTTGACTTTGTAATCCTAGTATAAATTGTTTAGTACCAATTCCATTAAACAGATTAATATAGAAAACTTCAAAAGATTCTTTCAGATAAAAAACTCTTTGAAATGCACTTTGAGAATTGTTTAGAGAAAACAATATAAAATTTATACTAGAAAAGAAAATACTAAAAATAATGAAAAAAATTAGATCAAAATACTTTTTAAAATGTTCTATGTGGAACATATCCTTAGAAAATACTTGTGTCAATATCTTTTTGATGATAAAAATAAATATTAGAAATCCAGAAAGTATATAAATTGATTTAGAAAAAGATAAGATAATCATTAATATACAAAAAGCTAAAAGAATGTTACTTTGATATTTTTTTAAATCTAATTTAAAATCAGATATTGATACTAAGATAGCTAAAAAAGTTAGTAAGAGACTTTGATTGAATGTCCATAAATAATGATCAACTTGACTAATTATAATCAGAGTTAAAAATATAAACCAAGATGCTAATTTTCGATTTGAATTGTATATTAAAAAAATAATACCCATCAATCCTGTAAAAGCTAAAATGTTGGGGTGTGGAAAAGTTCCATAACCTCTAATCAAAAAATTATCTCCAAAGTTTAATTTAGCTATTCCAACCATATCTCTATTAAATACTGATTCTGTAATTATAGGTAAATTTAGATTTTTCTGTAAAATAAATTGTGTAATTAAAATAAAAAATTGACTAAATAATGCTATAAAGAATCCATTTAAAATATAAATTATTTTTTGTGTGTTAATAAGATAAGTTCCTAAATAAACAATTCCCAATAATCTTAATATTTGATAAAAAGATAATAAAGGATAAGTATCATTAAAAACTTGTCCAAATAGAATTATAAATATTATAGATACAAATGGATTTAATAACTTTATTTTTTTTATTTTAAAGATATTGAAAAAAATAATTATCGCTATTACAATATCGCTAAAATTTAAATATTCCGTGAGAAAGTAATTTGGTCTTCCATTTATATAATATTCTAGAATAAGAATTCTTATATTATAAACAATTGTGCCTCCTAAAATCCAGTATAATAAATCATCTAAACTAAGTTTTTTATTAAAAATATCTTTCATTCTATTTGAGTGTATATATTGCCAAAACTGTGTTAATATGCTAATATCATAACATATTATGATTATAAAAAATAGTTATCAACTAAATAATCATAGTTATTCACAAGTTATCCACAAAGGAGTGTTTTTATGGAAAAACAAAAAGTTGTTGTATTAGGTGGAGGAACAGGGTCAAACATGACATTGAAAGGTCTTAAATTATTGAGAGATTTAGATTTGACTGCTATAATTACTATGTCAGACGATGGAGGTTCAACAGGTAAATTAAGAGATGAATATGGAGTTCTGCCTTCAGGAGATGTTAGACAATGTTTAATAGCTTTGTCTGATTGCTCAGATACAGTTAGAGATCTCTTTAGTTATCGTTTTGATAATGGAGGACTTGCTGGGCATAATGCTGGAAATATATTACTAACAGCATTAGAGAAAATTACAGGTTCTTTTGAAGAAGCTATAGCTACGGCTAGTCAATTATTGTCTGTTAGAGGGCAAGTTTTGCCTGTTACCACTAGTAATGTCAATGTCCGTATAATACTAAATGATGGAGAGGTTATTGATGGTGAAGATACTATCAATAATAGGCATGACATTTCTTATATTGGTGTACAAGATTTAGAATTATTCCCAAAAGCAGTTCTAAATGAAAAAGCTAAGCAAGCCATCGTAGATGCCGATATGATAATTATTGGTCCTGGTAATATTTACGGTAGTATTTTACCAAACTTGATGATTCCTGGTATGAAAGAAGTATTAGCCTCTACTAAGGCTAAAATTGTCTACAATGTAAATTTAATGGCAAAAAAAGAACATTGCCGAAAATGGTCTGTAGAGCAATTTGTTCTTGAAATCCAGAAGTATATTGGGGATGTAATTGATATTGCACTCTACAATACTACTAGACCATCTCAAGAGTTGCTTGATAAGTATCATCAAGAAGGAAGTTTCGTAGAAAGACAAACTACTGATGAATTTATAGGCAAAGCTCACTTAATAGGAGTGGATCTATTAGCGGATGGAATTTTTATCAATCCTTATAAAAAAGATCCAATTCAAAGAACTTTAATTCGGCATGATTCTTTGAAAGTTTCTCAAGTTATTTATAAATTATTAAAAAGCTATTAGATTAAAAAATTACCTCACAGTTAATGTCTGTGAGGGTTTTATTTAATTTAAATATTGAAGTCATATTTTATGTAATTGAGAAAAGAATTTTTTGTCTTTTTCTGTAAGATGTCTTGTAGCATTGTTTATCAGAAAAGTTCTATTTTCACTATGAAGTGCCTTGGCTTTTGCAAATAATAGCATTAAATGAGATATAGTTATATCTTTATGGCATAACAATCTTACATTATAATTTTTAGTAGGTATTACTAAAATTTTAGTATAATGATATTTTAGAATAAAATTCTTAAAAAAATCATCATCTTTATATGTTTTGAATTTTTAGAGTTTAGTTCTACTAAAAAGGTACCATCTTTAAGAGTTCTAATGTTAACAAAATTACTGTTTTCTAACATAAATTTACTTTGAAAGTACAATGTATTTAATATAACATATATTTTTAATATGTCAAAAGTATAAGTAAAATAAAAATCCCTAAAACTTTAAGTTAAAGGGATATGGTAGATAGATATAATAATTATTAATTATTGAATTGTTGTAACCAATCTAAAATTTTGTTACACACTTCTTTCTTATCAAATAAATCTCCAATAGATAATGCTATTGTATATCTATTAAGTAGCTGTGTATCATAAATTCCATCGACCGCTCTTTCCATATCTGTTTCTAAGTTTGGAATTTTTTTTAAATCTACACGAGAATGTATTTTAATCAAATTCTTATTGATTTCAGGTAACTCTATTTTAAAGTTGTTCATAATTATTCCCCTCCAGGGCTATTTTTTTGTAATCTGATGCAATTACGATTCAAAGTATAACATAGATTATTTTTTTGTCAATGGTTTTTGTCATAAATTCAAATATACTTAATCTATATTGATATATTCTAAAAAATAAGATATAATAATTTGTGTAACTGGAGAGATGGCTGAGCGGTTGAAAGCACCACACTGCTAACGTGGCATGGGGTAAAACTCATCGAGGGTTCAAATCCCTCTCTCTCCGCAGATTAAAAAGCCAAGTTGATTGGCTTTTGGGGGTATTTGAAAGTCGGAGCGATGTGTGAGTTTGTACAAAGTACAAGGCGAACACCGCGAGACGGGGTTGCAGAAATTTACCGTCAGGTAAATTATCTGTGACCAAATCCCTCTCTCTCCGCAGAAATTATAAAAACTTATAGAATGTAGATTTACAAGAAAAAATATAATTATGCTCACAACAAAGATTCTTAATTCAAATGATATAAATCTTGTTTTCCAGCTTATAAATTTATACAAAAAAGTATTTGAAATTAAAGAAGATATCCCAACTGAAGAATATTTAAGCTCTTTTATTAACAAACCAAATGTTATAATTGGAGTTGTTATTATGGATAATAAGGTTTTGGGAGGATATACAGCTTATATTTTACCATCGATATATAGAGATATTCCAGATATTTATCTTTATGATTTAGCAGTAGATTCAGATTATCAAGGACAAGGTCTAGGGAAAAATTTGATCCAAAGTTTAAAAGAATATGCAAAATCAATATCTGCTAGAAGCATGTATTGTCATACTGATGTCGATTCTATTCAAGCTAATGAATTTTATCAAAGAAGAGGATTTTATCTTGTTAATGTACAGGAATATAGAATAGAAGTGTAAGGTGAAAATTTTTAAAAATAATGGAAAAATAAATAGAAATGAGTTATAATAGCTATAACTTTTATTTTTTAGGGATATATACTATGAAAAAAGAATTTAGATTAAAAAATTTTCCAATATCATTTTTTTCAATCATTTTAGGATTATCTGGTTTTAGTATAGCTTTTCAAAAAGCAGAAGAAATTTTGGGAATGCCTACTAATTTAAGTTATTATTTTTTAATATTGACTGTTATAATTTTTGCTATAATTTCATTAATATATTTATTTAAAAACTTTAAATTTCAAGATGAGGTCTCAAAAGAATTTAATCACCCTATCAAATTAAATTTTTTCCCTACATTTTCTATAAGTTTTCTCTTACTGAGTGTAGGATTTTTGGCTGAGGATATGATAATTTCAAAATATTTATGGATTTTTGGAAGTTCAATTCACTTTTTATTCACAATAAAAATTATTTCAATTTGGATTCAACATACAAAATTTGAAATTAATCATATGAACCCTGCTTGGTTTATCCCTGCTGTTGGTAATATTTTGGTTCCTGTAGCTGGAATTAACCATTTTTCTAGTGAAATATCTTGGTTTTTCTTTAGTATTGGATTTTTCTTTTGGATTGCCTTATTTGTTATATTTATGAACCGAATTATATTTCATAAACCTCTACCAGAAAAATTATTACCTACACTTTTTATTCTGATAGCTCCACCAGCGGTTGGCTTTATTTCATTGGTTAAATTAACTGGAGAAGTTAATTATTTCTCTAAATTATTATATTATTTTGCTTTATTCTTAACTATTCTTTTATTTTCACAAATAAATTTATTTAGAAAAATTAAATTTTATCTTTCTTGGTGGGCTTATTCCTTTCCAATATCAGCAATAACCATAGCTAGTATTTCTATGTTTCATGAAACAGATATTTTAGTATTCAAATATTTAGCTTGGACATTATTTGGGATATTGAATAGTATTATAATTTTACTCTTAATAAGAACAATTAATTCTATTTTTAAAAAAGAAATCTGTGTAGCTGAAGAGTAAAAAAATATTTAGTAATTTTAATTTTTACTATTTTATATTGACAAAATTCAAAATATAGGATATAAATAAAATGCACATTATTTTGTATATATATATGAAAAATAACTCAGATAGAGAGATAGAAAATCTTCAAAATATATGTAAAGAAAAGATTTTATATCTTAAAAAATTACTAAAAGAAAACTCTTCATTAGAAACGGTTATAACTTTTGAAGAAACATATAATAGTTATTTTAAAAAATATAATAATCTTATATGTGAAGCAAAAAATAGATATCATATATCTTTTAAAAATATTATGGAAGATTCTTTTATAAATGAGAAAAATGTAGAGAGTAAACCTTTTTCTCAAGGTATAGATATCTTAAATAATCTAAAAGAAAATAGTATTAAGTTATACAAGGATCTTTATATAAATTCCTTAAAAGAATTATATTTAACTATTGAAGAGTTTGAAAATAATACTATTTATAAGCAATCTTTAGGTTAAATTATATTAGAAATTTAATTATTTTGAGCTTAAATATATAAGCTCTTTTTTTAATTTGTTTTTTAACATAACTTAAAGATAATTTTCTTTTTCTCTCTTAAATAATTTTTTTCAAATCACTAATCCAATTTATAGCTTGAAGAGGAGTAATATTATTAAGATCTAAATTTTTAATTTTTTCTGATAAAATACTTAATTTAGGATCAGGAGTATTATTTATAACTTGAGGTTTTTCTAATAGAGAGGGTTGAAATTTAGATTTCTTAGCCTCATAATTGAGCAAAATATTATTAGCATTTTGGATAATTTCTTCAGGAAATCCAGCTAATTTGGCAATAGCAATACCAAAACTTTTGTCAATACCACCTTTTTCAATTTTTCTCAAAAATAATATTTCATTTTTATTTTCCTCTACTAAAACCTTATAATTAACAATTCCTTGGCATAAATTTTCTAGCTCTAATAATTCATGATAATGAGTTGCAAAGATTGTTTTTGCTCCAATTTTATTATGAATATATTCAGAAATTGCTTTTGCAATACTCATACCGTCAAAAGTAGATGTTCCTCTACCAACTTCATCTAAAATAATCAAACTTCTGTCTGTGGCAAAATTCAAAATTTGAGCTACCTCAATCATCTCTACCATAAAAGTACTTTGTCCTTCACTCAAATTATCTGAAGCTCCTATACGAGTAAAAATTCTGTCAACAATACCAATCTTAGCTTCACTTGCAGGAACAAAACAACCTATTTGAGCCATTAAGACAATAAGAGCAACTTGACGGCTATAAGTAGATTTTCCAGCCATATTAGGGCCAGTAATTAGCATAAATGAATGATCTGTATCATTAAGTAAAGTGTCATTACTAATATAATCTCCATCCAAAATTTTTTCTATCACCGGGTGTTTTCCATTTTTTATATTTATAATTTTATCATCTATAATAATAGGTTTTACATAATTATTTTCTATACTTAGTTTCGCAAATCCTTGGATTATATCTAAATAAGCAATGTACTTTGCTATTTTTTGCAAAGAAGGTATAAATTCTAAAGTATAACTTGTTAATTCTTGAAAAACATCTAATTCTACCTGAAGCAACTTTTCTTCTGAGACTAAGATTTTTTCTTCAAAAGCTTTAATTTCTTCAGTGATAAATCGTTCACCATTTGCTAGAGTTTGCTTCTTGATATAATGATTTGGAACTTTTTCTAGATTTGATTTACTGATTTCAATATAATACCCAAAGACTTTATTAAATCCTATTTTTAGATTGTTAATTCCAGTTTCTAATTTTTCCTTTTCTTGAGTTTTTATTAACCAATCTTTTCCACCTCTTGATAATTCTATCAACTCATCAATATCTGATCTAAAACCTTTTTTTATAAACCCACCTTCTCTTGCTAAAAGTGGTAAATTATCTTGAAGTGCAGATTCTAATTTTTCTTTTAAATCTAGAGTTTTTTCTTTAAAACTGATAAAGGAGGATTTATATTTATCAGGTATTATATCTATAAAGTTAGATGAATGCTGGAGAAAATCTCTTATTATTCCAAGATCTCTAGGACCAGAATTGAGTGAAGAAATTTTGGCTATAATTCTTTCCAAATCAGGAGTTTTTTTTAGTTCATTTTGAAACAAAGATAGTTTATCTGCATTATTTTGGAACCAAATTATATCTGTTTGTCTCTTCTCAATCTTAGATTTATCTAGTAGGGGAGATAAAATCCATTTTTGTAATAATCTTTCCCCCATTTGATTTAGAGTATGATTTAGAATATCATAAAGAGATTTGTTTTTTGGTCCTGACTTACTAGGATAAATCAATTCTAAATTATTAATCGTATTTAAGTCTAACTTCATCATATCAGACTTAAGGAAACTTAATGGTTTTTGGATATGTGATAAGTCGGTATGTTGGGTGTATTTAAAATAATTAAATAATGCTCCCAAAACCATTATTTTAGGATCTTCTCTTTTTATTCCAAAAACATCTAAGGTTTTAATCTTATAATACTCACATAATAATTCCCAAGATTTATCTAAATCAAAAGACCATTTGGACTCAAAAGATAATTTTATATTTATATTTTTTAATTGTGGAATAATGTTTTTAAAATTTTTTTCATAAACAATAATTTCTTTAATTTTATAAATTGAAATTAGATCTATAAAATCATTAATATTGACTTTATCAACAAATAACTCACCTGTAGAAATATCTCCAATTGCAAAATAGACATAACTTTTTACTAAAAAAGCAGATATAATAAAATTATTAGATTTTTCTTGTAGAAATGCATCAATCATCACTGTTCCTGGTGTTATAACTTTGACAATCTCTCTTTTTACGATTCCTTTTGAAGCATTAGCTTTTTCTACTTGATCACAGATTGCAACAGAATATCCCAATTTTATAAGTTTTGAAATATAATTCTCAGCAGAATGAAAAGGAACTCCACACATTGGAATTTCTCCATCAATTTTATTTCTTCTTTTGGTCAAGGTAATATGTAATAAATTTGAAACTAAAATAGCATCTTGATCAAACATTTCATAAAAATCACCTAATCTAAAAAATACAATTTTATCAGGATACTCTTTTTTTATCTCCCAGTATTGAGACATCATTGGTGAGGACATAAGGTGTAATTAAGTCTATATATTAAATTTAGTTTAACATAAAATTCAGAATATTTGAAACATGCATAAAAAAGAAATTTATTAACATTTATTTATTGACAAATTTATAATATCAAAGTATAATATATTTATAATTATGTTACATTCTATGATAAGTTGTTTGTAGTAACATAATTCTGTATAATACAATTTAATCCTTGTAAAATTACATGTAATTCAAACCTTGTAAACTGTAGTTTATTGAGTTTGATAAAAACAGAGCAAATGCTCTGTTTTTATTTTAAATATATAACTTTGGTTTGATGATATAATAGAATTAAATGGAAATTAATATTCAGTAAAAATTTAATAGATATGAGCTTTTGATTAATTGATTAAAAAGTAAAAACCCCGAACACTATAAGTGGCGGGGCTTTAGTCAAACCATTTTTTGGTTTAATAACAGGTTTGACGAGGGGTTTGAGATTGGGCTTTACGATGCGACAGGTCGCCTTTGATAGGCTTCCTGTTTTTTTTAAAATTGGTTTTTGCATACTATTAATTTATTCTTGGGATAACATTTTTCACCAAGAACAGTTTAGATATAAAATTAGATTATATACAAACGGTCTCTGACGAAATAAATTTTATTTTTGTTTGGATTTGGATATATTAATTTATATATTTAATCCTTGTAGTGAATGATTTTGATTTACACTCTCCTCACTCACGATAATAGTATATCATAATATAGAATATTTGTCAAGAGTAATTTACATAAAAACATAAAAAAGTTAATAAAAATACTTAATTTACTATATATAAGCTAATAAATTACAACAAAAACAGTCAGTTTGAAGTGATTTTTGTGAGTAAATTTATAAAAAATAAATAACAGGGTATACTAAAAAAGAAAAAGAGACTAAATTTAATTAGTCTCTTAAAATTTAATTAGCCAACATAATTTTGAAAAGATTCTTTCACGGTAGTCATATCGGCTCCGATGAAATTCAATCTTCCTAGACAATCGCTTGGATCAGTAAAAGATCCTCCTTGTTCGAGAATATCAACTCGGACACCGCTTGCCCCTTGGACAAAACGAATGTCTTGTTTGTTATCATTGAAGATAACATGATCGTATTTGCCAAAGCCTTTTACTTGAATTACAAGTAGATCCGATAGCTTAGCATTTTCTCCAAGATACCAAGGGGTTATATCCATATTATTCACATGGATTGTGTTCCCGATTGTGGAACAATCAATAGACACACTAGTAGTGCCCTTGTGGGCAAATAAGGTATCTATTTTTATAGAATCATTATTTCCTAAAACTACATTTACTAAATCTTTAGTTTTAAAACTAGGTTTACCTGTCCCGAAGTGGAAATCCGACATGGATTTTCCTCCTAGGGTAATGTAGTCCTGGACATTAACACCAGGGATAGTATCCCGAGTATCAATAGTGATTTTATCCTGATGGTTCAGGTTTGTTCCAGGGATGATAATGTCATCCATCATTTTTATACCAATCTCATTAAAGTATTGGTGAACAGGTTTAATTGCTACAACAGAATTGCCAATGTTTGAAATTTTCATAATAGATTCAATTTTTTTTAAAGAACATTTGTGAAATAAGATTTTTATTTAGAAATCATATTTACAATGGATATTATACACCATAACTCTAATTTTGTCAAGAATAATTTACATAAAAATGTAAAAAAACTAATAAAAATATTTAATTTGTTATATATAAGCTAATAAATTACAATAAAAACAGTCAGTTTAGGGTGATTTTTGTGAGTGAATTATCTATGTGAATTAAAATTATAGTACTTAAAATACAAAAATTTGATTTTATCTTGTATTTCTGATATAATTCATATTAATTAAAAATGCAATATTTTATGAGTATTCTTGAAATAGTCTTAATTAGTATATCTGTTATATCAATAGGTTTTGCTACTTATTCTTTTTTACAAATTAGAGCTTTCACTCAAAAATTTAATCATATTTTTAAAACAGAAACTGGTATTATAGAAAATGCTGATCAATTGATTGATGCATATTCTGAAAGATTTGAGTCATTAGGTTCTGATATAAAACAAATATTTGCTAAATTAGATAAACATGATATAATTATTGACAAAACTATTAAGAAAGTTGGTCTAAAAAGATTTAACCCTTTCAATGATATGGGAGGAGATACTAGTTTTATATTTGTAATGTTAGATTCCCTGGATAATGGTATTTTGGTGACAAATATTACTATGAGAGATGGAAATAGAATTTATGCAAAAAAAATAGAAAAAGGAACTTCTGTCCTCGCCTTAAGCGAATACGAGCAAAGTGCTCTAAATGAAATCATATCCAATTAAGTTTATTAATTTATTTATAGAAAATTATGGTAAAATCAGATATTAGAGAAAGATCCCCAATAGTTACAATTATGGGACATATAGATCACGGTAAAACAACTTTACTTGATTATATTAGATCTTCTTCAATTACTAAAAGAGAAGCAGGTGGAATCACTCAACATTTAGGTTCTTATCAAATTTTGTATAAAAAAAGTCCGATTACTTTCATAGATACTCCTGGTCATGAAGCTTTTAAATCTATTAGGAGTAGAGGAGTTAAGACGGCAGATGTAATTTTGATTATTGTTGCTGGAGATGAGGGTGTTAAACCTCAAACTGTAGAAGCAATTGAACTTGCTAAATCTACTAAATTACCTATAATTGTTGTTATTACCAAAATTGACAAACCTAATTTGAATATAGAAAAAATCAAAACAGATTTATCAGAATATGGATTATTATCTGAAGAATGGGGAGGAGACATAATTTTTACTGAAGTTTCTTCTACTACAGGAAAAGGAATCGATAATTTATTAGAAATGATTCTTTTGGTTACTGAAATAGCAGAAATTAAAGCTAATTATTCTCAAGAGTATGCGGATGGATTTATTTTAGAATCATTTTTGGACTCTAAGGTTGGACCTCTTAGTGATATTGTGGTTTTGAATGGTACTTTGAGAATAGGAGATATTCTTATGGCGGGAGATACAACTTATGGAAAAATAAAAAGAATTCAGAATGATAAAAATGAATTGGTAAAAGAAGCTTTGCCAGGTCAACCAGTTCGAGTTCTTGGAATAAAAGGAGTTACTAATGCAGGAGATAATTTTAAAGTTGTTGAGTCAGAAAATGCGGCCATTGAAATTATTGAAAAATCAAAAGCAGTTTTGGAGAATAATCCTGTTATTCAATCTTTACTTGAAAAAGAAAAAGAGCTGAATTTAATATTGAAAGCTGATTCTATGGGATCTCTTGATGCTATTGAATATGCACTAAATCAAATTGTACAGATTGATATGAAAATCAATATTTTGGGTAAAGGAATAGGAGATGTCAATGCAAGTGATCTAAAACAAGCTAGAACACAAAAAGCTTTTATACTTGCATTTGGTTTAAAACAAGACAAAAAGATCAAGGCTATTGCTGAGGAAAAAGATGTTTTGATTAAACATTATAGATTGATTTATGAACTAATTGATGAGATTAGAGATATTTTATCAAAGACAGCTGAACCAAAAATATCTAGAAATGAAATAGGTGAATTAAGAGTTTTAAAGGTATTTAAAGATGATAAGAAAAATGTTATTTTAGGGGGTAAAGTTGTGAAAGATAAAATCTTAAGAAATGCTTTGGTTGAGATGAGGGATTCTGAAGGAAAAGTTTTTTTACAAGGAAAAATTGTAGAGTTGCAACAAGACAAACAAGCTACTCAAGAAGTTTTGGATGGTAGAGAATGTGGTATGATGATTCAGACTTCACTCAAAAAGAGAGTACCAAATCCAGAAGAAATATTATATGTTTATGAGCATATAAAAAAACAATCTAATCTTTAGTAATAATATGAGTAGAAATCAAATTAGATATCAAGAAATGCTGAAGGAAGAACTAAGTAAAATTATACTGAGAGAACTTGAGTATGATCCAGGTATTTTGGTTACTATTAGTAGAATTTCTGTTACTCCTAAATTTGATTTTGCTAATGTTTTTGTGACAATTTTTCCAAATAAAAAACAAGGTACTATATTAGAAAAATTGAATAAAGCTCATAAAGATTATGAATATTTTTTGAGCGATATTCTAAAAAGAGGAAGATCCCCAAGATTAAAATTTGAAATAGACTCTTCATTATTAGAAGGTTATGATCTAAATAATCTTTTAGATGAAGTTTTAGAAGAAGATAATGCAAAACCAGAATAAAAATCATTTAAGTGAAATTATAGATTTTATTAATAAATCTGAGTCTATAGCTTTATTATCACATATCGGACCTGACGGAGATGGTATAGGCTCCATTTTGGCACTAAAATTTGCCTTACAATCATTGGGTAAAAATGTCTTTGCAGTTGCTTCGGGGGGAATCCCTACAAATTATTATTTTTTGAATGGAGCAAAGTCATTCCAACAAAAAATAAATCTAGATAAAATAGATTGTATTATTAGTCTTGATGTTAGTAATGAAGAAAGATTAGATTTATATCAAGAAAAATACAAAAACAAAATGATTTGTATAGACCATCATCCTCATAATACTAGATTTGCTCATTATAATTATATTGATCTTAAAGTTTCATCAACGGCAGAGATGGTAGGAGATCTTATTTTAGAGCTAAAAATAAAATTTACCAAAAAAATAGGGGAAGCCTTATTGACAGGTATTCTTTTTGATACAGGAAACTTGACTCATAATTTTTATCCAAATACATTAAAAATAATAGGTAAATGTGTAGAAACTGGTGCCAAAATAAATTTTATTAAACAAAAATTACATAGTATAAAAGATATTCAAGTTTTTAATTTATGGGGAGATGTTTTATCTAAATTAGTTGTTCTTGATAAAAATAAAATGGTTTATTCTGTGATTGATAAAAATGATTTGAGTAAGATTAAAGTTCCTTACCAGGATTTGAATTTGGATCAATTATCTAATTTACTTAGTTGTATTGATGAAGGTAATAGCTCATTACTCTTGACCGAGATTAAAGAAAAACAATATAAAGCTAGCCTAAGGAGTGAGAATTTTAAAGATGTTGATGTATCTGTAATCGCTAAAAAATTTGGAGGAGGAGGTCATATTAGAGCTTCTGGATTCAAGTATAAGGGAGAAATAGATGAATTATTAGATGAGATATGAAAAGTGAAAGATAATTTTGGAATTTATCTTTGATAAAATAAAATTTAGATAAAAAACTCTTGTTTTCTTGTGAAAAAAAACATAAAATGATATACTAACTAAGTATATTAGATAATAAATTTATAATATGAATAGTGTTAATAAAACAAATGAATCTTTGATGTTTATTCTGGCAGGTTCAATTTTGATCACAGGCATGATGATATCTTTGTCAATTTTGTACACAGGTGGAAATTCCAAAATAAGTACAAATGATACACAAAATACTGACGAAGAAGTAGCAGAACAACCAGCTACAAATATAAATATGGATATAGCAGAGGATGACCCTTATCTTGGGAGTAAATCTAAATCACAAATAGCAATTGTTGAATTTTCAGATTATGAGTGTCCATTTTGTAAAAAATTTCATACTGAGACAAGAGATCAGATTATCTCTGAATATGTAGATACAGAAAAAGCTATTGTTGTTTGGAAAGACTTACCACTTCCATTTCATGATCCTTTAGCTACAAAACAAGCTGTGGCAGCCCAATGTGTGAATAAACTAGTTGGTAAAGAAAAATACTTTGAATATGGCAATCTAATTTTTGAAAATACGACTTCAAATATAGGAATGGAAGAATCAAAATTAGCTGAATTAGCACAGCAAATTGATGGCTTAAATCAAGATGATTTCAATAATTGTTATACAAATGAAGATACTTTAGAAAAAGTTAAAGATAATATGAAAGTAGCTTCAGAAGTAGGTGTAGATGGAACTCCAGGATTTATTATAGGAAAATTAGAAGATGGTAAGATTGTAGATGGAACAAGAATTTCAGGAGCTCTACCTTTTGCAAATTTTAAATCAACTATTGATTCTTTATTAGAATAAGTGATATAATTAAAGAGTGATTTATATTAATTTAATTTTAAAATTATGAATGTAAAAATTTACTCAACCCCAACTTGTGGATATTGTAATATGGCAAAAGAGTTTTTCAAAGAAAATAAAGTAGAATTTGAAGAATATAATGTTGCAGTAGATGCAGAAAAAAGAAATGAAATGGTAGAAAAAACAGGTCAAATGGGAGTTCCTGTGATAGATGTAGACGGAGAATTGATGATTGGATTTGATAAAGCAACTTTATCTAATTTACTTAATATACAATAGAAATTAAGTCTGAGTAATGTTTTAAAATATAAAAAGAGGAGTAAAATCCTCTTTTTATATTATGTTTTTTAAAATTATAAATTTATGTTAATATAATATTAAGTTTAGGTATAAAATAAATTATGATCCAAAAGTTATCACAAAGAGTAATAAATCAAATTGCAGCAGGAGAAGTCGTAGAAAGACCAGCTTCTGTAGTAAAAGAGTTAATGGAAAATTCTATTGATGCAAAGGCTAATAAAATTATAGTTAGAGTTCTGGATGGTGGAAGAGAAGAAATCATTATAGAAGATGATGGTTTAGGAATATCTTTGGATGATTTACCGAATGTGTTTGAGCCTAATGCTACTAGTAAATTAGTTGATATAGAAGATCTGAATCATATCAATACTATGGGATTTCGGGGGGAGGCTTTAGCAAGTATATCAGCTGTATGTCAAGTTGTTTTGGAAACAAAATATTTAGATGATAAAAATGCTTACAGATTGATAAAGGAAGGGCAGAAAATTTCAGATATACAAAAAATAGTACTTTTGAATCATGGAACAAAGTTAAAAATTAGCAAAATATTTTTTAATGTTCCAGCAAGACGAAAATTCTTGAAAGGTAGATCAACTGAACTTTCCCATATAATTAATGTTATTCAGAATATTGCTTTAATTAATCCAGCAAAACATATTCAGTTTTATTCAGATAATAAGATTCTTTATAATTATGAACCATTATCAAAAAAAGAAAAGTTTGCTAAAATCTTTAATATTGCAAAAAATGAATATATATTTGACTTGGAATATTTAGGTAAAGATATTCAGGTAGAAGGAGTTATTACACACCCTATTTTAGCTAAAAAATCTAACAATTCTAAGGTTTTTGTAAATGATAGACCTATAAATAGCTCATTAATCCAAAAAGCAGTTCAAACAGGTTATGACACTATGTTAGAAGTCGGACATTACCCATTATTTATGGTAAATATTAAACTACCTGCAGATCAAGTAGACATAAATGTTCATCCTCGTAAAACAGAAGTTAAGTTTATTGACGAAAAAGCTATTTTTTCACAAGTTAAATTTGCAATCAAAGAGTCATTATCCAAGCAGGCTTTTAGACCTAAAATTACTCCAGATGAGCATTTTCATAACAAAAAAGAATTAATTGATACTGGTAATTCAAATAACAAAATACCAGATGAAATATATTTTAATACAATTTCTTATAAAGATAAAAAAAATAATTTTATTAATAATTCTATTACAAAACCTGATAAGTCTAATATTGTTAAAGAAACTAAAGATATTTATCAAAATCCATTTAGAAAACAAATATCACAGAATACAAATATTGTAGAGTACGAGCAGACTTCATTTAAAGATAAATTGACTCCTAGTAATGAAAATTATGATATAAATTATATTCATATTTTTGATACTTATATTGTGTACAAAAATCAAGATGGATTAATAGTTCTTGATCAGCATGCTGTACATGAGAAAATTTTGTTAGAAAAAATGTTAAGTAATCCTGATGAAATTAAATCTCAAAATCTATTTTTACCAATAGAAATTCAAATTATGGATCAGGATAAAGATTTAGTTCTTACTAATTTAAATAATTTAGTAGGAATTGAAGCAGAAGATTTTGGTTCAGGGAGTATTGTCATTAGAAGTGTACCAATTTTTTTAAATAAATATTCCAAGTTAGAAATAGTTTTACAAGATATTATAGATAAAATTATTGAGTCAAAAGGAGCTGTAGATATTCAAAATTTAAAAAACGATCTTTATAAAACAATAGCCTGTAAATCAGCTATCAAAGCTGGATATAAAATCACGAAAGAAGAGATAATAGAGCTTATTTCACAAGCACAAAATACAAATTCAAGTTTTACTTGTTGCCATGGCAGACCAACTATGTTCCAACTTGAGCAAAATTGGTTTGAAAAGATGTTTTCCCGCAAGTAAAATAGACTTATACAGTTAAGTATAAGCCTTTTATTCGATTAACATGATAGATATAATTACACAGAAGAACTATTTTATGGAAATGGAATTTATTCATAGCAAGTTTAAATAATCTAATGCAAGATACCCACCTTGAATATTAGTCATTTGTCCAGATCTAAGAATTAGACGAAAACTATCTAAAGAAACAGTTTCAATCTCGATAAATTCATTAGGATCAAGTCTTTGTTTCTGTACTTGGATTGCTTTTTGACATACAAATACAGAGTTTTTGGCTTGGGAATAAGAATTTTCCCAATAATCAGTTACTTTTGTGAATTCACCAGTAAATCCAGTTTCTTCCAACAATTCTCTTTTCGCTGATTCTACAGATTCTTGTCCTTCTTCCAAAAAACCACCAGGTAATTCTGAGAGTGTTTTTTCAGGTCCAGGACGGAATTGTTTTACCAATACGATTTCTAAATTATTTGTGATTGCTAAGATGCAGACTGCATTACTTTCTTTTTTGATATAAAAGTCACTAATAGCACCATTTGGTAGTAAGAAGTCAACTTTTTCTATCCCACGATAATATTTTTTAAATATCATCTCCCTTGATAAAGGTTCCCAATTTTTGATCATTACTTTTTCTAAAATAAAAGGTTCAAATTTATTTTAATATTAATATTCAAATAAGTCAAGTAAAAACAAAAATTCATAAAGATAGGTAGAAATTATTAAGAAATAAGATATAAGCAAAGAATACAGTATTATTTCAAATGTATCAATATTTGTTGACTAAATTAAAGAAATATCTCAAACAAAAAACCGAGTAAATTAATACTCGGTATAATATTTTACTAGAATTTTATTCTATTTTATCTTCCCCAAATTTTTGGATGAACAAATTTTTAGTTTCCTCAGAAAGTTTTGAGTCGAGGTAAATTGTAAACCCAACATAATCAGGTAAATTCCCTTTGAATGATTCAAGAGACCTTAAATCTAAATCCCCCCCAACATGTTTAGGAAAATCTCCCTCATATGATTCAAGAGACCTTAAATTTAAATACCCTCCAACATGTTTAGGAAAATCTCCCTCATATGATTCAAGAGATTCTAAATTTAAACTCGCCCTAACATGTTTAGGAAAATCTCCCTCATATGATTTAAGAGATCTTAAATCTAAATCCCCCAAATGATAAACAATATCTCCAGATAAAGCTTCTTCTTTAGTAAAGCTAATCTGGTTTGGGTTACATCCAAAAATGAAAACAAGATCTGTTCTTTTAGTATTTTCATCTTTAGAATCTAAAATCTCCTGTAGTCTAGGATCTCTCCCATAACCAAAGCCTTGAATCTTATTATCAATCTCATAAAGAAATCTCAATTCATCTTTATTAAGAGAAATTTTATTCTCCCATTTTTCATAAATTTGAGTTAGAAGTTTCATATCCGAGGCTTGTTTTTGGTATTCATCCGCAACAGAGCCAAATTCCTTAAATTTTTCTTCCAGTACAGGAAGAATATAAGGATCAAGGTTTTGCTTAGGAGCAATACCTCTTGGATTACATATTGGAAATGGTGATACAGTACTTTTCGTTCTTGTTTTGAAAACACAAGAATTTACTGTACCATCTTCACTCATTTCTTTTTATAATTGCCCCATTTTGATAATGGAGAATAAAATCCAAACCTTAACTCAAATAGGATAATTCGCATCAAGACAAGTTAGATAGTCTAACCAAGCCTGAAGGCTATTAAATTGATCCTCAATAATCTGAGAATTTTTCTTGGTGATAAACTCTTTAGTTATTGGGATCTTACCATGACCTTGCTCAAATAAAATATCTTGTTCCAATTTATAAGTTGAATAGGGGATATTCTCTGATTTGATAATATAAGTTTGGATAAATTCTTTTTGAAAATCTTCTTGATTCCAGATAGAAGAAATTTTTTCTACAAAATTACTAATTCGGATAATAGGATCTTTGTGATCACTAAAACGAATAATTAACTCTTCTTCTGCAATAGATTTATTCCAGTCATATAAAAATTTAGCGAAACTCATAGTTTTACCTGATAAAGTGCGAGTTCATTATATAATAATCTTATGTTTTTGTCAAGTTTTAATGACAAAAAGAAATATATTCCCAAACAAAAAACCGAGTAATTTAATACTCGGAATATATTTTAATTGAAGACTACTTTATCACCAAATTTTTGAATGAATAAATTTTTAGTTTCCTCGGAAAGTTTTGAGTTGAGAAAAATAAAATTATAGACATAATCAGGAAGATTACCTTGAAATGACATTAGATTTCGTAAATATAAACAATCACCAATATGCTTAGGAAGATCACTTTTGAGGAATGAAATAGAGTCTAAAATTAAACTTGACCCAACATACTTAGGTAAATTGCCTTCGAAATATTGAAGAGATCTTAAATCTAAATCACTTCCAATGTATTCAGGGAAATTACTTTCGAAAAAGTCAAAATCAAAACATCCTAAATCTAAATCTAAATCTAAATCATACCCAACATACTTAGGTAAATTACCTTTCATAAATCGAAGGGCTGGCAAACTTAAATGCAAGCCAACATATTCAGGTAAGTTACCTTTGAATGATTCAAGATAATTTAGATATACCTCTCCACAAACATATTTGGGTAAATTACCTTCGAATAATTCCAGCTCACGTAAAACTAAATCTCCCCAATGATAAACAATCTCACCAGAGATAGCTTCATCGTTAGTCAAGCTAATCTGGTTTGGATTACATCCAAAAATGTAACTCAAACCTGTTCTTTTAACATCCTCATCTTTAGAATTTAAAATTTCATTTATTGTTAGATCTTTTATATATCCAAAACCTTTAATTTTTTTCTCATACATTAAAATTAATTCTTTATTTCTTTCAAAAGAAAAGTTAGTTCTCAATCTAAAATAAATCTCAGTCAATAATTTAATATCAGAAGATTCTTCTTTGTAATTTAGACAAAACTCAGATTTCATAATCTTTGACTTTGGTAAAGTGCGAATTTATTATATAATAATCTTATATTTTTGTCAAGTTTTAATGACAGAAAAATAAAAAATCCCAATAATAAACTGAGACTTTTTATAATTTCATTGATTTATATTTTTTTCAAAACTTCTTTGCTAACTAAATCATCGTAATTTTTGGAAAGAATTTTTTCTAAGTCGTCAAGACCCGCATAATCCTTATGCTTTAAAAAAGCAAATACAACATCAGGTAATTTTTTTTGTTTAGTATCAATCAAAGTAAATGCTGTGTCTACTCTTTTCTCTGGATCCATATCTAGAAACCAATCTGAATTATGTTTCTTTTTTTCTAAATTAGGTTTGGCTTCAGTTATTACTTGATCATTGTTTAGAATCTCTAAGGCATCTTGTCTAGCTTGCTCTATTTCTTTTTGAACATTTTCTGAATTTATAGACATCTGTTCATTAGATATAATTTTTTTCTTAGATTGTAATTCTAAATTGGGAGATTCTTTCTCGTTGGAATCAGAAGTTGTTTCAATAGTTTTACCAAAATTAAATTCGGACATATTATTTAAATTTAGTCAATAAATTATAATAATTCTATCATAAAATTAATTAATTGTCAATTTTATAGATCAAAATTGAATTTCCTATTATTTCTGTTGGGGTTTTCCATTTCAACCATTCATAGTCAGCTTCTGATTCTCCAATTTGTTTTTTATAAAAAGAATCTTGAAATTTAGAAGCACTGATTGCTATATATTCTCCTTTTACTTCTCCTTTCTCAGGATAAAAAGGTTTATATTTATCTCCAAGATAAACTTCTGCATTATATGATCCAAAAAAATCTAAATAAATTGAGTCTAAATTTTTTTCGTCCATCCAAATCTCTAATCTTTTTAAATCTTGTCCCCAATCTATATTAGAATCTGTAAATACTTGATAACCAAGATCAGAATTTCCTATAAGAAGGTTAAAATGAGATATATAATGGGGGAAAGTTATAAAAGGGGTTACTGAGTACCAAACAATTAAAATAGCTATAATTTGGTTAGAAAATTTTAAATAAACCAGATAATTTATTATGAAGTAAGAAATTAAGATATATGTTAGAGGTAGTACAGGTAATATGTGTCTAATTCCTAGATTTAAATTACCAGAAATACTAATACCCCAGTAGAAAATAATTATTAGTAATAATATAATTGGGTAAATACTTTTATTATCATAAATATTTTGAAAATAGTTTAGAGATTTCTTACCAAGAGATAAAATAACAAATACGAAGGTCATTATAGTTGTTCCTAAAAGAATTAAAATAGATAAAGGCTCTTTAAAAATATAAGTGAGTGGAAAATACCAAAGAAAGCTTTGATTAGTAAATTGTCCTAAAAGAAATGTATTGTTTCCTCCACTTACTCTTTGTATAACCATAAATTGACCTAATAAATAGTGTCCAAATTGTTTGGTTAATGGATTTGAAACAGCAGTAGTCAGTATGGATTTTGTTATATCAGAAATTTGATTATCTGATACAAAAGATTTTTCTATTAAAGATATTTGAGTTTCAGTTGTTATTTTATAATTTATAGGTTGATATACCAAACTTATTCCAAAAAACATAATTACTACAAAGATTAAACTATGTTTTATGGCTAAAATAAATCTTTGTAAAAACATTTTTTTATAATAAAGATAGTTATAAATTAGCCAGATTAGTATGAATAAAGGAAATAGCATAACAATAGAAAATTTGGATAGCATTCCAAATACTAAAACTAAAGATAGTATAAGTATATTTTTGGTTGATGAATTTTTTAAATACCTAGAAAACCAATCGGCAATCATAATGAATGATAAAGTAGAAATTGTATCTGTTGTAACTAATCTACTATGAGCAATAATATTGGGTGAAAAAGCTGTAAATATTCCTGATAATAGGGCGATCTTCTTGCTTTTTGTGTGGTGATAGACTGAATAGATCACATACCATACCAAAATCAAAAAGATAATTACATTAGGGATTCTCGCAAAGAAAACCATTAAGTCAGTTGGATTACCTGATTTAAACAGAAATTCTTGCCCCATAAACCACTGTTGATTAGGATTTACTTCCCAATTTGGAGAATTAGTATCAAAATTCAAGTTTATTTTAGAATCAAGAGCCTTCATAGATAAACCTGACAGAACTTTTAAGAGTGGGGGATGTTCTGGATTTAATCTATAATCTTGAGTTTCTACATAAGAGTATCCAGATGCAATATGAGAAACTTCGTCAACTGTTACTGAATCTCCTAACATACTCCAGATCATTAAAGGAGTGATTAGTAAAATTATAGCTAAATAGTAGATGAATAAATTGATTTTTTTTAATTTATTGTACAGGTTCTGTGCTAGGTTGTTCATTTTGAATCTCTTTTAATTTATAATAAACTCTATTTTTTATCCTAATATCTATATACTCTAAAGAATTTATAATCTCAGGCTTAATAATTTGAGCAAAAGCTATCTTCAAAGACTCTGCTTGATATATAATATCAGTTTCTGAGTCAATTTTCAAATAATAATCGGGTTCTAAGTATAAATTCACATTAAATATTTGGTTTGAATATCTATTTTTTATTTCTAAATATTTTATTTTTAGTGATAAATTATCTTTATAAATTTTATATAAACTTTTTATCCATAACATTTCTTTTTGACTAAATATAGCTTCTCTTGGGTTGATTACCCGATTTTCTTTGATTAAAGGTAATTCTGCTAATTCTGAAGGATCAATATTTTGAATCACAGAACCATCATCAGCTATAATTCCACATAGATTATCATTGTTGCAAAGATAAAGTGTTGGATTTTTTTCTTGAATATTGATGGAAATGGTTTTATCTAAAATGTTTTTTGAGATTTCGACATTAGATACCGAAGGTAAGTTTTTATAAATTAAGTCCGCAAGTTTTTTTTCTGATAAAAATAAAATATTTTCTTGATTCAAAATCTTAGAATCTTTTTTTAAACTTTCTCTTAAGATTAGATTAAAAGAATTGATATCAAAATTTTGTTTATAAACTGGTGTTTGTTCAAATACAAATTCCTTAATAGTTAGGGAAGGTTCTTTATTTATGAGATAAAACGCTAAAATAATTAATGATAATAGTAATATTAACAAAAAGTTTAATACTCTTCTTAAAAATTTTATCTTATTATTTTTTTTTATAACCTTTTTATCTACTTTGATTGTAGGTCTATAAAGTCTTCTTCTATATTGATTCATAATTATTGACAGGTTTTAGATAAAGTTAGTCCTAGAGATTGAGCTTCTTCTTCAGTTTGGAAATAAACTTTATTTTCATCTTTTATTCTATTTGAACCAGAACAACCAGCTGTATAATACACTTTTCCAGATTTACTTGCAATTATTGATTTTGAAGGAATTGTTGGTTCATTAGCTGGAGGCTTTTCACTAGATTCTTTTTCTTCGTTTATTATAGCAGACTCATTAGGATAGACAATTGAAATATTAGACGCTAAATTACTTGTTTGTTGATTTAATCCAATTCTATAAGAAATGATCCCAATTAGTAGAAACGAGATTAGATAAAGAATACCAGATGTGTTATTGACAAAAAAGTGTTTCATTGATAATATAATAACATATTATACTTTATTTGATAATAAGATTATATAAAATTATGGCACATAGAAAAGCAGGTGGTTCTACCAGATTAGGTAGAGATTCAAATCCACAATACCTTGGAGTGAAACTCTACGGAGGACAAGTAGTTAAAAAAGGAAATATTATTATTAGACAAAGAGGTCTAAAATTCAGATTAGGAAAAAATGTAGCTCTTGGAAAAGATGACACAATATTTGCTCTATCTGATGGAATAATTGAATTTGGTAAGAAAAAAGTTACTTTATTTACAGGTAAACAAAAAACTGTTAAGACAGTATCTGTAGTATAACTAAATTTATATTATTCTTTTACTAAAAACACTTCTATATATTAATTATAAGAAGTGTTTTTTTATATAATACTTCTTATGTTTGAACCGTTTCTATAAAATAACTATTGACAAAACTAGTTTATTAATATATATTAATTTTGTACAATTTGTTCTTTAAATATTATGGAGACTATGTTGAATGTTAATAAAGTCTGTATCTGATAAAGATTTGGCTATACTTGAACACATTGCTTTTGATATACTAGAACCTTTATATGGTGATCAATCTAAATCTCTGTATGAATGGGTTTCTGGTGAAGGTTTTAAATATGCTTTTCTTTCTAAATCTGGAGAGGGAGAATATCAAGGATTTATAAGTCTAAAAATTAATCCTTTAAAAGATTATGTTAAAATTTCAACCTTCTTTGTCCTACCAAATTTTCGAGGAAATGGTATAGGTAAGAGATTACTTGAGTTTGTCTTTAAATATGTAGTAGATTTAGGTAAATATAAATATCTAAAAGTTACTATATCGGAAGATAACCCTGAATCATTAGCATTTTTTCAGAAAAATAATTTTGTTTTAACGGACAAAATAGATGGTAAGTATAAACATAATAAAACTGAATTTATCTTATATAAGGAGATTATTAATGAAAAAGATATTAGGTATTAAAAAGAAATACTTCTTTGATATAAAGAACAATCTAAAGAAATTAGAGGCAAGATGTAATTATTCTAGTTTATCCAGGCTTAATGTTGGTGATGAAATTGAATTTCAATACCAACAAGAAGTTTGTGTAAAAATTATAAAAGATATCCGTATCTATCATTCAATTGAAGATATGTTAAATAAAGAGAATATAACAAGTCTTTTACCAGGTGTTAACTCCCTTATAGATGCTTTAAAAATTTATAGTTCAATATATTCAGAAATGAAAGTTAAGAAAAATGGAGGAATGATTGTATTTGAACTTGTTTAGGATTTAAAAATTTGTTATAATAGCTGTAGAGATTGAATCAAATCTCTATTTTTATTTAAATATTAAATAATATATGAAAAAAATTGAATTTAATGTAAAGGAACCATATTTAAATTTCATTAAATTAGGAAAGAAGACAATTGAAGGGAGATTAAATAAAGGAAAATTCAAGGACATACAAATAGGAGATATACTAATTCTTTCAGATGGTTCTAAAATGGAATTTATTGTTATAGGTAAAAGGTCATATTCCTCTTTTTCAGAAATGTTAATTAAAGAAAATATAAAAAATATTATTCCAGACAAGAATGATTTAGAAGAAGCCACACAAGTTTATTATAAGTTTTATACTCCCGAGCAAGAAAATAAATTTGGTGTTGTAGCTATAGAGATAAAATTAAAGGAAATATAATATTACCTTAATTAAATATACTGTTTTTAACTCTTTTCTCTATATTGCAAAGCTTCAGCTATATGATTTACTTTGATATCAGGATTTTCTTCTAAATCTGCTATTGTACGAGCTAATTTTAGAATTCTATTATAGGCTCTTGCAGATAAATTCATTTTAGTAATAGCATTTTTGATTAATTTCTCAGAAGGTTCGTCTAGGATACAAATCTTTTGAATTTGTTTTACATTCATTTCACTGTTGGTCTTGATTTTATAATTTTTGAATCTTTCTCTCTGAATTTCTCTGGCTTTTTCTACACGATTTCTGATTTGAATTGAAGGTTCTTCATTTATTTCTTTAGACATTAATTCTTCTGTTTTAACCTTTTCTATTTGAATAATCATATCAATTCTATCAAGTAGAGGACCAGAAATTTTTTGCTGATATTTGATTATCTGATTTTGGGAACAAGTACACTCTTTGTCTGGGTCTGTTGCATATCCACATGGGCAAGGATTTTGGCTTGCAATAAGCATAAAGTCAGCTGGGAATGTGATAGAACCTTGAGCTCTTGACACAGTTACAATCCGGTCTTCTAATGGTTGTCTTAAACTTTCTAAAACAAATCTAGGGAATTCTGGGAATTCATCCAAAAATAAAACACCTCTATGAGCCAAACTAATTTCTCCTGGTTTGGGGTAAGAACCTCCACCAATAAGAGAAGTTGAAGAGGCTGTATGATGAGGTGAGCGGAATGGGCGAGTGGTAATAAGTGGATTTTCAGCATTCAATTTGCCTGAAATACTGTAGATTTTAGAAACATCAAGAATTTCTTCTCTGTCCATTGCAGGTAAAATAGTTGTGAGAGTTCTTGATAAAAGAGTTTTCCCTGCTCCAGGTGGCCCTGTCATCAAAACATTATGTCCACCGGATGCAGCTATCTCTAGAGCTCTTTTTGCTAATTTCTGGCCTTTGATATTTGACATATCTATATCATTTGGAAGATATGATGATTTTATTTCAAAAGGTTTGGTAGGAGATATAATAAATTTTTTATTTGGATTAAAATGATCAATAATTTCTTGAATATTTCTTACTCCTAAAATTTCTATCCCATCTACCAATGAAGCTTCATTATCATTATCAATA
Organism: uncultured Candidatus Saccharibacteria bacterium; assembly: GCA_964633865.1. Lineage (GTDB taxonomy): Bacteria > Patescibacteriota > Minisyncoccia > SW-4-49-11 > SW-4-49-11 > CAZWIJ01. The sequence goes on from CAZWIJ010000007.1 coordinate 74,132, forward strand.
GGGATAATTATTTTGGGTATGCCTATATTTTTAGCATAAATTGTGATAGGTAATACACCTTGTATAGCTCTAATATCACCATTTAGTCCAATTTCACCTAAGATGATATAGTCCTGATGATCAAATTCAATCTCATTAAGAGCTTTCATAATAGCCATTGCCATCGGTAAATCATAACCTGTTCCAATTTTTTTTACTTCGGCTGGTGCTAGATTTAGAATAAACCTTTTTTGGGGAAGAGATATACCAGAATTCTTAAGCCCAATACGGATTCTTTCTTTGGATTCATTAACAGCAGTATCAGGCAGTCCAACAATAGTTATTCCAGGAAGACCCTGACTAGTATCTACTTCTATCTGAATTAGTTGCCCTTCTAGTCCATAAATTGTTGCAGACTGTACGACTGATAACATATATTTAAACTTAATTTTATAAGTATTTTATCATAATTTTAGTTTTTTGTAAAAAAAAGAGGGTGGTTGGAAAAGGACTAGATGTTTTTGGATACTTGATAAATACTAGAAAAACCTTATTAAAAGTGGTATGATGGATATAATGTAAAGTTAGTTTTTAAAGAAGGGAAATATGGATAATAAAATTATAAAACAACTGATTGAAAGAGTAAATATATGATAAATAAAACATATTTTGATTTAACTAATCCAGAAAACAATATTCTTGATCTTTTAATAAGACAAAAAGATAATTTTGATTGCAATATAATTGATAAACAAGGTTTAGTTTACGAAGGGTTTAAATTAGCTAAAAGCGAACAAGGGAATAATTTTACAGTTTGTGATATAAGCTTTAAACAATCAACAACAGATCAAAAGTATCAGGCAAGATTAGTTTTTCGCAAAACTGATAAAAACTTTAAAGATAGAAATGTTAGTAAAGGTAGTGATTTTGTAAGAATACCCTTTGATATAGGACAAAATGGATATAGAGAATTTTGGAAGATGATCTCCTTTCTTTACAAATGGAAAGAAACGATTGATTTAGGTGAATTCGACGATTTTTTTGCTATAACAGAAAAAAGTTTAGCTGATATTTTGCCCCAAATATCAAGTTTAAGTAATAAAGAGCTTGTTTTAACTAATCTTAAAAAATTGACTAAAGAAAATTTAGATAATATTGATAATTTAGTAAATATAACAAAACTAAAAAATGTACTTAATGAGTTCATATAAAATAAAGAAAACAATCAAGAAATTGAATTTTGGCAACCATTTTTAAAAAAATATTTTTGGATAATTCAACAGATTTTTTCTTCTCCTGTAAATTTATACGATAATGAGTTTTATGTTGGTGGGTTATCTCAAGGGAATAGAAAAGGTGGTAAATTTGTTGATTTTGTAGTAAGAGATATAATATCAAAAAACATTTCTATTATTGAAATAAAAACTCCTAAAAAGCAATTGGTATCAAAGATTGAATATGATAAAAGAAAAGGTATTTATTCAATGCATAAGGATTTAATAGGTGCAATTTCTCAGGTATTAAATCAAAAAGACCAAATACAGAAGGATTTTAAATATGATAATAATGGAAAAGATTATATAGTACTTGATCCAAAATGTATTTTAATTATAGGAAATAAAGAAGAAATGAATGAAGATCAAAATTCATGTTTTGAATTATTTAGAAAAAATCAAAAGAATATTGATATTATTACTTTTGACGAACTTTTCAAAAGGATTGAATCTATTTTAGAAATATTTAAGAATGAGTAATTATATCAACTATCAAATATTATGAAAACCCAACTTATGGAACAAGAACCTATGAAAAAATACTCAACAATTAGCAATTTTCCAGGTAAAAAACGGAGTATTAGAACTTATTCCAAAATGGAACTAGTTCAAAATGAATCAGGAAGAATCATAAAAAGACAAGTAGATTATTATAATCTTGATATGCTTATTTCTGTTGGATATAGAATAAGTTCTCTAAAAGGTACAAAACTCCGTAAATAGGCAATCCAAATTCTAAAAGAGTATATTACAAAAGGGTTTACCATTCTTCAATAAAAACAACAACAGATACTTTAAGAAAGAATATGAACTAATAACAAAAGAATAAGGGTTTTAGATGCTTTTTTAATCACCAATAACCCCTATTCTACAAAAATATATTAATCTCTTAATATCAAACTATTAAATCTTGCAATAGAACTTTTTATTTAAAGGTGATAACATTATATATATAACTTGTGAAAGATATTGGAATATCACATCTTATAGTGTTAATTCTAATTATAAGCAATAATAAAATTTATCACTATGAAAGAATATAAATTTTGCCAAAGTTGTGGCTACCCTCTAGATCAAGATAAAAAGGGGGGAGGAACAGAAAAAGATGGTTCTAAAAGTAAAAAATACTGTTCTATGTGTTATCTAAATGGAGAGTTCTTAAGTCCATCAGAAGTTGATACTGCTGAGAAGATGCAGAAATTTTGTATACAAGAGATGAAAAAAGATGGTATGAACGGTATTTTGGCATGGGTATTAACCCGTTCCATTCCAAAACTTGAGCGATGGAAAAAATAATATTTATAATGGAATAAAGAGACTAAGTATATGCTAAAAACAATTACAATCTGTGGTTCAATGAAGTTTTTCAATGAAATCAAATAACTAAAGATGCATTTGGAAAGTTTAGGATTTGAAGTACTAATTCCCTCCGAAGAAGGTACTGAAATTGATTATACAAAGCTAACTAAAGCAGAGCAATCAGATCTAAAACAAAATTTTATTGATCAACATATTGATAAAATTAAAAAGTCAGATGCTATTTTGTTAGCTAATTATCCAAAGAACAATGTGCAAAATTATATAGGAGCAAATACTTTTTTAGAAATGGCATTTGCTTATATATTAAGAAAACCAATTTTTATTCTGAATAATATTCCTGAGCAATCCAATACAGTTGAGATTGAAGGGTTAAAACCAATTGTTCTAAATGGTGACCTGAATTATCTCACTCAGTTATAATAAATCTGGTATAAAAGGAAGTTATTTTGTTTTTAAAAAAATAGTTAGAAATAACCTGAAAAAGATGAGAAACATCTAGAACAAAGTTGACAATCAATATATTCTTAAATATAATATAAAAGTAAACATTTGAGGGAAATTTTATGAAATTTACTACATGGTGCTAAGATAACAAATTTCAATAAGGAGGTAATAATATCTCCTTTATTTTTTTATTCTCAAATTTGTCACTAAATTACCCATAAAAATAAAGAAGAACATTCCAGATAAAATACCACCTATAATATCTAGGTAAGGGACTGTTTCCATTAATAAGAATAAAGTATATATTCCAAGTGCCATCAAATAGATTTGGATCTTAGCTACTCCTAGCTTTAGTTTTATATTTAATAAGTTAGATAAATATAGTGAGGTTATACTCTGAGATATAAATAAGATTATTAGATATAAAGCTAAAATTATTGCTCCTAGAGGGAATCCTAAAATTGTTACCATCAAAGATATAGAAACAACAGGAATTAATATTATCAAAAAGAATCCTAAAAAGAAATTTTCTATATATTTTGTATTTGAATTTAGAGATTCTAGATTCTTTTCAATTTTTTTAGTAAACAATAAGTGTAATACTATTATTATTGTAGAAGCCCAAATAATTCTTAATACTAACAATCCTGAGATATTTAGTAAATTATTTTTTTCAGGTTCAAGTTCTTTTATTTTTAAACTATTATCTAGTGTTAAGTTAGATTCTAAATTAGTAGGTATTTGAGAATTTTCTGCCCAATATTTTGTTCCTTTATTTATATTAGCATTATCAGATATTTCCAAGTTAGCTGATACAAGTTGGTTGTTTTCTCCATTTAAATTTCCATTTACAATTATATTCTCAGCTTTTAGATTTGTATTCCCTAAAATTGTCCCATCTATATTTATATTTTTAGCATAGATTAATGTATCTCCAGTAATTTCTGCATCATTTTCTATTGTGATTGTTTCTCCAAATATTATGGTTTCTCCATTGATTTTACTTGAGATTTTTATATCTTGCCCTGCAATTCTTAAATCTTCACCAATATTGGCATTGGTCTCTATAAATTGTCCAGCTAAATTTATGTCTTTTGTAATTTCTCCCTTGACATCAATATATTGTCCAGCTATAAATAAATCTCCATTAACTTTTGTATCAAAATCTATTTTTTCTCCTGCCAAATAAGTATTTCCTTCTATATCATCATTTATCTTAAATTCTTCGTCAGCTTTGAAAAAAGAAGCATAAGTTATATTAATTCCAAGCATAAAAATTAATAAAGTGGCAATGATTTTATAAGTATAAGTTTTCATAAAAATATTTCTTTAAATTAGTTATTATTATATATCATATCATAAAATAAAAACAGAGTATACTTTTTATACCCTGTTTTTACTTAAAATTTATCTTGCTAAAGGATTTTTTGCTCCTCTTACTTCAAAGTGAAGGTGACAACCTGTAGATCTTCCTGTAGTTCCCATAAGTCCAATTAACTGACCTTTTTCAACTGAATCTCCTGTCTGAGAAATTCTACTGCTTAAATGAGCATATAATGTTACAACACCATTTGGATGTTTAACTTTTATATAGCTACCATATCCACCGTTCCATCCGTCTTGAGATGATTCTACTACTCCACTTGCAGATGCATATATTGCTGTACCACAAGAGTTAGAAATATCTACTCCATTAGTAGAGTGAATAACCCCATAATTTCTACCAGTTGTAGGATAACCAAAGTATCCATCAGTCTCTGGAACAGATACTATTTTAGGAGAAATCTGTTTTGATGCAATATTAACTTTTGGGGGAGCTTTATAAAATGGATTTTCATTATCAGGAATTTTTGCTTCAGGTATAATAATTTTAGTATTATTATTTATTGTTTCTGTATTGATATTATTGAATGTTATAATATCTTCAGTTTTCACAGAATATTTTTGAGCAGAACTATTTAGATCTTCATTACTATTTATAGTGATTTGCAATCCATTTACTGGAAGTATAGTTAAAGAAGTTTTAACCTCAACTGTATCTAAATTTTTAAGATTATTATTAAGAGCAATTGTTTCTTTAGATATACCAAATCTTTCTGAAATAGATTGAAGAGTATCTCCTTGTTGAACTATATAAGTTCTCACAACTTTTTTAGAATCACTATTACTCACTTGTGGTGAATTTGCAGTTTGTATAAAATTGTAATTTTCACTTAAGTTATTCTCTTGTAAATTATCAAAAGAACTTTCATCGGATGGGTTCCCAAGAACTCCTTGTATCATACCTATGGACTCTAGGGATGCCTCTATAGGTCCACCTAGACTTTTTTCATATACTAAAGATGGATTAAAAGGGTATTTTCCAGCATAGACTATATTACTAAACAAAACTGTTAGAACTAGTATTGTTAGATATATCCAACTGACTTTAGATTTTGCAGGGTATATTAATTTTTTTATAATCCATTTAGTATTTATATGAAAATTTTTAAAGGGATTTATATGGTTGTTAATAAAATTTTTAATTAAAAGATAAATACTCATAGGATATAAGAAGGACATAAACAATCATTATCTTATATCATAAACAAATATCCTAAACATTTTTAAATTACAATAATAATATACTATTTAGACGATATTTTGTCAAGTTTTTCTTTGTTTTTCTTTTCTTTAAGCCAAAATATAAAATAACTTGTATTTTTGTTGTGGATAAGTACAACCTTTGGATTTTAATTTTAAAAATTAAAAAGCTAGCTTAATTTATAGCTAGCTTTTAATGATATTAAGATTTAGTCTTTTAAATGTAAAATATTATAGGTTAATTTTTTAAAATTATCAGATAAACATTTTTCACAAATTGGTTCCCATGGATCAAGAAAAACTACTTTTTCTGAGTTAATTTTACATAATAAACATTTCTCGTTAGATCCATACCCCCTAATAATATAAGTTTTATATGATTTTATTGACGATAAGGTACTTATGCTCATATTTATATTGTGATTTAATCACTAATGAAAGACAATAATTAGGATAATATAAAAAATCTATTATGTCAGTATTAATTGTCATAAAAATCAATATTTATCAAAAACTATATTTAGATTTTGATAAACTTAGCATATATAAAAGATTTTCTTGTGGTGAAAATAGTTATCAACATACTATATATAGTATAAAATCTAGATTGGTGCTATAATATCTTTGTATGTGATAATATACCTTGTAATAATAATTTATATATTTATGTATAATAAAATCATTAAAAGAAATAATCAGATAGTAGCTTTTGATCTAAATAAAATTACAAATGCTATATATAAAGCAGGAAAAGAAACTAAAGAATTAAATAAGAGACAAGCAGAAAAATTAGCTGAACAAGTTATCAAAAGAGCAGAATTAGAAATAAAATCAGATATTCCCAAAGTAGAAGAAATTCAGGATATAGTAGAAAATGTATTTCTTGACTCAAAATTTAAAAAAACAGCCAAAGCATATATACTTTATAGAGATCAACATAAACAATTAAGAGAAATAACAAAATCTATTCATAATGGATTAATTGAACAATATCTTCACAAAAAAGATTGGCAAGTCAAAGAAAATAGTAATATGGCATATTCTTTGCAAGGATTGAATAATTATATTGCAAGTGAAGTGAGTAAAAGTTATTGGTTAAATAAAATTTATTCAGGAAAGATAAGAGAAGCTCATATTGAAGGAGATTTTCATATTCATGATATGAATTTACTTTCTGTATATTGTGTTGGTTGGGATTTGATGGATTTATTGATGCAGGGATTTACTGGAGTTGAAGGTAAGATAGAGAGTAAACCAGCTAAACATTTTCGTTCGGCTTTAGGACAAATTGTGAATTTCTTTTATACTTTGCAGGGTGAAGCAGCTGGAGCTCAAGCTTTTAGTAATTTTGATACATTGCTAGCTCCTTTTATCTATTATGATAAATTATCTTATGCTGAGGTAAAACAAGCTATGCAAGAATTTGTTTTTAATGTTAATGTTCCGACTAGAGTAGGATTTCAAACTCCTTTTACCAATATTACCCTAGATTTGACAGTTCCAAAATATTATAGTAAGCAATCAGTTATTGTTGGAGGGAAACCGCAAGATAAGGTTTATGGAGATTTTCAAGAAGAGCTTAATATTTTGAATAAAGCATTTTTGGAAGTCATGTCAGAAGGAGATGCTAGAGGTAGAGTTTTTACCTTTCCGATTCCAACTTACAATATAACTAAAGACTTTGATTGGAATAACCCTGTAATCGCTAATTTATGGACAGCTACGGGTAGATATGGGTTGCCTTATTTCTCTAATTTTATTAATTCAGATATGAATCCAGAAGATGCTCGCTCTATGTGTTGTCGTCTTAGAATAGATAATAAACAATTAGAAAGAAGAGGAGGAGGTCTTTTTGGGGCAAATCCTCTTACTGGTTCGGTTGGGGTGGTTACAATTAATTTGCCAAGAATTGGTCTTGAATCTAAGAATAAAAAAGATTTTATCAAAAGATTAGAAGATTTGATACAGAAAGCTAAAGATAGTCTAGAGATTAAAAGAAAATTATTAGAAAATCTTACAGAAACTGGATTATATCCTTATACTAGTTTTTATTTAAGGAAAATTAAAGATGAATATGGATCTTATTGGAAAAATCATTTTTCTACAATTGGTCTTATTGGAATGAATGAAGCTATTGCTAATTTATATCAAGAAGAAAATGTTACAACTAAAAAAGGTCAGAAATTTGCTTTGGAAATTATGGATTATATGAAAAAAAGAATTACAGAATTTCAAATTGAAACTGGTAATCTGTATAATCTAGAAGCGACTCCAGCAGAAGGTACAACTTATAGATTGGCATTGCTAGATCAAAAAAAATATCCAAAAGCAATTTTTGCTAATGGTGTTGGAATGGAAGTTAAATCTCCTTTTTATACTAATTCTAGTCATTTACCGGTTAATTATACAGAAGATATCTTTGAGGCTTTGGATTTACAAGATGAACTTCAGACCAAATATACTGGAGGAACGGTCTTACATTTCTTTTTAGGTGAGCAAATAACAGATGCTAGTAGTATAAAAAATTTGGTTAAGAAAATTTGTGAAAATTATAAATTACCATATTTTACTTTGGCTCCAACTTTCAGTGTTTGCCCGGAGCATGGATATATTGACGGAGAAGTGGAAGAATGTAGTGTATGTCACAATAGGTGTGAAATTTATTCTAGAACGGTAGGATATTTGCGACCAGTGAGTCAGTGGAATGATGGAAAGCAAGCAGAGTTTGGTATTAGAAAAATGTATAAAAATATATGATGATAGGAGGTTTGCAAAAATTCTCTTTGATAGATTATCCTGGGAAAATATCTGCTATTATATTTACAATAGGTTGTAATTTTCGTTGTAGTTATTGTTATAATCAAGATTTGGTGATTCCTAGTAAATTTAGAAAAGATATCCCCATAGATGAAATATATGATTTTTTAGAAAGTAGGAAAGGTAAATTAGATGCTATTTGTATTACAGGAGGTGAGCCAACCTTACATAATGATTTGACAGAATTTATTCGTAATATAAAGAAAATGGGTTTTTTGGTGAAATTAGATAGTAATGGAACTAGACCAGAAGTTTTGGAGAATTTGATACAAGAAAACTTGGTAGATTATTTTGCGATGGATATAAAGGCTCCTTTTTCTAAATATAGAGATGTTGTTAATTATAGTCTAAATACAGATAATATAAAAAAAAGTATTGATATAATTATGAATTCAGGAATAGATTATGAATTTAGAACTACAATAGAAAAGTCTATGTTAACAGAAAACGATATATTTGAAATAGTTGATCAAATCATAGGAGCAAAAAAATATTATTTACAAATGTTTAGAAATACTGATCCAAATAATTCTGAATTTAATAAATTTAGTTCTTATTCCAAATTAGAGTTAGAAAATTTAATTTTGAAATTTAAAGACAAACTAGAGTTTTGTCAAGTTCGATAAAATAAAATCCTACTTCAAATCGAAGTAGGAAAGATTTCCTGTGATGGTTATATTAGATTTTCTAATATATTCATTATATCAGGAAGATGTGAATTGATAAAGGTTTTTCTTAACTTTATATAAGATGTCAAGTTTTTTAAGATTATTTTATTTAAATCGGAATCTTTATTTTTTGCTTTAATCAAAGCTTGCCAACGAGATTCATCTTCTATTAACTCATTCAATGTTAGGGGTATATTATTGTGCTTATACAATATATAATTATCTTGACTTCTTAAATCGGATATTATATTTAATAATTTAAGATTTAAATTTTCTTTAGTAAAAATATTATTTCTTATAAGATAATTAAATAGACTTTCAATTTCAACTAGTAAAAACTTATCTATTGAATTTATCTTTTTAACTATATCAAATATAAAAGTAGAATAGTTTAAATTTTTGTAAATATTAAGTATATTCTTTAAGCTAGTTATATAACAATGTATTTCTGAATCAACTTTTATCATATTTTTTGAGTTTTTATGACTGATGGACATAATGTACCTAACTATATAACTAATATATAGTACAGTAAATATGTGTAAATGTCAATAAATATCTACATAAAAATTGGTAGTTTTTAAGTAAAAAAATCTCCACTATTTAAATATAGTAGAGCATTGCAGATATAGGAATTAAATCTATCAGAAAGATATTTTAAGATAATTTATTTAGACAGAGATTAATTTCATTAACACATGTAAAAGATAATCTTATTCTTTCTTCAAGATAATGGTTTAATTTATTAAGTATTTTTAACGAAAACTCTGTTTCAGAATAGTGAGCAATTAATTTTTCCCAATTATTCACTGTATCAAAAGAGATTTCATATCCTATGAAGTCTTCGTTATAAGATATACCTCCAATTTTTTGATTTTTTAGTTGTGTAAATTTATACAAAAGATAATTGATATTACTTTTTGTATAAATATTTTCTTCTATACAGAAAATAAATAGTTCCTGAGACATGTTAATCATTTGAGTAATATGTTCTTCAAGTACTTTGATTTGATCAAAAATACTCGTGTAATGAACATCTAGCTCCTCACATAGTATTAGAAAGTCTTTACAATCTTCTCTAAAAATTTTTACCTTTTCCACAAAAGTTGATTCTAAACTTTCTAAATTATTCAAATTCAATAATTTTAACTCTTCAATCATTTTTTCTATAAACTAAGGTACATTATTGATTATAGAACATCTATATCAAATGTCAATATGAAAACATAAAGAAAGCCTCTATAAATTTATAGAGACTTGTATTTTAAAATTGTATTTAAAAAAATTTTGAATTAAGAGATAAATTTTAAGTGCTATTTTGAAATATATCATTGAGATAAGTATCTATTATTTCATTTAACTTAATTTTTAAATCTTTCTCATTATTGAAACTCATTCTATAAATGGAATCTGATATATTTAGTAATAATCTATGTTTTCTGAGGTGAGTTCCTGGTAGCTGAACATAGACATAACCAAAAAAGTAACCATTTACATTTATAATATCAATATAAATGTACTGTCTGAGACAAAAATTATTTAAAGTCATTATCTTATAAACACAAATTATGTTTATTATTGTATAACAGTTATATTTTAACATTTTATTTTTATAATATCAAGAGATGAAATGTTAGATATTGTATATAATGTGTGTTCACATTGTTTTACAATATCTTTGTTTTGTAATATAATAAAAATATATTAGATTAGTAAAGTTTGTTAAATATATGAAAGGATTCCACTCAAATATAGAATTAAAAACATTAGAAAACAATAATTTTAGAGAAGTTTTATACACAGGTAATTATATTCAGCTGGTTTTAATGGTTCTGAAGCCAAAAGAAGAAATTGGTTTGGAGATTCATAAAGATAATGATCAATTCTTTAGATTTGAATCTGGAATAGGAAAATGTATTATAGATGATAATGAATATAAGTTAGAAGATGGGATTTCTATAATTGTTCCTGCAGGGGCTAAGCACAATATTATTAATCTATCTGATACTGAAGATTTGAAATTTTATACAATTTATGCATTACCTCACCATAAAGATGGAATAATAAGAGCTACAAAGTTAGAAGCTGAGTCTAATGAAGAAGACTTTGATGGAATAACAAGTGAATAAAAGATATAAACACAAATTTAAAAAGTAAAATATATGAATATTAAAAAACAAATAGGATTAGAAATAGTTTTATATTTTATTTTTTTAATATCAAATTTAGTTTTGTATAGAGGAATAAATTTTTTTAGTAATTTTTGGATTTCATTTGCTAGCATTAGTTTTGTCTTGATTATAAATATATCTCTTTTAGGTTTTTATGCTTCTATAAAATCATCTAGAAATAATACTTTTGTATTTGTTTTAATACATTTTATTATAATATTTTTATTTGTTTTTTTGTATAATGTGAATTTATTAAATATATTAATAATAATTATAACAGGATTTTTTATAACTACATTTTTTGGATCTTTTTTAAGACAAATTGAAATTGAAATCAAAGAAAGATTGACATATAATTCTAGTAGAATAATTTTTCCACATGTTAAAAAAATTATAATGAGCTTTATTATAATAGCAACAGTTTTCTTTTATTTTAAAATGTATGATTTTTATGATGAGAGTAAATCAGAAATTAAAATTTCAGATACATTTATAAAGACACAAATAAGTTTATTAGAGCCATTAATCAAAAGAGGTATTCCAAATTTTACAGAAGAATCTACAATAGGAGAAATTATTGAGGAAAATGTTAAGAAAAATTTAGATGATCAGAATAAAATAGTTTCTGAAAATATAAAAACGAACCTAGAGAAAAACCCAGATTTAAAAAACTTAAATTTAGATAATCTTTCTTTGGATAAATCTTTAACTATAGAAAGTCAAATATCTGATATAAATACTCAATTAGGTTTAGAAGAGAAAATAAAATATGATACTAATGTTGTAAAAGGATTAAGTCAAATATTGAATAATTTAATACAAAATTTTCTAAGTAATGTTTTAGATTCAAATAAGTTTGCATTGATTTTGTCTGGACTATTTTTCTCAATATTTTCAATTTTAATTCCAATATATGGATTTTTTGTAAAATATATGGTTTTATTATTAGAAAAAATATTTTTAGAATTAGGTTTTATTAAAATTAAATCTGAAATGAAACAAAAAGAAACAATTACTTATTAGCACTCTTCACAATTATATGCTAATGATGTATTATATAGAAAATACTATTAAATTTAATAAGATATATGTCAAAAAACTATTATGATATATTAGGTGTTAATAAAAATGCATCTGATACTGAAATTAAGAAAGCTTATCGTAAATTAGCTCATCAATATCATCCAGATAAAAAAGGTGGTGATGAATCTAAATTTAAAGAAGTTAATGAAGCATATCAAGTTTTAGGTGATCAGCAAAAAAGGTCTCAGTATGATCAGTTTGGATCTACTTTCAACCAGTCTGGAGGAGGATTTTCTGGTAGTCAAGATTTCTCTTTTGATGATATATTTGGTCAGTCAGGATTCTCATTTGGAGGAAGCCAAGGTGGAGGATTTGAAGATATTTTTTCAGATATATTTGGAGGAGGCAGAAGAAGTAATTCTAGTGCAAAAAGAGGGTCTGATATTCAAATTGAAGTGGAGATAACTTTGAGAGAAGCTCATAAAGGAGTTTCTAAAACAATTAAATTAAATAAAGATGAATCTTGTAACCATTGCTCTGGTAGTGGAGCAGAACCTTCTTATGGAATGAAGATTTGTTCTACTTGTGACGGATCAGGAGCAATTTCTCAACAAATCAGAACTATGTTAGGAACTTTTGCTCAAAAACAAACCTGTCCTACTTGTAATGGATCAGGTAAAATCCCAGAAAAAAAATGTTCAAAATGTAATGGTCTTGGCATCACAAAGAATAAGGTAGATGTAGATATTTCTATTCCTGCTGGTATTCAATCAGGTCAGACATTAGAAATACCAGAGAAAGGAAATGCTGGTTCGTATGGAGGTAGATCAGGAAGTATTTATATATCTGTTAGAGTTTTGGAAGATAAATATTTTAGAAGAAATGGAGATGATTTATACCTTACAAAAGAAATTCCATTTACTAGTCTTGTATTTGGTGATAAAATAAATATAGAGACTTTTGATTCAGAAATAATTCTGACTGTTCCTAAATTTACTAAATCTGGAGAAGTCTTTAAATTAAGGTCAAAAGGTATGAATAAGCTCTATAATAGAGGAATTGGTGATTTATATATTACTGTGAAGTCAGTTATACCAAATAGTTTAAATAGTAAACAAAAGCAATTATTGCAAGAATTAAAAAAAGAAGGATTATAAAATATGAATATAGAAAATATCTTGTCGAACTTTATTTATTTAGATTTAGTAATAATTATATCACTCTTTTTGGTGATTTATTTTTGGATCTATAAAAAAGGATTGAAAGATATTATTCTTTTAACTTTAAACTTATATATTGTAAATTTTTTTATATCAATTTTGGTGATTCGTAGTTTAGGTTTAGGTATTATAAATGATAATTTAGCTAGTTTATTGCTTTATTTTGTAATTATATTTTTAATCTTTTTCTTTTCACAACTTAGAAAAAATTTAATGATATATTCTCAAAAATTATTAATTAATATTTTTTTTACAATATCATTTCTTGGGTTAGTTATGGTTACTTTGATGAAGACAATATCTTTAGATAATTATTTAGTATATACTTTTTTAAAAAATAATATATTTGTTACAAGTAATTTTTCGATAATATGGTATATATTACCTTTGTTAGGAATTGCTTTTATGACAAATAAAAAGTTAAAAAGATAATAATATGAAATGTTTAAATTGTTCAAATAAAGATACTAAAATATTAGATACAAGAGTTTCTAATGATAATATGTATGTCCGTCGAAGGAGAATTTGTGAGTTATGTGGATATAGATTTACTACTACAGAAATTAGGGAGATATTGGATTTGATGGTAATTAAAAAGAATGGAATTAAAGAAAGATATTCTAAAGAAAAATTAATGAAAGGAATAGAGACTTCCCTACAAAAAAGACCAGTTAATAAAGAAAAGATAAACTCTCTGTGTTTAAAAATTGAAAATGAGCTTACTAAAAATAATGAAAAAGAAGTTTCAAGTAATAAAATAGGGGATACAGTTCTATTATTTCTAAAAGATATGGACGAAGTGGCTTATATTAGATTTGCATCTATATATAAGGATTTTAAGACTATAAATGGATTTAAAAGAGAGATAGAGAAATTTATTAAATCTTAGTTTTCAGCATATAACTTTAAAATATTGTCAGTTCTATCAAATGATACTATTTCTCCATCATTAAGTAGAATAGATTTTTCACAGTATTTTTTTATTTCTTCCATATTATGACTTATTATTAGTGCAGTTTTTTGCAGTTGTTTTAATTTTAAAATTCTGTTCATTACTTTTTCTTGAAAAAGCATATCGGTTGTTGCTGGTATCTCATCAAATAAATATATATCTGCATTTATATTTAGCATTAGACCTAACATAAGTCTTGTTTTCATACCAGATGAGAGAAATTTAATTTTTTGTGATGTAAAATCTTCTAGCTCAGAAAATAAAATAATATTATTATAAATTTTTAGGGCTTCATTTTTGGGTAAGCCTACTTGAATCGCTTTTACTAAAATAGAATCTTTTACTGTTCCTTCTGGATGTAGAATTTCATCTGCTCCGAAGAACGGTAGTACAGATCCATTTATATCTACAGTTCCTTTTTCAGGAGTATGAATTCCAGATAGAACTTTCATCAAAGTACTTTTACCACTACCATTTTTTCCTATTACTCCAATCCAATCACCTTTTTTGATATCAAGAGATATATTATTTAGAGCAGGATAAGTATATTTTTTTAAACTATCAAATCCATCCATTGTGCTAGATGTTCTTTTTGATGGAAGTTTTCTTTGAATATGAATATCAAAAAATTTACTGACTGAATCTAATCTAATTAAGCTCTGACTATCCATTGTAAGTTTAATTTATTTTATAAAATATATGTTATAATATTATTATATTATTTTTTTATGGAAATGGCAATATTAAAAGTAATAATAAATTTAAAATAATAAATCAAAATCATTGTTTTTAAAGATTAAAAGTGTTATAATCTTTAAATTGTTTTTGATTTATTACAGATTATTTATTTATATTATGAAAAGAGATATTTTTTTAGATAAAATTAAATTTAATTGGAAATCTGCGCTTACAGTTGCTATGGTAACTTTACCTTTGAGTATTGCTATTAGTGTTGCCTCTGGAGGAACTCCTACACAAGGTGTTATTACTAGTATTTGGGCAACATTTATGGCAGGTATTTTTGGGGGAAGTCATTATAATATTTTAGGAGTGGCAGGTGCTCTTACTACTATTTTGCTATCTTTTAGCTTGGAGTACGGATTTGAATTCTTACCTATAATAGCTATTTTTTCTGGGATAATTGTATTGTTAATATATCTATTAAAATTTGAAAAATATTTGGTTTATGTTCCATCTAGTGTAATGTATGGTTTTGCTGGAGGTGTTGCGATTCAAATTGCAATAACACAAATTAATGATGCTCTTGGTCTTTCTTTGCCTAAAACTGAATCTATTCTTCATAGTTTAGAACAAACATTTAGTAATTTAGATAAAGTAAACTTATTGTCTCTTTTAATATTTTTAATAACATTCTCAACTTTATTTATTTTAAAGAAAATAAAGTCACCAATTCCAGGAGTGATTCCTGTGTCAATTTTTGGAATATTATTTGGTATATATGCTAATATTTCAGAAGATCTAAATAAAGTCGTGATTAGTTTGGAAGAAAAATTAAAATCAAATATAGATTTTAAGCTAATTGATTTCGTGAATCCTAATAATATAGGAGAAGTTATCTCAAACTCTGATTTGTTTGGGGCTATATTTTCTATAAGTATTATTGTTGCAATAATTTCTATCTTAGAAACTCTAATCACAGCAAAAATAGCAGATAAAATTACTAATACTAGATTTAATTCAAGAAAAGAAATGCTAGGATTAAGTTTAGCAAATATATTTTCTGGATTATTTGGAGGTTTACCAGCTACGGGAGCTTTTATTAGAACAGGTCTTAATGTTAAAAGTGGTGCTAATAGTAAGATGTCTCAATTTTTAGTATCTTTAATAACTATAGTATTATCAATTCTGTTTTTAGGATATTTTAAATATGTTCCAGTTGCTATTATAGCTGGAATTCTTTTTAATACAGCTCTTGGTCTTATTGAGATAGATAAATTTCAAAGATATTGGAAAGATGATAAAACTAGCTTATTTGTAGCAATTCTGGTTTTAATTATTGTTGTTTTTAGAGATGCTAGTTTTGGGATAATTATTGGAATATCAGTTGCCTTACTTGTATTTGTAGATAAATTAAGTAAAGGGGAATTTGAAGCTATTTTTAATGAAAATAAAAAAATTATAGAATGTGAGCACGGAAGTTGTTTTGTTATTCCTAATGACAATATAGATAATATAGTTTACTCTATAGAAGGAATTATGGTTTATTTAGATAGTGAAGCTCATTTACATAATTTCCAAAAAATGGTTGAGATGCCTAATTTAAAAAATGTAATTATTCGAATGAGAGATACTTTTTATATGGATTTAGATGGATTAGATATTTTAGATGAATCTGTACAAATGTTACATGCTAAAGGAATAACAGTTTTATTTACAAAACCGTGTCAAAAAGTTTTTAATGTAATGATCAAAAGTAAAATTTTTAGGCAAAAGCAAAAAGATAATTTAATTTTTGAGAAAACAGAATTAGCTTTAAAATATTTAGGTTTTACAGATGAAGAGATAGGAGTAAAATTAGATAAAAAAGAAGTGTAGATTTGCTTGTTAAAGTTAAATAAATGTGATATAATAGTAAAATTGTTTTTAATAACTGACAAATTTTCTATATGAATCTTAATAAAATTATTTCTAAAATATCTTCCAAATTTAAATCTAATTGGAAATCAGGTCTTACAGTTGCTATGTTTTCGTTCCCCCTAAGTATAGCAATAGCGGTGGCATCAGGAACAAGCCCTATTCAGGGAGTTATAACTGGGATAGTTGCAAGTACTATTGCTAGTATCTTTGGTGGTAGTAATTATAACATAATAGGGGTTACTGGTTCAATTACAATAGTATTATTAACATTTTCGATTCAATTCGGTGCAGTTTATTTCCCTCTAATTTCTATTGTAGCTGGGTTGTTTATTTATTTAATATATTTATTTAAATTAGAAAAATATCTTGTTTATATCCCTTCAAGTGTAATGTATGGATTTTCAGCTGGGGTTGCTATTCAGATTGTTTTTAGTCAGATAAACGATATTTTAGGATTACTTTTGCCAGTAGAAGAAAGCATTTTTCATAATTTAATAGAAACTTTTAGATTTGTAAATGATATAAATTATATTTCTTTGTTATTATTCTCATTGTTTTTATTTTTACTATTTCTGATAAAAAAAATAAAGCCTAGTGTGCCAAGTATAATACCGGTAACATTGATAGGAGTTTTATTAGGTTATATAATGGAATCTAATGATTCAATTGAATATATGACCACAAGTTTGCAAGAAAAATTATCTTCGAGTGAATCAATTAAATTAATAAGTGGTTTTAATCTAGATCTTATAATTGAAAGTCTACAAGATTATGATTTAATAAAAGCTATAGTTTTAACTGGAATTATTATAGCATTTATCGCAACTTTGGAGACATTAATAACAGCAAAGATTGCAGATAAAATGACTAAGACAAGATTTAATTCTAGAAAAGAAATGTTTGCTTTAGGACTTGCCAATATAGGTTCAGGTATTTTTGGAGGATTTCCTGTAGCTGCTGGATATATGGAGACTGGACTTAATATAAAAACTGGTGCAAATCATAGAATGTCTCAAATTATAGATTCTATAAGCACACTTATTATTAGTGTAATTTTATTTAATAATTTTCAGTATATATCAATATCAGTTTTATCTGCTATCTTAGTTTACATAGCTCTTGGTTTGATTGAATTTGAAAAATTTGAGCTTTATTGGAAAAATGATAAGAAGAATTTTGTAGTTGCAGTTGTTGTGGCTTTAATAGTTATAATATTTGATGCAAGTGTAGGAATTTTGGTTGGTATATCTATGGCATTACTTTTATTTGTAGATAAATTAAGTAAAGGAGAATTTGTGATTAATTTT
>CAZWIJ010000008.1:0-60966 GCA_964633865.1 uncultured Candidatus Saccharibacteria bacterium
AATCAAGAGTTGGAATTTCTATAATATGTGTCTTTATTCCATTTATAAGATATTGGTATATTTTTGTCTGCATAAAAAATTGTTTATTATTATTAATTATCTTTATTATATCATTTAGTATAATTTAATCAATAAAAGTTGTTATTAAATATAATTAACTCATGTATTTAAATCAAAATTTATTACTTGACATTTTATCAGAAATTACATATTATAAAAATTAGTAATTTTAAAATTACTTTAGTGTACTTTAAAAATTTGAGGGAAACTAAAAGATGAGTCAAATACAAGATATCTCTTTTCAACCTTTTGCTTGCTGTATTTGGGACTACTGTAAAAATTCTCAAACACTCACAATATTCTTGGTGAATGAAGAACAAGATGTAAAAATAGAAGGTGAAGATACAGAAGATATTTACAATTTTTTAAAAAGTTGTAATGGATTAAATACTATTAGTGAGATTTCTAATGAGTTACAAATTGATCTACAAAAATGTATTTTAATATGTGACTTTTTATTACAAGAAAAAGCTATATATGATTCTAGACAATTATATAAATGGTTTTTAACTTGTTCTCAAAATCCAAATTATTTTTCTAGATCTATAACTAGACAAGATGCTATTGATATTCCTTTAGAAAAAAATACTGAATACAATCAGAATCCTGAGTACTCAACAAATTCTTCATTTGAATCAATACTAACTAACCTTTTCCTTAAAAGAAAAAGTTGTAGAAATTTTGATAACAAAAAACTATTAAGCAAAGAATCTATAATGTTTTTACTTAAAGGAATGCTTAGAGTTGAAGATGTTTGGACATTACCATCAGCAGGAGGTATGTATTCATTTGTTCCAATAGTAATATTCCCTAGAGAAGTTGAGGATATTAAAAAAGGAGTCTATGCCTACAATCCTCAGACCTACTCTCTATACAAATGGAGAGATGAAGATTATTTTCAATCTATTGGTTGGTATGAAAGACTTTTAGATTCAAAACATTTTGTAGCATGTGCTACTATGATAGTATTATTAACATCAAATATTTCCAAAATTGATAAAAAATATTCAAATCGAGCTTTAAGATTTGCTCTTATTGAAGCCGGTCATATAGCTCAGAATGCAATATTATTATCTACTGAAAAAGAAATTGGTTGTTTAGAGTACGGAGGATTTGATGATTTGGTTGCAGAAATGATTGTTGATTATAAAAAATTAACAACTCTAACCTGCTTGATATTTGGAGTTCCTGAAGATACTTCTAAGATTGATATTAAGGAGAATTCATTGTATCAGCTTGAGCACAAATACCCCCACTTACATAGTTCTCTTATCAGAACTAAAAGATCATTAGAAGAATATACTTCTTATTCTTTAGGTTATGTATCTAGAGAACACTCACAATATACTGGATTTGGTTCTGGAACAACGAGTGAAGAAGCTTCTTTGAAATCCATAGTTGAAAGTATCGAAAGAGAAGTCTCAATGGGCTTATGGTTTGATAAACAATGTTCTATAAAAGACCTGGATTATCCAAATTTTAACCAAAATGAAATTTGGGGATATCATAAAAAAGTTTTCAGTCTAACTTCCTTGAAAAGATTAAATGAAACTGATATTACTGATTGGGTTTTAATGAAAAATATCAAAGGAGATGATCTAAAATATGCTTTATCAGATATGATATTTTACGGACATAATCCAAAATATGGCTTTAGTAATTCAAACGGAATAGCTGGAGATATTAATTTAGATAGAGCATTTAAATCAGCTTTATTAGAGTTAATCGAGAGAGATTCATTTTTAGTTATTTATCATACTAAGAGGGTTGTTAGTCAAATTGATTTTAAAATGTTACCAAAATGGTTACAGCTACAAATCACTAGTTTGAAGAAAATTGGATATAAAACAACTGTTCTTGACATAACTTTAGATAGTATACCAGTTTATTTGATTTGCATTCATTCTACTGAAAAACACCCTTGTTTTGTCTGTGGAGCTTCAGCAGGGTTTGAATACGAAAGTATTCTTTTAAAAGCATTTAGCGAAGCTGAATCTATGCTGTTAAGTTGGCAAGATAATTGTGAAGAACCGTTGCATGAACCAGATGTTAATACACCTCACAAACATGCTTCTCTTTATATGAATCCTATTTATTTAAAGAATATCTCTTGGATATTAAATGCACCTGTTACAGATACTATATCCACTAATAAGTTTTGTTTAGAGGATTTAATTGAAAAATACAACCCATATATTGTAGATTTATCATCAAAAAATAAATCTAGTTTTATTAAGGTTGTTAAGGTCTTAAGTTCTGAATTACTTCCTATGTACTTTGGGTTTGGATTAGAACCAATAAACCATTCTAGAATTAATAAACTTGGTCTAAAGTGGATTAATAAATATCCTAGTTTTCCTCATTTCTTTTCTTAAATAGAATAATCAAAAATTATTATGACAAGGTATTTTTATAACACCTTGTCTTTTTTTATGTCTAACCATAATTGCCATATTTCTAAAGGCTCTTTTTTAGTTATTTCTATCCATGAAAATTTATATTTTTCTTGAATATCTCTAATTATAATATATCCTAAAGAATAACCTAACCACTGAGGATGAATTTCATCTCCCATAAATAAAGCATCATACTGAGAATCTTCTAAAAAAGCATTTTGATTCCAATTATTAGCAAATTCAGGAACAAAAGATATAAGAGTTTTTTCATACTCTTTATTTATTTTTTCGATCCAAGGTGATTTTTTACCCCCTACAATCTCATCACGAAAATATTCTGCCAAACCCTCAAATATTAATATCTGTCCTATTGTTTCCCAATTATGATATTCATGAATAATTACATGGTGATATTCATGAGCAATAGTGTCTTGTAAACTTTTTTTCCAATTTTCAGTAGATGTATTTATACTAATAAAAATAGTACCACCTATTGTAGGAGCATATCCCATAACTCCATCTAATTCCTCTAAAAAAAATTTATAAAATGTTGGTAAAACTATAATATTTATTTTCTTTGGAAGAGGAAGTTTTTTATTAGATTTTATTAGTATGTCTTCTATTATCAACTTAATTTCACTTTCATTATAATTTATAACTGGTATTTTGTCAGGAAGTTGTGTTACATTCCAAAAATATTCAGAATCATCTTGTGACAAACTACTAAATAATTCAGGAAATAAAATTTTGGCTTCATTTCTAATATTATTACTTATTAAATTTGAATCAAAATTATATTTTAAAAGAGACAAAAAAGAAACAATATTATAATCCATAGATAATTTATTGACATTAATTAATAATAATGATACCATTTATTTAATTGATAAGCAAGTTATTTATAAAAATCTTGCCAACTATATTGTTCTATAAAATTCAAGGATTAACCTTTATGAAACTCAAAATAATTGTCTCAAAAGTTCAAAAAAACAGTAGTAATGCTGTCGCTATGAAGTCTGTCGGTAAATGTGGTGGAGATAAATGTAAGTTGGGTTAAATAAAAATAATCTAATTATAAGGAGTGGTTTTTATAAATCACTCCATTTTTTATTATACAAAATTTATTATAATAAAACAAACTATTATATAACATGGTTTATTAATTTACAAGTTTAAATCAAAGACTTATTTTAGAGAGGTGAAATATTCTTGAAAATCTTGTGTTTGTAAAAGTTTTATTTTATAATAAATATCTTCCAGAGAATTATTCTGGATATCTGTTATTTTATTATACAATTGCAACCTATTTAATGTAGATTTATAATTTATTCCGTCAATATCCATTCCTAATCCTGATAAATATATTTTTTTTATATAATCAAAAGCTTTTTTAAAGCTTTTATATTCAAATAGATTAAGATTTATATCAATATCAGAAATAATAGAGAAATATTTTTTATTTCCTCTATTAAAAATTAGGCTCTCCATATTATTTTTATATACTACTTCTTCCAACCAAGAAAGAAATATATCTTGCGTTATTGTATAATTAATTAAATATTCATATATTAGCTCTTTTGAGGAAGTTTTCATAATTTTCATTTCACTTTTTTTAATTGCTTCTATAGAACTTTTTTGTTTAAAGATATTTTGAAAGTCTTTTATCCAATCATCTTGCCAATTTCCTATAAAATAATTTTCTATAGAACTTTTTTGTACTGAGGTATTCCAATATTCTTGAGCTTCCTTACAAATTTTATAAGTAAGTTCTCCTTCTTCCCAATTACCAACTAATGAGTGAAGTTTTGGAATATATTTTTGGACTCTCTTTTTATGATAAAAAGATGAGCTTTCAGTATATTCTTGAATTTCTTCATAAATTTCTCTACTTACAAAAGAAAAGTCTTTCTCTTGTAAATCAGAATTATAAATCATGTTAGATAAGAACACTTTGACTAATTCTATGTCTTTTATATCAAACTGGGCATAAATTCTTACAGAATTGGGATCTGTGACAGCCTCTAATTTCCCAAATAAATTATATATATCTTCTGAAAGCTTATTATAATCTTTATCTTTATTCCCATAAAACAAAAGGTGTTCAGCTAAATGGGTAAACCCTTGTTGGTCTCTAGTTTCTTTCTGTGAAGATATCTGTATCTCTAACATTAATCCAAGTGTATATTTCCAATTTAAATGATGATATTTTATCATGATAGGTATATTTTATATAAGTAATTTATAAAAATAAGGAAGTAATATGTTACTTCCTTGAAACGGTATTTATAGACTATTTATTGAAAGAGCTTCTGCCTTTATCTCTTCCCTTGTCTTTCTTAGAATGTTCTTCACCATTCTGATGTCCAACATTTCTTTCTCGATTAGCATTCTGCTGATTTCTGGCAGCTTTCTTTTCCCAACTGTGTTTTTTAGCCATCTTAACTTTTTTCAAATAAAGTACATATTCAGTGTATTAAAAAAAATTAAAACTTGTCAAGTAGAAACTTTAAATAAATTATACCCCCCTACAACTCCACGAAAAAATCTGAACCAACATTTTCTTCACTTTCAAACCAAAATCTCCCATTATGTAGTTCTACAATTCTTTTGGTCAAATATAATCCTAAGCCTGAACCATCTATATAAACCATCTCTCCATTTTTTCCTCTTGTGAATTTATTCATTACATTTTTCCTATCTGTCTTTAATATACCTATTCCTGTGTCTTTTATCTCTAATAATACTTTTCCATTGATAATGTCTATATTTATCTTAATCTCACCTTTTTTAGTATATCTAAGTGCATTATCTACTAAACTTTGTATTGCTTTCTTTATATATTCTCTATTTCCTATTACTAATATTTCTTCTTTCTTTGTTAAATTATTAAATATTAATTTCAGATCGTGTTTTTTTGCTAAATCTTCATAAGATTCTTTTACTTCCTTTATTATACCTATAATATCAAATTCTTCTTTTCTATTTAATTGAAAGTTAACACTGTCTATCTCTGATGATAATAAGATATCATCTATTATATTGCTAAGCTTGATACTTTTCTCATACATTCCACTTATGAATTTATTTTTATCTTCTGGTGTCCATTTATCAAATTCATCTTCTACCATCATAGATAAAGATCCTTTTATTACTGTGGTAGGTGTTCTTAATTGATGTGATGCTATTGTTAAAAATTCATCTTTCATCTTGATTAATTTTTCTAATTTTTTTGCCTTCTCTAATATATCTTGTGTTTGTATTTTTACTTTTTGATTTAATGTACGATTAAAATCATTTATTTCTTGATATAATAATGCATTCTTAATTGCTATTGCTGATTGTTGTCCTAAAATTTTTATTAACTTTAAATCTTGTGTAGTAAACACTTCTTTTTTGTCTTTTTCTCCTATTAAAAATATTCCTAATAACTCTTTTCCATATATAATGGGATAATATATTTCATATGGTGTTCTCATTATATTCTTATATATTAATTGTATTTCTTTATTTTCTGTTTGTTCTACTATCAATTTTATTTCGGATCTTATTATTAGATCCTTGCTTCTTCTCATTTGTGCTATAAAATTTTTATCTCTTAAAAATTGATATTTCTTATATTCTAATATTGGATTTGCTGATATAATCTTACCATCTTTATTATATAAAATAATTTCCATCTGCCCTAAATGAAAGTTCTGTATTAAAGTATTCTGTATCAAATTTACTATATCATCTATTTTTATTATTGTAGTTAATCTCTTTGTCAAATCTTCCAGTATATTCTGATTCAAATATACTTCTGAGAAAAAATTATTCTGTACAAATCTCAATATTATTGACTTAAATGGTGTAAATAAAATTGTGATTATAATAAAAATGACTCCCGTTAAAACATATGACCTTATATCATAAATATCTCCAAATATTCTTTGTTCTAAACCTAAAATAGCATAAAATATTATATACATTGAGATTAATGCTATCCAATATATTATAAATTTATTTATAACTAGTCTAATATCTAGGAATCTATATCTTACGATTGCATAAGCAACAAATCCTATCATAATTAATCCTGATATAGGTCCAAATATATATGCATATGGCAAATCTATAAAAAACGATATTATATTAGTAAAAATTCCAAATGATAATCCTAAAAATGATCCTATTGATACATACTTTATTTGTACTTTAATAATTCCAGTAGATACTTTAAATACATTATGTAAATTTTTAAATGCTATAGATAAATATCCTAGAAAATAAATAAAAATAATATAATACAACCATCCAACTTTCACTTCCGTCCCCCAATCTCTAAAAATTACTTCTGAGACATTGGCATCTGTAAAGGTAAATAATAGTATAAATAAAATGGGAAATAGTAATAGTATTTGTAACTTACGAGTTATTTTAAATTTTTTATTTATTAATTCATAAAATGCATAACTTAATAGTACAAAATAATATGGGATAAATGATGCAGGAAGAACAACTATCCTATTTGAAAATAATGTGTAATTACTAGGTATATCTGAAAGTATTAAAGTAAAGACCCAAAAAGATACTGCTAAGGTAAATCCGAGAAAATTTTTATTAATATTACTTTTAGGATTTTTTTTATAAACTAATATTCCCGTAATAAAAGTTGTAATACAAGACAATATATAAACCAACAATATCATAATTTTATTTTTAATTATTAATGTAAATTTCTGGAGTAATTAAACCATTAAATGAGGTTGAACAAGCTGTAGTATATGCACCTGTATTTAAGATAATTATCTTATCTCCTAATTTTATATCTTCTGGCAAATCATAATTTTTAAACATAATATCTATACTATCACAAGATGGACCTGCAATATTATAAGGAATTTTTCTTACATTATCTTTATAAATATTTCCATTTCTAATTAAAAATAATTCATACGAAAAATTCTCTAATGTCTCCATTAATCCATTATATACTCCCACATCTAAATAAATCCAATTTTCTTCATTGTTTTTCTTTAGTAAAATGACTTCAGCCACCATATATCCACAATCACCTATTAACCCCCTCCCTGGCTCCAAAACTAATTTTGTATTTTGGAAGTTTTGAAAATAACTCTTAAAAGAATCTTTAATTACTTTCTTTATCTCATTGAGATTTGGTATTTCTTTTTTATATTTTACAGGTATTCCACCTCCTAAATTTAGGAAACTTAAATTTATATTTATATCTTTGGCTAATTGAAATATTTCTGCAGATGTTTTCATTGCTTTTTCCCAATTATCCAGATTCAGACACTGAGATCCAACATGAAAGTTAAGACCGATCACATCAAGATTTTTACTTTGTGCATATTCCATCAAAGGAATTGCTTCACTCTTATCTACTCCAAATTTATTTGTAAGTGGCCAATCACTACCTTCATTATCTACTTTAAGTCTTAGATATACCTGTGATTTTGGAGCCAATCTTTCTATTTTATCTATTTCCTGATAACTATCGAAAGAGAATCTATTTACACCATATTCATAAGCTTTTTCTATAAACTTACTTATTTTGATTGGATTACTAGATATTATTCTCTCTGGACTAATTCCTAAAGATATCAGTTGATCTAATTCAGATATTGAAGCTATTTCAAAATTACAACCCAAATCATCTAATATTTTAAGTATCTGATCATCTGAATTAGCTTTTATTGCATAATATATATCTATATTTTCAAATGTATCTTTTATTTTTGTATATTTGTCTTGAACTTTTGACTCACTAATAACCAAAACTGGTGTTTCTAACTTTTCTACAATATCTTTATTTATATGAGATATATCCATACTATAAGATTTATTGACAAAACATTTATATAGTTGTATAATATCATAGTTCTTTCGTTTTGAAAAGTAAATTTATGTTAAAAGTTGAATGTTTTGAAAAAATAGAATCTTTTTTAGAAAAAAAGATTCTCTGGGATTTATATAACATATCCTTTGGAGATGATATTATCTGTGCTCAGGATCAAATGTGTTATGACGAAGATTTTTTCACAAAAGCTTTGGATGATCCCGACTATCTCAAGTTCATTCTTTATCAATACAACTCTCCTGTAGGGATTGCTCTTATGACTAACAATTTAGTCAAAGCAAGAATTGCTTATTGCAATGATAAGTTTTTGATAAATAAATATCCTGAATATGCTAAGGATAAAAAAATTTATTATATAACATGTTTATGTGTTGATAAGAAACATAAAGGTGAAGTAAGATATATATTATTTAATATGTGTAAATTTATTTATTTAAATCAAGCTATTGTTGTTTTTGATTATTCCAATAACAAAAATTCTTCACTACCAATTCTAATAAAAAGAGTTGCGAATAGAATCTCTAAAATAAATGAAACAACTTTGGATCATCAAATCTTTGAATCCATGGTTTTTACCTAAACTCATCCTCCCATTATTGGGAGCTTTTTTATTTTATTTAGATTATTTATTCACCTTATGTCTTAATAATTTTTATAATAATCTCAGATTTATCTTTTTTAATTTTATTTTATTTTTCTAAAAATTCTTTTATTATTAAATCTTGTAATCTTTTTGAAATACCATTTAAATGATGGTCTACATAAGGAAAATAATGAAATTCTATATTTTTAAAATCATTGTTAATCAAACTATGATAAAATGCTATTGTTTTTAAAGGATTAACATTAATATCTAATCCCCCTTGAATAAGTAATATTTTTGTATTTTTATTGATTTTTGAAAAATTATAAAATGGAGATCTCTTTAAATTTTCTGATTTAGATTCTACATCATACATATCTTTTCTAAATTCTTTTAACTCTGGTCTCTTTTCATAACTATCTTCTAAATCTAACTCTGGATTAATAATTATAGCTTTTTTGATCCAATCTTGACTTTTAAGTAAATTTAGAGCCATCAGTCCACCTCTACTTGCTCCATAAATATTTATATTATTAATATCGGCATTTGGAATTTCTTTTATTACTTCTTTTAAATTAATTAAATCTTTTAGATCCATACCTGATAATTCATCTTTTCCTTCACTTCCATCATTTCCAGAATATTGGGTTGTAATAACTATAAATCCCCAAGAAGCTATTCGAGATAAAGGAAATGTTATTACTCTATCATTTATTATCCCAAAATTTTTACTTCCACCTCTGGCATATATTAAGACAGGTAACTTTTTAGTAGAATCTTTTGGAGTAACAATATAACCTTTGATTTTTCTTCCATCAGAATTATACCAAATCTCATAACATTGAACTGAATTTATTATAGATATTAGATTTTCCTTTTTTTCCATTGACAATTCTTGAAAAAAATCTTTTTTTAAAAATTCTTCATAATTGATTTTAGTTTGAGTTATAATTTTCATAGGTTTATATAATTAATAATATATAATTAAAATGTGGATTAAAATAATTAATCCACACAGATAACTAGAATTTATTGTATCAATCAGAGCAAGCAAATTTAATCAAATCTAGTATTTCTAATAATTGTTTAAATTCTTCTTGATAATCTGAATTAGAATACAATTTATCATGTAAATCTAATATTAAAGATTCAAATTCTTTAGAAATTTTTTTTGATTCAACAATACCAGCTATACTCAAAACTTGTTCTAAATATCCTGTTGTAATAATTTGTCTATCAGGAAAATCATTTGGCATACTAAAATAATTATTAGCAAATATATATTTTTCATCTAAAAAAAATGGCATTATCATATGAATATCTAATTTTTGATTTAAAAAATCTGTCATTTTTCCAGAAAACAAAATCAATGATTCTTTAGCTTTTTGTGAAGCTCTTGAATTTTTAGCTTTTTTCAGAATATCAATTATTTCAGTATATAATGTTTTCATAAAGTAATAAGGTAGATGTGTTTACATCTACCAATAAAAATTAATTATTTAGTATTGTCTTTACAGACTTTACATTCTCCACGATGGACTACTCCGATTTCTCCAGTTGAAGGATTATTCCAACCATGACAGTGATTTCCTGATGATTTATCAGTTCCAACATAGGAATCTCTTTGACCAGTTTTTTCATTGACTTTATCAGAACCCCATGTACCTTCTGAATCAGATACTTTATCTGAACTAGTTCCCCAACCAAACAACTTAGCCATTTTTAAACCTCCAAATGGTTTTAATTAAATGTACATATTTAGTATATCAAAAAAAAAAGATTTGTCAAAAAGACTTATAAATCTATTTACTTCATCTAAAAATCATACTCCCATTTTTGGGAGTTTTTTTATTTTATTTAAGATTTTTACTACTATTTTAATAAGTTGTACTTTAAAATAATTAAAAACCACTCTTCACTTAAAGAGTGGTTAAAATTTAATATAGATTAAGTTTAGTATATTTCTTAAACATTAATCATCTTTATTAGTACCAAATACAGCATTGAAAATTGAATAAAGTATTGGACCTGTAGTTGAGTCAGAAACTTTATCATAATTTCTTTCTTGTAAAGATCCTTCACTAGCTGCATCATCTCGTGCTTGATGCCAAGATTGACTTACTTCTTTACAAGATGATCCAGTGTCTTTAGCTGCATCATTTTTACCATATCCAGACATTTTTCATACCTCATGCGTGAATTGACATATTTAAATTATCATAGTATATTATATTTGTCAATATTCAATCTATTTAAAATTATGTCTATAAAAAAATTAAATGCAGATCTTATTTTGATTAGCTCTTATAATAAAAATTTTCAATTAATAGCTAATCTAATTTTTCATAATAATAAAAAAGAAGAAGATTTCATAAAATATTTTTCTGATAAATTTTTCTCAGACTCTCCAAATAATAGTAAAAAAATATCAGAAAATTATTTTTTAGATAATATTTTTTGGGACATAGAACAATATCTCGTAGATCATAAATATATACAAATAATTAATTATAATGATCTTCTGAAAATAGCAGAAAATAATTTAAATATAAAAGATTTATTCATTATAAAGAGTTTTTTAGGTTTTGGAATACAAAAAGGGGATCCTCTTACACTTTCTGAATTTAGGGAAAAATATTCTTTTGCATACAATACTGATGATATTATACTCAGTATTGGTAAATACTTTAATCTTGTTTTAAAACTAACCAAAGACTTAAATATATGAAATCTATATATTTTACCTAAAATCATCCTCCCATTATTGGGAGCTTTTTTATTTTGTTTTAGATTTTAAATTATGACTAAAAAAAAGCTTGTTAAGCTCTTTTTCTGTTAACTAGATTAAAATTTTATCAAATATTATTTATCTTTGAATATCAATCCATAAAATTTTCATAATTATCTTCTATTTATTCATTTTACACCGTTGTATTAGATTTCTGAACCGAAGATTTAAAAGGAATATCGCAGAACTTAATTTTTTACAATAATCTCAGATTTATCTTTTTTAATTTTAAGAGTAACACTCCCACCAATAGGAAAAACGAACATAGGATGAGTATGACCAAAATCTAAATTAGCAATAATAGGTATGTTCTGTAATTCTTTTTTTGTTTTAATAGATTTTATCAGAAGCTCATCTTTAACTTTACTATCTTTTTGGAATCTACCTATTACAAGAGCTTTTACCTTATCAAAATTAGGTTGATAGATTAATGATTGTAAATCTCTGTCAAATATTCCTATATTAGATTAATTATCTACTTTAACCAAAATAACACTGCTAGACATACCTTGAAAAGGAACACTTTTATCAATAATCTTGCATTTCCATTTACATTCTATATGATTTATAAGTCTTGTCTGTATGTTTAAATTTTTCATCTTTAAAAATAATATTATAAATTTTTCTTTATAAAATCCACTCCTCTTTCTAAAACAAATTTTTTATACAAAGGCAAACAATGTTGATCATCTAATATATGTAAATTATAATCTATCCCTGCTTTAGATAATTCTAAAGCTAGTTTTAAAGTATCTTCCAAAGGAGCTCTGTCGTCTTTTGTTCCATGAAAAATAATTAAAGGGACATTTTTCGGAAATTTATCAACCAAGTATAATGCCGATCTCTTTTTATTTTCTAAACCTGAATCAACATCATACATATCTCTTCTAAATTCTTTTAATTTAAGTCTCAATTTATAATTATTCTCAATATCTGTTGGAGCACAGTTAATTACTCCTGATTTTATCCAATTTACCTCATTAATAAGAATATATGTCATCATACCACCTCGACTATCTCCCCACATACTTATTTTAGATTCATCACTAATTTCAGATTCTTTGATACATTCATATAAATCAATTACTGATTGTATATCTTCTTTACCACCGCATTCATCCTTACCTTCACTACCTGCATTACCTGTGTATTGAGAACAAAAAACACTAAAACCTGATAATGCTAATGGGATTAAAAGATTTATTATGATACGAAAGTCAATTATACCATAATCCTTTGATCCTCCTCTATTATAGATTATAACCGGTAGCTTTTCTGTTGCATATTTAGGATATAAATGAAATCCATTCACATTATAATTCTGTGATTTATATGTTATATCAAAAATTTCAGTTGCTTCAATTTGTTTCAATATCTTTTTAGCTTGAACTTCTCCTCTTCTTTTTATCAAATTCTCTTTTAGATTTCTGTGAAATGTATAAGGATTTTTTTTCATATATGTATAATGTTATAAAAATAACTCCTAAAAGTAAATTTAAGAGTTTTTAAAGTCTAATAGATTAAATTTGTAGGATAATAATTCCAACCTTTAATAAGAGATGTTACTTTCTTATTAATAAAAGGGTGATTCTTTTTCAAACCCAGAAATGAAACCATTGATATTCTAGATGTATCATTATTTGAAGATAGAACTGCATGAGGTGATGGAAAAATATCTAGATTTAAATTGTCTTTTAACCTAACACCTGGAATTATGATTGGAAAAGAATCTTCTTTAACATGATTTAAATCTTTTATTTCTAATCTATCCTCAAACTTTAATGAGTATGGTGCTATTAAGAAATTTTCATGCAATATATTTGATCCCCAAACAACAGAAAAGAGTGTCTTATCAAAATGTGGATGATTAAAAAATAATTTATTATCAAATTTATATTCAATTAATTTTATCACTATTGTAGTATAATTTAATATTAACAACAAACTGTTATTTGATATTAATTTAATATATTTATTAAATATCCTTTCTGATTCAATAAATACATCTTCAAGGAAAGATATTTCTGGCATATATATTGGATTTTCTTTGATTTTAAAGAAAAACTCTTTAGATATTAGAACCTCATTCCTGTTTCTTCCATCGTTTAATTTCTCACAATGAAAGTATGGGGATTTAGGAATATCAAAATATTTATATTTCTGCAAAAAAAATGAGTAGTCTTGAAAAATTTGAGTTTTTACAAGACCAATTAATTTCTTAACAGATATGTGAGAGTTTATAAAATGGTACCCTTTATCTTGAAACATAAATACCTCCTAATAAAAATACAGATGGCATATTCTTTATATACCATCATAAAATATTAAAATTATAGTTTTGAATTTAGCTAAAACAATCTTGGTCTTACCATAAGTAATTCGTCAATCGATTTTAACAAATTAATTGCAGGTGTGCAATCATTACTATCACAGACATTTGCATCACAAGTTGGACCATCACAAGAAGCCTCACACCATGAACTAGGTGTAGAATTAGAAAAAATAAATTCTGCCTCAAAGATGTCTCCATACTTTGTGTATAATAATTTACTTTCTTCAAAAGCATTCTTTAGTGCAAGAGCATCCTCTTTACCTCTCAAACCAAAATATGGGAAATGATGTAAGTAGTAGCCAAAAATCATTTGACAGTTAGCATGATATAGTTGAGTATCAAGAATATGTGTATGCCATACAACATCAATATTCTTTGTAGGTACAATTGATACATTTTGTTTTTGATGACACAAAACTGTAAAAAGAAATACTTTGTATTGTTTTACAGCTTTAATAGCTCTATCTTTTGTCCAAGAATTACCATCTTCACAACATGTCAATTTAAAAGCAATGGGTGATAAATCAATATTTTTGATTATATCAATAGAGCTTTTCATGTTTTCTTTTAAGTCTACTTGTAAATTCGATAAACTCACAGAACTATCTTCCTAAAATTGTAAGGTACACATTTATCATATCAAAAAAAAAAGACTTGTCAAGCAAAAATTTTGAATTAATTAAAGATACCAATCAGATCACACTTAAATTTATAAAAATCATTTTTTATGTTATAATAAGTGTAATCTTTTTATCTAAAATAATATACTTGCAATATTCAATCTATTTAAAATTATGTCTATAAAAAAATTAAATGCAGATCTTATTTTGATTAGCTCTTATAATAAAAATTTTCAATTAATAGCTAATCTAATTTTTCATAATAATAAAAAAGAAGAAGATTTCATAAAATATTTTTCTGATAAATTTTTCTCAGACTCTCCAAATAATAGTAAAAAAATATCAGAAAATTATTTTTTAGATAATATTTTTTGGGACATAGAACAATATCTCGTAGATCATAAATATATACAAATAATTAATTATAATGATCTTCTGAAAATAGCAGAAAATAATTTAAATATAAAAGATTTATTCATTATAAAGAGTTTTTTAGGTTTTGGAATACAAAAAGGGGATCCTCTTACACTTTCTGAATTTAGGGAAAAATATTCTTTTGCATACAATACTGATGATATTATACTCAGTATTGGTAAATACTTTAATCTTGTTTTAAAACTAACCAAAGACTTAAATATATGAAATCTATATATTTTACCTAAAATCATCCTCCCATTATTGGGAGCTTTTTTTATTGACATAAAAAGGTTATAAGAATATAATATATAGGTGCATGATGTATATTGGTTTATCTCTGCTCCTGTTATCGAAATTTAGTAAAAATAGAGATGCTATACTCTCTATTTTTATTTTTATGAAAATTGTCTTTCAAATAATGAGTTTTTAACCACTAAGTAAAATGTTAAACCATATTAAAGCCATAATTAAAGCCTGTGATAAATTAAATTTAGAGTATAATATACTACATAAATCTCAAAATGTATTAGAAATAAAAACACCTAAACAAAATCTTCTTTTCACAAATGGAATTACTCCTTTTAATAGTGAATCCGTCGCAAATATCTGTAGAGACAAAGATTTTACATATACTCTTTTTCATAATGACTTAAACTTACCAAAAACAGTTAGTTTTTTTGATCCAAATGGAGGTGAAGAGTATAAAAGTTATATTGAATTTAAGAGTCATCAAATCATATGTGAGCAAATTATAAATCAATTTTCTTTTCCTGTAATAGTGAAAAGAAATTCTGGCTCACAAGGTAAAAATGTTTTTAAATGTACTTCCAAAAAAGAGATTCTCAAAGCTTTAGAATTAATTTTTGACAAAAAAAGTAATCAATATGATTATGTAGCTCTTGCTCAAGAATTTGTGAATATAAAAAGAGAATTTAGAATAATTTTATTCCAATCAAAGATAATGTTAGTTTATGAAAAAATTATTAATAATGCTAAGTTTGTAGGAAATTTAAGTCCTCTACATTGGGAGAAATCCAAAACTGAAGTTATTACTGATAAAGTTCTGATAAAAAGAATTCAAGAATCTATCAAATCAATGTCAAAATTTCCAGATTTTCAATATATTGGATTAGATATTGTTATTGATGATAAAGATAAATTTTGGATTATTGAACTAAATTCTCATCCAGGATATACAAAATTCTTAGAAGATAATGACGAGGAGCATTTAGTAAATATGTTTGAGAAAATACTAAAAAATTATATCTAATTCTTTAATAAATAAAAGCTCTAACTTCAAATTGAAATTAGAGCTAAAAACTTAACTTAGGATAATATTTTACCCTTCTTTTCTATTAGAATTAATTGGAATAACATTATTTTTAATAGTATCTGTTTTCTTATTTAAAGAATTAAATATACTATTGATTAATAATACTGTAAATATCATACCTATCTTTAATAAGGCATAATATGTTATCAAATAAGATGATCCTTCATCGTAATTTTTAAAATTTTCTGAAGTAACCATCACTAAAAATCCAACAAAAAGGGCACTACTTATTAATGAAATTATTACAAATCCAAGAATTTCTCCAAAAAATTCTCCCGCTTCTTGTTTTACCAAATCATTATATATCGGCTTAGATTTTTTTAGGAAAAATAGAAATATCATTGTATAGTAAAATGTATTAACTATATAATAGGTAATTAAATTAAAAATTCCATCTGACAAATCCATCTTTGGAACTTGATTTCCTACCATATTTATTGTCACAATTAATCCAATCACATATACAAAAACAAACACATATTTTTTGATGTTCATATATTTTTTAAAGTGCATTTTACTAAGACAGTATATAGGATAAATTTATTTCTGTCAATGGTTTTTGTCAAAGAATCAAGTGTCCATTGGATATTTTTAAAATAAAGTCTTATTACACCAACAAACTTCCCAAAAATCATTTTTTCTGTTAAAATAAGTACATTATCATAAATAAACTCTATGGAAAAAAGTAAAGCAGGTTCTATTATACTATCTGAAGATAAAAAATCTATATTACTTATTTATAGAGGAAAGCAACAAGATTATACATTTCCCAAAGGGCATGTTGAAGAAAATGAAAAACTAGAAGAAGCTATGAGACGAGAAGTTCTAGAAGAAACTGGTCTTACTATAAAAGAAATTCTTGCTAAATTACCTCCTCTTATATATATTGATTCTTCAGATAAAAAAACCTCAACTTATTATTGGCTATGCTCTGCAACTGGTACACTTAAAATTGAAAAAGATGGAGATATCCTCGAATGGATTCCTATAAATGAAGTTAAAGATAAATTAAGCTATGAGAATCTAAAAGAATATTTTGAATCAATCAAGAGTTTTATTAAATAAATATTTAAATTCCATAAAACACTTTTTTATAATATTTCTTACACCTCCCAAACTTCCCAAAAACCATTTTTTCTGTTAGAATAAATACATTATTATAAATATGTTTCACAACTAATATGAGTCTACCTAACAAATATGAACCAAAAATTCAAGAAAATATCTGGAGAGATTTTTGGGACAAAGAAAAAATCTATAAATTTGATGAGAAATCCACAAAACCAATTTTTTCAGTAGATACTCCACCACCTTATGTCTCAGCTGATCATCTCCACCCTGGGCATATTATGAGTTATTCTCAAGCTGAATTTGTAGTTAGGTTCAAAAGAATGCAAGGATTCAATGTTTTTTATCCTATGGGATTTGACGATAATGGACTACCAACTGAAAGACATATTGAAAAAAAATATAAAATCAATAAAAACTCTATCTCAAGACCTGACTTTGTAAAACTTTGTTTAGAAGAGACACAACAAGGAGCTAAGAATTATAAAGAACTTTGGGAGCTAATGGGAATATCCGTAGATTGGACAAAAACCTACTCTACCATCAATCCTCATTCTCAAAAAATAGCTCAATGGTCATTCCTAGATTTATATCAAAAAGGATATTTAGAGAGAAGAGAAGATCCAATTATGTGGGATATTTCCTTCCAATCTGCCCTAGCTCAAACTGATCTTGAAGATGATGAACAACAATCTTTCCTCAACGATATAGAATTTTTATCAGAAAATGGAGAAAAACTTATTATATCTACCACCAGACCAGAATTAATTCCTGCTTGTGTAGCTTTGTTTTGTAATCCAAATGATGAAAGGTACAAGCACTTAATAGGCAAAAAAGCTATCACTCCTATTCTAAATCAAGAAGTACCAATTATGACTGATGAGGCTGTGGATATTGAATTTGGAACTGGACTTATGATGGTTTGTACTTGGGGAGATGCCGAGGACATTTTGAAATGGAAAACTCACAAGTTAGAAACAAAAGCTATACTAAAAGAAAATGGAGTAGTGAATGAACTCGGAGGAATATACGAAGGAATCCATATCTCCAAATTAAGAAAAATTATCCTAGAAGACCTAACCAAAGAGAATAAATTAATCTCACAAAAAGAAATTACCCATACCGTGCAAGTATCCGAAAGATCTGGTGTCAATGTAGAATTTATCAAGACCAAACAATGGTTTATCAATATCACTCAATATAAAACAGAACTCTTGGAGCAAGCCCAAAAATTAAACTGGCATCCAAAGAGAATGTTTAGTATTTATCAAGATTGGGTTACTTCCCTAAAGTGGGATTGGTGTATCTCTCGCCAAAGATATTATGGGGTCCCTCTTCCAGTTTGGTATCACAAAGAAACAGGCGAAATTATTTTACCAAAAGAAGATGAGTTACCAGTAGATCCAACCACTTATACTCCAAAAGGTTATAATCCTGAAGATTTGGTAGCCGAAGAAGATGTTATGGATACTTGGATGACTTCTTCCCTATCCCCTATGATTGGAGCTGGTTTGGTAGAAGACAAATCTGTTCAAGCTCAATTATATCCTTCCACTCTTAGGCCTCAAGCCTTTGAAATTATCCGAACTTGGCTATTTTATACTGTAACAAAATCTCTTTTCCATCACAAAAGTTTACCTTTTAGGGATGTTATGATTTCAGGACATGGACTAGATAAAGCAGGTAAAAAAATCTCAAAGAGATTAGGTAATTATACTCCTCCCCAAAAAACAATTGAACTCTATGGAGCTGATGCTTTCAGATTCTGGGCTACTGGTACTACTCTTGGTGAGAATATAAGGTTCAATGAAGATGAAATCAAAAAAGGTAAAAAGACTGTTAATAAACTTTTCAATGCTTCAAAATTCTTAGAAATGCATCTTGGTGATTTTGATCCTAAATCTAAGGTTAGTCTAGAAAATTCTGACAAATGGATTCTGGATGAACTTAATCAGACCATCAAAAAAGCTACTGAGAGCTTCGAGTCTTATGAATATTTCCGAGCGAGAAGTGCGGTTGATACTTTCTTCTGGAGTGTTTTTACCGATAATTATTTAGAATTTATCAAGTACAGATTATACGGTGAAGACAAGGATCCCAAAGAATCTGCTTTATATACTCTTTACAATGTCTTGCTTGCGATTATTAAGCTTTATGCTCCTATTTTGCCTTTTATTACTGAAGAAATTTATCAAGGTATTTATGCAAAATTTGAAGATGCAAAGAGTATTCATCTTTCCGCTTGGCCTGTTGTGGATTCAACCTTAGATTTAAGTGAAGAGAAGAGATTAGAGTTTGAAGAGGTTTTGAAATTTGTGGAACAGATTAGAGCTTATAAGTCTCAAAATTCTATTTCTCTTGGTAAAAATATTGAGTCTTTTGAGATTAAATCTAATATTGATTTGAGTGAGTATAAAGAGTTTTTTGAAAAAGCTTTGAGAGTTGATGATGTGAGGTTTGGGTAGATGATGGATAATATACTAAATATTTTACATGCGATAGAAAAATTTATCCAAAGTAATCATTTTGATATCTCTATTTTTCAAAATTTATTTATAGCTTTACTCACAATCTTAATTCCTATTTCTTTATATATCCTGCAAGAAAAAGATTTTTCTTTTGAATGGGAAAAATTAGCTATAATAGATAAAATCATAAAATTTAAAGAACTTATATCTTATACTATTATATTTTTCCTTTCTCTTTTACTTATAAAAATTGATATCTCTATTTTTATCTTTTCATATTTACTTATTATTATTTCCATTTATAAAGTTCTTAAAATTATTACAAATTCTTTAAAATGGATTTTGGATATATATGGTGGGGATTTTAGATTCAACATTAGAAAAAAATATATTGAAAAGTTGCCTTATGATAAAAAGCTAGATTTTTGGAAAATGACTTGGAGTAAAGACATTTTAGATTCTAGATTTGAAAAGTTTTTGCTCAATAATTTCTTTGGTGATTCAGGTGATTTAGATAAATTATATAAAAATAAAAATCTTGATTTGTATAGAAATTATCTAAAAATATTCTCTGATAATTTTTTGAATAAATTAAATTCATCAATAGATAAATCTATATCAGATAAAAAAGATCATTTATATCTAATTGATTTTAATTGGCAAATATATTTAGAAAAAACCATTACACATCATAAAACCCTATCTATTTCATCACATGAAGAAAAAGTCTTTGATGGAGTAAATTTTTATGCTTTATTTAATTTTACCCATAGTATATTATCTAAATCTTATTTATACCCTATATATATTAATGATTTTTTTAATATAATGAAAGAAGACCCTTCAATTTTTAAAGAAACTTATCCTGAAATATTTTATGATTTCTTCAAAGCCATAATGTCATTTGAATTTAAACCAGAAGAGGCACATCGTGATTTTTATTTAAATACTGAACATAAAATTACTTTACTAAATTACAATGAAGAGTTCCAACAATCTATATTTAATAATTTCACGGAATACATAAAAAACAATTATATAAGACCACTTATTAGTTTTGGTTATTATCCTGAGAAAAAGAGCTCTCGTGAAATTTTAGAAAATATATTGAAAATTTGGCAAACATTATCTGGAGAAAAATATACTATTGATAAAAAAATAATTCTATTTGACTTTATTTTAATATTGAAAATTTCAGACTTTATTATAAGTCAAAAAGAATTCGATACAAAACTTCTCAAAGATTTATATCAAGATCTAAGTAAAAATGTATATATAACCGACCCTACTATTGTTTATATTGGAGATTCCGATCCAAGTAGAAAAGAAGAAATACAATATACTAGACAGATATTAAGTGCTTTTTGCATTTTAAATGATACCTTTAAAAATTCTATGCAAAATTTAAAAAATTCCAAGGATGAAAAACTTAAAAAAATATATAATCGGTTGGAAGACTATTTGGATTGATTCTATGAGATGAATAAATATTATTATGAAAACTAAATATGTATGTTACAATTATATATAATAAATTATATTAAGAGCTATGAACAAATCCTTTTATTCGTTGATTTTAATGGAGTTATATCATATGATCCTTTTTGGAAGTCTTTGTTAGATAAAAACCATATATTAAATAGGGATCTTCAAAGAATTGAGGATTTTGTGTTTAAAGAAAATTTTGATTTGATTTTAGACTGGATGGTAGGAAAATACAATAGTGAAGATATACATAAAATTATTTCTAAAGAGTTAGATATAGATTATACATTATTATTTGATAATTTTGTATCCGATTGTAAGAAAATTGATATATCAGAAAAAATACTAAATAAACTAAAATCAATCAAGAGTAATTATGTATTAATTTTAGCTACAGGTAATATGGATAGTTTTGATAGATTTACCCTACCAAATAATAAATATTTATATAATATTTTCGATGAAATACATAATTCATTTAATTTTGGATTATTAAAAACAACAAATAATGGAGAATATTTTAAAAAGATTATAAAAAAATATAATTTAAATCCAAAAAACTCTTATTTGATTGATGATTCTAATTCTACTTGTAAAATTTTTTCTGATTTAGGAGGCACTTCTTTTAGAACTAAAACTGAAAATGATGTTTTAGATATTATATCTAATAAATTATCCCTTCCAATCATATAAATCTACAATCTCATAAACTTCATTTAATGCTTTCAAATCACTTGGAAATCTTTCTGGTCTTTTTGCCACTTCATTTCTAATCCAATATGCATCTATACCACTATCTTTAGCTGCTTGATAATCATAAAAATACGAATCACCAATCATAAGTGCTTGGTCTTTCTCAATCCCCATACTTTTAATTACTCTCAAAATAACATTTGTTTTATCCATCGGATCATCTCCTAAAGAAGAGTGATAAGAAGTAAAAAAATTAAGAATATTAAAGTACTCTAATTTTTCTAAGAGTTCTGGTTCTGCAATTTCAGGAGGTTCAGGATTTGCAGAAACAAGGACAAATTGAACTCCAGATGAATGAAGAGTTTCTAAAGTTTCAATGATTTTTGGAGCTAGTTCCATGTGCTCAAGATAATTTTCTTTTGTTTTTAGATCATGATATATCCAATGAGGTTTTTGAGTTCTTTTGGTAGATTTAGGGTACCAAATTGTTCCGTCTCCATCTAAAAAGACAACTTTTTTATATGATTTCATAAATGTATAAATTATATTATTCTAAAAATTTTTATCCCCTATTCCCAACCTGATTCACTATAAAAAATTTTATTTCTTATACCATCAATTGCTTGTTTGATATATGGAATAACATTGTGAGGAATATTATCTAAATCAAACCAAGACAAATCATCGCATTTATGAGGTTCTCTATTTTCAATTTCACCATCCCATTTCTCAGCTATGAAAAACACATCCACTCTCTCATTATTTTCAATATCTCCAGAATTTCTATGCATTACATGAACCACTTTTAAATCTTCTGGCTTTATTAGGATTCCTGCCTCTTCTTCGGCTTCTCTTATTATGCATTGAGTAAATGTTTCATTCGGCTCGACATGTCCAGCTACCATAGAATATTTACCATCTTCATATCCTGTATTGAATCTTCTCAGAAGTAAGATTTTATTATCTCTAAATAAAGTTAGATACGAAGCAGGAATATTATGATGTCTTTCTTTGCTCATAAATAATTATGTTATTTGATTTATAATTGGACTATACCTATATTTTACTCTATTTATACAGATTATTCTAGTCTAGATAACTAAACCTTGCACTCTCAATTTATCAGTGTTAGAATATGATTATAATAATGATTTTTAATTTTATGTGGAAGACAATCTCATCAAAAGAAATTTTTCGTCACCCTCGTCTAACCTTGATCGAGGATGAGGTTATTTTACCTAATGGTCTTAAAACCAAATATTTAAAATATAAAGATGATGGTAGTTGCGGAGTTACTATTATTGCTAAAAGAAAAGATGGTAAAATTCTTTTACAAACTGAATATTCATATCCTCCAAACCAAAAACTGTTTCAATTTCCAGGAGGGCTTGTGAATCCAGATGAAAATCCTGAAATCGGTGGAAACCGTGAATTAATGGAAGAAGCCAATCTAAAAGCTAATCAACTTGAATTACTTGGTTCATATTTATTCAATAATCGTCGTTCAGTAAAGAAAATGTTTATTTATTTAGCAACCGATCTAGAAGAAAAATCCTTGGAAGGAGATCCTGAAGAAGATATCGAAAGTTTTTGGTTTACTGAAGATGAAATTTCACAAAAGATCAAAAATGACGAAATCCAAAACTGTCATGTTCTAACCGCTTGGTGTTTATATAAAATTAAAAAGTAAATTTATGATAATAGAATTCAAAGATCAGCTGATAGGAAATAGATTAATTCTAAAAAGAACAAAACCTACTTTAGAAATGGCTAAAGCTATGTTTAGGGTAGTAGATCAAAATCGTAAACATTTGGAGGATTGGTTACCTTGGGTAAAATTAACCTTGAAGGTAGAAGATAGTCTAAAATATTTATTTGACAAAGAAGAAGAAATAAAAAAAGGAACTAAAGTTGGATATGGGTTATTTCTAAAAGATGAATATATAGGAGACATATCGATTTTTGATATTGATGAAAAAAACAAATCCGCTGAAATTGGTTATTGGTTATCTTCCTCTTATCTCAGAAATGGATACATGACAGAAGCTGTAGGAATACTTGAAAAAGAAGCTTTTGAGGAAATTGGATTAAACAGGATCCAGATAAGATGTGATGAAAGAAACAAGGCTTCTGCTGGAGTAGCTAAAAAATGTGGTTACACATATGAAGGTAAATTAAGAGAAGATGCTTTTAGTGATGTTTTTAATGATTTTAGAAATACATTAATTTTTTCTAAATTGAAATCTGAATATAGAAAATAATAATTTATATAAGTTTTTTATTCAATTTTCATACAATTTGTAAACAAACCTTGACAAATTTAAAACAATACTTTATAATTTAAATTGCACATCCAAAAACCATGTGAATTATGAGAAATTTAAAAATTGACGAGATCAATAATCTAGCTTATTTTAATATAACTCAAGAAGAGTTTTTTAATCTCTTAAAAGAGTTAACAAGAGGTCAAGTTATTTAGTACAAAGTATCTCAAGTTCAATTACCCTTTACACTTGAGAATACTTATAGATTAGAAATCTATAAAAATACTCCTTCCCATAAATTCATAGTCGAAAGTATTGGAGTTAACTTAATGGAACTTGGATATACTTGCTAAATTTAGATAATTAAAATTTTAACCAAACTTCACTTTAATATTAAGGTGAAGTTTTTTATTAAATATTTTTGTAAATTACTCTTGACAAAATACTAATTATATGATATACTATATTCATGATTAAGAGAGGTTAAGACCTACTAATCAAAGATATTAGAACTTTCACACAATGTCATAATAGATACTTACTATTGACAAAAAGACTTTTCATTGGCAAATTGTATATTAGATTTACTAGTATATAGCTTGCTGATGGGAATGCCTTTATGTCCCACGGTAAGTAATTTTATGACAATTATTAATTTAACACCCCACGGTGTTCAGGTTTACAATGAAGACCAATTCGTTGGTTTAGAACAAGTCAACCCCACCACCTGGGTGGCTGATTCAGTTGAAGGAAATCCTATTTTGGATCTTCCCTCCGTTGGAAGTCTCCGTATATCCACCGCTACGGTGGATGGAGACCCCATCGATGGAGTTCCTATAGTGGAAACAACTTATGGGGAATTGGTGGGCCTTCCCACCGATTATATTGATCAGTTTATGATTGTTTCCCTGCCCTGCCAATCAATGGCAAAACAGTCTGGTCACAATTTAGCCAGCAAAATGCTGGCACCTTACAAAGTTGTTCGTCTTAGATCCAACACTTCCCAAGTGTTGGGGTGTATGGGATTCACCAAATAATCCTACCAGTTGTATGTCTGGTCAAAACATACAAAACGACTCTTCACACCTTGTGTTGAGTCTTTTTCTTTTTCTACAATTCAGTTAATGCCCCGTCAGATTTGATATTAGCTACTCTTTTATAGACCATCTCAGCACTTATAAGACAAATTGGTACTCCTATACCAGGATTAGTATTTGCTCCTACATAATACAAGTTTTTCACCTTAGATGAGACATTGTTTGGTCTAAAAATTGCAGTTTGAGTTATAGTATGTGCAAGACCAAGAGCGGTACCTTTATAAGAATTATAATCTTCTTTAAAATCTTTCACCGAATATAATCTTTTATAAATAAGATTTTCTCTCAACCCTTCCAAGCCCATTTCATCTTCCATTAACTTTAATGTTTTATCTGCATATTCGTCCAAAGAATCTTCTGTATAGTTAAGTCCTGATGCAATTGGAACTAGAACAAATAAATTCTCATGATTCTTTGGAGCTACACTAGGATCTGTCTTTGAAGGAGCACA
Organism: uncultured Candidatus Saccharibacteria bacterium; assembly: GCA_964633865.1. Classification (GTDB taxonomy): domain Bacteria; phylum Patescibacteriota; class Minisyncoccia; order SW-4-49-11; family SW-4-49-11; genus CAZWIJ01. The sequence goes on from CAZWIJ010000008.1 coordinate 25,916, forward strand.
AACATAAAGTGAAGGATCTGTTGGCCATTGAGGATCATCAAATATCTCTTCAAAATTTTTCTCCCAATCTTTAGAAAACAGAAGATTATGGTGCTGTAGTGATAGAAATTGCTTTTTAACTCCTAAATACATAATCAAAGCTGATGGTGCTAAAACTCTTTTTTCCCAATACTCTTGTTTATATTGTCTGTATTTTCTTCCTAATAATTGAGTTTCTGTATGATGAATATCCCCATTTGAGATGACTATATCTGCTTTTATTACTTTACCACCAGATAATTCAACTCCTTTTACTTCACCTTGTTTTACCACTATTTGGGATACTGGTGTACTTGTATATAATTTTGCACCATTTTTTTCGGCTATATTAATCAGTGATTTTGCTATTTCATACATACCTCCCATAGGATAAAAAACCCCCATATTGAAATCTATATGATTCATTATACTATAAAGTGCAGGAGTAGTATAAGGGGAAGAACCCAAGAAAACTAGAGGGTACTGAATAATTTTTTTTACTTTATCATTAGAAAAATAGGATGACACATAATCTTCCATTTTAGAAAACACAGAAAGTTGAGTCCCTTGAATCATTGTTCTAATATTTATAAAATCAAATATAGAATTGTAATTTTTATATATAAAACTTTCTTTAGAAATATTATATTGTTTTTCAGCTCTGTTTAAATATTTTTTTAAGTTTTCACCAGATCCTTTTTCTAATTTTTCTAAGGTGGGGATATCTTTTTTTAAATCAGAATACATATCCACACTTTCATCTCCTTTAAAAAAAATTCTATATGATGGGGATAACTTCACTAAATTCAAATGATCTTCTATCTTTTCCCCCATCAAATTATAGAAATTTTCAAAAATATCTGGCATAAGATACCAAGATGGACCCATATCAAATGTGAATCCTTTTTTTGTAAATATATTCATTCTTCCACCTAATTTTTCATTTTTTTCATATAAACTTACATCGTACCCTTTCTTTGCCATTATACATGCTGTAGCTAATCCACCAACTCCACCACCAATAATTACTACTTTTTTCATATAATTCAACTTAAATTAATATATATATTACTATTATAACATAATCTGATCAAAGAAAAAATATTGATTTTTCTAAGTTATATTCTAAAATAAACTATTCCATTGGAATTAACATATATATTTATAAGGTCAATAAATATAAAATATAAAACCCACACTATAATTAAGACAGTGTGGATATAAATTAGATAGATAAGTTATTTTTAAGAGTATATCTAAGTTTTTCAGATATATTTTTATTTGATATTTTTATAATTATTCCTTCTAGATTTGTTCTAGAAATAAATTGAGAATTTATTTTATTTATATTCTGAGAATTACTTTTGAGTTTCATAATAAAAACCTCTTTTCAATTACGAATGAACATTTGTTATTATATCATATTTTGAAATTATGTCAATAAATGTAAGATTAAAAAGAGAAAAAGTAAAGATTGCAATACACCCTATGTAATTATATTACTTATTAGAGGGTTTTCATCTTTACTTTTATAATTTTAGTTATTATGATATTAAGTCTATATGTATCTATTTAATATAATAACAACATCATATTTTCTTATCACCAATCTTTGGTTGTACCTATTTATTTTAAAGAAAGTGCTTTTAGTATATTTGTTTGTATTCTATTTCTAGTCAAAAGTATTATTAATTTTTATAATTTATTTTTAGATTAACTTGTAAAGATCAGCTCAAAGAATACAACCACAAACTTCTTCTTTTATTTATCCACAGTATATTTTTGTAAATTTATGGTTGTATTACTAAGCTTACTTACATCTATATTATATCAGATCTTTACTATTTAATCCACAATAAGTTATCCACAGTTAGCTTAGGTTTTTATTTATTCTCAAAAGACTTACTTAAAGATTCCATAGAGAATTTAGAAGAAGAAATGAATATATATTTATCATCTTTTATATAACCAACATCAATTGCATTACTTGGTGTAGTATAATTATAATAATAAATTGAAAGTTGCTTTCCATCAGAAAGAGTATTTGTAACCTTTGAAGGTTCTGATGATAGCATTCCTCTAGAAGAAGAGTTAAGAGAATAACCCGACATATTTCTTGAAATAGCTGACTTCCATTCTTCTACAAACGATTCTGTAGCATTATTATTCATTTCTAAGATATTTGTAATTTTGTATAAACCTTGTTCCTTATAAAGATATGTCCACCACTTATTATTATTTGTTAAAATATTTTCTGGAATAGTTATCCCCATATAAGACGAAAAGTCTCTTAAAGATATATTTTCACCAGAAGAATTTTTTAATTCTAAATAAATAACTTCTTCTTGCAATCCAGATATTTGTGCTATTATATCAGATCTAATAGAAGAGGGAGTTACTGTAACTGGAACCATTGGAGTATCGGGAAAAAGTGAAGCTGAAGATATATTTGATCCTGAATCATCTAAATTATTATCAATAACAGAATCATCTTCTTGCTCAGGTATATCAGTAACTATATTATCATCTTCTGTTGTATCAGCTTGTTGCTCCATATTATCAGTAGTATTCCCTAATAAAAAGAATGCCACTCCTCCACCTATTAAAGCAACTACCAAGAAACCTCCTATTATATAATAAATTGTTTTATTTCTTTTTTTAGGTAAATTATCTTCATAAGTTGGAATAGGTGTAGGTTCAGTTGTTTCTGTTGCAGAATTCAAATTAGAGTCTATTGACATCTCCTTAAATAAAGGATTATTATCTAAAGAGTTATTTTTAGAAAAAGGAACTTCATCTTTAGAAAAAAGCAAATTATTACCTAAAGTATCATTATCTTTTTTATTAAATAATTCTTTTGACTTTTCCTCTAATTCTTTTTTATGATTTATCTTATCTTCTTTAGATATGTCTAATTCAGGAGATAAATTTATCTGAAAATCATCTTTTGGTAAACTATTATTGATTTTTTCATCAGATTTATCAGAATAATTTTCATTATCTATACTTAAATTTGGTTCTTTATTTTCATCGGATAAAATAAAAGGAATATTTGTTGAAGTAATTTCATTAAGTGAACTAGAGTTTTTAATCTCATTTTCTAATTGAACTGATTCTTGTTTTGCTCCAAATATATTATTTGATAGATTAGCCCTATCTTGAGGTGATTGGACTTCCTTCATGTCATCACTCATTGTTCTTATTTGTCCTAATGGTTTTAATGTTACAGATTTTGGTATATTTTTCTTTATATCTTGCATAAATTTGTTAGTAAACTTTTTTATAACTTAAACTTTTCTTTTAAATACAGATTAACTTTGCCAGAATCATCTACATTTTTGATAATAACTGAAACTAAATCTCCTTCTTTTAAAACTTGCTCTACTTTATCTAATCTGGTTTCTGCCATTTCTGATATATGTAATAACCCATCTATATTATATCTTATATTTATAAATGCTCCGAATGGCATAACTTTAACTACTTTACCTTTATATTCTTCTCCTTCTTTGGGTTCAAAAGAAAGTTCTTGTATCCATTTTGAAGCTTCATTTATATTATCAATATTTTCTCCAGTTATAAATACCTTACCATCATCTTCTATATCTATTTTTACATTTGTTTTTTCTATAATTTTATTAATTATTTTACCTCCAGAACCAATTACATCACCTATTTTAGTAGGATTTATTCTTAAAACAACTATTTTAGGAGCATATACAGATATTTCTTTTCTTGGCTCAGAAATTATTTGTGACATAATGTCTAATATAGATAACCTTGCTTTTTCAGATTTTATTAGAGCTTCTTTAAACATATCAATCGTCATACCAGAACCTTTTACATCCATTTGAATAGCATTGATTCCAGTTTTTGTACCCGCAACTTTAAAATCCATTTCTCCATAATGATCTTCTGGACCTTGAATATCTGTTAACAATTTATATACTCCTGTAGATTCATCTTCTAAGATTCCCATTGCTATTCCAGCAACAGGTTCTTTTATAGGAACTCCTCCAGCTAATAAAGCTAAAGTAGAAGAACATACACTAGCCATAGAAGATGATCCATTTGAACCTAATACCTCAGTGACTAATCTAATTGTATATGGAAAATCTTCTGATTCAGGAATAACAGATTCTAATGCTTTTTCTGCTAAAGCACCATGCCCAATTTCTCGTCTACCTGGCCCTCTCAAAGGTCTAACATCTCCAACAGAATAAGGAGGGAAATTATAATGATGTAAAAATCTTTTTACATACTCATGCTCCATTTCATCAATAATTTGAGCTTCACTCGGAGCTCCTAGAGTTAAGAGAGATAAAGTTTGAGTATCTCCTCTATTAAATAATCCTACTCCATGAATTCTAGGAACTACATCTATTTCACCAGATATAGCTCTTATTTCATCTAAACTTCTAAAATCAGGTCTTTTTTCATTATTTATAATATTTTGCTTAAACATTTTACCTATAGCATCATCAATAATTAACATTGCCATAGATATATGATCAGGAAAAGTTTCTTTTACTTTCTGAAATAAATTTTTTCTAGCCAAATCAATAGATTTTTTATCTCCATACAAAACATTTTCTAAATATGGATTAACAAACTCTATAACTTGAGATTCTATGTCTTTATCATATAAATACACATGAGCATCTCTTTTTTTTATAGAAATTTGACTGCATATCTCTTTTTGAAAATCAATCATATCTTGAATAGAATTCAATGAATCCAAAACACAATTTGTGATTACTTCATTTGAAAGAGATTTGGAACCTGTCTCCATCATCACAATTCTCTGTTTGTCATTCATTGTTAATATCAGATCTAACAAACCATTTTGCCTATCATCAAATGATGGATTTAATATAATCTTATCATCACGAAAACCAACTCTCAAAGCAGCAACAGGCCCATTCCAAGGAATATCAGACACCATTAAGGCCAAAGAAGCTCCAAATAAAGAAGGCACATCAGAATCATTATGTTCATCTAAAGACAATACTGTTACTATAATCTGTATTTCATTCCTTATTCTTTGATCAAAAAAAGGTCTTACCGCTCTATCAATTAATCTTCCTGTCAAAATAGACTCATCACTTGGTCTACCTTCTCTTTTAATAAACCTACTTCCTTTAATTTTTCCTGCTGCATAAAATTTTTCTTGATAATCAACAAAAAGAGGGAGATAGTCACTTGATATCAACTTATCCCCCATAACAACTGTAGCTAAAATAGTCGTATCACCATATTTAACAAAAACAGAACCATCAGCTTGATTAGCAAATTTACCTATTTCTACAATTAATTTTTCTCCTGCTATTTCTTTTTCAAATTTTTGATAACTCATATTTTTATTTAGTAATGTATTTTAGTTTTAAGAAATACGAGATTATACTCTTAAACTCAATTTTGAGACTATATCTTTAAAGGATGCTTCATCTGTTCTTTTTAGATAATTTAATAGCTTTTTTCTTGTTGAAACTAACTTTATTAAACCTCTTCTAGAATGAAAATCTTTTCTATTAACCTTCAAATGCTCTGTCAATTTTGCAATATTTTCTGTTAAAATAGCTATCTGCACTTGTGATGAACCGCTATCTTTCTCATGAATCTGATACTTTTTAATAATCTCTTTTTTAGTAGCTGTGTCTAACATAAATCAATTTAAATAAATCTTATATAAGTACATATTATCATATTTTGCATAATAAGTCTACACTTTATTTCTAAATAAATAAAGCTAAACTTAGTGTAGAATCTAGGCAAAATTCATTATCTACAATTGTGCTGAGAAGAGGACTTGAACCTCCAAGCCAATGGCACATGCTCCTAAGGCATGCGTGTCTACCAATTCCACCACCTCAGCTTTATAAACTTATTATATACCATGATTGACAATATGTCAATTCTATGGTATAATATTTTTTATGTTTACAAAATAAGGATATTTTATTCTTTATATAAATATAATAGAATATTCGCACTGTGTCTGGTAGATTTTTGTAACACTGTATTATACATTAAGTTATTAATGAAAAATTTTACGATAGTTACGATTATATTATTGTTCTCCATAAATACATTTATATTACCATCAGCAGTTATAGCTGAAGATTTAAATTATAATAATAGTTCTTTATTAGTTATTAGAGATATTCAATCTCCAAATACAATTATTACACAGAAGCCTATTATTAAGCCTGAACCAAAAGTTCAAGTAAGAAAACAGGACTTAAGTAATTATTATAATAATATACCAGAACAAGGATCTTGTTTTGATTATGTTGATAAATATTCTACTTTATATGGTGTTGATAGTGATTTATTAACAAGAATTATTAGAGCAGAAAGTGGTGGTAATCCCCTATCTAAAAATAAAAATTCTACCGCTTCTGGTTGTGGACAGTTCATTCAATCTACTTGGAATTCTACTTTGAGACAGATGGGTAGGGAATGGGTTTCTCCTTTCAATGCTGAGGCCAATGTTGAGGCCATGTCTTGGAAAATAGCCCACGGTGGTATTGGAGCATGGAATGCTTCTAAATCTAAGTGGTCTAAATAATAAAAAGTACTAGTGTAAAAGCTAGTGCTTTTTTTATTTACAGAATTATGATATAATTAACTTGAAATTCATTCCTAATAATAAAATGAATAAGTACTATACCATATTTGAAATTCTAGATTTCATCTCAGAACCAAATAAATCAATTTTCTTAAAGATTATAACCGAAAATAAAGATATATTTTTTTCAGCTAAAGGGTCTAATACCAAACATCAAGCTTGGGAGGGAGGCTATATAGATCATATAACTGAATGTTGCAATATCGCTATTAACATGTACAATACTTTAGATACACTAAGATCATTACCTTTTTCAATTGAAGATTGTATTATTGTTCTATTTCTTCATGATATAGAAAAGCCTTGGTTATATAATGGTAAAATATCTATCAAAAAAAGAGATTATCGATATGTATTTAGAGAATCTTTATTTACTAAGTACAAAATTTCTTTGACAGAAGATCATTTTACAGCAATTAGATATATAGAAGGTGAAGGTAAAGACTATTCAAGCACAAAAAGAATTCTAAATCCTTTGGGAGCTTTCTGTCATAGTTGTGATATTATCTCTGCTAGAATATGGTATGATAAGCCAGAAGTAGATCAAAAAAATAGTTGGTAATTCCAAATTATAAACCTAAACAAAATGTATTTTTATAAAAATACATTTTTTATTTTATTCAATTTAAATCTAGGTTAATAAAATAAAAAATTACTCTTTGACATTATCTCTGAGTAATTCTTATAAACAAGGTTTAATTAACCTTTGTTTGTTCTTTTTTCAATAATAGCTTGTTGAATATTATTTGGAACTTGTTGATAGTTACTAAACTCCATAGAAGCATTTCCTCTTCCTTGAGTCATAGATCTCAATGTTGTTACATAACCAAACATCTCTGATAAAGGTACTTTAGATGAAACAACTTTTAATCCTCCCATTCTATCTTCCATCTCTTCGATAAGTCCTCTTCTAGCATTTAAATCTCCAACTACATCTCCCATGTATTGTTCTGGTATTACAACTTCAACCTTCATAATTGGCTCTAATATAACAGGAACAGCTTTTTTAACTGCAGCTGAAACTGCCATAGAACCTGCTATTTTGAAAGCTGATTCTGATGAGTCAACATCATGATAAGAACCATCATAAACAGTAACCTTAACATTTATAAGCTGATATCCAGCAATAACTCCTCTCTGAATAGATTCCTTAACTCCTTTCTCTACAGCAGGTAAGTATTCTGATGGAATAGCTCCTCCTTTAATTTCATTAACAAATTGAAATGTTTCTTGAACTTCTCCTTCCTCTGCTTCTTCTGGAATATAAGGTTCAACTTTAGCATAAACATCACCATACTGTCCTTTTCCTCCAGATTGTTTGATATATTTACCTTGAGCTTCTGCTTTAGCTGTAATAGTTTCTTTGTAAGCTACCTGTGGTTGCCCAACATTAACCTCCACTTTAAACTCTCTTTTCATTCTATCCACAATAATATCTAAGTGAAGCTCTCCCATACCTGCAATCAAAGTATCTCCTGTAATATCATCACTAGTTACTTTTAAAGTAGGATCTTCTTCAGATAATTTATGCAAAGCTAAGCTCATTTTTGTTTGATCAGCTTTAGTTTTAGGCTCCAACTTAATCTGAATAACTGGCTCAGGGATAGTCATTCTTTCCAAAATAATAGTATCTTTCTCATCACATAGAGTATCTCCTGTTGTAGTATTTTTTAACCCAACAATAGCACCTATATCTCCTGCTTTTAGCTCTGATACTTCTGATCTTGAATTTGCATGCATCTTAACAAGTCTAGAAATTCTTTCTTTTTCACCTTTTGTTGAATTAAGAACATATGAACCACTTTTCAATATTCCTGAATATACTCTAAAGAAAACCAATTGCCCGATATAAGGATCTGAAACCACTTTGAAAGCTAGTCCAGCCAAAGGAGCATTATCATCAGCTTCTCTTTCAATTTCTTTTTCTTTATCTTTAATAGAAGTACCTATAGCAGCAGGAATATCTAGTGGAGAAGGTAAATAATCTATAACTGCATCTAATAGCTTTTTAACAATTGCTGTTCTAGAGTCCCCTCCCAAGATAGGAAAAATCTTACTTTCTAAAGTCCCTTTCCTTATAGCATATTTTAGTTCCTCTTCTGACAAAACTCCATCATTCAAAAATAATTCTATCAATCTATCATCTACCTCAGAAACTTTTTCCATTAATTCCATTCTGTACTCTTCAACCTTTTCTACCATATCAGCTGGAATAGGTGCTTCGATAATATCAGTCATCCCTGTTTCATCTGAATAAACAAATGCTTTATTTAAAACCAAATCAACAATTCCTTTGATTCCTTGTTCAAAACCAATAGGAAGAGCAACTACCACTGCATTTTTAGATAATCTTTCTTTAATTGAATCAACTGATTTATAAAAATCTCCTCCTGTTTGATTAATTTTATTAACAAAACAAATTCTAGGTACTTTATATCTATCAGCTTGTCTCCAAACAGTTTCTGATTGAGGTTCTACACCCATTTTCCCATCAAATACAGTGACAGCTCCATCAAGAACTCTAAGAGATCTCTCTACTTCCATTGTAAAATCAACATGTCCAGGAGTATCAATAATGTTAATTCTATGATTATCCCAATAACAGGTTGTTGCTGCTGATGTAATAGTTATACCTCTTTCTTGTTCTTGTTCCATCCAATCCATAGTAGCAGCACCATCATGAACTTCTCCTATTTTATGAGATACTCCTGTAAAATAAAGTATTCTTTCTGTTGTAGTAGTTTTTCCAGCATCTATATGAGCAATAATTCCAATATTTCTACTATTTTTTAATGAAATATTTTTTTCTTCTGACATAATAATTTATTATTTTAAAATTAAATAGATTTAAAAGTACTATCTCAAATGAGCAAATGCTCTGTTAGCTTCAGCCATTCTATGAGTATCTTCTTTTTTCTTAATAACAGATCCTGCTTTGTTGTAGGCATCTATTATTTCTGTTGCTAGTTTTTGATGCATAGCTCTACCTTTTTTCTTTTTTGCAGCATCTAATATCCATCTAAAAGCTAACGAGATTCTTCTTTCAGCTCTAACTTCAATAGGTACTTGATAATTCGCTCCTCCAACTCTTCTTGATTTAACCTCTACCATAGGGGCTACATTTTTGATAGCTGCATTAAATGAAGTCATAGCATCTTTACCAGTTTCTTTCTCAACTAATTCCATACAATCATAAAATATTTCTCTTGCAACAGATTTTTTACCGTGCAACATGATATAATTAATGAATTGAGCAGCTAGAACACTTTTATATTTTGGATCAGGTTCTAGGACTCTTGTATAATTTCTACTTTTTCTAGGCATAATAGTTTAAATTATTTCTTCTCTTTTTTAACTCCATATTTACTTCTCTGCTGAGAACGACCACTTACTCCTGCAGTATCTAGAGTTCCTCTTACAATATGATATCTAACTCCAGGTAAATCTTTTACTCTTCCTCCTCTAATCATTACAACAGAGTGCTCTTGTAAATTATGTCCTTCTCCTGGAATATATGCTGTAACTTCTTGATCATTAGATAATCTTACTCTAGCAATCTTTCTTAAAGCTGAGTTAGGCTTTTTAGGTGTTACGGTTGTAACTTTAACACAAACCCCTCTCTTGAAAGGAGAATTTGACTCTAAAGGCTTATTTTTAAGTACATTGAAGGTTTTTCCAAGTGCTGGAGACTTGGTTTTTTTAGTAGAACTAATTCGTCCTTTTCTCACTAATTGTTGAGTTGTTGGCATAAATATTTTTAAATAATAAATTATATATAAATTTCTTCCTCTCTAAACACCAAAAGAAAGGTTCGCTGGGGAACTTGTATCTATTGTATTACTAAATTTGATTTTTGTCAAATAAAATACCACCTCTTAAATTAAAGAGATGGTTTAAATATTAAAAAATATATTTAAGCATTTCACTAGCTTTTTCATAAGCTTGATCATAAGATGAAAATGGTCCAGCAACCCTTACCATTCCATCATTTTCACAATGCCCCCAAAAGACATGATTATCTTTATCTTCAAATATAGATATATAATCTATACTTTTTACAATCTTCCAATTATCTTGGTTTTTTAAACTAGTTTTCTCTAAATTATCTCCAACTATTGACATACAGAAACCTCTTTCTAAATATCCTTTCTAATTATATGCAATTTATAAATTTTGTCAATATCAATTATCTATGCTATAATAAGCTATATGAAAAAATTATTTAAATTTTTACCTACTATACTTATCTGTTCCATAATTATTTTATTATCTCACAAATCTGGGCTTAAAAGTAATTTTAGTCAAGTAACAGATATTATTCTAAGAAAACAAGCTCATATATTTGAATTTGCTCTTTTATATCTGTCTTTTTTCTTAGCTATTAGTGATAATATAAAAAAGATAAGATACAGTGAATTTAAAAATTTATCCATTATTTCTTTTATTTTTGTATTGATATTTTCCCTATCTGATGAATGGCATCAATCTATGGTGATATCAAGAACAGCGAAACCGATTGATATATTGTACGATTCTTTGGGTGGGCTTGTAGGGTATGTATTAATGTGGAATATTTTTATTTATCACAAGATTAAAGATAATGTTTTTGAGAAGTAAAATTTGTTTATCTTTTGTTATGTGTACTCAGCTAAATGAAATTTAGCTCAAGCTCGAGTAGTAGGAGCAAAGAGGAGAAGCTGATTTAACGATTTTTAATTTTATCGCTTATTATTAGAATGATAAATATTATAATTGACCAAATAATAATATTTCCAAAATAAGCATAATTGTTTGAAATACCTGCATCACCAAACATTTGATATGTTTTTATTGGAAATCCAGTAGAAAAGTAAGGTCCAATATCTGTATTATAAAAATTAAATGGAATTAAGCTGGTTATCATTGTAATTACAAATCCAGATATTGAGGAGATAAGAATTTTTTTCTTCATATTTTTAGTTTGTAAAAGATTTTATATAAATATTGCATAATCTATTTTTTCTTATTTTTTTATTACAATACTAGAGTTTATTTTTGAGAAAATGCAATAATATAATAAAGCCATACCTTATTTCTTTCCACTTACTACAACTATTTCTAATTGGCGATGTACTACTCCGTTTTTGGCGGATTTTTAAAAAATCTTCAATTGTCATTGTAATATTGGTTTAATAATAAATTCAGATAAAGTCTAACTGATGTAGAAATAATAATTTTATTTGTCATTATATAATCATATTTTTTTATTGGGCCTTAGTTACATTTTCTGCTAATGATTATTGATATCTGATTTCAAGGTATTAATCAATCGGAAAATCCAACTGTTCTTTTGGAATTCCTAGAGATAAACCATATTCAAAAACAGGTTTCCAAGTAACTTTGCTATCAAAATTAAACTCAAATTTTTTATCTTTAAAAATTGCAATAACGTTTCGTCCTTTCCAAAAATGCATATACCATTTCTGCTTAATATTTTTAGAAAGTCGAACAATATCTTCTTTGGAAACCTGAACAGTATAAATATGCCATCTATCAGCTGGATTTTCTTCTTTTGATATACGAAATTCAATAATTTTAAAATCGTTGAGAATTCTATTATCTGCCAAGCTTTCTTCAATGATTACACCTTTATATTGACTCATATTATCATTAAAATTATCTAATGAGCCAGCCGTAATTGGATTACATATAACACAAATTTATAAGAAGTTCGACTAAACTCTGTATATTATTCTCTTTATTATTATACTTTTTTTATAAACAATATACAAGTATATATAAATATATTATTACTAAGCTTTTAAAATTATTAGAAATTACATTACAAATACATAACAAAAAACAAGATCTTTTTAGGAGCTTGTTTTGAAATAGAACATTTTTATCTCTTAGACCACTGTCCAGCTTTTCTAGCTTTCTTTAATCCCGGTTTCTTTCTTTCCTTAGCTCTAGGATTTCTAGTTAGATATCCATTATCTTTCAATTGTTTCTTTAGAGTCTCATCATACTTAACTAAAGCTCTTGATAATCCTAGTTGAATTGCTTCAGCTTGACCTGTAATTCCTCCACCATCAACATGAACTGATATGTCAAATATTTCAGTTGCGAGTACGGATAATGGTTTTTTTACAGATGTAATTTTGTCTTCTAAATCAAAATATTTGTCTATAGCCAAGTCATTAACAACTATAGCATGTGTTTTTTTTGTTGAAGGAGTTATTCTTACTCTAGCGGATGAAGTTTTTCTTCTTCCAATTCCTTCAAAATATGTAATTTGCTTACTTGTAGCCATAAAAATTTAATTTATATCTCCTTTATACATAACCAATCTATTTAACATCTTAGCTCTAAGTCTATTCTTAGGTAACATACCATAAATAGCTTTTCTTAAAACTTGTGTTGAATCTTTAATCATTAATTTATCTGCTGTTATAGACTTGATTCCACCTGGTCTTAGTGTATGTCTATAGTATGTTTTTTGAGCAATTTTATTAGGATGTATAGATAATTTATCTGTATTTGTAACTATAACTTTACAACCTTCATCTTTATGGTACTCAAAACTTGGGTCATTTTTACCCATTAATAACTTAGAAATATCAGATGCTAGAGATCCAAGTCTAATATTTTCAGCATTTATAATAACTTCTTTTCTTTGCATATATTTATTACTTGACTAGTTCTATAATGGCCATTTTTGACACATCGCTCTTTCTTATAGGAGCTTTAATAATTCTTGTATAACCTCCATTTCTTTCTACATACATTGGAGCTATTGTATGTATTAACTTATTAGTAGAGTCTTTGGTTAAATATCTCATCAATAGTCTTCTAGAAGACAAATCTCCTTTCTTTGCATATGTGATCATTCTTTCAACAAAAGGTCTTAGTGCCTTAGCTTTAACTTCTGTTGTAGTAATACTCTCATGCAAAACTAGGTCATTTGACAGAGACCTTAACAAAGATTTCCTTTGTTCTCTATTTCTACCTAACTTTTTAAGCTTATTTCCTTTATTCATAATAATTTACACTAAATAATACATCTATTCTATTTCTACACCAAATTGCTTCAACTGATCTAACAAATTATCAACTGCTTTTGCTGAAATTCCCTTTATTGCTGAAAGCTGATCTTTACTCAATTGAGCAAGTTGAGCTACATTAAGTATACCTGCTGATTCCAAAGCTTTGATTGTTCTTTGAGTAACTTTAAGAATATTTAAATCTATACTAGATAATTCTACTGTAGGTTCTTTATATTCATCTTCAACTTTTCCATTACCAAATGTCATACTGGATCTCGCATCTCCTGCCAAACATTCTAACTGAGCAATCAAAATTGTTGCTGATTGTTCAATAGCTGACAATGGAGAGATTGACCCATCGGTTGTTATATCTAATATAATTTTATTATAATTAGTTTTATCACCTACTCTAACATCTTCCACTTCATAAGAAACTCTATTTATAGGTGAAAATATTGAGTCTACAGCCATTAATCCTATTTCAGTTTTTGAGTGTTGTTCAGTACCTCTTCTCAAGCCAAATCCTTTCTCAACTATCAATTCCATCTCAATAGTTTTATCAGCTTCGGTAACTGTCATAATATGTGCATCCTTATTAATCAAAACTAATTCAGCTGGAAGTTTTATATCATTCCCCGTAATTTTCTTTGCACCTGTTGATTTTATTGTTACTCTAATAGGTTCATTTAATGTTGTTTCAAATCTAAGTTCTTTTATATTTAATGTAATATCCAAAACATCTTCTAGAACACCTGGTATTGTTGTAAATTCATGATCTACACCATTAATTTTGTAATATGTAACAGATGTTCCAAGAAGAGAAGACAACATAATTCGTCTCAATGAATTAGCTATAGTAACTCCATAACCTGGATTTAGAGGTTCAATTGAGAACTTAGATCTATTACTAGATATTTCTTCAACTAAAGCTGGTTTATTTGGAAGGATGATATGTTTGTGCATATAATTATATTTATTATACTTCTATTATCTAGAATAAAATTGAACAACTAATGAAATATTAAATTGTTTACTAATCTCTTCTATATTTGGGTTTCCTTGAACTTTAACCTTTCCAGAATTCTTATCTAAATTCAACCAACCGTTTACATCTAAAGTCTTTAAATATTCTTTTCTTTCTAATACTAACTTTGATTTAACATCTTTAAATTCTACAACATCACCTGATTGTACTGAGTAACTTGATATTGTTACTTTCTTCCCATTAACTAAGATATGACCATGCAAAATTAATTGCCTAGCTTGCTCTCTAGTCAGAGCCATTTGTGATCTATAGACTATATTGTCTAATCTTCTTTCTAATAAATTTAATAGTTCTACTGGGGTAGATTCAGATGAAGATAGAGCTTTATTATAAACATTTCTAAACTGTGTTTCTTTCATTCCATAAACTATCTTCATTTTTTGTTTTTCTTTTAATTGCATTCCGTACTCAGATAAATTCTTTCTTCTTTTTTGAGTACCATGAACTCCAGGTGGAGTTGCTAACTTATTATCTGATACCTTAACTTCAGGAAATAATCTTTCCCCAAATTTTCTACATAACTTTGTCTTCTTTCTATTATACATAGTATTATAACAATAAAATTAAATTATACTCTTCTAGGTTTTCTTTGTCTTGTACCATTGTGAGGGACAGGTGTCACATCTTTTATGGAGACAATACTAAGACCTGTTGCTGCAAGACCTCTAATCGCTGCTTCTCTTCCTGATCCAACTCCTTTTACAATAATCTTTATTTCTTGCAATCCTGTTTTCTTTACTTTTTCAAAAACATTTTTTGCAACTAAAGTAGCAGCATAAGGGGTAGCTTTTTTAGCTCCTTTAAATCCAAGAGATCCAGAAGAACTCCAAGATAAAATATTACCAGACAAATCAGCAAGTGCTACTTTTGTATTATTATAAGTAGATTGAATATATCCAATACCTCTTATAACCTTTTTCTTGGATGAAGTTTCTTTTACACTAGATTTTAATCCAGATGCGGTATCTCCTTTTTGTACAACTCTTTTTTTTCCCATATATAATTATAATAATCTAATATTCAAGTTAATAACTATGTTTTATCAACTGATCTTCTTCCACTTCCCATAGTCCTTCTTACATTGCCTCTTACAGTTCTAGAATTTGTCTTTGTTCTAGCTTTTATAGGTAATTTTTTAGCATGTCTAGAACCTCTATATGATGCTATATCTTTCAATCTTTTAATATTTGTAGACACTTCTCTTCTCAAATCTCCCTCAATTTTATAGTTTTTCTCAATATATTCTTTCAGGGATGACACTTCTTTTACAGTTAAAGTTTTAGCTTTTCTGTATGGATCTATATTAACTTGACCCAAAATAAACTTAGACCTAGTTGGTCCTATACCATAAATATAGGTAAGTGCGATATCTATGTTTTTTGATTCTGGAATTATTACTCCTGCTATTCTTATCATTATAGTATTATATTAATTAACAAGATTAACCTTGTCTTTGTTTATGACGAGGACTAACATCACAGATAACTCTAATGACACCTCTTCTCTTTATAACTTTACACTTATTGCATCGTTTTTTGACTGAAGCTTGAACTTTCATATAGGTTTAATTTCTTCTTATAATTCTTCCCTTAGCTAAATTATACAAACTTAACTCGACTAGTACTTTATCTCCTGGCAAAACTCGAATATAATTCATTCTCATTTTTCCTGATAAGTGAGCTAGAGTCTCTGTACCATCTTCAAACATTACTATGAATGTAGTGTTGGGTAAAACTTCTTTTACCAGACCTTCTTTCTCTATAATGCTCTTAGATTCACTTTGACTTTTTGCCATAAATTATTGTTAAATTAATACTTTTGCTAAGACTACTTGTTAACTAGTATAAAATATGTTAACAGTTTTGTCAACATAAAAACTAGTTTTTAAAATATCAATACTAATGATACTACAAATCCTAAAATTTATCAAGTGTTATTACTTGTATAATATCATTATTTTTAAAATTTTAATAGTGAATTATATATAATTTGTATTATTCTCATAAATTTTGTATAATTTATATAAATAGTATCCAAATAATTTTAAATTTTAACCATAAAACAATATGATAATACAACTTATAAAGAAAATTCTAAAAAAAATCATCTATGCTCAAATAGTTATATTAATAATAAGTTTTTTCTTTTTGAATAAGGATTTTTCTGATTTAGGGAAAATAATGGCAAATCTAGCTATAATTACTTTTTGGATTATAGCAATAGCAGGAATTCTACAAAGATTCAAAGTTAAAGGGATATTACAAAAAATACAATTAATCTTGATATCTAACAGGAGATATCTTGGAATATTAATGTTCTTATTTGGATTTACACATTATACTTGGAATAAAGGTTTCATTATTATCAAAAATGGAGTACCTTCTTCTTTTCCTTTATACCAAATATTTGGTTTTATATCTCTAAGTCTCTTATTTCTATTATTTATAACTTCTAATAATTACTCTGTTAAAAAATTAGGTAAGTTTTGGAAAACCTTACACTCTTTAGTATACCCAGTTATGTTGTTATTAATATTACACAT
The DNA here is from genome assembly GCA_964633865.1 of uncultured Candidatus Saccharibacteria bacterium. Lineage (GTDB taxonomy): Bacteria > Patescibacteriota > Minisyncoccia > SW-4-49-11 > SW-4-49-11 > CAZWIJ01. Next base: position 43,177 of record CAZWIJ010000008.1, read on the forward strand.
AACTATGCAAGGATCTGACTTTAAAATTTTAGGTATATATTTTGGAATAGAGCAAACTTTAAAGTATGGTATTCCTTCATTGATTATATTATTTTTACAAATTTATTCTCATTTCTATTATAATTCTACTAAAAAGGCTACTAGTCATCACAAATTGGAAATAATAAATATTTATACTGATACTAAAGATTCAAAAATAATAGAATTAAAAATACCTCCCCACATCCAAAAGAACTTTTCATTTGTGGCTGGACAACATGTTAGTCTAAAGTTTAACCTAAATAATAAAGTGTTTTATAGATCTTATTCAATTTGTAATTCACCTTCTAAATTTGGAAATAATTCTAAAATAACAATATCAGTAAAAAGAAAATTGGGTGGTATTATTTCTAATTATATTAATGATTCTCTTAAAGCAGGGATTTTTATTGAGGTATCAAAACCTTTTGGAAGATTCTTTAAACCTGAAGATATTAACTCAGAAACACAAAATATTTATTTCTGGGCTGGAGGAAGTGGAATTACTCCTATATTAAGTGTTATTGAATATATTCTAAAATCTAATTTTGATCAAAATGTATACTTAATTTATGCAAATAGAACCCTTGATTCTATTATGTTTAAAAATTATTTAAATAAACTTGAAATTAATTCAAACAAAAAACTTAAAATCATAAATATTATATCTGATGAAACTGAAATCAATATTCAAAACTCCTCTAATCATAATATGAGTTCATATATTTTTGAGAGAATGAATGCTGAGACAATATCTGATTTAGTTAAAGATAAAAATTCTATTCATTACATATGTGGCCCAGAACCAATAATGATCCTAATCAAAGATAATTTAAAAACAATAGGAATAGATGATAATAATATACATCTTGAGTCCTTTGTAATTAACTCAGATAATGAGACTCTTTATAATAAAGGAACTTTAGTTCCTGAAGATGGAGAATATATGTGTATAGATTGTGGCTATAGTCAGTTTTTCAAAAAAGGAGAGGTATTTCCAGTTTGTCCTGTATGTCTAGCTGGAGAGGAAGATTCTGAATATGAATTCTGGAAAAAAGTAAAATAAATATATAAATAAAGGCTCATAATTTTATAAAAATATTTTATCTTTTTATTGATGCTCTTATAAATCCTTTGAATATTGGATGTGGATTTAAAGGTCTTGAGATTAACTCTGGGTGAAACTGTGTTCCTACAAAAAATGGATGGTCTCCTAGTTCTATTATCTCTACTAAGTCTTTTTCTTTATTTATACCTGAAATAACTAAACCATTATCAACTAACTGTTCTTTATACTTGTTATTAAACTCATATCTATGTCTATGTCTTTCTTTTATATTACTAGCTCCATATAATTTTCTCACTAATGTTTTTGACTGAATCTCACAATCATACTCACCCAATCTCATAGTTCCTCCCATTTTTTTATTATTAAGATTTTCTTTTTGTTCTTCTATTATATCAATTACTGGATCTATAGTTTTTGGATTAATTTCTGTTGTATGAGATTTTGTTAATCCTACTACATTACGAGCAAATTCAATAACTGACAATTGCATACCATAACAAAGTCCTAGATAAGGTATTTTATGTTCTCTTGCAAATTGTATTGCTTTTATTTTACCTTCTATACCTCTTTCTCCAAACCCTCCTGGAACAATAATCCCATCATAAATATTAAGGTCAGCCAAATGCTGTTCATCTTTTTCGAACTCTTCGCTATTTATCCAATCAATTACTGGTTTCACTTTATAAAAATATGATGCATGTTTGATAGCTTCTATCACAGAAATATATGAGTCAGATAAAACAAAATCTCCAGTATTAAAATATTTACCTACTATTCCAATTCTAATTTCTTTAGTTGAAGCATCTATTTTATTAGTAAATGTTGTCCAATCTTTCAGATCTTTTTTCTTAGGTCTTAAATCAAATTTTTTAATTATTTTGGTGGATAATTGATCATTTTCAAAATTAATTGGGACATGATAAATACTATCAACATCTGGAGCTGATATTATATCGTCTGGATGAACATTACACATTACAGAAATTTTTTGCTTCCTAATAGAATCTAATGCATGACTTGATCTTGCAATAATAAAATCTGCCTGTATACCTGATGAATTTAATAATCTTGAGGCATGTTGGGTGGGTTTAGTTTTCATTTCACCTATTTTAGATGGAACAGGAAGATAACTTACCAAAAAGAAAAGGACATCTTGTGGATTATCTAATTTCATTATTCTGGCAGCTTCAAGAAATAATAAATTTTCATATTCACCTACTGTACCTCCTATTTCTATAACTACTATTTCTGCCTGACTTTTTTTCTGAGCAATTTGAATTCTTTGAATTACTTCATTAGGAATATCTGGCACAACACTAACACATTTCCCTCCATATTCAAGATTTCTTTCCTTATTTATAACAGATTGATAAACTGCCCCTGTTGTCATATAATTCTCTTTTGGTAAATCCTGATTCAAAAATCTCTCATAATTTCCCATATCTTGATCACATTCTAGACCATCTGCTAGAACAAATGTTTCACCATGTTCTCCTGGATTCATAGTCCCAGCATCAACATTTACATATGGATCAATTTTTACGGAAGTGACAGAAAATCCTCTAGATTTTAGAATAAGAGCTACAGATGAGCTAGTTATTCCTTTACCTACACCGGACATCACACCTCCTATTACAAATATATATTTAGGAGAAATTTTCTTAATTCTTCTACTTTTCACTGCTGACATTTAGATTTATATTAGCTAATAAATTATTTAACAACTTTACCTTAATAGAATATTCTCCTACAGATTTTATTGGTTTATCTATAATTAAATTACTCTTATCTATATTTATATTATAACTTTGATTTATTAGTTTAGCAATATCATGATCTTTAATTGACCCGAATAAATGTCCTTCTTGACTTGCATTAACTTTCATCTCTAATGTTACACCAATAATTTTCTTATAAATATTTTCCATTTCTAACTTATGATTTTCTTCTTGTTTGATTTTATCTTGATTCATTTTTTGAATTCTAGATAAATCCTGATTATTTGGCAAAATAGCAAATTTATTTTTAAGTAAAAAGTTTCTTCCATATCCATCCGATACATCTACTAAATCATTTTTTCTACCTACATTTTTTATATCCTGTAATAAAATCAACTTCATATAATTTAATACTTATCTTATAATTTTAAATTCTTTTTCACCTTCATATTCCATATTATCCCAAATTTGCTCTATATCATCAACTCTTGATAAAAATGAGCCTTTATTAAGAATTCCCAAAAAATCTACTAAATTAAATTTTTCTCCATAAGCATCTACCAATACTCTTCCATCAGGTAAATTTTGAACTGATCCAAGTATATAGAGTTTATCTGCATTTTTCTTCACAAAAAGTCTATACCTCACCATCTGGACTCTACCTGTAATTTTTGCTTTTAAATGCATATTATCCTAAAATTAAATTAATTAATAATGAAAATATAGGGTAAATAAATGAAATACCACCAAACAAAACTATTACTAATAATAACCACGTTCCATTCATTTCTAAACTTCTATAAAAATCGCTTCTTGTGAATGAGTAAGGTAATAATGGCTCAATTATTTTAGAACCATCTAAAGGTGGTATTGGAATTGAATTAAAAATTGCTAACATAAGATTAATTCCTACAACTGTAACAAATAATTCTTGTGTTGCTACTGAAGCATTACCGTATAAAGAATATATCCTAAAAATGATTCCTATTAACACTGCTAGTATAAGATTAGAAGCTGGACCAGCCAAAGCAACCAATGATGAGCCCCATTTTTTATTATTTAAATTATTAGGATTAAATGGAACTGGTTTGGCATAACCGAATAGGAATGGAGCTCCTAAAAAAAACATTAAAAAAGGTAATATTATAGAACCATAAAGATCTATATGAGGAATAGGATTCATTGTTAATCTTCCTTGCACCTTTGCTGTCGGGTCACCCAAAGAATAAGCAGCAAATCCATGAGAAACCTCATGAATTATTACAGACATAATTAAGATGATTAAACTAAATAGTGATTGAACTAAATTAGTCTCTAACATAAATATTACAAAATTATTGACTTTTATTAAAATAACTGTTATTATTCTATCATATACAGAGATATATTTCAATTATATATCTTTATAAATTGAATTAATTTTAAAATTATGTCTAAAAAATGCGAATTGTCAATCTGTAAGAAAAAGCCTCTAGTTGTAACAAAAAGAAAGCTTTTAAGAGGAAACTACAATCCTACAAGTAATCATACCCAAAAAATAAATGTTCAACCTTATACATTAGAAGATGGAACAAAAATCAAAGCTTGTACAACATGTATCAGAACTTTGAAAAAAGGAGCAGCAGCTTTAGTCTAGGTTATAAAAAAATCCCCAGTATTAAATTGTTAGGGATTTTTTATTTATATAAAAATTAGTAAATTTTCTTTAAATTTATGATATAATAATAAATATTATGATAGAAATATAATATTTATACTAAAAAAACAATAAACTCTTATGCTATGAAGACCTCTCATAAACTTAAATTTGGATTTTTATCTATAGCCATATTATCAAGTTTATCACTAATAACTGGTTATGATACAAATTATGTATTAGCTGAAACTTCAATAATTCCTTCATCTTCACCCACATATTCTCTAGATCCTAATCAAACATATGTACTAAACAACAAAGACTTAATTAAAAAACCTGGATCCGGAACATATTTATATCAGAACAACACTAAACATCTAATTTTTAGTACAGAAATATTTGATAGCTATAATTATAAAGAAGAAGATATCAAGGTTATCGATGCTTTAACATTTGATAGTTTTCCAACAGGAAATTATGTTGCCATTAAAAATGGTACTTTAGTAAAAACATCATCTGATTCAACCGTATATATAATTGAAGGTGGGAAAAAAAGAAAAATTAGTAATCCAGGAGATCTTTTAGCCCAAGGCTACACTCCTGATAAAATTAAAATTATAAGTCAAGTTACCCTAGATTTACATCCAACTGGATTAGACTATTTTGTTACTTTAGACACCTATTCTGAATCTACAATAACTTTAGTTAGAGCTTCTGGTACTCAAATTTATCTAGTAAAAAATAATATAAAATACCCCTTTGTTAATTCAGAAATATTTGATAGCTATAATTATAAAGAAGAAGATATCAAGGTTATCGATGCTTTAACATTTGATAGTTTTCCAACAGGAAATTATGTTGCCATTAAAAATGGTACTTTAGTAAAAACATCATCTGATTCAACCGTATATATAATTGAAGGTGGGAAAAAAAGAAAAATTAGTAATCCAGGAGATCTTTTAGCCCAAGGCTACACTCCTGATAAAATTAAAATTATAAGTCAAGTTACCCTAGATTTACATCCAACTGGATTAGACTATTTTGTGAGCTCAACCTCATCTTTTGAATCTATAATATCTTTAGTTAGAGCCTCTGGTACTCAAATTTATCTAGTAAAAAATAATATAAAATATCCCTTTGTTAATTCAGAAATATTTGATAGCTATAATTATAACTATTCTAATGTACAAATTGTTAATCAAGAAACTTTAAATTCTCTACCTACAGGAGAAAATATACTTATTAATAGTGGTACATTAATAAGATCCTCACTTAGTCCAAATATATATATAATTGAAGATGGTAAAAAAAGGAAGATACTTGATACAGCAGTTTTTTTTAGATCTGGATATAAATGGAATGATATTAGAATAGTTAGTCAAGCTACAGTAGATATGCATCTCAATGGACCTGATTTCACAGATTCCAATTGGCAAATTAATGGCTCTTTAATAACAGCTTATGGAAAGATTGGTAAACTAGAAAATGGAACTATACGATTGTTTCCTGATATTGAGACTTTTTTATCTCATTATAGAAATTGGGATTTAGTAAAACCTGTTTCAAATACGGTATTCAACTCTATACCAAAAGGAGACAATATGTCTAAATTAACAGTGCAAAATCTTTCTGATGAAGAATTTGTGTATTTTATTATAAATGATAATGAAAAATCTTCAGAATTTAGAAATACAGATGAACTAAGATTAATAAAAACATCAAGTTCTGAAGTTCATTTAGTAAGAGATGATAAAAAATATTCTTTTAATAGTTCTGATGTATTTAATAGTTATAATTATAAAGATGGTATCATTGAAACTACAAATCAAGTAACATTTGATTCTATACCTACAGCTGGATCTATGCCTTTTAGAGGTGGGTCTTTAATTAAAGAAAATGGATCTGATATACTTTATATTATAGACAAAAATAAAAAAAAGAGAGTTGATTTTCCTTTTGATGTAAATAATGAAAGAAATTTATTTAATAATTTTCTTGTAACTGGGTCTATGGCTTTTAAAGATGGCATATTAACCAGAATCAGAGAAATCACTACCCCAACATTATTTATAATTAATAAATCTAAAGAACCTCAAGAAGTTACATTTAATTACTTTATTAATGAAATAAGAAATTCAAATGACTTTCTAAACGATGAAAATTCATTTAATCAATTTTTAAAGACAGGGTCTATTCCTTTTCAAGGTGGAACTTTACAAAGAAATGAAATAAATAAATTATTTTATACAAAAAATGGAATAAGAACAGAAGTTACTGAAGACTACTTTGAAGAGAATATGAGAGAACCTCTTAGCCTTAGACCTTTACTTGGAGAAAATATTAGCTTTGACAATATACTTACAAAAGGAGGATTTATATTTTTTGAGGGTGGTAGATTAGAAAGAAGTAAAAATGATACATTATTTTTAACACAAAATGGAACAGAAACAGAAGTCACATTTGATTATTTTAGAAACAATATCAGAAATTCAAATGCCTTTCTTAATAGTGAAGAAAGTTTCAATCAATTTCTTGTAACAGGATCCCTACCTTTTCAAGGAAAAACTTTAAGAAGATTAAAAGAAAGTAGTAAATCAGATTTACCACCTTTATTTTTTGTAAGAGGAGAAGAAAAAACATTAGTAACCTTTGATTACTTTATTACTGAAATAAGACCTAGAAATATTAACCAGTTTATACAATATGGATTCAATCCTTCAACAGCAAAAGTAGTAGATTCTAATGTATTTAATCTTTACCCTGAAGGAGGATTTTATAGAAACATAAGGTATCAACCCGATGGATCTTTGATTTATTACAATGGAAAAATTGCTGAAATTCAAGCTGGAAAACTCAGAGAATTTTCTGACACTAAAAGCTTTTTATCTTATTATAGAGACTGCAGCACAATAAGAACAGTACCTAAAGATGTTTTTGATTCAATTGTTAAAGGAAATATTATTGAAGCTTATTTGTCACCAAACAATATCTCTGATGAAGATGAAAGATCATGTATAGAAACTATAAATTCAAATAATAATTTACCATAATTTATATTCTATTAACTTTTTTAAAAAATATGATATAATGTTATTACATAGTAATTCTATGTTTATATTATATAAATTTATATTATGAAAAATTCTAGTAGAATTAAGCTCGGATTACTTTCTGTAGCTATATTATCAAGTTTATCTTTGATAACTGGTTATAATGTAGTTAGTGCATCAGAACAAAATATTCCCTTATATACAACAAATCAAACTAATACTAACCTAAAAGTTTTATTAACTGATGGAGCTTTGATAAGAACTTCAGATACTGGTATTTATCTTCTTGAGAATGGAGTAAAATATCCTTTTATTAATCCAGAAATTTTTGATAGTTATAATTATAGTTATCAAAATGTTGAGGTGATAGATAAAGCAACATTTGATCTTATTCCAACTGGAAAAGCTATGCCTATAAGAAGTGGTATGCTTATTAGAGCAAATACTAGTCCTAATGTATATGTGATTGAAGATGGAATGAAAAGAAGAATAGATAATCCTGGAGTTCTATTAGGAGCTGGTTATAAATGGAGTGATGTTAGATTAGTGAGCCAAGCTACAGTTGATATCCATCCAACTGAATTTGATTATAAAGACTCCAATTGGCAAGTCAATGGGTCTTTGGTTACTGCAAATGGTCAAGTCGCTAAGATAGAAGACGGGAAATTAAGACCATTTCCTGATGTTCAAACATTCCTATCTAATTACAAAAGTTGGGATATGGTAAGGCCTATTTCAGTAGATTTATTTAACAAAATCCCAAGAGGGGAAATGATGAGACCTCAAGACAGAAGTTTAATTTCTGATTCAAAATCAGTATATTTGATAGAAAATGATACCAAAAGAGGATTTACCTCTCAAGTTGAATTCTTAAATTATGGATTCAAATTTGATAAAATTTTACCACTTAACCAAACTTTAGTATCAGAGATTGCTTATGGGGGTACATTAGACACAAAAGATACTTATTCTACAAAAAAGAATTCTTTTACTTTAGCTAAAAACAATGTGGTTGATCTAATAATCAATGCAGAGAATTATAGTATTCTAAGAGAATTACTGATTAAAGCTGATATGGTTGAGGAAATACAAACCAATACAACAGTAACTATATTAGCTCCTACAAATCAAGCTTTTCAATTATTACCTAAAGAAACATTAGATAATTTAATTAAACCTGAAAATAAAGCTTCTTTGCAAGCATTATTAAGATATCATATAATTCAAGGTAATTATAAAGTTTCAGATGTAAGAACTAAAGTAAATGAAACTAAAAATAGTATTGAAGTACAAACATCATATCCTCAAAGAAGGATGACATTGTTTGTAGATATAAATAAAAATGATTCTCAATTATTTGTTAATGAAATATTTACAGGTAGCCCAATTTGGTATGAATTTGGAGCAACTGGACAAAGTGATATAATGGCAAGTAATGGTGTTATCCATAGTATTAATAAAGTACTTGTTTCATCTAAGTAAAAATATCTATACTTAAACAAAAAATAGATTCATTAATTTGAGTCTATTTTTTATTTTAAACATCAATTATAATAATGTAATATTTGATTGACAAAAAAATAAATTGTGTTAGAATACTAAAGTCAATTGTACCTTAAAAATAGGGATTTTCTTATGAATGACACAATCATTATCAAGTTAGATGAGCTAATTACTTATTATCAGAATATTAAATTTAGTAATGCATCAGCAAGACTAATTTCTAAATCACAAGAAATGTGTGCTTGGTTAAGAAAAATTAAACAAGAATATATTTCTGGATCATCATTTCTTAATCTAGTTAAAGAAAAAGAACAACTCACTATCCTATCAGGGATAGTTTTATCTACTCTAGATAAACTCTTTCCTATAAATTGGAATAAATATGGAGTTCCTACCGATGATAAAGATTTATTAATTGATCCTAATCAAGGTAATTTTGAGCTTAATAATTATCTAAATCTAGATTATCTAAAGAATTTTTTTGAGATTTTAAAAGAAATTTATCAAGAACAAGATTTAGCAAAATGCCTTTTGAATATTGAACACAACAGAGGTATTACAGATCCAAATACTGTAAGAAAACACAGTTATATAGCTTTCTCGCTAAAAAACCTGAAAGCAAATATAATGATTCTTGAGAGCTTTGCTTATGGGAATGTGATCTATCTTATCTTTGGTGATAAAAAAAGAGAATGGTATCTTGGTAAAACTAAAGAAGAATTGAATTCTCTACCAAATGTCTTTAGATTTGAGCATAGAGATGATTATTCTTTAAAGATTATTCAGCAAATTAAAGATTACTTAGCTAATAGTGATGAATTAACTAATTCTAAATCTGATCAAATCAAAGATGCGAATCCAAATCTAAATACAGACCCAGAATATCTTGATTCTCCTATAGCAAAAGAAAGATATCTAAATTTAGTATTTATTCTTGATCAACTTGGACATGTAGATGATGATGGTAATTTTAAAAATGTTATCTATAGTGTAGAGCAATCTCCTGAAAGAAAGCAAAAGTATTTTATGGTAAGTCTTCTTGGTTATTCTAAATCAGTAATAATTATGGAAAGCCTACAATATACTCATGATCATAAAATATATATTATTGACGGTGATAAAATTCTTGATATAAAAGATGAAGATTATAAAAGAATTTATTTATTAAACTTGTCTTATGAATCATTGCATAATCTCTCTTATAATCATGGTGTTATCAGATATCAATCATATACAGCACAAGCTGTTGCTAAAATTTCTGAAATAATAGGAGAAGAATCTAAAATTATTATTGATAATGATAATGAAAATGAAAATCACTTTTGTTTACTTAATCCAAATGATTATGAGAGTTGGTTTACAAAATATGATTCTATATTAACGAAAAGAGATTATTATCTGAAAGAAGCTCTATACTTTATGCAGAAAAATTATAAAATTCCTTCTGTAATTTCTAAAGATGTAAATGAAAGTAAGATGGGAAAACATCTTAGTAAGCTTATTTATGGAAACATACATAAGGTATCAAAAATCTTTAAATTAAATCAGGATTTAATTAATTGGAGAGAGAAAATTCACAATTTTAATATTCTTTCGGATCAAGATATTTGGGAAAAATTAATAAATTATATTCAAATTAATGGTAAAAGACCTTCTATTAAAAATAAAATAGAAACTTTTAAAGGGGAAGTTATTAATTTAGGCGGCAAATGTCAAAATGCCAAAAGAAAAAATTATCCTAATGCTACTGAAGAACAAATAAAACTTTTTGATTGGCATTCAAAAAGAATGATTGTAAAAAAATATCTTCAAGTCTGGAATCTAATTTGGTATATGAAATTTCATAAACAAGTTCCTCCTGAATTTATTCGAGATATTGATGAAAAAACTGTGGAAAGAACCCAAATTAGAACATATTATGATAGTTCTAATAAAAAAGTAAATTGTATAGATAAATTTTTAGGTAGCTTAAGGACACTTTATCAAAGTTACTTCTCTAAAAATGATCTTAATTATAATTGGATGTCTCCTAGAATGCATCTTGAGCTTAAAAAAGCTAAACAAATCTGTGATGATGCAAGATTACAAGAAAATATTCTTTTCTACACTCCTCTTATAATTAAGTTGAAAAAAGGAGAAATATTGAATTATAATGAGAGAAGGTTAATTTCTGGATTTATTAAAGGTACCAGTTCTGGTCCTCTTGATCCGGAGCAAAAGCAAGAATTTGAACAATTAATTAAACAATTCAAAGATTAATCCATTTTACCAAAGTCTCACACAAAAGTGAGACTTTTTAATTTTGTATTGATTTTAAGATGAAAAAAGAGTAAATAAAAATTTTTAACTTAACTTTGTATTCTAATATTCAAAGAATAATATCCATTAGAGTCACTGATTAGTATCTCATTAAGTTCCATCATAGATATTTCCGTCATCAGATTTGTAATATCCATATCTAATTTATGGCTAAGAGAATTTAGATTATAAGATTTTTCATTCAGAATATGTATAATTCTCTGTTCTATTTCTGTAAATTCTGTCAATAACCTCACTTCCAAATTTGTATCTATATTATACTGATCTAAAATACTTTTCTCATTTAGAACCACAATTGCTCCTTCAGATATTAGATAATTTGTACCTTCTGAATTTTTCTGATCGATATTACCAGGAATAGCAAAAACATCTCTATTTTGTTCCAAAGCAAAGTTAACAGTAATCATAGTTCCACTTTTCAAAGGAGCTTCTATCACAAGTAAGCCTTTTGAGATTCCTGAAACTATCCTATTTCTCATAGGGAAAAACTCTTTTCTAGGCTCTGTTTTTGGGCTAAATTCACTAATCAAAGCTCCTCCAGTCTCAACAATTTCTTTTGCTAAACCTAAATTTGATTTTGGATAAATAACTTTAGGATCAAGTCCACCACCCAGAACAGCTATTGTTCTACCTCCTGCCAAAAGACAAGCTTGATGAGAAATACTGTCTATCCCAAGAGCCATACCACTTACTATCACCATTCCTGCTTTTGATACTTCTTTGACTATCTGTGTACAAACCTTCTTGCCATATTGAGAAAATTTTCTTGTACCAATAACAGCTAATGTATTCCCTAGATTCTCTATATTTCCTTTATAATATAATAAAGTTGGCTTAGCAGAGATTTCTAATAAACTCTTTGGATATAATTCATCTTTGATAGAAACTAATTGAATTTGACTATCCAAAAAATATGCTTTTTCTTGACTCCAAAGAATTTCTTTATCAATTTTATGATATTCTTGATAAATATCTAGAGCTTTACCTTTAAATACATTCTCAAAATCTTTTAAATTAGCATTATTAAAGAACTTTACTGGATCCTTATATTTAATAATTTTAGATAATCCACCTTGTCCAATATTTTTGATACTATAAAGACAGTGTAATGCTAAATTAAATGGACTTGGCTCAAACATAAAGTTAAAGTTAGTTTGGTATGAATATTATATCTAGTATATCAAATTAAGTAATTTTTTCAAAATTTTTATATTTTTTGATAATTACTATTGACAAAATTAAGATATATGATATGCTATTAACTGTAATTTACAACTAGTGTATATGCAAAAAAATAACCATGAATACATGTTAGATTGCAGTAGTGTCTTAGCTAAAGACATTAGTTCCTGTCACAAATTCAATCGCCATGTTTACCAACACGGGGAATACAAAAGAATTAGAAAACAATATATCCATAACCAAAGACAAGGTTACAAAAGAATTCTCAATAGTATCCATGCTGACTATGAACTAATTTAACCAAAAGCCCTAGAGATAAAATCTAGGGCTCTTATTTTTGTGAATTACTCCGCCGTTATTGTTTTTTGTTTGATGTATAAATGATTTTACCAACAAAAAATCCAAATAGTATCAAACAAATTATAACAGTAGCAATAACTATTGGATATTCTCCATCAAATCCATCAACTGACAAATGCTTAAAAAGTATCCAGAAAAATGCCCATACAAGAACCAGCCCATATGATATACTTCTATCCTTACACATCCTAATTATACCAATCATAGCTCCTACAATTAATATAATACTTGTCCAAATAAAATCAGAGATTCCAAATCCATTCCAACCAATACTTACCAAAAATATAGTTATATTAGCAATAAATGCAACCGTAATCCAACCAAAATAAATACTAAAAGCTTCCTTAATAAAAGGTTTTTCAAGTTTTGTAAATTTCTCGGCACGAATTATATCAGCAATCTTAATCAATAACAAAAGCAATATAGCCATCATAAGAGTTGATATCCCGATATAATCATAGTGCCATGTAAATATCCATCCAATATTAGCTAAAGAAGTACCTATAAAAAGTGGGTTAATTTTATTCAAAAGAATTTCTATTTTTTTATCCTTGTTCAAAAACTGATAAACTACATACCCTCCAAGCAAAAGATAAATCAAAGCCCAGATAGCAAAAGCTGGACCAGCTGGAGCAAAAAGATTAGGATAAGAATCAGATATTGCACCTGTAAGGCGGTTATTTAGTGGTAAAGCATTGGCCAAAAAGTTCATTCCAATCATAGCAATATAACTAAATCCTGCAAATATTTTTAGGTATGTATTTTTCATAAATTTATTGTTTATTATAACTTAAAAAACAATCTACTATTTAGAATATATTTTGTAATAGATTATTTTAATAATAACATTCATAAAGAAATTCTACAAATATTATCTCAAAAGATATTTATAAATTAAATTTTTAAAAACAATACTCCCAGAAATCCTTATAATTATATAGGGCCATTATTTTTTATCCATATATCTCTCCCCCACCCCAAACTTCACTCACCAAATCTGCTATCTTCTGATTGCTAAATTGCTTTTTAAATTTGATTTTGACATCATCTCCAAAGAATTTTTCGGCATATCTAATTTTTTGCTTCTCTTCATCTCTTAAACTCTGCTCATCTGTATTTTTGGTCTCAACGATAAAATAAAGCTTTTTATTACCATCTTTCATATTCAGAACATAAGCAAAATCTGGGGAATAAGATTTACCACCAGCCACAGGAATTTTGATAGAATTTTTTGGTATTTTGGTAAAAACAGTTATTTCAGAAAGATTTGTCTTGATATTATCTTTTTCAAGCTCACTATCATAAAAACTTTTGTCAAATAAATAATTTTCAGCTACTCTATCATCCGCAGGAAAAACACCTATATCTGAAGAATTTATTTCTTGTTTTGGCTCTCCATCTTGATTTGTAAATTTGGTAGGGTGAACTTTACTTGATATTTTTTGATATTCTACACCGCATTGATTGATCGCATTATACATAAGATAATTATCAAACTTTGTTTTAAAAGCTCTTAGATTCAACTGATTCAGATAATTATTTATTTTAAGGTGCAAATCTGTACTTATAAAAGCTTTGTGTATAGTTTTTATATTTATATTAAGCAATTGAGATAATTGCTCTAAAAACTCACTATATTTGATTGTGCTAATTTTAATATTATCATTTCCATAAATAGCCTGCTCTTCTCTTACCATAGCTTGATTATTCTCAATACTAACTTTTTTAGTTTTCTCCCTAGCTCCTTCCAGCATAAAAAAAGAATTTCTTAGAAAATCAGTAAAAATTTGCTCAAATTTCGACTCATTTGCTATTTTATATTCCAAAATAACTTTCTGATTAATTTTTTCCCATAAATCTTTTAGTTGAGTATATTTTTCAGCCCTGATCGCAACTTTTTTTCTAGAATCAGTAGATTTTCTAATTTTATTAGAATCAATTCCATCAAAAATAAGTGGGTATGCTGATTTTATATATTCATAACCATTTTCCTTAAAATTATTATTCCTCTTAATAATCCCCTTATTATCCAAATCTTCCAACAATTTTTCTTCAGTAATATGATATTTTTCTATGATATTTTTGATCATACCCTCATCAAGCTTGGTATAAATTATCTCTCTTGAAATTGCTCCAGATTTTTTATTAATCTCATTCACAAGCTTATCTACAAAATCATTTTCCGTAAAATCTACAAAATAATTCAGATAAAATTGTTCGTCTTTGACTCGGTTTCCATATTGATTGACAGGCAAACGAAGCCCCCTACCCACTTCTTGTAATTTTGAAATGTCTGATCCGCTACTTCTAAGCTTACAAATCTGAAAAATATTTGGATTATCCCAACCTTCTCGCAATGTCCATTTAGAAAAAATAAATCTTCTTGGATTATCCAAACTCAAAACAGCTTGTTTGTCATGCAAGATTTCATTAACTTCTTTTTCAATTAATTCATCTTTTTCTGTATTATCTTTGGAAAAATATCCTCCATGAGTCTTACTAATATCCTGTAAAGTTTTTTCTAAATAAGATCTATAAAAAATATCTTTTTCTGTATTCAAAAGATGCTCTGCCTCAGCTTTGATATACTTTTCAATTGTCTTTCTGATATATCCATCCTGATTTCTGTATTCATCTATATTATCAATAAAAAATAAGGTCAATGGTTTTATCTTGACCGATCTTGTAAGATATTCTTTTTCTTGCTCAAAATGATGTTTGATAGCCTTTTCAATAATAGTTTCTTGTAGAGTCTCTGAATAAGAGTAAGGATTTAATTTATCACCTTTCTTCAACTCCAATCCATTAGATAAAACTACAGTCCCTGTATTTAATTTTTCTATAAATAAATCTGCCATAGCCAAGTGAGCTTTTTCTAAACTCTCTTTTTTGGTTATCTTAAAGATTTTTTTAGTATTATTGTCAATCAAATGAAAAGTTGCTTCCACACCATCAGAATAAATAAATTTGAGCATAATATTTTTACCTTCATCAAATTCGGTAATATGACCAATCACTCCTTTCACCAAATTTTGATTAAAAGAATCAACTGCAGACAGAGTATAAAGCAAATTATGATAATCTTTTAGCTTAATTTTCTCTATTTTTCCCAAAATATTTTTTTGTTTAATCTCTTTTTCTGGGAAAGTTGCCCCATATCTGATCATAACTTGAGGATTCATTTTTTGAATATTTTCCCAAGTTTTATTAGAATTACCAAATTTGTGAGGTTCATCAATAATCATAAAAGATTTAGTTGCAGAAATCGCTTCAAAAGGAATAGCATATTTATCCAAAATATTTTTATCAAAACTCTGTTTTAAAGTCTCAGAGTTTATCATACCAGCATTAATAATCAAAACTTGAATTTTATTTTTCTCAAAACTACCCGCATTCACAAAATTATTAATGGAAGCCGGCATATATGCTTTTTTGCCTTTATTGTTAGATTTCTTACTGTCTACAATATGAAGCTGAATTTTTTTTCCATATTGCTCTTTGAAATGCTCTCTACTAGCCTCAGAATTCAAAAAATCAATTGTTCCTGCCTTGATAGGAAGAGTTGGAACTACAATTATAAATTTAAAAATACCATATAGTTTATTTAACTCAAAAATAGTTTTGGCATAAGTATAAGTTTTACCAGTACCTGTTTCCATCATAATATCAAGAATATTTTGTTCTATATCTTTAGCTTGAATTTGGGTTAAATCAATAGAATTTCTTGATTGAACTTTTTTTATGTTCTCTCTATATCTAAAATTATCTTTAATCTCAAAGATTGGATTGATAAATTCTTTATTTACTCCCTTTGATTTTGTAATATCTACACCCTCAAAAATTTCAGTTACAGATTTTACTGCTAGCTCTTGATGTAATAAATTCTTCTCAAAGTTAAATCCAGCCATAGATTTCTAGTTTTTAGTTAATAGGTTTGAGTTTTTAGTTGTTTTTGAATTTAAAAGCAATAAAATTATTCCGATCATTTTTTCTTTATCTTTTGGATTAGATTCAGCAATAAGAATAGTCAAAGTAGATAATGTCTCAGGGTTTATCTTTTCTTTAAACTGAATTCCTGCTTTTTGTAAGAACCAGATAAAACTAAAAGCCCCACTTCTTTTATTTCCATCAATAAAAGGATGATTTTTAATTATAAAATAGAATAAATGAGCAGATTTTTCTTCTAAAGTTTGATATACATCTTGACCAAAAACACTTTGAAATACATTTCCAATAATTCCTTCTAAATTTCCTTTTTGTCTTTCCTCTCCAAAAATTGTAGTCGCTTCTTTTTTAGTGATTAATTCTAATTTTAACTTTTCTAAATCTATTTTTAATTCCTCTGCTGTAACTTGAATTTTCTTTTTAGAACCTTTTTTAGGGAATTTGTCCTTATCATAACTGTCAAGAGAAAACCAAGTATAAGAAAAACTTTTGATAAGTTCCAAAATATCATCGGTTTTTAAATTTTGATTATTTTTAACTAACAACTTTATATCTTCCACTGCTTCCAGAAAAGACTGATGATTCTTTTCTATACTATTTGGATTAATAGTAAATCCTTTGGTTATATGCTCTTTTAGAGTTTGAGTTGCCCATTTTCTAAAATTTGTACCTGTAACTGAATCTATTCTGTACCCAACAGAAATTAATACATCTAAATTATATTCTTTTATCTTCCTTTTTATAATTCTATCACCTTCTTTTTGAACTTGTAAGGATTCTTTACAAGTTGAGTTCTCATCTAATTCAGCACTTTTATAAATGTTTTTAAGGTGAGTTGTAATATTCTGTGGAGTAACATTAAATATATCAGCTATTTGTTTCTGACTTGCCCAAACAGTATCTTTATCAAAGTCTGGATGCAATATAATTTCACCTTTTTTTCCTTGGTAGATTATATTTAATTTATCCTTTTTTCCTTCCATAAACTCA
>CAZWIJ010000009.1:0-775 GCA_964633865.1 uncultured Candidatus Saccharibacteria bacterium
AAGAGATGCATCAAGATATGCAAATATAAATACAATACAGAAAGCATTAGATCAATATTATATAGCAAATGGTAGTTATCCAATAGGAGTAAGCGGATCATATCAAGAGATATGTGTAGATGGAAATACAACAGATTGCTTAGATTTAGAATCAGATTTGGTACCAACATATATAGCAGAGATACCAAAAGATCCACAAGGTGGTGGATATAAGATAGCAATCAACTCAGACAATTCTAAAGTAAGTTTAGTAGCTGATAAAGCTAGTTTGGAACAAGAAATAGCTGTTAATCCAATTATTTTGAATGCAGGATCTCAAGATCCAAGTTTTAATATTAGTTCTGGAATAATAAGTGGATTTGCTGGTGGTGGTGTATGGACAACTGTAAATCAGAGTGATGGAAAAGTATTAGTGGGAGGACACTTTACCACTTATAAAGGAGTTAGTGCAAATAAAATTATTAGACTAAATAGTGATGGAAGTTGAGATACAAGTTTTGATATGGGAACAGGATTTGATACGAATTGGGTTTTTAGTTTAGCAGTTCAAACAGATGGTAAAATTATAGTTGGGGGTGGATTTACAAATTATCAAGGAGTTGAGTCAAATTATATAATCAGGTTAAATAGTGATGGAAGTCGAGATACAACTTTTGATATGGGAACAGGATTTAATAGCCAGATTAATAGTATTAAAATACAGAATGATGATAAGATTTTAGTAGGAGGTAATTTTACAACTTATCAAGGAGTAGGAGAAAATAGAATAATCAGG
>CAZWIJ010000009.1:875-52044 GCA_964633865.1 uncultured Candidatus Saccharibacteria bacterium
TTAAATAGTGACGGAAGTCGAGATACAAGTTTTGATATAGGAACAGGATTTGATAATGAAGTAAGAGCTTTAGAAATACAAAATGATGGTAACATTATAGCAGGAGGTAATTTTACAACTTATCAAGGAGTAGAGTCAAATTATGTAATCAGGTTAAATAGTGACGGAAGTCGAGATACAAGTTTTGATATAGGAACAGGATTTGATAGTGAAGTAAGAGCTCTAGAAATACAAAATGATGGTAAAATTATAGCAGGAGGATGGTTTACAAATTATCAAGGAGTAGAGTCAAATTATATAATCAGGTTAAATAGTGATGGAAGTCGAGATACAACTTTTGATATGGGAACAGGATTTGATAATAGAGTTTGGGCAATTGATATACAAAGTGATGGAAATATAGTTGCGGGAGGAGATTTTGTAACTTATCAAGGAATAGGAGCAAATAGAATAATCAGGTTAAATAGCGATGGAAGTCGAGACACAAGTTTTGATATGGGAACAGGATTTGATAATAGAGTTTATACTACAAAGCTTCAAAGTGATGGAAAGATAATTGCAGGAGGAGATTTGAATAATTATAAAGGTATTACAGTGGGTAAGCTTATTAGGTTGGAGCCTTAATATAAAAATTTAATTTCTATTTAGAAATAAGAGTTATTTGTATCTCTTATTTCTTTTTTTTATGATATAATATTTTTATTAAAATAAGTATATGAATTACAATAAATCTAATAGAAAAGAATTATCTCAAAATTTTATCAAAAATCCTTCTATAATAAGATATATTTTAGGTGTGATTGATATTCCAAAAAATTCGCTAGTATTGGATATTGGTGTTGGAGAAGGAATTATTAGTCAAGAGTTGGATAAATTGGGACATAGAGTAATTGGTATAGAAAAAGATCCAGAATTAGTAGAAAATTTCAAACAAAATTTCCCAAATATCCAGATATTAGAACAGGATTTTCTAAAATATAATTTCCCGGAAGAAGAATTCTTTATAATATCAAATCCTCCATTTTCTATTTTTTCTCAAATTATAAAGAAGATTATTTATAAGCCAAATCAGAATCAAGGATTTCTTATTTTTGGTCAAGAAGAAGCTATAGAAAGAATTATTGGTATAGGAGGAGAATCAATATTATCTATTATTTTGAAATCTTTTTATCAAGTAGAAATAGTCCATAAATTTAATAAATCAGATTTTTCTCCAAAACCTAATGTGGAAGTCTTACTATTAAGAGGAATTAAGATACCAACTAAATTACTAGACAATCAGCTAGATTATCTGAATTTTGTTAAATTCGGATTTAGTCAACAAAAATCAAGTTTAGGTAATAATCTCAAAAATATATTTACTTATAATCAGTGGAAAAGACTTTCTCAAACCTATAAATTTGATATCAAAGTAGACCCATCTGACTTAAATATTAGTCAATGGAAAGCTTTATATACTTTTTATAAAAATAATGTTATTATAGAAAAACAAATTAAATACTAAAATACTATAACTGAGCATTATAGTATTTTATGTGGTATAATAAGTATTATAATAGTTTAATATAATTAAATATGACTAATAAAAAATCAATATCTATAGTATTTGTTTTAGGAACATTATTTGGTTTATTTGTAAGTTCTATGATTATCTTATTTGGTAATCAAGATATAGAATTAAACTTTATTAATTCAAATAAGAATAATAATCCAAATAATATAACAGTAGAGGATTTAATACCAAATGTAAATACTATGAATACTCTTAATGTTACTTTAAAAACCAAGGTTTCAGATAATGAGTTAATAGTTAATCTAAACGACAAAGAAATAAAAGTTATATTAGATGAAAATACTAATATTTATATGTCAGAAGTTAAAAGTACAGCTGAATTAAGGGTTGATAAAGAATATTATGATAGAAGAAAGAAAGAGAGTCCAGAAGATAATTCTATAATGCCAGAACTTCCTTTTAAATATATTGAAAAAAGCTTGACTGATTTAGTAGAAGGCAACAAATTATCTATAGATGTAGAATCAAATGTTATAGGTAAATCAGAAGTAAAGGCAAAAAACATAAGAGTAAATTAAGATATGATAGCTAGTCTAACAGGTAGAATACAAGTAAAAAATGCTCAGAATATAGTTTTGGATGTTAATGGAGTTGGGTACCTTATTTGGGTTAATCTTACTACAGTTTCTAAGATAGGTGTTATAGGAGACAAATTAACTATAATAACTCATCTTGAGGTTAAAGAAGATAGCTTAACTTTGTTTGGTTTTTTGGATAATGATTCTTATCTTTTATTTAAACTACTAACTTCTGTTTCGGGTGTTGGTGCTAAAAGTGGACTTAATATTCTTGACCTTGGAATGGCTTCAGATATAGCTAATGCAATTCGAGATGCTAATTTAGGAGTATTGACTTCCGTATCTGGAATAGGTAAAAAAACTGCTGAGAGAATAGTTCTTGAATTAAAAGATAAAGTTTTAGGATTTTCTTCTTCAGCCAATAGTTCGATAAGCTTAAATAAATCTTCAGACGATCTTGAGACAGCCCTTGAATCTCTTGGTTATAAACCAAATCAGGTTCAAAGAGTAATGCAAGAAATAGATTTTTCTAAAGATTTAGGAGAGCAAGTAAGAACAGCTCTCAAACTATTACAAAAATAATAAATATTATATGAAAGTTTATATTGGTTCAGATCACAAAGGTTATAATCTTAAAAATAAAATTATAGAGTTATACCAAAATAATCTAAATTATGAAATTATAGATTGTGGTAATGAAGTATTAGATCAAAATGATGATTATGTAGATTATGCTTCTTTGGTGGCTAAAAATGTATCAAAAGATAAATATAGTCTTGGTATTCTAATTTGTGGAACAGGTTTTGGAATGTGTATTTCGGCAAATAAAATAATAGGAATTAGAGCTATTTCATCACATAATAAAGATGAAATAAAGGTGGCAAGAAGTCATAATCAGATAAATATTTTATGTCTTGGAGCTGATTATGTATCTAATGAAGATTTATCAGAATTATTACAATCTTTTTTTGAGACAGAAATTTATTCGGAAGAGAGACATCAGAGGAGAATAAATAAAATTAGTAGTTTAGAAAAAGATTTGTAAAAATATTAATTTGAATAAAAAAGGTATGAACTTGTGACAAGTTTTAAATAATATTACTGTATAACCGTTCTCACTAATCTCTCTTTTATTTTATTTCTATCTAATTTCTTCATAACATGTCTTAGATCTCAGTATTATGTAAAAAAGTATTGACAAATATTTCTTTCTTTGATAAACTTGTGAGGTAAAAAGTACATTTAAAATTATGAAAAAATTAACTAGATTCTTAAATAAGTATAACTCTTCTAAAGCTAAAAAGTCTTTAAAGACTCTTTTAGAAGAAAGAATGTATACATTGGCAGAAATATTGTCGTTTTTCGAGTCAATCGAGCAGAGGATAGCTTTTCTTTCTTCTGTACTATACTATGATGTGCAGACAAAACAATTGACTTGTTTATACAATATAAGTAGTGTATTGTCTTATGAAGATCAATCAGATCTTTCAAAAGCGGTAGACGATTTGTATACGGTTGAAGTTTTGGGTAAATTCTTTATGAATAGCCCAGGAGAGTATGTTGTACTTCAGTCAAAAGAGTTGGTATTGGTATCATCTTCTTCTACTAGTACTTTAGTAGAAACTTCAAAAGGAGAAATGCTAGCAATGGGTAATACTATTGCCAGTGTTGTCCAGAACTCTTTTATGGGGAAGAGGGACAAACATCCATTTGACAACATTATAAATGCCTTAAATGATGGAGAGATTGATCTTCATCGTTGGGAGCAGTTCTTAATGATTGAAATCTCTTCCTTCTTTGGAAGTTGTTATACGGTATTAGATATTATTAGTCTTATATTGGCTAATGGAGATTTTAGTCCAGAGTATACATATAATTTGCGGACAGGGCTTGACTATTCTGATCTTGTCGAGAAAGGTAAAGAGTTAATATCTAAATTCGAACAAGAAAAAGGATCTCAGGATGAGATCGATGCCGAAGTGGTTTTGTTTGATGATGATGACTTGATTAATGCTATTAATGGCTTATTTGATCAAGTGGAGCAAACATTTGCAATTAATATTCTCCTTGATGAAGAAGAGGATAATGATATTTAGTTAAAAAAATAAAAACCGAGAATAATTTTTCTCGGTTTTTTGCTATCTTATATTGACATTAAGCATATATTTTGTTATATTAGATTTGCTCTATAATGATCTTTAATAAAATATGGATATACAGTCCGCAATTGTTACGAATGTTGAGAATGATGTTTGGTCATGTAAATTAGAAAAGAATGTTTATGATGTTAAAGATATTTTTTGTTCACTACATGGAAGAGAAAAATTTTTAGTAATAGATACTATGACTACATTAGTATTTCGGTTTATATTGGTAGAGTGGGTGAGATTTCGTCTGCAAGGATTGCAATTTCCTCAGGTTATACCTTTTTATAAACCAAATTCTGATACAGAAATGGATGCAGAGAATATTTTTAGCATATCTTTAAAAGAATATAAACACTGTTTTTTAGAAGTAAATTGGGAAGAGGTTTTTTCTTACCCATCTACTATTGATCAGAGGGATGTTTTTTGGAAGTATGCGAGTCAATTTCTTGATAAAGTATATATTTTTCTTTCGATAGGAATTCAGAAACAAGGGTTTACTCAATTTATTTTGGAATATAAAGAATCCTTAGAAAATACTCCATTAAGTCGAGCAAGCGATGTAAAATCTCTCAGAAAACGGCTTGCGAACTTACATCCTGATCGATTTATGTTTGATCATGATACATGGATATCTCAATATGGTAAAGAGTATTCCGAACTCAAACAACAACTTGCTGTTGCAAGAGAAATACAAATAGAGTGCAATACTTCTGATGTGACAGAGGTATCCAATATTTTCAAGACATCACTTTGTGATATGTTTGAGAAATCAATTGATAAAAAAGGTCTAGGAGAGTTTGAAATTCACAAACCTAAAAAACAGGATACTTCATTGTATGAATTATTTGAGTCAACTCTCAGAGTTGGTCTCTATGAGTCAATAAAGTGGTCTCAATACTCTAGGGATCAAAAGTTAGTAATGCTTTCTAAAGAGTGGGAAGAATCTTTTATAAGATATTTTATCAAAGAATATATTGATCACTTAGAACAATATATTAACTATTTAAAAGAATGTATTGAAATTTCTAGAGATAATCAAGAATATTCACTCAGTCAAGATGAGTTATTAGATCTAGAGAGAGTTTCTGATAAGATGGATTTTATACAAGGTCTTTCAGAGTTAGAAAAAAAACACTACTTTAAATCAGATGAAGTGCTCTCAAAGATGCTTTCATATGATGATAGAAATCTTCTTTATGGGATTGAATTAATTCTATCTCCCCTATATACCTATTCAGATACAAGTTTAGGTATTGATGTAGATAAACCCATTAATTTTTATGAGATTTTTCTTAAATCTCAATTCTCAATCTAAAATCAGAAAAGATAAAGAATAGGGGAGTATTCATTATCGATTAAAAGACAAATATTTAATTTTTAACAATAAGGCAAGCTTAACAATAGCTTGTCTTTTTTCTTTTACCAGATATGTTTGTTTATCTAGAACTTTTTTAAAAACAAAGGTAGATTTCAAAAATTTAAACTTTATCTAAAAAATAAATCTATGATATAATATAAACATAATAAAATATAAGAATTAAGTTTAATAAAAAGTATGCACGACAAAGTAGACAAATTAAAACAATTATCCAAATTAGCTCAATACTGGATTTTACAGTCTACAACTAGAGCTGGTTCAGGTCATCCGACCTCTTCATTATCTTCTGTAGAATTAATGATTAGTTTGGTGTTTGGTGAGTATTTTAGATATAAATTAGATAATCCGAATTATATAAATAATGATAGATTGATTTTTTCTAAAGGTCATGCATCACCATTATTTTATTCTCTTTGGGCCTTAGCTGGAGTAATTACCAAAGAAGATTTGATGGAATTAAGACAATTTAATTCTAATTTGGAAGGGCATCCTACAATGAGATTTCCTTATACAGAATGTGCTACGGGTTCTCTTGGACAAGGGTTGTCTATTGGAGTGGGAATTGCTCTCAATGCTAAATATCTTGATAAATTAGATTACAAAACCTTTGTTTTACTGGGAGATAGTGAGATGGCTGAAGGTTCTATTTGGGAAGCTATGGATTCAGCAAATTATTATAATCTGGATAATCTGGTAGCTATTGTAGATGTAAATCGATTGGGTCAGAGAGGGGAGACTATGGTTGGTCATAATTTAGAAATTTATAAAAATAAAGCAGAAGCTTTTGGTTGGGAAGTATTTTTGATTGAAGATGGACATTCCGTAGAAAAAATTTTAGATGTTTATAATAAGTTAGAATCGCAAACTAGACCAATAATGATTTTAGCAAAAACTTTAAAAGGACATCCAATTTCATTCCTACAAGATAAAGAAGGATTTCATGGAAAAGCATTATCAGAAGAAGAGTTAAATATCGCTTTATTAGAATTAGGAAATGTAGATATTTCTCTCAGAGGTAATGTTTCTCATCCATTGGTAAAAGATCTTTCTCATCAAAAATTAAATTTACAAGAAAATCTTTATCCAAGATATGAATTAGGACAAAAAATCTCACCAAGAATGGCTTATGGAGATTCTTTAAAAATTTTGGCAACAGCTTATCGAGACTTGATTGTGCTTGATGCTGAAGTTTCAAACTCAACTTATGCAGGAAAAATAAAAGAAATAGATTCGAATAGATTTTTTGAAATGTTTATTGCTGAACAGAATATGGTTGGGGTAGCAGTTGGTTTGTCAAGGATGAGGAAAAAAGTTTTTGTATCAACTTTTGCAGCTTTTTTGACTAGAGCTTTTGATCAGATTAGAATGAGTCAATATAGTAATTCTAATATAACTTTTGTGGGAACACATTGTGGTGTATCTATAGGTCCAGATGGATCTTCTCAAATGGGTTTAGAAGATATCGCGATGTTTAGAACTTTACTTGATTCAGTTGTTGTGTATCCTTCAGATGCTGTATCTACTCTCAAATTAACAGAACAGGTATATTTACATAAAGGGTTATCTTATCTTAGAATTACAAGGGAAGATATGCCAGTTTTATATCCAGAAAATGAAACTTTTGTAATAGGAGGATCTAAAGTTTTGAGAAAATCAACTATGGATAAAATTACTCTTATTGGTGCTGGTATAACTTTGCATGAAATCTTGAAAGCTCATGATATCTTAAAAGAGAGTAATATTATCACAAGAGTAATTGATCTATATAGTATTAAACCATTAGATATGGCGACTTTACATGAGGCAGGAAGAGAGACACACTTTTTACTTACGGTTGAGGATCATTCTATGGCTGGAGGGATAGGAGAAGCTGTGAGATCAGCTATGGAACATACAGAAGCTAAAGTGTATAGTATGTGTGTAGAAAAAACACCAAGAAGTGGAACAATGGAAGAATTATTAAAGTATGAAAATATTGATTCAGATGCTATAATAAAAAAGGTACATGATTTAATTAATCAATAAATTTTAAAATATATGATAACTGTAAAAAATCTAAAAAGATATTATAAAATGAATTCAGATACTACTGTGAAAGCTCTGGATGATATAAGTTTTGATGCAAATAATAAAGAAATTATAGCTATTGTTGGAACTTCTGGATCTGGGAAATCAACTTTATTGAATATTTTAGGTGGACTTGACTTAGAATATGAAGGAGAAGTTATTGTGGATAATAAAAATATTAAAGATTATAATCCAAATCTTTATAGGAGGCAAAAAGTAGGGACTATATTTCAACAATTCAATCTAATTAATACTCAATCTGTGTATGAAAATATTGTTTTACCAATTAAGTTTGGAAGACAAATGAATTCTAAAGAGATGAAAGAAAGAGCAGAATATTTATTAGATAGAGTGGGATTACTGGATAGAAAAAAGCATAGACCAACTGAGCTATCTGGAGGTCAGATGCAGAGAGTTGCAATCGCAAGAGCTTTAATGGTCAAACCAGAAATATTGTTAGCAGATGAACCAACAGGTAATTTGGATAGTAAGACAGGTAAAGAAATTATGCAATTACTTAATAATTTAAATGAAGAAGAAGATATGACAGTCTTCATAGTTACTCATGATCTTAATTTGGTTAAAGAAATTGATAAAAAAATATTCCTACAAGATGGTAAGATTATAGATAAATAGAATCCTTTTTATAACAAACTATTCAAATATTTTAAGATTTAAGGTATAATTATTATGTATAACAAATATTTAATTTCTTAAAATAATATAATGAAAAAAATTATAATAATATTGTCTGGATTTATTTTATTTATAGCTATATTATCTTATAGTAGTATAAAAAATATATTTAAACCTGAAGAGCAAGTATTCGCATCTATAGAAGAGAATACAGATAAAATAAACTTAAAAGAGGAAGAAATAGACAAGTCTAAAGGAATATATGTTCCTTTTCTTGCACAAAATCTTAGTAGTCCAGTTAAAGGTAGTAAAAATAAATTTGCTAATACTAATCAGTATTTTTTTAAACAAAAAAATGAACTACTTACTGAACTGAATTTAACTGCAGAATCATATTATGTTGTAGATATAAAAACAAATCAAGTATTAGCTGAAAAAAATATTAGTGAATCAAGGCAGTTAGCTAGTATCACAAAAATAATGACAGCAATGGTTGTTTTAGATGAATATAATATAGGTAAAGGAGATTATATAGAAATGACTGATACAGCTTTCGCAACTTACGGAGGAGATTCTCTTTTGGTTGGTGAAAAATTTAGAGTCGAAGATTTACTAAAAGCTACATTAATGGTTTCTAGTAATGATGCAGCAGCTTTATTGTCTGAACATTTTGGACCTGGTACAGATTTATTTATGACGAAAATGAATAAAAAAGCTAAAGAAATAGGTATGTCTAATACTAATTTTGCTAATCCACATGGATTAGATTCTGGAGAAGATCACTATAGTACATCTATTGATGTTATGAAAATGTTGATCTATTCTTTTGAAAAATATCCAGATATTTGGTCTATGTTACAGATAAAAGAAGAAACTATTATCTCAGCTATGGGAAATCCTGTCAGAATAGGTAATACTAACTCTTTTATAGATATGTCATGGTCATTAGGAGGTAAAACTGGTCTTACGAACAAAGCTAAAGAAACTTTTGCTACTATATTTGATATACAAGGAAGAAAAGTGGGTATAGTAGTTCTTGGTTCTCGTGTTGGTGGATCGAGATTTGTGGATACAAGGAAAATTAAAGAATGGGTAGAGATTAATTTCGAACAGAGAATATGATTATTACGGTAACAAATCAGAAAGGTGGAACAGGTAAGACTACAACTAGTATTAATCTAGCTGCTTATTTATCTTTGATGGGTAAAAAGATTTTATTAATAGATTTAGATCCACAAAGTAATGCTAGTAGTGGAATAGGATTTGATATTAATAATAAAAAAGGTTTATATGATTTGATGATAGAGGATAATATAGATATAAAAAAAGTACTTCATAAGACTAGATACAAAAACCTTGATATTGTCCCAGGTTCAAATGATACAGCAGCCATAGGAGTAGAAATTATAAATTATCAAGATAGAGAATTTATTTTATATAATAAAATCCAATCTATGATACCTTTGTATGATTATATAATTATAGATTCACCACCAAGTTTGGGTTTATTAACAATAAATGGATTAGTTGCAGGAGATAAGGTATTAATTCCAGTTCAATGTGAATATTATGCATTGGAAGGGTTGGGTCAATTATTGGAAACTGTAAAATTAATATCAAATAATCTTAAGCCAGATTTAGCTTTATTGGGAGCTGTATTAACAATGCATGATAAAAGAAATAAATTGTCGCATCAAGTTTCAAAAGAAGTTCAGAAATATTTTCCAGGGTATGTTTTTGAGACTTTAATCCCAAGAAATGTTAGTCTTTCTGAAGCTCCAAGTTTTGGAAAAGCAATTCATGAATATGCTTTTTTATCAAGAGGAGCATTTGCATATAGATCCTTAGCAAATGAATTTATAAATTTATTAGAAAATAAATCTTAAATCTATGTCTAGCATATTTACAAAAATTAGAAAAAAAGAAGTTGGAGGATATCTACTTGATGATAATGGAAGAGAATTTGCAATATTGGACATCAATCCAAGCCAAATATGGCATACTCTAGTAATACCATATATAGAGACTGATTATATTTTTGATTTATCAGAGATTGAATATTTAAGTTTATGGCAATATGTGAAAAAAATTTCAGATAATTTAAAAATTATATCAGGTGCAAAAAGAATTGCAGTTTTTGTTGAGGGAATACAGGTACCTCATGTTCATATACATCTTGTTCCAATTAACAAAGAGTTTGATTTTACCCATAGAATTGATAAAAGCACATTGAATTTTGATGAACTAGTTTCTCAATATAAATCTAAATTTGTAAAATAATGGCTAAGAGAAAAAGTAATAAGAAACCAGAATTGATAAGTTCAGATGTAAAACAATCTATTTTAGCTTTGTTTATAATTTTAGTAGGAATTATAATTATAATAGCTTTCAGTCAAGGAGGAGGAATTGTAGGTAAATTTACTTTGATGATCCTAAAAAACTTGTTTGGGGTAGGACAATATATTATTCCGGTATTCTTTATTGTATTTGGAGGTACTCTTTTATTTAGAAGTACAAATACTAAAATTCTGTATATTAGATTAATTTTTATAACTTTAATAACAATTTCTTTTATCGGATTAATTCATTTATTACAATTTTCAACTATTCAAGATGGTATGGAAGCTTCTCGATTAGGTTTAGGAGGTGGATTATTAGGTCAACTTATATATTATTTGATAGGCTCTTTGTTGGGTAGAGTGGGAGCTATTATAATGTTAATAATTTTAATTATAGTCTTTGTATTAATTATATTTAATACAGCTATACATTTAGATTTTATTTTAGATTTTATAAAAGATGTAATATTTAATAGAAATAATAAAGAAGTTATAGGAAATAATAATAATAAATCTCCTGTTACAAAAATGACTAAACAAGAGGTTGAAGCTTTAATGGAAAGTGAAAGTGTGTCTAATCTACCTAATAATTCATCTCTAAATCAAAGGATTTTTAAAAATAATGTTCCTTCCAATGATTCAAATAGTAAAGAAAATCCAGCTGAGATAAAAAATGATACTGAGATACGAGAAACAAAATTAAGTGCAACCAAAGATATGGAAATATTTAATTTACCAGAATTGGAATTGTTAGATATTTCTGAAGATAAAGAAAAACCAAAAAGTGGTGATTTAAAGAAAAATGCAGAGATTATTAAAAGTACATTAGCAACTTTTGGAATAGAAGTTGAAATGGGTAAAGTAGATGTTGGACCTAGTGTTACTAGATATATGTTAAGACCTTTTAATGGGGTGAAGTTATCTAGAATAACTTCTCTACAGAATGATTTAGCTCTAGCTTTAGCAGCACAATCAATTCGTATAGAAGCTCCAATTCCAGGAATGTCTTATGTTGGGATAGAAATTCCAAATGAAAAAAGATCAATAGTTAGAATTAGAGATATATTTAATTCTAAAGAATTTCAAGAGAGTAAATTCCAATTACCTTTAGTTTTAGGTAAAAATGTTATGAATAAAGTAGTTGTTTTTCCTTTAGAAAAAATGCCTCATCTTTTAATTGCAGGAGCTACAGGAGCAGGGAAATCTATGGGATTAAATGCAATGATACTTTCTATGTTGTATAGAAATCCACCTTCACAATTAAAATTACTTTTTGTTGATCCTAAGAGAGTTGAGTTATCTACTTATAATGGAATACCTCATTTATTAACTCCAGCAATAGTTAGTCCAGAGAAAGCAATGAACTCATTAAATTGGTGTGTATCAGAGATGGAAAGAAGATATGAAGTTTTATCTAAAGCTGGATCAAGAAATATATTTACTTATAATGAATTAGTTGTAAAACAAAAAAATAATTTAGGTGATGTGGGAGTGGATGAAGATATTCTTGAATATATGCCTTTTATCGTAGTTGTAATTGATGAATTAGCAGATCTTATGACAACACATAAAAAAGAAGTAGAAGGAGCTATAGTGAGAATTGCTCAAATGGCAAGAGCAGTTGGGATTCATCTAATATTGGCAACTCAAAGACCATCAACAGATGTTATTACTGGACTGATTAAAGCTAATCTTCCATCTAGAATAAGTTTTCAAGTAGCATCTCAGATAGATTCTAGAACAATCCTAGATGCAATGGGAGCTGAAAAACTATTAGGAATGGGAGATATGCTTTTTGTGGGTGGTGATTTAGCTAAATCGCAAAGAATTCAAGGGCCATTCGTGCCAGAACATGAGGTGAAAGCAGTTGTTGAATATCTGAAAAATCAATCTATGGAGGAATATGATAATTCAATTACAGAGGCAAATGTTCCAAAAACTTTTTATCAAAAAGGAGGAGATCAAGCTTTAGAAGGAGCAGACAATTTATTTGAAGAAGCTAAAGATTTAGTTTTGCAAACAAAAAAAGGATCAGCCTCTCTTTTACAAAGAAGATTAAAAATAGGATATGCAAGAGCAGCGAGAATACTAGATGAATTAGAAGAAGCTGGAATAATTGGTCCAGCAGATGGTTCTAAACCAAGAGAAGTGTATGGAGATAATTACGATAACAACTCAGATGACCAAATCTAATCCAAAACTATCTTACATTATTCAAAGATATAGGTATAAAAAAGGATATACTATAGAAAATCTAGCATCAATAGTTTCTGTAGATCCAAATTATATTAAATCTATAGAACTTGATAACTATAATAAAATAATTCCAAATAAAGAGATAAAATCAATTCTGAAGAAATTATGTTATGCTCTAAATTTAAAATATTATAAGATATTGAATTTATATGAAAAAGAAAAATTTGATCATATAAACATTTATTATAAGAAAGACCACATTAAAAATTTAATTAACAATACTTCTATAAATAACCAAACAATAAGAGGTATGGTATTGTTTTTGGGAGCATTTTTAATTGTGAGTTATATAAGTTATCAAATTTATTTTTTTGTAAAGATTCCTAAAGTTAGTCTATCTAATTTAAATGAAATAGAATATGTAGAAAATGAAGAATATTATTTGAAAGGATCAACAGATCCAAATTCACAGTTGACTTTAAATGGTCAAAGAGTTAAAATTAATACAGATGGTGATTTTGATTTTAAACTAAATTTAAATAAAGGTGTGAATGTATTTAAATTTGTAGTTAGTAAAAATAATCGGTCTAAAGTCACTATATTAAAAAGGGTTTATTTAAAATAATTTTATGATTACTATAACAGATATTTATGGATATGAAGTATTAGATTCTAGAGGGAATCCTACTACAGCAGCTAAAGTAACATTGTCAGATGGAACTGTGTCAAGAGCCTATGTTCCTTCTGGAGCATCCACGGGTATTCATGAGGCTTTGGAATTAAGAGATAAAGATAAAAATAGATTTCATGGTAAAGGAGTATTAAAAGCAGTAGAAAATATTAATACAAAAATCAAATCTTCTCTAGTTGGAGTAGATCCTTTCAATCAAAAAAACATAGATCAAATTATGTTAGATTTAGATGGGACCTCTAATAAAGAAGTTTTGGGATCAAATGCAATTTTAGCAGTTTCATTAGCAGTGGCAAGAGCAGGTGCTATTTCAAAAGGAGTTCCTTTATATACTTATTTATATGATTTATATCAAGAATATGAAGAGACAACATTAATTATTCCTGAACCAGGATTTAATGTACTAAATGGTGGAGCCCATGCTGACTCAGGTTTAGATATTCAAGAATTTATGTTGATGCCTCAGTTAGGAAGTATTAAAGAAAATGTGAGAGCAGGTTCAGAAATCTATCATGCTTTGAAAGATTTATTATCAAAAGAAGGGTATACTGTTTCAGTTGGAGATGAAGGAGGATTTGCTCCACAATTACCAAATAATAAAGAGGCTTTAGTTTTGTTGAAAAAAGCAATTGAAAACTCAGGATATTTGCTAGGTAAAAATATTTTGTTGGCATTAGATGTTGCTGCAACTGAATTTTATAATAAAGAAAAAGATGTTTATACTTTAGGTGGGAGTGAAAAGAAGCCACAAGATTTGATTGATATGTATTTAGAATGGATCAAAGAATATTCGATTATTTCTATTGAAGATCCTTTTTCAGAAGATGACTTTACTTCTTGGAACAAATTTATGACAACATTACCAGAAGGAGTAAGAGCAGTAGGAGATGACCTCTTAGTTACAAATGTAGAAAGAATAAATCTTTCCATAGAAAAAAATCTTTGTAATGCTGTTTTGATAAAACCAAATCAAATTGGTTCCCTAACAGAAACAATGCAGGCAATAGCATTAAGTCATAAAAATGGTATGTCAACAATGATATCTCATAGAAGTGGAGATACAAGTGATGATTTTATTGCGGATCTAGGAGTTGCAACCAGATGTGAATATATCAAATCAGGAGCATTATCAAGGTCAGAAAGAACAGCAAAATATAATAGACTAATCGAAATAGAACAAGATTTAAGTTTATAAAAATTTTTAACCAATTAAATAATATGGAAAATGAAACAAAAAGAAAAACCTATAATATATTGTTAGTAGAAGATGATATTAATACTAATAATATGTATGCTGAAAGAATAGGAAGAGAATTTGAGTTTAATGTAATTAAAACTTATGATGGACTCGAAGGGTTAAGGAAATTAAATTATCTTTCAAATGAAAATATTTCTGTAGACCTTATATTTACAGGAATAGAAATGCCAAATATGGGAGGATTTGAATTAATTGAATCTATCCAAAAAAATCCTAAATTCTCTTCTATTCCCACTATGATATCTAGTCATTTAGGTAGAACATCAGATTTTGATAGAGCAAAAAGATTGGGAGTTCAGCATTTTATAGTTAGAGGAGAAACTACTCCAAATCAAGTAGTCAGAATTATTAAAGAAGTTCTATTAGAATCCCATAATTCAAGTTATAATCTAAAAATTAACCCTAATTCAGAAGATTATAGAAAATTTGTAAAAGATCTTTTTGGTCTAGAGTGCTCTAATTGTAATAGAGATGATCAAATGCCAGTCAAGATATCTTTAGTTAAATCAGGAAAAACAAATTTATTTTCTATCGAACAAGATTGTAATCATTGTAAGAAAAAAATATGAAGAAAATAATCAAAGAATGGATCCTAAAAGAACCTATTTCAAGTGTTGAATTCTCAAAATACCCAGAGTTACCTGAAATTATAGTAAAGTTATTATATGATAGAGAAATATCAAAAAAAGATTCTATAGATAATTTTTTGAATCCAGATTATGCAGATTTATTGGATCCTTTTTTGATTAAAGATATGAGAAAAGCCATAGATAGAATATTTATGGCAGCATCTAAAAAACAAAAAATATTAATTTTTGGAGATTATGATGCAGATGGTATTAGTGGAGCCATGATATTATATCAATCTGTAGCTAAAGTATATCAGATAATGAATAGCTCTTCTACAATGACTTTCTCTAATGATATGAGTTCTGTCTCCCGTGAAAATTTGGATATATATATTCCAGATAGAGCAAAAGAAGGATATGGACTTAATGATGAGACTTTGAACTCGGTATTACAAAAAAGCCCAAATTTAATTATTACAGTAGATTGTGGAGTCACAAGTGAAAGTCAGATCAAAATTTTACAAGAACAGAATATAGATGTTATAGTAGTTGACCATCATTCAGTCCCAGAAGTAATGCCACCAGCACATTCTATTATTGTTCCTAAAAGAGTTCAAGATCCCTATCCATTCAAAGATTTATGTGGAGCAGGATTGGCTTTCAAGGTAGGCTCAGCTTTAATAAAAGAATTACAGTTTCAAGGTTTTGGACATTTAATTCCAGAAGGATTTGAAAAATGGTTATTAGATTTTGCGGCTATTGGTACAATTGCAGATATGGTACCTTTGAAAGGGGAAAATAGAATAATTGTAAAATATGGTTTATATGTTTTAGCTAAGACTAAAAATTTAGGTTTAAAAAAATTACTAGAAGTAAGTAAGATAAAAGCAGAAACTCTAGAATTATTTTCAGATGGAAAAAAAGATTCAGTCATAAGTGTTTATTCAGTAGGATTCCAAATAGCTCCAAGAATAAATTCAGCAGGCCGAATAGCTCATGCTAATATGGCGGTTGAGCTATTTAGATCAACTAGTGAGACAGAAGCAAAACAACTGGCTATGGATCTCAACTTATTAAATGAAGATAGAAAGACATTGACCGAAGAAGTAATGAAACAAGTAGAACAAAGACTACAAAATTATGGAGAATTGTTTGATAGAATGAATTTAATTTTTGAAGGAGATGAGAATTGGCCATCAGGTATTTTGGGAATAGTAGCTGGGAGATTAATGGAAAAATATTATAAACCAGTCATATTATTTCAGAAAAAAAATCATCTTAATGTAGCCTCTGCTAGAAGTATAAAAGGATTTGATTTGGCTAAGACAATACACTCTATAAAACCCTATTTAGAAGCTGGAGGAGGTCATGCACAGGCGGCAGGAATGTCATTCCAACCAAATAATACTCAACAAATCAAAGATATATTTAAAGAAGAGATAGAAAAATCTTTAAATATAGATCAAATGAATCCAAAACTATTTATAGATGCAGAAATAAGTTCAAATGATATATCTTGGAAAACATATGATTCATTAGTTAAGTTATCTCCATATGGAATTGCTAATCCAGAGCCAATCTTTATAGTGAAAAAAATGATGATAAAAAATTTTGAGTTGATAGGGCAAGATAAAAATCATATCAAAGTTTTCTTCCAACCAGAAGTAACAGCCGGATTAGTAACAACATACCAAGCGATAGGCTTTAATTTATCACATTTGATGGAAGAAATTTATGAAAAAGATATTGTTGATATAGTTTTTAAATTGGATGTTAATGAATGGAATGATAAAAGGGATTTACAGTTAAATTTATTAGATATGAGAAAGTCAGATAGAAGATAGAAATAAATTTGAAATAATCAAATCGGATGATGATTTTTTGGAAAGGAGTTATATTTTTTTGTTAAAATGTTTTTTTATTTAATAACAATAGTTTTTGGTTAAAAGTACTAAAATCTTTTTTAAAATAAAGGTTTTTCAGTAAGTTCTCACAGATATTTTAAGTTTTATTGAGATTTATCCGTATGACATATTATATAATGTATGTTTTTTTCTTAATAAAGTTATTAATTCCAGCCAAGAAAATAAACAATCCCAGCAATAATTATTCCACTAATTATTGTAGTAACTAAAGGGTGATTTGTTATAATCTTTATCAAATTAAACCATTTTCCTTTACTAGGTTGTGATTTGGTAGTTAGTTTTTTATCTATTGATTTTAAAGATTCTATGATTTTTTTTCTGGTTTCTCCATTTGGGTCAAAGATTATTTTATTATATTTTTTATCTAAAACTTCAATTACCTTATCATCAGTAATTTCGAAAATTTTTTTTAAACCTAATAATTCGGTGTATGCCCCTTCTATCCAATCTTTACATGAACCATCTGTATCTCCTCCTATTACATATATAGTGGTCGAAGAATATTCAAAGCTTATGTTTATCCCGATTTGTTTATATTTATATCTATCTAATTCGAATAATGACTCACCCTCTCTTACACTAATTTTAACATTTGAAATAATGTCATTGTTAGATAAAATCAAGGAAACTTCTTTTGAGTATTCATCAAATGATTCACAAATTCTTGTATGACCTTCTTGTGACTCCAAAAGGATTTCTACATTTGATTCTGGAAATCTTCGCACAAAAAATTCATAAAGTTTTTGTATGTCTAGGGAAGACACAATCCAATGATTAATTTCTATGTTTGGTTTACTATACTCGTTTCTCATATATTTAATTGTGTATATATTATATAATTTTTAAATGTAAAATGCAAGTTTGTAATAATCTACCTGCCTGAGCAGACTGGTGCATAAGCATATAATTGCTAAGTTTTTAAAAATAAAAAAGCTCGATGATATAATTTATTATCGAGCTAAATTAGAAAAATAATACTTAAATCTTTCATTCTACCCCTGAAAATCAATTGCTCTTATAGTGAAAATCAAAATAAAAAGAATCAATATTAAGATAATATTTTGGATACAGAGAATAATTATTTTTCTTCTTCGAATGGAATTGCGATTATGATATGTCTTTTGTGAGCTGTCCATATGGGTGTGCATGTATATAATGTTAATTTCTCAGTTTCTGATTTACCAATTAGTTCTATTTGGTCGGCTTCTGCTTCAAAACTCTCTGTTACTTTATAGAGATTCTCTTTTCCATTCCAGAAAATTTGAATTATTTCACCTACTTTTAAGCTAGGTAAGTGATAAAAGGAGTTATCTCCATTTTTGTAGCTGAATCTATGCCCTGCCATAACTATATTTCCTCCGGCTCCTGGAACTGTAGAGTTAGTATCATGCCAGATGTTCTTGTTAGTCAAACTGTTTCCACCTGACTTGATGGTTGAATTTACTCCAAGTGATGGAATTACAAGAGTGTTTTCTTCTGGTGGACTAAATGTGGGTTCTGTATTTTTGGTTTGCTCTGGAGTTAGTATGTCTGATGAATATGGGAATAGGGGAGTATCTGGTATTGGATTAAAGATTCCATTTATGGCAGGAGCCAGTAGGAAATAAACTAGAGTTAGAATAATTCCTACTGTTAGCATCCATTTGGATATTTGGAGGTATAAGATTAGTTCTTTATATTTCATCTTTTAGGTGCTTTATCGGAAGAAATTTTTCAATCATAAATGTTAGGATCAGAGCGAAAGATGTTACTAAGGCGATTATAACTCTAACTTGGATTCCATTCCCTGCTTGATCTAGAGTTTCACTAACTTTAGGCTGTCTTTCCCAGACGGTAGAATCATTTCCTTCCATTGTCCTTGGGTCATTAGAAAGGCTTGCTATTTGTCCATACAAAATATCATCCTCGAAGGTTCCGTTTCCATTTTCGTCCCAATGTGCTTTAGCTTGATTGGTTAGTTTTTGGATTTCTTCTGGTACAGTTGTACGGAATATTAATACTACTTCGTTTAAGCCATCATCTTCATCTAATTTACCTGGATCAGGAGCAATCATTCCTTCCCATTCTACTCTATTTAGTTCAGGGTTGAAGTCACATCTAGTTGTGGTAGAATCACCTCTAGCATCACATTTGAAGCTATCTTGAACATAAGTGGTTCCTTCTGGTACATCATCAGTTAATAATACATTAAGAGCATCTGTATTTCCATCATTTAGCCAGACCATTTTCCATTCGAATTCAGGTAATCCTCCGGCATTGAAGGTTTTTAGAGATGATGGGGGATCAAAGACGGATGTATAAAGTAGAGGTGTTATATCTGATGCAGTATTGTTACTCAAATTAATATCATCTCCATTTTTCTTATCATCTTCAATAGATACGGACAGGCTTAATGTTTCTAAATCGGTTGGGGCATAGCCTATTACTTTTAATGTCAGTACAATTTCTTTTTCGGTTTCTTCTACTGGTAGGGATCCTACTTCAAAGATACACTCTCCTGGGTGCTTATTATCTGTACAAATCCATCCTGAAGTGCTGGTGTTAGGGAAGTATTCTGAAAATTCTGGTATTTTGGTTCTTATTACTACTCCGGTTGAGCCTTTTGTTCCTATATTTTGATAAGTAATTTTGTAATTTACTTTATCATCTGTGAAAGCTTGTAGTCCACCGTCATCTACTTTTATTTGGAGATCAGGTTGCCCCAATACAGTAACGCTAACAGTAGTCTGATTGTTTTCTGTTTCATCAAATCCTCTTGCTTGATTATCTGAGACAGAGCTGTCTGATTTTAGTGAATCAGTTCCTGCTGGCAGATTTTTGTCTATAATTACTCCAAAATTAATCTCAAAGTTTTTTGTTGGAGCTAGTTCTTGTGAATTAATATATGTACAGGTTGATCCTGCAACTCCTCCGTTGGTACAGGTCCATCCAGGTGTGCTTTGGGTAGGGGAGAAGGTGGTATTATTAGGAACAGTCTTGTTTATGGTTGGGTTTATTGCTCCTGCAGTACCGATATTCTCGGTTTTGATTGTATAAGTGACTAATTCTTGAGTATTGAATGTATCTTTGTTTACTTGCTCGGTTAATTTTAAATCAGGTTTGATTACGATAAATGAATCTTCAGATTCTATCTCACCATCTGATGTTTCATCTCTTTCTTCTGAGTGGGAGTTTCCTGGCATAGAGGTTGCTTTGGTGACTATAGATTTATTTGCTATTATTGTACCTTTGAATACAGTATTTTTAACTGATGCCTTGAAAGTCACTGTACAACTTTCGTTGATTGGTAGATGTTCTATGCTGATTTCTAAACTATCTGCTGATTCTGTTAGGTTTGTTGTTTCAGTTACACCTGCGGTACAAATTAGTTCAGCAGAGTTAGTTGTATAGATTAGGCTGTCCGGAGTTAATTCTTCAAAAGTATTAATTAGTTCTAAATCATGCCCACCAGATGTTCCAGTATTTGTGACTGTATAGCTAAGATTTATTTCTTGGTTTGGAGTTGCTTCCGTTTCTGATATACTGTGTGTTATCTCTATATTTGGTTCAATTATACTCATTGTTATTGTTCCTGCATCTTGGATTGGATCAGAATCTTTTTGTCCAGTTGCTTGTGATTGGAAAGAAACAGAGTCTATATTGGAGGGGATATCTTTTACGGTAGCTATGACTTTTAATCCAATGAAATTATTAGGACCATTTCCATCAGTTGGGTTTAGTATATTGGTTAGGGTTACTTCAATATCATTTCTATCTCCAGCAATGGTTGAGATGGATGGGGTAATTGTTCCACCACCAAAATTTTGAGACATATATCCAAAAGAATCTGCTGAATTTGTGATTAGTTCTACATTATCTACGGTAAGATTTTCTGGTATTGAATCTCTTATTACATAACTGTTAGTTGTACCTTCTTCAAGATGTGCACGAATAAAGAATATGACTTGTTCTCCAACTGCCACTTTGATATCAGGGGTTTCTGGAGTAAATGTATTGTTTGAGGATACGAAGAACTTAGTGATTTTATTGCTATCTGTAGTAACTGAGTTATCTAAGGAATTAATTGAATAGTCATTTAGATTTGTGGTACCAGTTTCTGATATATCGTAGGTTCCATCAGTCCCATTTCTTTCTCCACTGACATTTCCATTGAGGGAACTCCAAGTAATATTAACATTATTTTCTAGGGTTATATCAGGATTAATGAACTCGTCAACATTAGTAACAAGTTCTATTGAGAGACTTGCTCCAAGTGGTAGATCAAAGGTTCCATCTGTGGAATTTGGAATTAATAAGTCCTTATCATTGCTTATTTGGTAAGAAGGAGCTGTTATTCCAGTTGGAATGATTGTAACACTTTCTATACTTTCAAATTGATCAGTAAGAAAATCTGTGAGACTTATATCATAAGCATTAGCATCGCTTAAGGAATTATGAGAGACATTGATTGTATAAGTTATTTGTGAGTCTTTATTTACTATAGTAGGGAAGTTAGTTGCTAATTTGGTTATATCTAAAATTGATTCAATTATACTTATTTGAGGAGCATTTGAAGCATTAATGGTTTCATCTAATAAGGTGTTTGGATTGGTAAAAATTAGTTCTGAACTATTGGTAAGAGTATCGCCTCTTTGGTTTCCTAGTTCATTGACTACTTTTGCTGTTAAAACAACTTTGAAGGTATTATTGCTTCCATCTCCATCTGCATTTACTGTTACATTTCCAAAATCAATATTTACATCTTCACCAGAACTACTTCCACCGGTAATAGTTGGTGAGGATGTTGCAGTTCCATTAAATCCTGTGGTATCAACGGTTGCATTCTGATATATAAGTCCTGTAGGTAATAAATCTTTTAGACTGACATTTTGTATTATCCCTTCTGGAAGGGTTGCAATAAGTTCATAGGTAATAGTTTCTCCGATAGTATAGTCGGAACTGCCTATTAGGTTAAGTTCATGAGTAGGGCCTGCGCTAGTGAAACTTTCTGAGGTTTTAGCCTGATAATCATCTAATCCTGATGCACCTGATTCAGTCAGGTCATAATTATTATCATCATCTCCTGATCTTGAATTAGTTCCGCCACCATTTAGAGATTCCCATTTAACGGTTACATTGTTGACAACATTTTTTATGGGGGCAATTTCACTATCTAAAGTGGCTTCATAGGTTGCCTCTAGTGTTGCTCCAAGTGGAAAGTCAAATGTGTTTATTATTAGATTAGGATCACTTGTGGTTGAAGTATTTGGAGCGGTAAATCCAGTAGCATTTACTCCTATTACATTGATACTATCAAACTCAGCAGGCAAGAAATCATTAATATTTACATCAAAAGCGTCGGCATCGCTATTGGTATGATGACTTAATTCTATTTGGTATGTAACAATATCACCTCCGTCATAAGATGGTTGACTGGATATAATTGATTTAGAAACTTCTAGAATTGGTTCTACTATGGTCAAATTAGCTCCTCCATCCGTATCATTTACATTTACTGTTGATGGAATATCTGGTTCGGTAAATTGTAGTCTGGTAGTGCTTGAAAGAGAGTCTCCTTTCTGGTTCCCAATTTCATTAAGTAAAATTGCTGTTATTTGTACAACAACAGATTCATCTGTTTCAGAGAGATTTGAAGGGATGGTTACATCTCCAAAATTAAATTCTACTTCTTCACCAGAACTACCTGAGGAAGTAACGGTTGGGCTTCCAATTGATCCAGAGAAATCATCGGTAAGTAAGGTTGAAGATAAATCTGTGGTTAGTAGATTATATCCTTGGTATTGCATACCAGTAGGTAAATCTAAGAATACTTTTAATCCTTTGGTTACTCCTTGGTTTAGGTTTACGAGTACATTATAGGTTACAGTATCTCCAATATTATAAGTGGTGTCCGAAAGAGTTTTTAGGTCTACAGTTGGTGAAATTGTACTGAAACTAGCTGTGTCTGAAGTGGTGCTAGTTCTCTCTATATCTCTATTACTTGGATCTAATCCAGGAGTATTTGATTCAGTTGGATTTCCTGTAGTTCCATTTCCTGGAAGAGAGGTTGAAATGGTTTGAGCATTATTTGTGACTGTCTCTTGTGCTTCAATTGTATCCGTTGTATTCCCTGTCACTTCTACAATTACAGAGTCACCAGGTCTTAGTTCATTTATAGTGAATTCTATATTGTTTCCTGATGAATTGTCAGTAAGTATTGCATACCCGGGATTACTAATGATACTAGTAGATATGTTTTCAATTTTTCCGGATACGGTATCAGTAAAAGTATTATCAAAGGCAGTGGATTTATTGGTTCCACTTGGATTGGTCATAGTTATTCTATATGTAACAGTATCACCAGCTTCTTCGGGAGTTTCTGTAAGAATTTTATCAGTATTAATTTGAGATGATAATACTTGGATTCTATTTTTTGCAAGGTTGGTAGAAGTAGTAATGTTAGTACCATTTACAATAATTCTAAATTGATTATTAAGTGTAAGCCCTTCGGTATTACCGCTAACATTAAGTAATAATGCATTAAATTCAATAATGATATATTCTTCATCAGAATCATTATCACTATTTATTATATCTCCCAATTTAAAATAAACATCATCTCCCCCCGCATATCCGTAATTATCAACATTTGAGGTGGCATTACTTGAGACGGCATCATCTGGAAGAGGACATTCAGGAGATAGTGTATTAAGATTACTTGCATTCCCAAATAGATTTAAGTTAGGGTTTGCTCCACCATCACAAGCAATATTAGCTGGAATCAAGGTAGAAGAAGTGA
Organism: uncultured Candidatus Saccharibacteria bacterium; assembly: GCA_964633865.1. Lineage (GTDB taxonomy): Bacteria > Patescibacteriota > Minisyncoccia > SW-4-49-11 > SW-4-49-11 > CAZWIJ01. Next base: position 24,951 of record CAZWIJ010000009.1, read on the forward strand.
TTCCTGTATTATTACTTACAAAAGCTACTTTTGCTGTACCATCATTTAGGAATTGAACTCCATTTGGTATAAGATCTAAGAATTGAACATTGGTTGATGTTGTCTCAGCAACTCTAGTAACTAATCTATACCTAACAATCTCCCCAATAGCTAATTGTTGAACTCCTCCGCTGTTCGTTGATGTATGACTTTCTGAGGTTGCAGATATGCTTTTATCTGGAACTGGAGTAAAGATAGTAAGATTAGCATTGGTTGTTTGGGTATATACTTCTTCAGTGGAGTCGGGACTATATATAGATTGTTGTCCTGGGTCTCCTGGAAGTGAACTGTAAGAAACACTAAGAGTATTAGTAATTACTTGCCCAATAGACACACTATTATCAACTGTAACATTAAAAGTTATAGTCTCAGTAGTATTTGGAGCCATTGATGAATATTGAGCAGTTATAGTCCCACTTGATTCTGAACAAGAAGTTTGGTTTCCAGTATCATTAGAGCATGCAAGATTACCAGCAAATGTTAGTCCGGCAGGTAGGATATCTGTTGCTTGTATATCATATCCTGTGGTTTCATTGGCACCATTGTCTTGACGAAGAGTAAGTGTAACACCTATTATATCGCCGGCATCAGCAGTGTTAGGAGATAATGCTTTAGTAAGTACAAAATCAGGATAATGTATTCTTACATTTGGAGCAGCATCGGTAATTGTATTGATTGGAGATCCAGATATTGGTCCCCATCTAAAGCTAGCAGCATTGTTTTTATCTGAGCCTTTGACAGTATTCTCGTTTGAAACTACAACAGTATAAATCACAACAATAGTTTCATTCTTAGTATTGTCGGTATTATTATTTACTAAGGTTCCAAAGTTAAAATTGATATTTCTTGCATTTGGGGAGACTGTTGGATTAGTTGGGTCATTACAAATATTAGTATTAAAATCATTGGATCCATTACTTGTTATATCAGATGTTGGCACTCCATCACTAAATGTTTCTATGGAAGAACATTCTTGAAATATTAATCCGTTGTCTAATGTGTCTTCCAAAATAGCATTCTGCATAGTTCCTTCTGGAATTGTTAGCTCAACTTGATAAGTAAGAATTTCTCCTTCTACGGCAGTATTTCCACTGGTGGATGCAAGATTAGTTCCAAGAATATTCTTATTAATTTCGGGACTTGATATAGTAGCTTGGCTGTTATCTATAGTTTCTACATTAATATAATTTGGTCCAGAGGCATCTCCCGAGAATCTAATTAATTCAGTTGTATTTTCAAAAGTTTGCTCGGGTTCAACTGTAGAATTCATCATTACATCATAAACAATTACAGCAAGGTTAGTCCCAGAATTCTCATCGTAGGTAGATAGGGGATTATCAAGTCTAATACCGTCTTCAAATAAAGGATTGGTATTAGAGCCATTAACAGCAGACCAACTAAGAATATTTCCATTCCCATCAGTTATACAAAGAGTCCCTGTTTGGTAGGTGTATTCTGCAGGAAGGATATCTTTTATGGTAACATCAAAGGCTCCTTGAGGGGCCCCACCAATATTTTCAGCTATCACCGCAAAAGAAAGAATATCATCAGAATCTATATTATCAAAATTCGCGGTAATAGGGTTTGTTTCGATTTTAGAACTAGTAATAGACCCTCCAGATGAGAATCTAGAGCAAGAACCTCCTGGAGCTGAGAAAACTACCCCAGTTGGGACTGGATTACTAATCAGTACCATATCATCATCAACAAATGTAGAGTTAGGGTTGTTTGAGATGATAGCTCCTTTAGATATTTTTACATCTGGCATTTTTAGCTCAATTTGGGTTGTAGCTGATGTAGCAAAAGATGTTCCAAAAGTATTATCTATAGCAGAAGTTACTTGGTTTGTAATAAATAATCCATCTGCAAATTGGTTATTACTTACAGTTACTGTTATTAGTAGATCAATAACACTCTCGGAACTGATAGGATCGTCAAAATCGCCATAATTCATTGTAAGTTTATTTGAATTTAGGTCTATAGATAAAGTCGGTTGCAATCCTAATGGTCCGAGAACCCCTTGTGATATACTAAAAAATGTATCATCATTACTAAGTTGTATTACTCCAGGGGCAGGGGGATTATTGGAAGCATTAGTATCAAAAGACCATTCACTTAATCCATTTGCAGTCCCATCAGAATTTGGATTTGCTACATCAAACACTGGCAATGGGAAATAATCCTCAAGTACAAGTGATTCAAAGTCAGAGGAAGAAATAGGAAGTGAAATTTTATAGGTAACATCATCACCAGGAGAGATTTGGTATTCAGTAAAAGAAGAATTACCATTAATAGCATAAACTTCTTTAGTGAGTCCAAAAAAATCTATAGTGCCTATCCAACTGCTAATGTCAGCTTGATTAAATCCTGTTAGACTTGATGCATCAGAAGTAGTTATAAGATTACCTTCAATAGTAACATTATTAGAGACATTATCACCGAGTCCAACATTTTGATTACCAACTACATCTGTAAAATTTTCTTGTACAACAGCTCTAAAAGTAACTGTACCATTAGTAGAGCCTCCATTAAAAGTATCACAATTCATATTTCCACCTGTTCCTATTTGAGGGATACATCCTCCTAATAAGATTCCATCAAGTGAATAAGAACTTTCAATAAGTTGATTTGAAATATCAAATATATAAGTTTGAGTACCATCAAGTGGGAGTATTTCTGGAGAACCACCTGTAAAATTGTCTTGAATTGTAAGATTACCACCTCCAAAAGTAATATTCTCAGTTAAATTATTTTCAGTGATATTAAGGGTTGGAGTGAAGGTTTCATCTATTCTTAGTCCATCAGAGAGAACATCAGTAACAACTATATCATCAAATCCAAAAAAGTCTGAAAGACTAAAGTCAAGAGTATACTCTATGACATCGCCAGGTGAAAGCCCAGCTGAACCTGAATTAGTAACAATATTACCTGATTTTCGAATAACTATGGATTTAGCTATTGATGTATCATCTATAGGAGTAATATCCAAATTAAAAATTTCGGTTGAGTCTCTTGTGTCTATAGGGATCCAAGCTGCAGATAGAGAAATATCATTAGTAAAGAGAACCTCATCTCCAGTAGTTGGAGAAATAACAGGATTGGAAGAATTGTCTTCATAATCTACAAAATATTGAAAACTTATAGAATGTGAACCTGCACCAAGAGAATCACAAGTAACTTCAAAAATATTATCAGCTGGCAAAGTAGGGGTTGTAGTTACAGAACATCCAGTAGGTAAAGAGGCACTTCCTAGATAAGTAACTTTATCAGAAAGAGTATTGGTAAAGATAACATTATTACTTGGATTCCCAGATTCACCTATAGTTTGTCCAGAAGCCACTTGAATTTGAGAAGTATAAGTTTGTGGTGAATTCGGACCTGAAGGGATCTCATTTTCTGGTGGGTTATCAAAGTTATTGACTGTAACCAAACTCGGACTAACAGAATGAGTAGCCCATTCTGATGGCTGAGGAAGAGATACATCATAAGGAGTATAAATAGATGGATCTGTAGAAGGATTATTAAGTGAATCAGCACCAAATCTAAATCCACCAGTCGCAATAATATCAAGTGGAGTTGAGATATCTGCTAAGTTACTAATAGCAAGAGACAAATTTAGAGTTGATGTAGGCTGGTCTGAGACATAAGATCCAAATGGTAGAATAAATACTAAATAAATATCCCCAGCAGTACCACATACTGATCTAGGTGAATTAGAAGAATCTACAGCTAAAGGGTGATTGACACAACCTGTACCTGCTCCATCATCAGGAAAAGTTGTAGAAAGAACAGGTGTAGAGGATATACTATCAATAGTGGCTGAATTGAAAGTTATCCCATCAGCTTCAAATCCTGGATTATAAGGAAATACTCCATCAGAACCATTTCTAGGTAGAATGACATCAATAAATGGACCAAATCCAGCATCATTGCCAGCATTGTTAAATGAAATTTGAGTACTAAAAGTTTCTCCAATCAGAGGAGTGTTTGTTCCAGATATACTCACTTCAGGTATAGCAGCTGCTTGTATAAATTTATAACCTACAAAAGATACAAGAGTTAAGGTACCAATTATTAGAGGTGTGATTATATAAGGTTTTTTTGTTTTTAGGAAGAGGCTTTTAAAATTAGATTTAAAAATATTAAGTAATTTTGATGTTTTTGAATGCCATTTTTTTGTTAATTTTGACATAAATTTTAAGATGTATTTAGTGTTTATAATTGTACATATTAATTTTAGCATTATAAAATATAGAAGTCAAAGCAAAATGTTTGTTTTTATCATTTATGAATTAGTATAATAAATTTAGTGTGACAAAGTGTAAATTTAGACCTTGTATATATAAGATTTTAGAGAATTAAATTTTAATCAATCAAAGCACTATTGAGAACATTTATTAAATATTCTTTATCCATATCAATCCCAATAAAAACAAGTTTTTGTTCACCCCAAAATTTACCATCATTATTTTTTTTGCCAAGTACCATAAGGATCAAAGTTAACAATATTCCCAGAATGATTCCACATAATAGTAAGATCTTTCTAAGCATTAGTACAAGCAAATCCTCTAGATCTTATTATACAAGTTAATTTATTTGCATGTATAATATTAAGTAGTTTGGAATGATCAAAAATTTTATTTGAAGAAAAAACAAAACTTGAAATTCCATACTCTTCAGTTTCTGGAGTATGTTCTCCCATTAATTCTTTTAACCATCCAGGGTTCATTTCAGCTTCTGATAAGCTAAATAAATTTGTATTTAATATTTTATCAATACCAATTTCACCATTTTTTATTTCATAAATTATTGCATTCGGATTTAGTTTTTGTATGATAGCTTTAATTTTACTTGTATTTTCTTTGGTGGGTAAATCAGTTTTAGATAATAAAATCACATTGGTAAATTCGATTTGGTCAGTTATTAAGTGTGAAATATTTCTTGTATCTTCAGGTGAAAGACCAATATCTTTTTTAGCTAAAGTTTCTTCTGATTGATAATTATCAAAAAAATTTTTGCTATCAATTACGGTAACCATAGTATCAAGATTAGCTATATTCATAAGTTTCTGCCCAAATTCATCTTCAAAAGTAAATGTTTCAGCAACTGACAAAGGCTCAGAAATACCACTAGATTCAATTATTATGGCATCAAATTTACCTTCTAAAGCAAGTTTCGAAACTTCTTGTAATAAATCTTCTCTTAATGTACAGCAAATACAACCATTAGACATTTCTATTAATTTTTCTTCAGTTCGATCAAGGGAAACTTCATTGTTTTTTACTAATTCTGAGTCGATATTAATTTCACTCATATCATTTACGATAACAGCTACCTTTAACCCCTTTCTATTTTTTAGAATATTATTTAAGACAGTTGTTTTTCCAGCACCCAAAAAGCCAGATAATACGGTTACAGGAATAGATTTTATTGTTTTATCTAGAGACACTGATGGATTCATATTTATAAATTTATTAATGCAAGTAATATGCAATAATAATATAATATATTGTGAAAGTTGTCAATTAATTACCAACTACCACCGCCTCCTCCACCAGAACCGCCACCTGATGAACCTCCACCACTTGATCCAGAAGATGAAGATGTACTAGATTCTCTTATAGAACTAGATATTTTGGATAATCCAGAAGAGAATGAAACCATATTAAAAGCATTTTGAGACTCATACCAGTCAGGATTATCCAATAACATATCATCAAAAGCTTTTGTCCATTTATCAACTACTCCTAATGCCATAGCATATGGTAACACATCAAAAAATATATTTTCTTTTTCCTGAAATTCTAATCTTCTTTGTTCTGCCTCCACAATATATTTTTTATATCCTAAAATATGCATCCAAGCCTCTATCCCTCTTGGAGTTCTTCTTGGCATCAAACTTGCTAAGATCATTGATATTACTAAGATTATTATATGGATGACGAAAAATATTGGACTATATTCTAATGAAAATAGCATATAGAAAATAATTCCTAAAATAAATATACCCAAATTTATCAAAATAAATAAACCCATATATTTTAATTTTATATTTTCTGGATTATTTTCAAATAGATTTTCTTGTTTAATTTTATCTTCTAATACTAATTTATCTAACACATTTTTAATTAATAGAAAAGATTTTTTAGCTTTTAATTCTAATATTGTAATTTCTTGAGACTCTTTAAATAAAGTTTTTAAAATTAGTTTCTCGTATTCTGATAAACTTTGGTCTGATTCAAAGTCAGGTTTTTGACAAATCAATTGATACTCTTTACTAGATAACATATTTAGGAACCGATTCTCTTTTTTATTATTCTCATTATTAGTATTTAAGTTGATAAAAGGTTTAATTTGAACTGCAATTTGCTCAATTGGATTTAGCTCTATTTCTTTTATATTTAGGAATCCTTTTACTGCTAGATCTAAAATTGTAGATGTAATCTCATCTATAGTGTAAAAATTAGTGTTTACTCTAGCAACTTCAGCTGGTTTCAAACCTAAAGGAGCATCATATTCTACCAAAATTCTATTTTTGTCTATTTTATCTCTTCCTTTTTTAAACCAAATTACTAACATTATTGTTATAGAAAATATTTGTATCAAAAGTAAGAAAATATCAGCAAATAAATTTTGTTTAGGTTCTTTTACCGAACTAATATAATTCTCTGCAATAATCCCTCTAGGAAATCCTACAGCTATAGAAAGACCTTTTTGATTACCAAAAATTTCATTACTAGTGAAATTTATCTCAGAAAATTCATTATTCAAATTATTTGTATAAGTACAATTCTGTTCCTTAGAATCAAATACTCCTGTATAGCAGGATATCTGTAATAGATTCTGATCTAATTTTGCTGGAAATATTAATTTTACAGAAACTTTTTTTATAGGAATATTCCAATCATTACCTATAGCATTCCAATAAATCTCATCTATATCTGGATTTATATTTGGATTATATCTAATAGCTCCACTACCACTCACCGTATATTCTATCTCATAATTATATATTCCTGGATTTAGATAAACATTAGGATCACCGATTCTAATATTATAATTTTTGGAGTCTTCTGTAAGTTTGAATGGATAATTATTTTTTCCATTCATTGATACATTAATATTTGTAATATCAATATCAAAAACATCTCCATCTATTGACCTCGGAGATTGTTTATTTATATCTCTGAATATACCTCTTTTAGTATTATCTGGCATATTATAGGTGATATTTTCTTTGACTGTCAGAGTTCTTTCAGGATTAACTTTTATTTCTACGGTATATTCTTTTATATATTCTGTATTTTCTATGGCTTGTGTATTCTGGAAAGGAATAAATAGAAAAATTAATAAGAATAATTTTGTAAAAAGTATAGAGAAGTAATTTTGTTTCATAGATTTAAGTTGCATTTATGTTTAAAAATTATATACATACATTATAGCATATATAGAATAAAATTATTTTTTGAGAGATGGTTTGTATATTCTCTTTACACACTAAAAATAAAAGCATATAATATTAATAGCAGTATACTTAAATCTATAAAAATATGTTAAAAATAATAAATCTAAGTAAGAATTTTGGTGAAAATAAAGTTTTAGACAATATAAATTTTGAAGTACCAGAAGGAACAATTTTTGGTTTATTAGGACCTAATGGAGCTGGAAAAACCACTTTATTAAGAATAATAAATAGAATTTATTTAGCAAATGAAGGGAGAATTTTATGGAAAGATATAAAAATTTCAGATGAATTTATAGCAAAAAATACAGCTTACTTACCAGAAGAGAGAGGTCTATACCCAAAGATGACTGTGATTGATAATATAAAATATTTTGCTCAAATAAGAGGTCTTAAAAATGATAAGAATTTAGATAAAAAAATTCGGGAATTTATGGAAGATCTTAGTATTAGTGATAAAAATAACGTTCAGTTACAGAAATTATCTAAAGGAATGCAACAAAAAATTCAAATTATAGCTAGTCTATTACATAATCCGGATTTAATAATGTTAGACGAACCTTTTTCTGGCCTAGATCCAATTAATTCACAAAAATTAAAATTTATTTTGAAAGATCTAGCAAAAAAAGGTAAAACTGTTGTTTTTTCTTCTCATAGGATGGAACAAGTAGAAGAGTTGTGTCAAGAAATAGCATTGATTAATAAGGGAAAAGTAGTCCTTAATGGTAAGGTAGATCAAATAAAAGAGAAGTATAAAGAAAGTGTTTATTATATAAAAACAAAACAGAATATTGACAATATTGATATAAATATAAAAATTTTAGAGAAATTAGATAATTCAATTAAATTTAAACTATTAGAAAATCAAGATTTAAATCAAACTTTAAGATATTTTTTTGATGAGTATCAAATATTAGAGTTTAGAGAAATTTTCCCAAGTATAGAAGAGATATTTGTAAAAGTAGTTAATAAAAAATAATATGAATAATTTTTGGTTGGTATTTAAAAGAGAATATTTATTTAGAATAAAAAACAAATGGTTTTGGATCACGACTTTTATGATACCATTGGGAATTCTATTAATATATTTGATTCCAATTTTATTAATTTCATTTGGTGAACAATCTAAAACAAAATTACTTTTACTTAATAGTGAGAAATATTTAAAAGAAGAACAAATTAAACCTCAATCTAAAAATTTAAGTGTAGATAAAGTTGAGGGTAGTTTAGATGAGGCTAAATCTAAAGTTAATAAAGAAGATTCAGATATTAATGCATTAGTGGATTTTGACACAATTAATCCTGAAGAAAATAACTATAATGTTAAAGTTTTGTCAAAAGATACTTTATCTCTTGGACAAGAGACAGATATAAAAATTTACTTAGATAGTGTATTACAACAACTTAAATTACAGAATGAAAATATACCCTTAGATCAAGCTATTAGATTAAATACTCCAATAAATCCAGTTTTTGAATCTTTGGAATCTAGTAATCCTACAGCTAATCAGGCCTATGTCTTAGCTTATGGTGCAGGATTTATAATGTATTTTATACTGATATATTATGGTACAAATGTAATGCAGAGTATCCAAGAGGAAAAAAGGAACAGAATAGTAGAAATATTATTAACAGCAATAAATCCAATGGACTTGTTATTTGGTAAGATTTTAGGAGTAATTTCTTTGGGAGTGACTCAAATTTTACTTTGGATATCATTTTTAATTATTTCTATACCAGTTTTATCCATTATATTTAGATCCGAAGCAGATCAGATTTTAACTCAGAATACTGGTATAATAGATCAAATAAAATTAATATCAGAAAATTTAAATTTGATTACATTCTTACCTATATTCTTTATTTTTTTACTGTTAGGAGTGATTCTATATGCTGGATTATTTGCGATAATATCTGTCAGTGTAGATAATGAAGCTGATATGCAAGCATTTTCAGGTCTAGCAGTTATCCCAATTGTAATAGGATTTATGATGTCTCTTAGTATAGTTATGAACCCTAATACTAACTTAGCAATAATTTCTTCTATGATCCCATTTATTTCTCCTTTGACAATGATAGCTAGAATACCATTCGGAGTTCCTATTTGGCAAATAATTTTGTCAATGATTATATTATTAATATCAGCTATATTTGCAATTTGGATAGCTTCTAAAATATATAAGATAGGAGTTTTACTTTATGGGGAAAAACTTTCTTGGAAGCATATAAAAATTATTTTTAATAAACAATAGAGAGTTTCTTGTCCGTGATAATTGACAAGAAATATATTTGGTGGTATGATTTTTTTGTAAAATAAAAACCAAAATTACAATTAGTATGACAAAAAAATCTAAATCTGATCCAAAATTGGTTGAATTTTTCCTAAAACCAGAAACTCTTTTGGTTATAGGTATATTGCTAGCTGTGATTAGTCCAGCTTTGGCTTATATGGCTATTAATAATCTATTGATAGCACTTATGCCATTAATCTCTATATGTATTCCAATTTTATTTTTTTACTTTGTTTTTAAGTTGATTTTTAAAAAGTAAAGTAGAATCATTATTCTCTATATTAATTTTATAGAGAATATTTTTTACTCAGTGTATAAAAATATGTTAATAGGTTTACAATAAAAAAGTTGATAATTCTTGAGATATGGTTTATAATAAGTAAAGTCAAAGATTTAGATAGTTACATATAATCTTGTATTATATGAGGAAAGTCTGGACACCTCTTAAATAATTTAAGAAATGATAATGGGAGAGAGCCCCATCACTTATCTTATAGATAAGTAGGGGCAGTGTCGCAGAAACAAAACATTTTGGGGAGACCTAATCTAAGGTGAAAAGAGATAAACCCTATCAGGTGCAAGGTCGTGCTTCTTGCATAAAGAGAAGAGAACCGCAAAGAATATTTTGGTAACAAAATATCAAGATAAATTACTATCGCTTAATAAAGTAACACATATATTAAGTACAGAATCCAGCTTATAAAATCTTTGACTTATGTGTTATCTAATTAAATAATATGAATAAATTTGAACTTAGCTTTAATATATTTAGAATCCCAGTTGACCTATTTACAATTTTTTTATCAGCTTGGATAGCTTTTATAATTAGAACATCTGATACTCTAACTGATATTAGACCAATTCTCTATACATTAGAGATGCAAGAGTATATGTATTTTGTGATAATATTCAGTGCTATTACATTTGTAATGATGGCAACTACTGGTTTATACTCAATTACTGTAGGAAAAGGCGTATTATCAGAATTGTACAGTATATTTAGCTCTATTTCTACCTCAATTCTAATAGTTATTTTGTATTACTTTTTTTATTCTAGAGATGTTTTTTCATCTAGATTTTTTATTATAGCATTATGGTTCTTTACTATAGTTTTACTTTTTGTTAATAGAATGATTATAAGGTATATTCAATCTATCTTTATAGAAAGATATAAATTAGGAATCAACAAAGTAGCTTTAATTCTTGGTAGTTCTTCAGGAGAATCACTTTATAACTATATTATAGAAAACCCAGATACAGGTTATAAGGTTGTTTATCATGATAAAAAATTTGATCAAGCCAAATTGTCAGAACTAGCTAAATCTAAGAAAATTAACACAGTTATCCTAACAAAACAAGATTATTCTTTATCTGAACAAATTCTTATTAATGATTTTTGTGATGAATATAAATTAGATTTTCAATATATTCCAAATACTTTTGATACATATAAAATTGACATTAGAACTTTAGCTGGAGTTATTTTATTTAGAGTTAAGAGAACTACTTTAGAGGGTTGGGGAAGTGTTATTAAAAGAATATTTGATATTGTATTTGCTATGATATTTATTATTGTTTTTTCTCCACTGTATATTTTAACAGCAATTTTAATAAAGTTGGAGTCAAAAGGACCTGTATTTTATAAGTCAATAAGAGTAGGTCCAAATAATAAAAATTTTGCAGTTTATAAATTTAGAAGTATGTATCAGGAGTTATGCACAGATGAGTCTGATCCAAAGAGTATAGAGTTAGAACAAAAATTATTAAAAGAAAAAGGTACAAAATCAGGTCCTGTAAATAAAATTAAAGATGATCCCAGAGTTACCAAGGTAGGTAAATTTATAAGAAAAACAAGTATAGATGAATTACCTCAATTTTTTAATGTTTTAATTGGAAATATGAGTGTTGTTGGCCCAAGACCTCATCAGCCAAGAGAAGTTTCTCAATATGAAAAACATCATAAAAAAGTTTTGACAATAAAGCCAGGTATTACAGGAATGGCTCAGGTTAATGGTAGATCAGATCTTTCTTTTGATGAAGAAGTATTATATGATACTTTTTATATTGAGAACTGGAATATAATTTTAGATTTAATTATTATAATAAAAACACCTTTAGCAATATTTGGTGAAAGAAAAGCAGATTGAATATTACAAAATAAAAAAATATGATATAATTATATTATTAACTACAGAATAAAATAGAAATTAATGAATACAAGAATATCAACCATAAGAAATGATAAATTTAATAGTGAAATAAATTCTTTAAATGAAGAAATAGATGAATTAGAAATTATTAGAGATGCTATTAGAGATTATAATTTATTATCTTATCAGTTAAAGAATTCTATTAATAAAAAATCAAAAGATATTCTGTATTATGAATATTTAGAGAAAAAAGTTTGGGATTTATTATCAAATTTAGCTAAAAAATATAATGCACATATAGATTCCTTAGATGATATTCATAAACTAGAATTTGATCTTGGTAAGATAAAAAGTAGATTAGAGATTGGAGCTGATGATCAAGTAACTCATGTTAAATTTAATAATGAAAAAATACCACTTTATAGTAACAGGAATAATTACAAATTATTTATAAATGGGCTTAGGCCTATGAAAGTTTTAATTGTAGATGATAAGCTAAAGAAAACGAAGATAGCTTATCCAATTTTGGGTATAAATATGGAAACACCTGAATTCATTCAGAACAGATTAAAAATGTCAAATTTAGAAAAAAAAGTATATGATGAGAATAATCTAGAAAAAGATGATATATCTAATAAAAAATCAATTAATCTTACAAAAACTAATAAAGGAATTAACAATATTTTAAGATCTAGCTTTTTAAAATCTTCACTAATTGATTTAAAGAAGAAAAAGGTTGAACCTAAAATAGAAGAAATAGAGACAGTTAAAGAATTAGATATTAATTTAATTTTATCTAAAATTAATAATAATCCAATCAAAGTTGGTCCAAGACAAAAAATTTTAAGTGCACTAGAGATTTATTTGGATAATTTATTTGGTGAAAATCAATATCCTTCCTATTTGGCAAAAGAGATTTTAGATGATTATATTGTTCACAATAAATCTGGTCAAAAATGGCTTTATAACTTAATCTTAAATAATAATTATAGTCTTGAAATTAGAAATTTACTTATTAAATATAATATCAGAAGCTCACTAGATATTAGAAATATTTTTATTACTAAGAATGGTAGTATCAATACTCAAATATTTTGGTTTAAGTTACATTCTCTAACATCTGGTACAATATTAGATAATATTTCAGATTCAATAACAAAAATAATTAAAAGAGAGTTTTTAGTATAATCAAAGTAAAATATAAGCACCTTTGACAAAAATCATTATTTGTGATATAATCTTGACATATTTTGATTTATATTATTTAAGGGAATATTATTATGACTATAAGTACAACACAAGATTTTTTCGCTAAAATCCAAAAAAACATATCCAAAGTTATAATATACACTCTATTTTTTACTTTAATTTCTGTAGGTATTACTTTGATTTTACCTAAGGAATATGTCTCAACTTCAACTTTATTATTAAAGCAGAACTTAGATTTAACTCAAGATCCTTACACATTAGAAAGATCTATTGATAATAGAATTTCTACTTTAGAGAATTTATTATATACAGATTCAACTTATGCTATTTTAGTTGAAAATAATGGATTATTCAAAGATGAATTTAACATAACTGATATAGAAAAAAGACGAAAAGCTTTTCAAAAAGATATAAAATTTAAAGCTGAGGGTGGGGGATTTTTTTCAACTCTTGTTTATAATGAAGATCCCAAAAAATCACTTGAAATGAGCTATGCTCTAAATACAGTTTTGACTAGAATAGTTCAAGATAATATATCTAAAGATTTATCGCTTCAGATTGTGAATGCTCCTTTTACAAAGAAAGATTTAGGTAGGCCAAATATATTTTTGAATATATTTTCTGGAATGACTGTAGGATTTATTTTTGGAGTAATAGCGGTTGTTTTAGCTGAAACTAAATCTAAGAAAGAGATAGAAGAATTTAATTTTAATGATTTAACTAAGATTGAAGAATAATTTTGATGACTAATATATTCAATATTAAAAATTTATTACTAGTAGCTTTATTGGTAATTACTTTTATATCATTTTACTTTGAATATCAAAGTATTCTATTGATTAGTTTTTCTATTTTATTTATATTAATATTGATTTTTAATGTATCAATAAAGCAAAGTCTTTTAGGTCTCATAATGATTAGACCTTCCCTAGATATTTTAGGAGATTATAGTTTGGGTATTATTAATCTGGCTGGTTTAATGGCTATATTTTCGATAGGGATATCAATTATCATAATTTATAAAAATAAAAAACATCTTTTAAATATTCCGTTGACCTTACCTATATTAATTTTTATTGTAATTAATTTTCTATTTATTTTTAATAATGAAATTTTACTCATAGGATTTACAGAGTTTGTTAGAGTAATATCTTTTCTTTTGATGTATTTTGCTGTGTATCTTATTATAAAATCAAATGCAGATATTAAACATATTATAAGTACAGTTATTTTTTCATCTATCATACCTATGATTTATGCTGTTTTTGAGTGGGGGTTTGGATTAGGTATATATACTAATCCTGGTTTTGATAATAGAATTGCTGGTACTTTTGGTCACCCTAATGTTTTTGGTTATTTTCTTTTGATTATAATATCACTCATAATGTATATTTTATTAGAATATAAACTTAACAAAACTGATCAATATCTTATTATTTCATATAATGTGATATTATCTGTTTTACTGATTCTAACTTATACTAGAGGAGCTTGGATAGGTTTATTTATATTATTATTGGGTATAGGTTTTGTTAAAATGCCAAAGATGTCTACATTTTTAGGTATTATTTTGGTTCCTGTGATATCATTGATTTTATTTATTTATGATTGGTTGCAAAAAAATATTTTAATTGGATATCCAGCTATAAAAAAAATTCCAATTATAAATAGAATTACGGGTTTATTTGATGGTGATCCTAGTGATTCCATTCTTTGGAGAAGGCAGATGTGGGATGATATGATAAATAAAGGTTTAGAGAGTCCAATAATAGGTTATGGGACAGGATCAGTGACGACTATAACAGAGCAGGTAAGAGGGCTTAAGTTAGGGGCATTAGAAATTCATAATGATTATATTAAAGTTTTTGTTGAAAGTGGAGTCATAGGATTAGGTTTTTATTTATTTATGATTGTAAGTATTCTTGGTTTTGTTTTTTATAATTATGTTAAAACTAAGAATAATTATATCCTTATAACTTTATTTATTAGTTTAGCGGTTTATTTATCTAGTTTATGGGATAATTTATTAAGACAAACTGCTGTTATGTGGATTTATTTTGTAATTTTGGCTATATCTTTCAAAATAGTTGAGATTAGTAAAGAGGAAAAAATATAATTTTAAAGGTATTCTTTAATTATTTTTTTCCAAATTTTAACTATTTTTTTATAATCAAACTCTTGTATTCTCTCTTGACTAAGTTCTATATATGAATTTCTAAGATTATTATCTATAAGTAATTTTTCAATAGCTTGTTTCAGGAGTTTTTCGTCAGGGTTAAGGGTCTTTTTTGAATTTAGATAATTTGAGTTTTTAATTGGCTTTGTGAGTACTCCATATTTCGCATACTCTATTGAGTCTGTTGATATACTAATATCTGTTTCTGGGGCTAATATTTCTCTTGGACCTGATTTTACATCCGTAGATATTATTGGAGTTCCACATATCAAACTTTCTATAATAACATTTGGTAATCCCTCATATTGTGAAGATAAAATATAGATTTTAGAATTAGCTATGAAATTGAATGGATTTTGGCTAAATCCCAAAAAATAAATATCATAACCTTCTTTTATATCTTGATTATCCCAAATTGTATATATTTTTAATTTTAATTTTTTAGCTAGATTAATATGATGTTCTCTTAGATCTCCATCACCTAATATGATATATCTAAGTTTTGGATTATTCTTTTTTATTTCTGCAAAAATCTTGATTGTATGGAAAACTCCTTTTTCCTTAGATAATCGAGCTACAGATATAATAACATCTTTTTTGAATATAGGTTTATATTGTCCTAATGGTATGGAAGCTTGTTTATGAATTTCTTTTATAAAGAATGGATTTGGTACAGTTTGAATTTTTCCCTTTGAGAGTCCCATTTCTATTAGATCAAATTCTACCCCTTTAGAAACAGGTAATAATAAATTAGCTTGATTATGAATAGTCCTAATCAAATTAGAGTATAGATAACTTCTAAAGGATCGATCCTTGTAGTTTGAGGATAAATTACTATGAATAATACAAATTGTTTTGTGTTTATATAAAAAATTAGATAAAATATTTATAAAATCAGCTCTTTCTAAATGACTAATACATAAAGTAATTTTTTCTTTTTTTAGGTATTTTGCTAAATTTATTAATAGTCTAGGGAATTGGGATAATTTTTGATACTTAGAATCTTTAATATCTGATTTTGATAAAAATATAATATCTAAGTCATCAGGTATTGTGTAATTTCCGCTTTTTTCTAATAAAATTAGTTTTACATCAAAGTTTTCTTCTCTCAAAGCTTTAGCTTGTGTTAAAGCTACTTTTTGAGCTCCACCTCCTTCAAAATTAGTAAGTAAGATAGCAATTTTTGTTTTATTCATAAATTTTTGTGTAAAAGTAGTATAAATACTTGAATTTATTTAGGTATTTGGTTATAATGATTATGCAAGGCCATATCGTCTAGTCCGGTCTAGGACATCTCCCTCTCACGGAGGAAACTGGGGTTCGAATCCCCATATGGCTACTAATATTATACATTATTTTTTATGAAATATATAGCTAAAATGTTTATTTGGTTAATTATATTTATATCCATTATAGTTTTTTATGCATATAGAGAAATAGAAGTTAAGTCAGATGGACTCTTTTATTCTAATATATATGATGTTCCTGTCAAAAATGTAGCATTACTTTTAGGTACAAGTGAATATGTTTCTCGTGGTAATAAAAATATTTATTTTGTTAATAGAATCAATGCTACCGTTGATTTATATAAAAATGAGAAAATAAAAAAAATAATAGTTAGTGGGGATAATTCAGATATAAATTATAATGAGCCTAAAGCTATGCAGTTGGCCTTGATGGAGGCTGGTGTTTTGGAAGAAGATATATTCTTAGATTATGCTGGCTTTAGAACTTTAGATTCTGTAGTAAGAGCCAAAGAAATTTTTGGACAAGATGATCTTATAGTTATATCTCAAGAATTTCATATAAGAAGAGCAATTTATATTTCTACATTTAAAGATATGAAAATGATTGGTTATGTAGCAAAAGGTGCTAATGTAGATTATAGAATGAGATTCAGAGAAGTTTTTTCTAGGGTTAAAGCTTGGTTGGATATAAATATTTTGAATACACAACCTAAATTTTTGGGTGATAAAATTATTATAGAATAGTATTTATTACAAAGATAAATATGATATGGTATAATAATTATATTAATATGTTATATTTATTTTTATGAAAAATAATGTCTGGTTAAATTCATATCCAAAAGATTATAAATCAGAAATATTCTTTGATGAAGAAAAATCTATATTTGATTACTTATATAAAAGTAATCCTGATTTTGATATTAATAAACCAGCTATTACTTGTCTTGATCATACTTTAAGCTATTCTGAACTTTGGGAGGAAGTTAATTTGATGGTAACATTTTTGAAAAGAAGATTTGGTTTAAAGAAAGGCTCTGTTGTATCTATAATGTTACCGAATAGTATTCAATTTGTTGTTACTTATTTGGCCTGTTTAAAGATAGGTGCAATTATAAATACTATTAACCCTTTATATACAGAAAGAGAACTAGAGTATCAGCTGAAAGATAGCCAAGCAAGAACAATTGTTATTTTAGATTTTATGATTGGTAAATTAGATAGAATAATATTAAATACAAATATTAATTCTGTTATAGTAGCATCTTTATCAGATTATATGCCATTTTGGAAAAGACCTTTATTTTTTCAGATTATGAAAAAACAAGGTAATACAGTTCCTTTAGTGTATAATTTTGAATATGATTCATATAGGGAAATTATAATTAAAAATAAAGATTTGGCTCTTTTTCCTAAAGTAAATATAGATTATGATGATAAAGCATTATTACAATACACAGGAGGAACAACAGGAGTTTCTAAAGGTGCTGAGCTTACTCATAAGAATATAATTTCTAATATTAAGCAGATAGAAAATGTTTTGGAATCTAATTTAGAGTATGGTAAAGAAATTATGTTAGGAGCTTTGCCTTTGTATCATATATTTGCTATGAGTACAAGTTTTTTTGCTATGATAAAAATAAGAGCACATATTGTTTTATTACCAAAACCAATTCCTCTAGATGTGACAATAAAAGCTATTAAGAAGTATAAGCCAACTGTCTTTGTTGGTATAAACACACTATTTAATGGTTTGAATCAAAGAGAAGATTTTAAATCTATGGAAGAATATTCTTTCAAAGTTGTTGTAGCTGGAGGTATGACTTTACAAAAAGCTGTCGCTGATGAGTGGTTTAATATAACGGGTGTAAGGATTAAAGAAGGATATGGTCTTACAGAAGCTTCTCCTGTAACTCACATTAATCCATTACAATGTGAACCAAAAGAAAATTCTATTGGTCTTCCAGTAGCTTCTACTTTAGCAAAAATAGTAGATCAAAATGGTGAGGAGGTTAAAATAGGAGAAATAGGAGAGCTTATTGTATCAGGGCCTCAAATTATGAAAGGTTATTGGAATAAAAAAGAGGAGACAGAAAAAGTTATAAAAAAAGGTTGGTTATATACAGGAGATTTAGCTTATATGGATAAGGAGGGATATTTTTTTATAGTAGATAGAAAAAAAGACATGATTATAGTTTCTGGATTTAATGTATATCCTACAGAGATAGAACAAGTAATTGTCGAAATCCCAGAGATATTAGAGGCAGGAGTAGTCGGAGTCCCATCAGATAAAACAGGAGAATTAGTCAAAGCATATTTAGTTCCAAAAGAAGGTAAAAATATAGATATTGAAAAGATAAAAGAGTATTGTTACAAACATTTGTCACGATATAAAGTTCCTAAGGAATTTGAAATTATCTCTGAGCTTCCAAAAACAAATGTCGGTAAGATCCTAAGAAGACAATTGAGAGAATTATAAAAACTATGCAAGATAATAATAAAAATGGTAAAAGTAAAAATTTAGAATCATATATTAAAGATATTATTTATGGTGGTAGTGACGGAATTGTTACAACATTTGCTGTAGTAGCTGGTTTTACAGGGGCAAATTCTGTTACAGCTGAGACTATTCAACTTACAACTTCAGTGGTTATAATTTTTGGGTTGGCAAATTTATTAGCAGATTCTTTTTCAATGGGTTTAGGTGATTTTTTGTCTATAAGAGCAGAGAAAGATATGTACGAATCTATTTTATTACAAGAGAGAAATAATCTTAAAAATAATAGAGAAAATATGATGGTTCTTTCAGAAAAAGCTCTAGATAATATGGGAATCTTAAATCAAGATAAAGAAAATTTAATGGCTATATTCAAGAATAATCATGAATTTTGGTTAGATTGGTTTGTGCAAGAATATCATGGTTTTTCAAAAAAAGAGGTCAAAGCTTCTCTGTTAGGTCCATTATTTACTGCAATTTCTTTTATGGTGTTTGGTTTAATTCCTTTGATACCCTTCTTTATAATTAAATCTAATCCTGATCAAGCTTTTTTTATTTCTTTAGTTGCTATGATAAGTGCATTGTTGTTGTTAGGGTTTTTTAGATGGAAAATTGTCAAACATAATTTATTAAGGTCAATAGGAGAAACATTGTTTGTAGGTATTTTATCCTCAAGTATTGCTTTTTTTGTAGGAATTTGGTTAAAATAAATAATTAAATTTGTTTTAATATCAATGCCCAAAATAATATAAACCCTAAGGAAGAATTTATGATTGGAAAAAATTTATATATTTGAAATGCATTTTTTTCTCTTTTTAAATAAGTTAATATCATTAGAGAGATATACACTCCTCCAAATAAATGAGATATAATCCCTAAATAAGGTATACTTAGAATATAAGATATTGTATACAATGTAAAGCAGTAAAGTGTAGTTAATTTGAATCCAAGTAGGGTTGCAATAGTATGGGTGAGAGCTTGCTTATCAGATTTTATATCTGGAATTGCTGAATATGAATGCATAGCCATACTCCAAAAAAAGCTAGCTAATATAATTTTAATATCCAAATTATTATTTTGAATCAAAAAATAACCAAATATAGCAGGCATAATATATAAGATATTAAAAATAGAATCTAATATAGGTATAGCCTTTGCTCGTATTGGTTTTGCTGAGTATTGAATTGAAAAGAACAGAAATAAACCTAAGAAAATTATTGATTTTAAGTTTATTTGAGTTAGTAGTAATAAAAATGGTAAATTAGTGATTAATATTATTTGCCATAATTTTTTATGTTCTTTTTTATTTACGAAAGCTTCATATTTAATTTTCTTAGGATTTAATTTATCAGTTTCATAATCAAATATGTCATTAATTCCATATATAAGGATATTAGCAGGAAAAGTAAAATAAATAAAGAATAACCAAAAATAAATATTTTGTATAGCTAAAGTATAATTTTGTAGAGTCGATCCAATTAAAAATGGACCTAAAATATATATCCAGAATCTAGGACGAGAAATCTTTAATATTTTTTGTAGAGACATAAATTTGTAATTATTTTATATGAATTAATTATAGATTATTAACTTATTTTAAGCAAATAACAAATTTAATATTGATGAAAATTTAAATATAAAAGCAATTGTAAATGAAATATACAAAAAATATTTTATATGATATAATTATTTACGATAAAGTAATACACAATTATATAAAATTTATTTTAAGAATATGCATATTAGTGAGTTTAAATCGGAGTTTTCTCAATATTTGAATAGAGCAGTAGATCAAAAACTAAATACTTATAATGAATATACTAGTGACTCTGAGATTCTTGATATCATACAATATACAAAAAAAATAGTAGGAGGAGGCAAAAATATAAGACCTTATATGGCATACCAAATGTATAAAGCTTTGGGTGGAAATGATAAGGATCAGATAATGGATTTATTGGTTTCTATAGAAATTTTTCACACATTTGCATTGATTCATGATGATGTAATTGATAATGGTGATACTAGACATAATAATTTAACACTACATAATTATGTAAAGCAGTCCTTGATAAAAAATAATAGAGTAGCTAAAAATTTTGAGCATATAGGAACTTCTCAAGCTATTCTCGTTGGAGACATTTTGTTAGCTTGGTCTATGGAGAGATTTCAAAATTTTCTGTATTTACCTTACTTCAAAGAGGCTTGGGGTATTTTTGTTACTATGATTGATGAGGTTGTAATTGGACAGATGATAGATGTGGATATTATGACTAGGGAAAAGGTTGAGACTAATTTGATAGAAACAAAAATGAGACTAAAAACAGCAGGTTATACATTTGTTAAACCGATGTTGATAGGAGCTTCTCTTGCTGGTAAATTATATGAAATGGAAAGTTTCTGTAATGAATTTGGGAATTCTATTGGGGTAGCTTTTCAGATACAAGATGATTTATTTGATATAGTAGCTGATCCTAATATTATAAAAAAGTCAATTTTGTCAGATATTAAAGATCATCAACACACATATTTGACACAGTATATCTTTGAAAATGGAACAGAATCAGATATTGCAGAGTTAAAATCTTTTTGGGGTAGAGATATTTTAGATGATGATCAGGTAAAAATTATTAATTTATTTGAAAAAACTGGAGCAATTGTTTATGCAAAAGAGATGGTATCTAGTTATTTAGCAAGAGCCAAGCAAAGCTTTCTTCAAGAAGAACATTTATCAAAAGAAGGACAGTTAGAATTAGAAACTTTAATAAAATATATCCAAAATAGAAATTATTAAATATGGATACTAAATATAAAGAATATTATAAAATAGCTAAAGAAATAACTAAAAAATTTGGTACAAGTTATTATTTTTCAACTAAATTTTTTCCAGAAGAGATGAAATTAGATACATATTCTTTATATGCTTTTTTCAGACTTCCAGATGAGATTGTAGATAATCCTAAAAAAGATAAATTAAAACAACAAGTTTCTGATGAGTTGGATGAATGGATTTCTAAATGGGAAAGGATTTATTATGGTTCAGATGATAAAGAACCTATATTGGAACTAACAAAATATACTTTTCATAAGTATAAAATCCCATATCAACTAAGCATAGATTTCTTGTTGGCTATGAAACAAGATTTAGTTAAAGAAAGATATGCTACTTATCAAGATTTAAAAAAATATATGTATGGTTCAGCTTCTGTAGTGGGCTTGATGATGAGTTATGTTATAGGATTCAAAGATCCTGCTTTAGGTTATGCTCCAATGTTAGGAGAAGCTATGCAGATGACAAATTTTCTTCGTGATATAAGCGAAGATTATTTTGATAGAAATAGAATTTATATTCCAAAAGAAGATTTAGATAAATTTGGAATTACAGAAAAATATTTTCAGAACAAAATATATGACAAAAATTTCGTAAATCTAATGAAATTTGAAATACAAAGAACTCGAGATCTTTATAAAGAATCATATAAAGGAATTAAATATTTGAATCAGGAAGGGAGATTTGCAATTTTGATGGCAGGAAAATTATACGAAGCTATATTAGATAAAATAGAACAGGTTGATTATAATATTTGGAAAGGAAGAGTAAGAACAAAAAAAAGAGAAAAGTTGTATATCTTAGGAAAAGAAATTATTAAAAAAATTAATTAATATTATAATGAAAAAAGAAATATCTTATATAGAAATATCAAAACAAAATCAAGAAGACATCTTTCAAGATTTAGAATCTAGTGATAGAGGTTTAGCAAAAAAAGATATTCAAAATAGAATTAATCTTTATGGAGACAATAATCTAAAACATCTAACAAAAACTCCACTTATAGTTAAATTTTTATCCAAATTTACAGACCCTATAACTTTAACCTTACTTTTTGCAACTATTATAGCTTATATAATGGGTGAAGCTTTGAATGCAATTATTATAGGAGTTATTTTATTAGTGGGTGTTTTATTAGATTTTTATCAGGAGTATTCAGCAGATAAAAGTTTATCTAAATTATTAGCATCTATAAAATCTGAGTCTAAAGTTATAAGAGATGATGTTCTTATAAAAGTTGAGGTTTCTAATATTGTGATTGGTGATGTTTTAGTATTAAGTGCTGGAGATTTAATTCCTGCTGATGCTAGAATAATCGAAGCAGATGATTTTTTTGTTAATCAATCAGCAATTACAGGTGAATCTTTTCCAGTTCAAAAAATAAACACAATAAATTCTCAAAATAGTACTTCATTATTGGATTTAGAAAATATCATTTTTAGAGGAACTAATGTTATTAGTGGTAGTGCTAAAGCTATTGTTTTTAAAACTGGAGTTAATACTGAATTTGGTAAAATAGCTAAAACTTTATATAAAGATAATGAAAAAAGTGATTTTGAGATGAATATAAATAAATTTGGACATTTTTTAATGAAGATAGTTTTTGTATTAGTGGTATTTATTTTTATAATTAATGCTTTATTTAAAAATGATCTATTAGAGTCATTTATGTTTGCAATAGCTATTGCAGTTGGAGTTACACCTGAGTTTTTACCAGTTATTTTATCTGTTACAATGACAGCAGGGTCAATAAAAATGTCTAAAAAAGGTGTTATTGTTAAAACTTTGTCCACAATTCCAAATCTTGGAACAATGAATATTTTTTGTACTGATAAGACTGGAACTTTGACTCAAGATAAAATTTCATTAGTGAAATACACAGATTCTTTTGGTAATGAAGACGAAGGTATTTATAAACTATCTTATATAAATAGTTATTTTCAAAAAGGTATCGCAAATCCTTTAGATGATGCTATTTTGAAATTTAAAAAGATTAACATAAAAGGTTATCATAAAGTAGATGAAATTCCTTATGATTTTTTTCGTAAAATGCTTACTATAATAGTAAAAAAAGACGATGATAATTTGTTAGTAACAAAAGGGGCTCCAGAAAATGTTTTAGAAAAATGTAAATTTATTAGGAAAGAAGGTAAAATATTAAAATTAACTAAATTAGAAAAAGAAAAAGCTATCTCAACATATCATTCACTGAGTGAAGAAGGTTATAGAGTTTTGATGGTTGGAACTAAAGAAATAAAGTCAGACAAAATTTATAATAAAAAAGATGAATCAAATCTTATTATGGAAGGTTTTGTTGCTTTCTTGGACTTACCAAAAACTGATGTTAAGAAAGTGATTGGTGAAATGCAAAAGTTAGGTGTAGAGATCAAAATAATTACAGGAGATAATCATTTAGTTACAAGAAAAATTTGTAGTGAAGTAAATTTAGATATAAAAGGTATCATGACGGGATCAGATTTAAAATCTTTGACTGATGATGCTTTGAAGATTAAAGTAGAGCAAAATACAATTTTTGCAAGATGTTCACCCGATGAGAAAAATAGAATAATTAATGCTCTTAGGTCAAATCAAAATATTGTTGGATATATGGGTGATGGTATCAATGATGCTCCATCATTAAAAACTGCAGATGTAGGGATTTCTGTAAACTCAGGAGTAGATATAGCTAAGGAGTCAGCAGATATTATTTTGTTAAATAAAAGTTTGGAGGCAGTTGTAGATGGAATAAAAGAAGGTAGAAGAACTTTTGCTAATACAATGAAATATCTTATGATGATACTTAGTTCTAACTTAGGTAATATGGTTAGTGCAGCTTCAGCAGCTGTTTTTTTACCTTTCTTACCTATGCTACCAACACAAGTTGTTCTTAATGATTTATTATATGATATGTCACAACTATCCATTTCATCAGATAATGTTGACTCTGATTGGGTGGATAAACCTCGTAAATGGGATTTAAATTTTATTAAGAAATTTATGTTCACATTTGGTCCAGTAAGTTCAATTTTTGATATTACTACATTTGTTATACTTTATTTCATTTTGGGAGTTGGAGAATCAACTTTCCAGACAGCTTGGTTTATGCAATCTGTAGCTACTCAAACTTTTGTTATTCATATAATTAGAACTAAAAAAATACCTTTTATACAAAGTAGGCCTAGTAAATTGATGTTAGTAAGTAGTATAATCTTTGTCACATTGGGTTGGATAATACCATATACAGGATTATTTAGATTTATGGGATTGAATCCAGTTCCACTAAATATCACATTAATTTTAGTTGGAACAACATTTATTTATTTGGTATTAGTGCATATTGTGAAAAATATTTTTTATAGTAAGGTTAAATTTTAAAATTAAAAAAGATATGATATAATATAAGATAATAAATAATAATTAAAAATATGATAAATAAAACAGAAAAAAAAGGGTTTACGATAATAGAGATATTAATAACAATAGTATTAATAGGGTTAGTATTAGGAATAGCAATATATCTAATTAACCCAGAAAAGCAGTTTGCAAGAGGAAGAAATTTAGAGAGAATGAGTGAAATAAAGGTTATATACTCAGCAATAGAAAGATATAATTTAGTAAACAAAAAATATCCAGATGATGTATTAGAGATGGGGAAAGGTATAAATAGTGTAAAAGAAATTTGTGCAACAGGAAAGATAGAGCAAGGACAGCCACTAGGAGAAATAAATTGTGAAGGAAAATTAGATTTAAGAGTATTAGTACCAACATATGTAAGTGAAATACCATCAGATAGTAGAAGTAAAAATGAAACAGAAGTAGAAGGATCAGGATATGTGTTGTATGGGACAGGATACATGGCAATCAAAAAAAATGATGGTAATTTAGGTTTATATGCAAAAGTGCCAGAGAATGGAGCATTCTTAGGAATAGGAATAACAGAAGAAGAAATGCAAGAACCTCCAGAACCAACAGAGCCATCAAATATAATGGATTTAACAGCCACAGTAAATAATGGAGAAATAATATTAACATGGACAGAGCCATTTAATGGAAACAGTGAAATAATAGAATATCAATTAAACTATATTGTAGGGGCATTAGGATTTGAAATAATATTAAATCCAGCTAATTTGAGTTATGATATAGGAGCTAGAGAATATACATATACAGTAGGAAGTAGTGTAGAAGATGCAGGAATAAAAGATTTTATAAAAAGTATAGTAGACCAAGGAGCAGAAATAAACTATATAGCGACATTAATATCAAAGAACGGAATAGGAGAAAGCCAAGAAAGTAACCAAATAGAAGTAAAAATAGGAATCCCAGACACAATAGAGAATTATCAGGCAAATATCACAGGATCAGAAGCATCAATAACATGGGAAAAGCCAAATATGAATGCAGGAGAATTTGTAGCATATAAGATCAGATATAGTTATGATAACTTTGAAAGTTATCAGGAGATAGTATTAGGAGATGTTTCATCTCATAATTTTAATATAAATCAAAATGGAGAAATAAAATTCGTAATAATAGCAGAGAATGAGTATGGAGAGAGCACAAATCCAACAAATATAATAACAAGAACAGTCTGTGCAGTAAATTGTGTAGATAATGGAGGAGCAAATATAACAATAGGAACAAATACAACATTTACAGAAGACCAACTAAATATAGGAACATTAACAATAAATAGTGGGGTAAGTATAAATACAGATAAAAAAATACAAGCAAATAATATAACCTTAGGAGGAAGTATAACAAGTCCAGTAGGAACAGGATTAGATCTAAAAGTGACAGATAGTCTAGTATTATTAGCAACAGGAAGTATCAATGTAGATGGTAAAGGGTACCAAGGAGGATATAATGGTAATGTACAATATAGTGGAATTGGACCAGGAGCTGGAGCAGGAGGACCAGGAACATATGATGGATCAGGAGGAGGACATGGAGGAATAGGAGGATCAGGAGGACAAGTAGGAGGGACACAATATGGAAGTATAGAGAATCCAGAAGAGATGGGAAGCGGAGGAGGAAGAAATCCATATGGGATAGGAGGGAATGGAGGAGGATTAATAAGCCTAGTAATAGGAGGAAATGCAAATATAGTGGGAAATATAACAGCAAATGGACAGAATGGAGGAGGAGCCGGAGGAAGTATAAATATTGAGATAGGAGGAGCAATGAGTGGAA
>CAZWIJ010000010.1:0-49909 GCA_964633865.1 uncultured Candidatus Saccharibacteria bacterium
CTGAGCCAATTGCCCCTCTAGTAATAAATTTGATTATTAGTCAATATCTAGACTGTGACGATGAGTGGATTTGAACCACCGACCCCAGGCTTATGAGTCCTGTGCTCTAACCAACTGAGCTACATCGCCTATCAAATTATGTGGCGGGAGTAGGACTTGAACCTACAACCTCCGGGTTATGAGCCCGACGAGCTACCATTGCTCTATCCCGCAAATAAATATTTGTATTACCAAAGTAACATATATATTATACATTATATTAATAATTTTGCAATAGTCTATTTTTAAATATTATGCTATAATAGTAAATATACTTTTTATAATAATTAAAGAATGAGATTTTTAGATAAAATATCAAATTTTACAAAAAAAATTAAGAGAAAAAAATTAATTTTTATTTATATACCTTTAACAATAATATTTGTAATATTATCATACTTTCTATTTGTAAACTATGAAAGTGAATCTTATAAAAAAGAACGAAAAGAAGCTATAGATAATGGTTTGAAACCCATAGAAATAATCTCTGTCATAGATGGCAAAAGACAACCTATTAATTTGAGTAATACTTATAATCTATTACTTCTTAATATCTTATCAGATGAAGAAAATACTTTGTCTGAATCTGAACTAACATCTGATCTTTTATCTTTGATTGACATAAGAGATATAAACATGCCTGTTTTACCTGAAGAATATTTTAAATTTGAGATTATTACATCCAAAAAATCTATTGAAAAATATCTAACAACAGTGTATAATCTATATGAAGAGTATCCTAATGATTTTGATTATAAAGAATTGTTTACCTATGCAGAAAATAATGACTTTAACAAGATAAATCAATTATTAGAAAATAATAAAAATATATACCTTAAATTACTAGACATGAAAATACCAAAAGAAACAAAATCAATTCATAAAAGTTATATTTTATCACTACAAATAAATAACAGCCTTTTATTAAGCATGTTAAAATATCAAGAAGATCCCCTGATGGTTTCATTTAATAATGACATAAAGAACAACTTATCACCTATCATATCTGATACATTAAGATTGAATCTTGATCTTATAGATAAAAAATATAAAATTAATTATAGATATAATTAGAGAATTATGAAAAAAATATTATTATCATTAATCATAATCACATCATACTTATCACAAAATATAGTTAATGCTGTTACTTATGATTTTGCTAATGATGTTACATTAACTCCTTATGATTTAGCTACTGATGGTGGTGCTGAATATATAGAAGGTTTTTTGAATAGTGAAGTAGGTATATTTAATGATAAAAGACCTCCAGAGACAGATCCTATAACTACAGATACTAGAAACCAAGGAGGTGTAAGTTGTGGTTCTGGATTTTGTAATGTAGGATATAAATGTGATAAAAGATTTCTAGCTGTACTACCAGAAAATGATACTGATATATTAGGGTTTTTTGAAAGATTAATTCAAGACATAGAAGAATATACTAAAGCATTTATTTTAGGTAATGGAGAAGATGCTGCTCCCAATCCAATATTCAAATGTTCTTTAGTTAGTCCAATAAATTTAAGTAAATATAAAGATGGAAATAAACCCAATACTATAGGAGATATAGCATCAAAAGGATTAGCATTAGAAGATACTTTGAATCAAGGTATTAATTTCTTAAATGATTTAGGAGGTTTTAATATAGGGCTTTTAACTCCTATATCTGATGTAATGTCTTCTCTTAATTCTCTTACGGATAGTATTCCTGGAGTAAGTTTGTTCAAGGGATTTTTTGGAGCTATGAATCAAGATAAAAGTGTGAGTAAATACTTTAGCGGAGTTGACCCTAAAACAGGTAGGAACACAGCTGACCTAAGTAAAGGGGTTATGGATCCAGGAGTACCTGTAAATATAATAAACAAAGAAGCTCTACCTGTAGAAATATTTGGGAATTTGCCTTTACCTGTTACATTATCAGAGCCAGGACCAATAGATGTCAAAATTTTAGCGGATCAACAAAGTCAATATGATGATATTTTAGAGAAACAAAATAAAAATACAGCTTATCAATCACTTGAGATAGGAAAAGTTACTTTTGACTCATTGAGTAATTCATCTTTAGTAACAAATCCCTATAGTATATTTGTTATTGAACCCGAGATTTTATCCTTAACTGAAATGAATAAAAATGTTCTTTCTACTCTTGCTAATCAACCAGAATATAGTATAGAAAATATAGCTAAATATCAAGAAGAATATGCAAAAAAAGTATCAAAAATAATTTCACCTACATATACATTTGAATTAGATGAGAGATTAAAGCTAAATAATGATTTTAAATCTAACTTCTGTCCTGATGATACCAAAGAAAGTGCTGGATGTGTACTCTCAGATTTATATAGTAGTAAAAATTATGTTGAGGATGCTATTAGATCTGATGAACTTAATAGACAATTAGCTCTTGGGGAAGCTAAGGCTGCAAATCAATTTGCCACAGAAAACCCTTATCTTAATCAAACAGATAATACAGATCCATTTAAACAAGTTATTCTAAAACCAGGAAAAGAAATTGAAGATTTAAAGAAAGAGTATAATAAATTAGAAATAGATAAATTAAAATCTGCAACAGATTGTTTTAGTACTAATCCAGAAGGACTTGTAGATGCTACATTAAAACCATTTGTTAAAAATCAAGCTATTCAATTAATAAGAACTGGTCCTCAAACAACACAAGATATTGGAGATAATTTACAAGCTCAATTAGAAGATGTTGGGCAAAAATATTTAGATGGACTAACCTCTGGTGTAAAATGTAGTGTAGCAAGAGAATTAAATAGTATTGGATCTAGATTACTTGGAGACTTGGTAACATCAATAGGCGTTGACTTAGGTGACTTCCAAAGTCCATTTGATGGAACTCAAACTCCTAATATATTAACTGACTTGGTAGCTCAAGGATGGCTACCTTCTTGGCAAGAAATTAATCAATCCGGAGGTATAGATCCTTCTGCATGGGGTCTTGATCCGAATATATTACCTACAGTTAATAGTAATATATCTCAACTTGATCAGATTTTGAGAGACTATAATGAATATAAAAATAATCTAGAAAATGAATAATTTTATAATAAAAATATTAAAAGCAAAATATACAAATTTATTTATAATAATTTTGATATCTATTATTGTATTTTCTGATATAAAAATTACACTAGCAGACGGAGTTTTGGGAACTATAGGAGAAATAGGTGCTGGTGCTATTAGTGGTCCACTTGGATTAATTAATAAAGCTATAGGAATTACTGGTACTCAGCTTGTTAGTAAATTATTAAATTCTGCTTTAAGCTTCGATAATTTCTTCTCAGTTGGAGTAACTGCAGGATGGGAAGCTGTCAGAGACTTTGCTAATTTATTCTTTGCATTGATCCTTTTGGTAATGGCTATCTCAACTGTCTTAGATATAGGAGCTTTGAGTAACTATTCTGCAAAAAGAATGCTACCTAGCTTCATTATGACTGTTTTATTAATCAATTTTAGTAAATCTATAGTTGGTATTTTTGTAGATATTAGCCAAATAATAATGTTAGAATTTTATAATGCTATAGTTGCTGGGGGTAGTGGTATTCATGATGTTCTTTTAAATCAAGGTAATTTAAGTTCCTTACAAGATAATAATTGGTTTGATGGTCAAGTTGATGCTCTTACAACAAATTTAATAACCTTTTTCTTACTATTAATAGTTACATTTGTTCTACTGTGGATAGCACTTACTTTATGGATAAGGGTAGCTACAATCTGGATTTTGATTATAACTTCGCCGCTAGCTTTTATGTCTATGACCTTTCCTCCACTTAAAAGTGTATGGAGTAAATGGATGAGTGAATTACAAAAAGTCTTAACAGAAGGTCCAATGTTACTTTTCTATTTATATTTAGCTGTGATAGTCCTTAGAGCTTCTGGCTTAAATTCAGTCGAATCAGGAAAATTAGATATTTCAAGTTATGCTATTTCTATTATTCTATTTATTTATGCAAAAATAGCAGCTGAATCTGCTGCTGCATCTGCCCCTGGATTTGCTAAGAATATAGTGAGTACAGTAGGTTCCGTAGCCACACTTGGTCTTAGTAAGCCTGCTGGTGTAGGTGGAAATATGAATACGGGAGATTTATTAAAATCTGGAGGTAAAATTAGTGATAAATTAGTAGGAGGTGGAACTAGAGGATTACAAAATCTAACTGGTGTAGCAGCTAGTGGATTAAAAAGAGTTGGGATAAATCAAGTTTTTGGAAGAGATGTTGGGGCAATAAAATTAAATGATGTTTACGAAGACCGTAAAGATGATGCTATATCTAATTGGGAGAAATTCAATCCTATTAGTAAAACTAATAAGGAGGCTGATATATCTAGAAGGAAATCTGAAAGAATGAGATATGAGGAATCCAAAGGTATAAAGTCATCTCCAGAATTAAGAGCTGCTCAAAAGAAATCTGTAGATGCTTTTCAAAAAAGTTATGAAGATCAAGATATGGCTCTATCTGATATGTTAGATGAAATGGTAAAAATAGAAAGAGATCCTAATAAAAACCTTGATAAAATGCAAGCTTTATATCAATTAATTCAAGCTCAAAAAAATGGAACAGATACATTAAGAAAAAGATATGCATCTGAAGGTATTAGAAGTTCATCTGATAATGCTGAAGATTTTCATCTTGAATTCATAGAGAGTTCACTGAATGCTAGAGGTGATGGATCTATTATGCAATCTATAACTAAAAAAGCTGCTCAAAATAATAAAGATAATTCATTTGGTAGAGTAATGGAAATTATTGGTAATAGATTCACAGAAAATGGAGTTTTAAGAGGAGGTATAAAAGGTCCAAATGCTGATGATCTATATAATCCTTCTGGTAATCTTGATTATTCTAAAGTAGCAAAAAAGAGTTTTGATGAAAATGCTAGTTTCCCAGATAAATTAAAAAATATTCCTACTATAGACGCATCTCCAGCAACAACAGCAACTAGCACAGAACTATTAAGATCTGAGACTATGTTAAAAGAATTCTTAGCATCAATAACTCCAACCTCAATAACTGCTAATGCTAGTAAATTTAAATCTCTAACAGCTAAAAAGGTATCCTTCTTGAAAGATATGCAAACTAGGGCAAAAACATTAACTACAGATGAGAGAGATAAACTTGTTGAAATAATTAAAATTATTTAATAATCCTTAACCATGACACTACAAGAAATACAGTCTAAAATTAATATTTATATAAAAGATTCTGAGTATAGAGATGCCTATGATTTAGCCTTTAATATAGAAACCACTTTACAAAAAAATCCTCAGATCAAAGAAAAGAATCCTAAAGAATATAAATCTTTATTTAATATGATATTAGTCTTATACACTCTAGGATTAAAATTTGTTAAAAAAGAAACCTTTGAGAATTTAATAAAACAAAATTTAGTAAAAATACTATCCATAACTTTCAAATTCAAACCAGAAGATTCTTTTATAGCATTAATAGAAAGTAAATATTCCATATATTATGAAATCTCCAGAAAAAACTATATAATAGATGATTGTCTTCCTCTTGTGAAAGAATGCCAAGATACCTTAGGAAATCAATATTTAAAACTATCTACAGATCAACCAAAAGAAAATCCTACTATAAAGAATTGGTTAGAATATTATGATAGGCAAACCAAAATTGGAATGAAGTCAAATTTTGAGAGATCTAAATTCTTAAGTAATGATCCTTATGTAATGAATTTATCAAATCAAGATAAAGATGTACTTCGTAATATTTTATATTTTTATGATTATCTACATTCTCCAAAACTTGATTATTTAGATGAAGAAGAAAAATTATTCCTAAAAGAGTTAGAAGAAGAAAATAAGAATCAAGAATCTAATAATGCTTACACCATAAACGATTCCATACAAGATATCTCCAAACCAATAAGTGAAATAATTACTCCTGAAGAAGTAAAAAAACCAGAGATTAAACTTCCTGAAATTCCAAAAGAGAGCCTAAATATTAAAGATATTTTAGCAAAAGTTGAAGCAAAAGAAACTAACAAAGAAATTTTAGATAAAGGTATACTTGTAAAAGAAAATAAGCAAGACAAAATTGAAGAAGAGGCAGAGTCAAAAGAGATAATAAAAAAAGAACCTTATTCAAAAATATTAGATCTAAAAAATAATAAATTCCCTTCCGAAGATAAAAAACTTTTACAAATCACACCTAAAGCTAGAAAACCTATAGTATTATCTATGCCAAAGAAAATTATTCCAGGAAACACAGTTAATTTAAGAGACTTAAAGAAATAAAAATATGCTACAATATAATATTCCACAATTTATAGATTCAGAAGATAAAATTATAGGTCCAGTAACTATAAGACAAATGGCTTATCTTGCTATAGGAACAGTTATAATAGGATTTCTTTGGATGTACAAGCCAAATACAATTATTTTCTTTTTAATGGCAGTTCCTATAGGATTAATTTTCTTAGCTTTTGCCTTTTTCAAAATTAATGGGCTTAACTTTGAAGTAATGTTAGCTAATATATTTTCATTTATAACAAAGCCCACACTTATGTTATGGTCAAGACAAACAGAAAATAAAGAACCTATTATAAAAGTTGTGATAGAAAAAAGGAATACAACAAATCTAATTAATAATGAATATAGCCAATCTAAAGTTGAAGAGTTAGCTTGGCTAATGGATACATATGGACAAAACAAACCTCAGAAAATATATGATCCTACACTAGATAAACCTCTTTAAAACTAAAATTATCATCTAATTTTCTATCATATCTCTATCTATATTAACTTCTATAGATTCTACATCTTTTGATTTATCAATATTTTCAGTAGAATATTCCTCAGAATCATTAGATGTATTTTCTTCTTGTATTGTCGAAGTCAAATCCGTTACAATTCCAGTATTTTTAATATCTTTAACTTCTGTATAAAATTTATTAATATTACTTTTCATAGAAAAAATAAATATTGTTATGATAGCTATTGATGATACAACAAATAATATTATCGCTATATTTAATCTTGTTTTATAATCTAATTTCTGTATATCTTGTAATTTTATCATAAATATATCATTCTAAATTGCTCATATCTAATATATTATATATTTTATTATCTGTAATATTATTAATATAAATATATCCATTATGTATTAACATACTATCTAAATCAAAGTCTCTTAAATTAATCTGTTCTTGATTTTCGGTTCCTAAATTTAATTGAGATATATTTGTTTTGGTAGAGATTTGAGTTACCCAATTATAACGATATATATTATTTTCTGTAATTGTATAAAATTCTCTTTCAATATCACTCCAAACAACATTTTTAGGGTCAACATAAAAAGCTAGTTGATTTAATTTTACATTATTATTTGTATAATCATAAATATAAGATACTCCATCTACTTCCAAAATTCCTTTATTAAATAATCCTCCTAATTTTATAGATATACTTTCTAATCCTTGAGCTATCTGATATTCTTTTTGATCCACATATCTATAAATATTTAAACTTGCTTGATAAAATAGATTTTTATCAGAAACCTGTATCCATTTGATATTTTGTCTATTTGATAATAATTCATTTGCCCCTGTTGAAAAATTATATTTATAAATTTGTGAAGTTTCGGAATCCTTATCAAAAAGAAAGTAAGCATTATCTTCATAATTATCTATTTCTACCTGATCAACTTCTGATGGCACTTCTATTTTTTTATTATTTTTTATATCAAATATACTATAGATATCATCTTTTTTATAAACTAAATAATTTTTGAATTTTTTTTCACTTATATAAGCTTCTTCAACATTTGTATCTGGTATCTTCCCTATATATTCTGATGTTACATAATCCTTAGATTCTTTTATTTCTCCATTAGATTTATTAATAAATATAAATCTATTTTCCTGTTTTAATGGGCTTGATACAACTACTTGATTATCTTCTGTTGTCTCAATAGCCTCTATAAATTCGTACCCTCTTGTATCTTCAGAAATAACTTCATCTGAATCTGATTCGGGAACATTATCTATTTGATTATTTTCTCCATTTATTAGTGTATCAATAGGATCTTCTTTTTCACCAAAAATATTAAATACAAAATAAGATATTACTCCTATAGATATAACTAATATTATTCCAACTACTAATAAAATTATTTTGTTCTTTTGATTATTCATATAAATTTAATTTAACCTTTTATTATTGCATATTTTGACATATAAAAACCACCAATTCCTACAAAACCAAGTACTACTAAACCTAAATATCTATCTAAAAAAGGATTTTTATTTTCTAATTCACTATTTTCTTCTGTATCTAATGCTTCCAAATTCTTATTTATTAATATAGTTTTATCTAAAAATAATGTTCTATTTGAATCAGTAACTGTTATGTATACCCTATAAAATTTATTAGGATCTACTTTTAATTTAAACTTTTCATTTTGTCCTGTTATAGTTTCTTCATTTACTCTATAAACATAATTTAACTTTGTATTAGAATTAATATTACTAATATTAGATATAAATTCTAACTCAGTTTCATTATTAAGAGATAAATTATTTATATCTAAAGGTAAATTATTGTCTGATAGATTATTCACATCTACTCGTAATACAGGACTTTTGATTGATATAGTAGATTTCCCATAGTATTTTGATATACCTGTTATAGAATCTTTTACAATAGCTTGTATTATATATTCTGATCCTACTCCTTTATTTTCTAAAAATTCAAGCTTATTCCCTATTATATCAACTGGCTCACCGTTAACAGTCCAGTCTATAATATCATCTTTTTTATCTATATATGGTACTGTAACTTCTATTTTATCACCAGCAGCTGGAGATAAAGGAGTATAGTCTAATGAAATTTCATCTATCATCTCAATTGGGATAAAACCTTCTCTTATTTGGCCATTAGGGAATGTTACTTTTACTCTAATCTGGTATTTACCTAATTCTCGAAATGTATATTG
This sequence comes from uncultured Candidatus Saccharibacteria bacterium, assembly GCA_964633865.1. Lineage (GTDB taxonomy): Bacteria > Patescibacteriota > Minisyncoccia > SW-4-49-11 > SW-4-49-11 > CAZWIJ01. Next base: position 9,021 of record CAZWIJ010000010.1, read on the forward strand.
AAATTCAGGTGTATCTAAATTTTCTTTTGTTTCTAAAATTTTATCTCCCTGAGTTATTGAAAATGTATATTTCGCTTTATCAAAATCTAATGTAGGGTCTAGGCTTATTTTAAAAATAGATATATCAATAGGTTCATTTAGGAATAAATATTTATTTTTTATTAATATTTTTACATCACCTATAGATTCACTATCTGTATAAAAAGTATCTTTATAGACACTTTCTTTAAGATATTCATCTATAAATAAATTTAGTTCTTCCTGAGTTTGAAATTCTTCATTTGTAGTATCTAGATTTGTATTCAATGGTGTTGTTGTATTAGAATTACTACCTTTTTCAATTTCTGATTTGGCTTCTGTCAATAATTTTAATAGCTGATCTGTAACATCATTTGCTAATACTGTTTTACTATAAAATAAAGTACTTAATATCAAAGATAGAAAGATTATAAATTTATAACTCACACTCCTATTTATATTCATATTTAAATTGAATTTTATATTATTAATTATATCACATTTATGGATTATTTCTATGTTTATTTATCGATTTCATTTGATCTACCTGTAACAATACCAACACTCTTTAGAGACACCTTACCTTTCATTTTTTGGATTGTATCCTTTATTTTATTAATTTGTGTAGCAAATTTACCCCAAGAATTACTTCTTTTTCTCATAATAACTATAACAGCTAATGTATAAGTTGGAGATATATCTCCTAAAAAAGGTATTAGCTCCACTATGGTAGCTATGATTATCATTATAACTGAAAAAAACACATTTTTTAATTTTTCAGATATTAACATCTGGTTAATTTTGGATAATATAGAACTCATAATGTTAGATTGATTTCTACCACCAGAACCACTTTGATTAGAACGAAATGAATCTTTTAATTTAGTTATTTCATCTAATGCCCACTTTATATCAGCTAATCTTTGAGAATTATTCAGTATAAAAGAAGAAATACTACCTATTCCATCTAAAATAAAAGAAAATGGAATCCCTACTCCTGCAAAACTAAGAGCAAACATAATATAACCCAAAAAATCTAATATAACAGATACTCCGATCAACATATACAAAAAAAGTGCTTTTGGGACCTTAGTTTCTTCTGGTTTATTTGTTTCGCTCATTATATAAAAATTTGATGATATACTCTCATTATAACATAAAATTTTGACATTTTATACAATTTATATTAATATAAATCTATATATAAAATAACTTCTAATTAACCATATGTTGTAAAGATTATGTTAAAATTTAAATCATTATTAAGATTTTAATGTAATTATTATGGAAAATTTATATATTCTCGGTTTAGTAGAAAAAGAAAACAAAAGACAAAAAGAAACTATAAGATTGATAGCCTCAGAAAATTTTGTGTCAAATGATATTTTATCAGTCTTGGGAAGTTCTCTTACTAATAAATATAGTGAAGGTTACCCTTATAAAAGATATTATCGCGGGCAGCAATTTATTGATGAAATAGAACAAAGAACTATTGATTTAGCTAAATTAGTATTCGGAGCAAAATTTGCTAATGTACAAGCTTATTCTGGTAGCCCTGCTAATCTTGCAATTTACAAAGCTCTTCTTAATCCTTATGATACAGTTATGGGACTAGATTTATTTTCTGGAGGACATTTGACTCATGGGTTTAGGGTTAGTATAACTGGGCAATGGTTTGATTCTAAACCTTACTCTGTTTCTCCTGCTAATTTTTTGATTGATTATGATAACTTAGAAAAGTTAGCTCTAGAGCATAAACCTAAATTAATCATTTCTGGACTGAGTGGTTATCCAAGAGAAATTGATTTTGAGAGAATTGGTAATATTGCAAAAAAAACCGGAGCTTATCATTTGGCAGATATTTCTCATATTTCTGGGATTGTATCTACTAATAATCATCCTAATCCTTTTCCCTTTGCAGATATAGTTATGACAACAACTCATAAATTATTAAGAGGACCAAGAGGGGCTTTGATATTGACAAATGACAAGATTTTGGCAGATAAAATTGATAAGTCAGTTTTCCCTGGATTACAAGGAGGACCTCATATGAATAATATTGCAGGAATTGGAATTGCCCTAGAACAAGCTTTATCTCCAGATTATAAAGATTATATCAAACAAGTCTTAATCAATGCTAAAATTTTGGCTCAAGAATTAATAAAATTAGGGTTTGAAGTTATCACTGGAGGTACAGATAATCATTTAATCTTATTAGACCTAAGAAAAAATGAAATTGATGGAGAAACTTTTAGTCAAGCTCTAGAAAAAGCCAATATTGAGACAAATAAGAATACTATTCCTTTTGATCCAGCTCCTCCGACCAAAGCAAATGGGCTCAGAATTGGGACTCCAGCTATGACAACAATTGGTATGATGGAAAAAGAAATGATATTTATTGCTAAATCTCTAAGACAAGTCCTAGATAATTATCAAGATGATAAAGTCTTAGCAGAGATTAAACAAAATAATATACAATTTATGTCTAAATTCAAAATATGAAATTACTTTATGGGAAAACTATAGCAGAAAAGATTTATAAAGATATATTAGCCAAACCTTTTGTATCAAAAAAAACTCTTGCCATAATTTTAATTGGAGATAATTCAGCTTCTGAAATTTATATCAAAAATAAACGAATAGCTTTACAAAAATTAGGTGGTGAGACTATTATATTTAGATTAGAAGAAAAAATTAATCAAGAAGAAGTAGAAAATCTTATTATAAAATTAAATTCGGATAAATCAATAGATGGAATTATTTTACAATTACCTATAGCTGATCAATTTAACAAAAACCAATTACTATCTTTGATTGATAAAAATAAAGATGTAGATGGCCTAAATCCCTACAATCTTGGGAATTTAATTCAATCAGATTATAGTAAATCTTATATTCCTGCTACTCCATTCGCTGTCATGAAAATATTATCTTTCTATCAAATAGATATAGAAAGTAAAAATATTGTGATTATTAATAATAGCCTTCTATTTGGGAAACCTCTAGCTATGCTTCTTTCAAATAAATTAGCTACTGTCACTATTTGTAATCACAAAACTCAAAATATCAAAGATTTTACTCTAAAAGCAGATATTGTAATTTCGGCTGTTGGTAAAGCTAAAATTTGGGATAAATCTTTTCTTACAAATAATCAAACAATAATTGATGTCGGGATTAGTAAAGATGAGGATGGAAAAATTAGTGGTGACTTTGATTTTGATTCAATACAAAATTTAGATATAAATTATACCCCTGTACCTGGTGGAGTTGGTCCTGTAACAATCGCTTGTTTGCTTCATAATCTTTATTCGTAGAATAATTCTGACTAAAAATTTACATTCTCAAACAAAAAACCGAGTAAATTAATACTCGGTGTATTTTTTAATGTAAATTTAATTTATCTTTACCAAATTTTTCGATAAATAAAGCCATATTTTCTTTAAAAAGGTTTTGGTTCAGAAAAATATAATCTCCAACATATTCAGGTAAATTACCATATAATAAAATAAGTGATCTTAAATCTAACACCCCACCTACATATTCAGGTAAACTAGTATCTAATGATGTAAGAGAGCTTAAATAAAAATAACCTTCCACATGCTTAGGTAAACTACCTCTTAATAAAGTAAGATTGCTTAAATTTAAGTTTCCATTAACATGTTCAGGCAATTCTTGATATAAGGAAGTAAGAGAGCTTAAATTTAAACCACCACCAATATATTCAGGTAAACTAGTATCTAACGATGTAAGAGATCCTAAATCTAAATTACCTCCAACATATTTAGGTAAATTTTTTTCATATGATTTAAGAGATCCTAAATCTAAATTACCTCCAACATATTTAGGTAAATCTTTTTCATATGATTTAAGAGATCTTAAATTTAAATCACCTCCAACATATTTAGGTAAATCTTTTTCATATGATTTAAGAGATCTTAAATCTAAATTACCTCCAACATATTTAGGTAAATTACTATTTAAATAAGTAATAGAACTTAAAGTTAAGTACCCAAAGACATACTTAGGTAAATTAGCATTTAATTCATTAAGATAAGTTAAAAATAAATCCCCACGAATATATCTAGGTAAATCACCATTAAAGGAAACCACCCCCTCTAAATCTAAATCACCCCAATGATAAATAATATCACCATATAGGGCATCCTCTTCAGTAAAGCTAATTTGATCTTCTTTACATCCAAAAATAAAGGCCAAATCTTTTTTCTTGTCTCTTTCATTTTTAGAATTAAGAATTTCTTCTATTCGGGTATCTCTCTCATATCCAAATCCTTGAATCTTACCATCAATTTCATATAATAATCTCAACTCGTTTTTATCAAGAGAAATTTCATTTTCCCATTTTTCGTATATTTTAGTAAGAACATCAATATCTGAATCAGATTTAGAAAAGTTCATAATCTTTCTTTGATTTGATAAAGTACAAGCTAAGTATATCTTATATTTGTATTTTTATCAAGTATAATTAACATAAAATATTTATAATAATCTCTTTAATACACTTGCTTTTATCTCTAATTTATATTACAATATGATTTGTTCTTGTTCTTTTTAATATTATGAGAAATAACAATCAGGGTCAAATCAAAACTATAGTACTTGATATTGATGGTACAATTACTAAAGAAGGTGATTTAGTTTCTCCTGAAACTATAAATATTCTTGGTAAAATCTGTATCCAAAATCATTTATCATTAGTATTTTTGACAGGCAGAGCATTTTGTCTTGTAAAATATATCATAGATGAATTTCATAATCAGTTTGGTGATATTTCTTTTATAAAAGGAGTATTGTCAGAATTAGGTACTAGATTCACTAATAACCATGGGGAAGAAATCTGGGTGAGATATCTTGATATAGACACTAAGAGTACTCTTTTAAAATTTTTATCCCCTAAGAAAATGTTCTTATTTCATGGAGAAAAAAATGGATATTATCTATATTCAGATCAAGAATCCGTTCTTTTATCTTGGGAGCAAAAGTTTAGTAAATATGGTTCCCAAATGTTTTATTTAAAATCTAATGATTATAAATTTTTAATAAATTTATTTTTATTAGATCAAAAAGTATCAATAATAAGAACTGGATCTAAATTACCAAAAAATTGTATATTAGATACAACCTATAATCCAAAACATAATCTTTGGGAATTATCTCCTCTTCAATCGAAAAAGAATGGTCTAATAAGATATGCTATAGAAAATAATTTAAGCACAAGAAGTATACTTTTTGCAGGTAATGAACCTGCAGATCATAGTGTCTTTGAGCTTAATTTGGGATTATCAGTTTATGTTGGAGAAAATTCTTTAGAAAGTTTAGATTATTCTTTAAAATATCCCAGTGAACTTTTATCTCTACTACAAATATTATTTCCCATAAAATAATAGATCATCTTATAAACTTAACACTTCTTTGTATTATAAAGAGGTGTTTTTTTAATTAAATTATGTTATAATCTAATTATATGAATTTAAATAATAAAAAATGAATATTATTTTGATAGGAGAGCCTAAAATTGGTAAAAGCACACTACTCTCTAAATCTATTAATCAAATTAATTCTCCTTTGATTAAATTTCAGGGGGTTATATCGAAAGAAATAAGGGATGAAAACCAAATTAGGCAAGGATTCAGAGCTATTACAAGCTCAGGTGTAAATGAAATTTTTGCTCACAAAAAAGATATTGAATCTAAATTGACTGTTGGTGAATATAAAATTGATAATCAGGCTATAAAAGAAACTTTTATTTATCAAATTGATCAATTTCTAGATAGTAAAGATGATTTTTTTTATCTTGATGAAATAGGAAGAATTCAAATGGCATCAATTGAGTTTCGTACAAGCTACCCAAAATTATTAATTGATCCAAGACCATTAGTGGCTACAGTCTCTAATGATGAACCTTGGACTAAAGATTTAACTGGAAGATTAAATTCATTTGTAATTGAAGTAAATTTATTTAATCGGGATAGTTTGGCTGATACTCTGACTTCAATAATGAAAGGGTTAATTTTTATACCAAAATTAAATGAAGATCAAATATATTATCTAATCCAAAAAGCTCGATATTATCTTAATATTAATAATCACACTTTAGTTCAGTATTTATTTGAAAGAACTACTAAATATTTGGTTGAGAAAAGATTTAAATATCTATCAGAAGATGAGATTATAGTAGAAGGAGATCGTGAGAGACATAGAATTTTGGTTATAAAAGAAGGTCAATATGTCTGTGATTGTAATTTATTTAATGGTAGAAATGAATTCGATGGACAATATGGAGATTGCCCACATATTCAAACTCTAAGATTGGATAAATTAACTACAAAATAATTTCAAATACTGTTTTATTATTTTTCCTAAAATATTTTATACTTCCATTATTATCTTTAATAATTTTCTTTACAATAGCAAGTCCTAGTCCAAATCCCTTTTTGTTTCTCGATTGATCTGCCATAAAAAATCTATCAAAAATTTTATGTTTGTCATTCTCTGAGACTCCTTTACCATTGTCTATGACTTGAATAACCACTCTATCTTCATCAGAAAATAAATCTATTTTTTTAAATAACTTTATCTCTATCTCTGATTTTCCATATTTGATAGCATTTTCTATTAAATTATGGATTACCCTACCAAATGATATTGGATCTATTTTTTTAAAAAAAGCTTTATCTGGCCAATTCCAAAAATAAGTTATTTTTTTCTCTGACATTAATGATTCAAATTTATTGATCTCTTTTTGTATAATATTTCTTAGATCATAAGATTCTTTTTGATTTGAACTTGTATTACTCAAAGCCAAAAGATTATCTGTTAATTTATTTAAATCTTTAATTTGATCTAATGTTAACTTAAGTTTATTTAGTAATTCTTGTTTAGACACATTCTTATCAAATAAAATAGTATCCAAATTGGTATAAATAACTGTCAAAGGAGTTCTTAGTTCATGAGAAGCATCTTCTACAAATTGGGATTGTATCTCAAAAGATTCCTTTAATCTAACTGACATTTCATTGAAACTTTTAGCAAGACTACCTATTTCATCTTCTGATACTATATCAGCTTGAGAACCTAAAGAAGATTCTTGTAAAGAATTAATTTTCTTTTGCAAAAGACTTAGTGGCTCTAAAGATTTATAAGCTATTATATAACCCAAAATAAAGCTAAATCCTGCCAAAGGGAAAAGGGTAAACAAACTAGCCTGTTTTATATTAGCTAAATCATCTTGTCTAATTTGTTTAATTCTTTCTTGCTCTATTAGATCTAAATCTATAAATGGTCTTTGTTGAAATACCCTATAATTTCTTGGTGGATTTTTTTGTAGAATATCATTGATATATAGATTTATACCTAATACAAAAGTTCCACTAAATAAAAACAAAACTAAAGAATAAATTAATGCTAATCTAAACTTTATACTTTTAAAAAATTTAATTTTATCTGATAACATAACCTTTACCTATTATTGTATGAATAATTTTTTTGTCTTTATCAATTTTTTTCCTTAAAGTTTTAATATTAGTTCTTACAGTCTGTGTAAACATATCTATTTCTCTATCCCAAACATGTTCTAATAATTCTTCTTGACTAATAATTTCTCCCCTCTTTTTCAAAAGATATTCTAAAATTCCATATTCTTTATTGTTTAAAATAATTTCTTGATTATTTTTTTTAATTAATCTTTGTTGGAAATTTATATATAAATCATTTATCTCTACTATATCTTCCTTATAATTCATATTTCTTCTGATAATAGCTTGGATTCTAAATAATAATTCTTGGAAATTAAATGGTTTAGTCATATAATCATCAGTCCCAGCTCCAAAACCTTCCAATACATTTTCTTTGCCACTTTTTGCGGTTAACATTAGAATAGGGTAATTTTTATGATTTTCTCTTAGTTTTTTTGCGAGAGCTATTCCACTCATTTTTGGTAAATTTAGATCCAATATAATACAATCATATTGATTTTGCATAGCTAAGCTATATCCAGATTCTCCATCTAAAGCTTTATCCACAGCATAATTTTGCTTTTCTAGAGCTTGTACAAGAGGTTCTAATATAAATTTTTCATCTTCTACTATTAATAATCTCATATTTTTATAATTATGTTTTTATTATACCATAAATTTAAAATTGAGTTACCATTAATAATTAACAGTAACCCAATTTATATTAATCTATTTTGTAGGCATAAATTAATTTAATATTTACTTAACTTATTTATTAAATCTTCCCATACCCCTATCTTGCCCATCTCTGTCACCATGACCACCTTTCATTCCTTTTTTTGGTAAATCATTATCTTCTGCAAATTGTCTTCCTTCTTCTCTTAATTCATCAAGAGCTGTTTCTTTCTCTTCTTCTGTTTTATCACTATTTAGAATATCATTTCTCTTTGTATCCATTTCCTTAAAATGATTTTCCATCAGAGCTTTTTGTTCTTCAGTGATTTTACCATCAGATACAAGTTCAGCTAATCTTTCATTATGTCTTGCAATTCTCTCTTCTTCAAAGACTTTACTTACTTCTGTCTTATCAAGTGAGAATCTTTCTGCAATTTTTTCTACAATATTAGTAGAATTATTCGTATCAGGACTTGCATTTACTGCTGATAGATTTGCTACTCCTAGCATTGCTACCAATCCTAATGTTGTTCCTGCAACTAGACTATATTTGGTTACTTTTTTCATATACTTATTATTTAATACTTACTTATTATTCTAATAGATGAGCTCTATCTATTAGATATTATTAGTATATATTATTCTATATGAAATTGCTGTGAAGTTTTTTATGTAAAAATTAATTATTTTCAATCTATATTAAAACATGTCCAATTACAAGATACCGTTATTAAATTATTACTAGCACTTCTGGCTCTAAGAGTCCAATTATTTTTATTACCAACAATTTCACACTGAGCATCAGGATGAACATTCTCATTATCTGGGTCAAATCTTACTCTAGATAATGCACATATATCTTTATTAGAAGTTGCAGTACTCATACTCTGTCCACTAGTCTTATTAACTCCTGAACTACTAATTTGTTGTTGAGTGATTGAATCAAGCCTACTAGTAAGAGTACTTATGTTAGTAATAAGAGGGGAAATACTACTATCAACATATCTCTTGTTAACTAAAGAAAGTTCACCTTTAGTATTTATTTGCTGATTTGTTCTATCTAAAGTAGAGTCTCCTTTAATCACTATAGAATTTAATCTAGTATTACTACTTGGATCTAAATAATACTCATTATTTGCAGCTGTATCATATAATGCTCCATAAAAGTATATATTATCACCATCTACTCTAAATTGATTTGTATTACCAACTTGTAATTTATTAGTTATTGTTAAATCTTTTAAATTAGAAGTTCCATCTGGATCTAAAATATATGTTGGATTACCGATAGCTTTAATAGAATTAACCTGAACATCACCATAAAATGTAGCTTTTGCACTACCTGCTAAAAGTAAATTTGATCCATCTTTAAAATCAACTGTACTATAAACATCTGCATATGTACCACCAGCTAAGATTAATTTTGAGCCTGATTGCAAATCTAATGTACTACCTCCTTTCATATATAAATTACCATAAAAGTTTGATGATGTCCCAGATGCAGTAGAGAAATATCCCAAAACATCTATAGTATTTGCATTTAAAGAATTAAAGTTACTAAAACCATCTAAATCTAATTGATTTCCAGAGAATGGATCTTTAATAACACCATATAGATCAAGATTTCTAATTACAGATTTTACATTTGGATCTAAATAATAGAATTCTGATGCACCAGGTGAGTTATCTGTAAATTTTGGAGCTTTAATTTCTTCTAATGATTGAAACCCTCCTTCTTTTGTTTGATCGTTACTACTCTCATTAATAGGCTTATAAACTCCAGAATTATTTCCTGGAGTAGCAGCATTTAAACTTGCTAGGGATATCCCCCCTATACTTATTATCAATGATCCTCCTAAGATTAATGTATTTATTATTTTACTTCTTTTCATATAATTTATTCTACATTATTATTATTGAATATTATTCTTAATGCTTTAACTTCACTCTTGCCTATTACATTATCTTCTGACATAACTCTAATATTACTGTCTGATTTAAGCTCATTAAATGGGACTTCAACTTCTAAAAATGGTAATTCTGGAGAGATTTGGTCTTCTGGATTTTCATTTCTTTTTCTATTATAATTTTCCAAATCTATTCTTTGTTGTTCTGGTGTCTTCATTGATTGTTTTACGATTTTTGTATTCTCATCCAGTATAACTGTTATGTTCTTATTATTTAGATTTACTATCAATTCTTTATCTGATTTTTTTTCTATAATATTTCCTGAAAAAGATGTCATCATTTCTATTCTTGGAAATAGATCTTCTGATTGGATTGTATTATTAATTCCTGATTTATTATTAATAATTGTATTACTATTTTGGGTAAGAGATTGATTTATAATAATTATCAATCCTGTTGTAAGTACTCCTATAAATAATCCTGCTATAAATATTATTATACCTATTTTTTTTAAATTTGTAGTATTCATATTAAGTTTGTATTAATTTATAATATCAGATAATAATTATTATCTACTTTTTTTATTATACCATTATCTAAAAGATTAGTATATACTGGTGTAGATTTATTATATATTTTCATATTAAGATTATACCTATTTAATTTTAAAACACATATACATACAACCATTATAATATGAATTGTTAGATCTCATCTTCCATTTACCGTCTTCCACATATAATCCACAAGCAGATTGTTTACCTGGTTCATCCGAAGGAACAAAACCACTAATACTACATATATATTCTGGATAATTATAACTTGTAACTTGTGTAGTACCACCTCTATTTTTTAAAATTCCAGCACCTGGACCTACAAAATTAAATCCTGTAGGAGATACTTCAAGTTCACCTTTATTATCATCAACATATTTTTTATTAACAATATTATTAGGAAGAGTTGGATAATCTGTTATATTACCACTTTTTATACTTAAACTACTTCCTCTTATTGCTCCTGAATTATTTATTGTAGCAACATTAGTATTTGAAGTATTTTTAACAATTATTCCACCTGTTGCTGTTAATCTACCGACTGTTAATCCTCCTGTCTTTGTTTGTGCATTACTACTTTCATTTATAGGTTTAAATACTCCTGAATTATCACCAACTGTAGATGCATTAATACTTGCTATTGATATTAATCCTATACTTATTATCAGTGATCCTCCTAAAATTAAACCATTCATTAAACTAATTTTCTTCATACTATTTTAAAATTTAATTACCAATAAAAACTATTCTCAATGCTTTAATTTGATCTTTACCCACAACATTTTCTTCTGATACTATATTAATATTTTGTCCTAAATTCAATTCATTTAAAGTAATTTCTTTCTCTACATATGAGTCTTCTAGTACTATAGTTTCATCATTTGGATTTTCTTTAATTTTTCTATCATAATTTTCTAAATCTAATAACTGTTGTTCTTCTGTTTTCATTTCTTGTTTTATTATTTTTGTATTTTCATCAAGTATAACTATTATATTTTTATTATTTATACTTACAATTAATTCTTTATCTGATTTTTTTTCTATTAATTGGGATGGAAAAGAATTAGTATCTACAAATTCAGGATATAAATCTTCGAATTGAATTGTATTACTAAAATTAGTATTTCCTGTTTTATTCAAATATTGCTGAATATTAAATATTACTAACATGATAAAAATACCTAGAGATAAACCTGCAACAAGCATTATTATAGATATTTTTCTTAGATTATTTGTGTTGTTATCAAAATTCATATTATTTTATAATATTAAGTAATTATCTTTATCTATTTTTTTTATTATACCATTATCTAAAAGATTAGTATATACTGGTGTTTTTTCTATTTCTGTGGATAACTTAACTATAGTTATTTTTTCTTCAGTTAATTCTAGCTTATCTGCTAATTCTTGATTGAACTTTGATTCTTCTAAAACTTTTATATTTTTTAAGTTAGAAGAAATAAATCCGTCTAAATTCTGTATTTGATTATTAATATTTGGGTTTTCTTCCTGACCTTCTTTTACCATAACTTGCACTTCTAATAAGTTAGCATCTGAATACTCACAATTAAACTCTTTAGTAGATAACCCTTTTAATAAACCATACTGATCTACCCTATCATTACAATCTTTATTTGTGTAAGCTGGATATATTCCTTGATATTTTGTATCACTCATTAATGGTAATTTATTTTTATTATTTTCTAAGTTGAATCTTACTATAGCTAAATTCAAGTTATAATTATTGGATATTGTATTAGAAAACTGCTTATTATTAAGAGTTACTATCAAATTATTTTCTTCACTTAAACCAAAATCTTTATTAATTAACTTTACTGTCTCTGAATTTTCTTTTTCCTTGATAATCTCTGATTTATTCTTATTAAAAGATTTTAATTCTTTCTCAGCTTTTGCATAAATGACAAGATTACTCCAATCATCTGTTTCTAAATTATATAGTCTTCCATCTATATAATTATTAGCTTTTTTTGGAGATTTATCAATCAAATATTCTAAGAATAATATTTCATCTATAACTGATTCTACTTTTTCTTTAGGTATATCTGGATTTATTTCTACGAAACTAGGCTTTAATCCTGAATCTGATTTTTCTAGTAAAGAAATAAATTCTGTCTTAGTAAATAAGAATTTTTCTTGAGATCTTAGTAAATTCTGAATAGTTATCAGTGTATTGGTATCTATTGCATTTGAATATACTCTAAATCTATTTTTTGGGATTAAGATTATATATACTATAACAAGACTTACTATCAGAATTAATACACTTATAAAGTTAACTATCTTAGAATTAAACCTTATCTTCTTCATAACAAATTATTAATTAATATTTATATTTCTAAGGACTTACTTCCTTATATTGTCTATTACCTAAATTACGAATACTAACTGTATTTCTTCTCGCTTTATCAGGAAAATTAACATCTGATGGATCTGTATATTCCATAAGTACATCTACTTTATATACTCCTAATATTGGTATTCCAGTTGGGATCCCTATTCCTTGGAATACTATAGGATCATCTTTTTTATCTGAAGCATCCAAATTACCACTCGTCAAATAATTAGTATCATTACATCCAGTATCTCCAGGACAAATTGAAGGCGTACCAGTAACTTTATACTCTATATTCACTATATCAGTAGAGGGATTTTGATTGTTTTGTATAGGTGTACAGGTAATAGCTACTGTACCATCAGCTGGGGGGGTTATGTGCTGACATAACTTAAAGGTATAAGTTCCTTCATCCAATGGACTATCTTGTATCTCTGAGAAGACATTTACATCTGTTCTATTATCATTCCTTTGGATATTTGTCCAAGATCTCATTGTTAAGCTATAATTAGAGGTTATCTCCCAAGTAGGAGTATATGTATATACATCTCCAAATTTATTATAAGCAGTTAATTTATAGCTAATTTTTCCACCTGATAGGTCTACTGGATAGACTTTGATACTTTGAGAATTATTACCATTAGGTTTAATTTGTATTTTATTATTTTTACCATTTGAGTCACTTATAATTGCAGATGTAGAAGACCCATCATCTCTTATATCACAATCAGTTAATATTTTATTTCTGGGTTGGGTTGGATCTATAGTTGTAGGCTCATCATATTTATGATCTATAAGACAATTATTTACATCAAATGAGCTTGCATTAGTGTAATCTTTGGAAAATTTATTGACATTAGAAGTTGGGATACTCGCATCTACAACACTAGCTTCTAATTCATAATAAGCTATATCTTTACCATTTTCAACTTGCCAATTAAGAGTTATTCCACTAGAATCTGTATAGTTATCTGAATTAACAGGGTTAGTTTCAACAGATCTAACTACTGTATCATTAATTGCACCTGTATTTGTATCTGATTTTTCTGAATAAAAGTCAGCAATTTTAGGTACTCTACAACCAGAATTTAAATCAAAAGAAAAAGAGTCATCTATTGCTAACCAACCAAGAGTATATATACCTCCCCATGCATATCCAGAAAAACTACATGTTTCTTTTATTTGATCATCACTTAAAGTATTTGAATTATTATAAGTTCCTGTTTTTTTTATTGTTTCATAAGCAACATTATTATATTTAAAAGGAGATCCATTAACAATTTTTCCATCTATATCCCCTGTATTACCTGTAAAGTTTATTATACCATTCCAACCTCCAGAGTTATTAGGAATACCTTCATTAGATAAAAGAACTTGTGCTGTTCCTGCTAATTGTCTAGTACCAAAATTATAAGAAACACTATCTAAGTCTATCCAACCTATATTTTCATTCCAAGCAAATCTTCCATTATTAGAACTTACAACTGATCCTCCATCATTATATAATCCTGTATCTGTATCTGGATTTTGAGATAAATCAAATGTCACAGCATACTCTGGATTATTAGCTACCTGACCATAAGGAGATGTCGAACTATATTCTCTTAAACTGATCCAACCCACATTATCATTCCAGATCCAACCATACATAGGAACATCTGCTGAGAATACATTATTCGTACTCATAAATAATACTCCAATAAGAAGAATTGTTAAATTAATTTTTAGAAGTTTTGCTAATTTGAACATATTTATATTGTATTTATTTATATATAATTATATATTATCATATTATTTCTTTTTTGAATACTTACTATTTTAATTTTGTATTCATCAAAGCTTGTATTCTATCTTCTATTGGGGGATGTGTGGAAAATAATTTTGAAATATTTTTACCTTTGAATGGATTTGCAATGAATAAATGTGCCGTTGCACGATTAGCTACCTCTAGAGGCTCTGTATCTTGTGATATTTTTTGTAATGCACTAGCAAGCCCATCTGGATACCTTGTAAGTAAAGATCCACTAGCATCTGCTAGGAACTCTCTTTTTCTAGATATTGCTAATTGTAATAATTGTACAAATATTGGAGCTAATATAGCAAGTACTATTGCGACTACAGTAAGAATAATGTCTAATTGACTCTTAGAATCATTATCTCTTCTTCTATTACCAAATATACTGAACCTCAAGAACCAATCTGACATAAGAGCAACCAAACCAACTAATATGACAGCTACTGTCTGAATGAGAGTATCTCTATTCCCAATGTGAGATAATTCATGAGCTATAACTCCTTCCAATTCATTTTTCTCTAATCTATTGATTATTCCTGTTGTTAGTGCTATCACTCCATGCTCAGGATTCCTTCCTGTTGCAAATGCATTCATTGCTGTGTCATTTATTACATAAACCTTTGGCTTTGGGAGTCCTGCTGTTATGGATAAGTTCTCTACTAATCTATTAATTTCTCTACCTTCTGGAGTTTCTGTAGTAAGCTCTTTGGCATTGGACATTGCAAGTACAATTTTATCAGAAAACCAAAATGCACTTATATTCATAATACTAGCAAATATAAATGCATAAACAAATATAGAATAATTATCTAGACTATATGAAAATATCCATCCTAAGAAAAAAACAAATACAATAAATATAGTCATTAATAAATAAGTCTTTCTTACATTTTTATCTTTTTCTGTATATAAATCTGATCCCATATTTATATTAAAATGTTATTAGAATTGAACTTTAACAACTTCTTTTTCTTGTTCTTCAATCTCAAAGTATTCTTTTTTGATAAATCCAAACATACTAGCAATTAGATTTGATGGAACTGTCTCTATTTTAGTATTCAGTGTCATAACTGTACTATTATAAAATCTTCTTGAAGCTTGAATTTTATTTTCTGTATCTGATAGTTCTCTTTGTAACTCTATGAAATTCTGATTAGCTTTCAAATCTGGATAATTCTCTGATACTGCAAATAAACTCTTCAAAGTTCCACTAAGCATATTTTCTGCTTGCGCTTTATCTTCTAGACTATTTGCTCCCATAGCTACATTACGAGCTTTGGTTACATTTTCTAGTAATTCTTTTTCATGTGTTGCATAACCTTTTACAGTTTCAACTAAATTTGGAATAAGATCATATCTTCTTTTTAGTTGAACATCTATATCTGACCAAGATTCTTCTGTTCTTTGTCTTAATGTAACTAAACTATTATAAATTGATATAACCAAAAAAACTAATATTATTAAAATTACTGGGATTACTATTATAAACATTTCCATATTTTTATCTAAATTATTATTAATATACTTATTTATTATACTTGATAATTAGATTTTATGCAAATATAATTTTGATTAGTACTACTGTATATCTTCTAGATTTATTATGATTGCATCTCCTCTTCCTATATTATGATTTAACATATAATCAGCAAGATAAGTCTCTAGAATATTTGTTATTGTTCTTTCTAATTCTCTTGCTCCAAAATCAATACTGTAACCTTTTTTGGCTATATATGATATTGCATCATCACTGACTTTTAAGGCAATTCCTCTCTCATTTTGAAATCTTAAAGACATATTATTTATCATTTTCTCTGCTATATCTGCTACATGTTCTGGTTTTAATGGATAATATACAAGTACTGCTGTGAATCTATTCAAGAATTCTGGTGAATACACACCGCTATTAATTATTTCATCTAAAAGCTGATCTTTGAATGAGTTTTTATCAAATTCTTGATTATTTTTTACATAATTTCTTAGAAAAATTGCTCCAGCATTAGAAGTAGCTATTATAATAGTATTCCTAAAATCAGTCTTAGAGCCACTACTGTCAGTCATCATTCCCTCATCTAGGATCTGTAAAAATAGATTTAATACATTTTTATGTGCTTTTTCTAACTCATCAAGTAAAATTAACGAGAAAGGATTATCTTGAACTTGTCTTGTTAAAAAGCCTTCTTTTCTTGTTTCTTGCCCAGCTGGGGAACCTATTATTCCATAAACAGATTCTGCCTCACTAAATTCATTCATATCTAATCTTATCATTCGATCTTTCGAACCAAAATAGTGTTCAGCTAAAGCTTTTGCTGTCTCTGTTTTTCCAACTCCGGTTGGTCCTAATAATAGGAATGTTCCTATTGGTTTATCTCCTTTCTTTACATCTAACTTTGCTCTTTTAAGTGCATTTGAAAGTGCATTTAAGGCTTCATTCTGACCTTTAATTTCTTTTTGGAGATTATTTTCTAATTCTACCAAACTATCTTTTTCTCCAGATTGCATTGCATTCAGATTTATATTTGTTATTCTTCCAATGGTACTTCTTATATCTTCTTCTTTTATATAAATTTGAGATGATCCCTGAATAGAATTAACCGAGTCTGTCAGCACATTCAAAGCTTTACCTGGAAAAGCTCCTTTAGATATATATCTCTTACTAAAATTTAATATTGATTTTAGTGCTAGGTAAGTTATTTTAACTTTACTTTTGCTTTCTATTTCTAGTGAATTTAACATTAAAATTTTCATAATTTCATCATCAGTGCAATCATCTAAGTTTATTTTATCAAATTGAGCATCTATTCCAGGGAAATTTTTTATTCCCATATGATATCCTTCCAAATTATCAACTCCAATTACACTAACATAACTTGATTCTAGGAATTTATTGATAATATTTCTAATATCTCCATTAGTCTGCCTGAATAAATCTGATATTCCTTCTATCACCAAAATTATATTGCCTGACCTTTCTGCATAATTAAGAGCATTAAGTAAAAATCCTGCACTATCACTCATCCCAGACATCAAATCTGTAACATGTAATTTCAAAACTCTACTTAAATTCTGATTATTTTTGATCTGATAATCTTTAATTATTTTAGCAAGATTTTTTATGAAAGTTTTCTTACCCACTCCTACTCCACCTAAAAGTAATATATTATTTCTCGATGCCTTAGAAATAACTTCTAGAGCTCTATTAAGAGAATCTTTATGCAAAATGACTTTATTTTCTTTATAGAAATCCAAACCTTCAGTCAAATCATCAGTAATTTCGTCTAATGCATTTGTATAACCTATTGTCCACTTTCTACCGAAGGAACCAAGATTTTTCTTTAGAATTATAGGATGAATATTAGATAATCTAGATAAATATTCCACATTATAAAATGACTCCCAAAGTATAATCTGATATAAATCTTCTATATCCAAATTTGCTTGATTTAATATTTGAGTAAATATATTTTCTTGCTTAAAAAAATTCCATAGAATAATATTTGCATCTATTCTTTTTTCTCCCCATTTTGGGTATTGCTCTATTAAAATATCTAAGAAATTTTCTATTGGAGGTAAGTTTTCTTGATTAACATGTAGAAAATGTCTAACTTTTTTTACTAATTCCTTATTATTAAGACCTAATCTGTTCAAAATAAATTTACCTCTTGGACTTTCAACCGCTGACTTAAATAGTTGTGAATAAGTAAGTTTTTTTGGGAAATAATGAGCTAATGTTTTGGAGATATGGTAATCAAAGTGTTCTGCATAATTATCTGATAATAATAATGCCTCTTTAGGATCTCTTAATTTTTTATAAATAAATAAATAAATTACTATGATAAAGTAAATTATGCTAAATAATAAAACCCCTGCTGGCCAATAATTTTGAGTCAAAAAACCTACTAAAAGTATTATTAAAGTAAAAAAAGTTATAGTCAAAATGGAAACCCAACCAAACAAAAATCTTTCTATTAAATTTGATGCAAAAGCTTTTGTATGATAAATTGAATAATATTTCATAATTTAAATAAAAAAGCTATATATAAATGAACCAAAGAAGACTATTGGAGCAAAGAACCAAACAAATATTATAATAAATGATAAAGACACTAAAATTATTTCTACAAATATACCAATAAATATTGTAATCATTCTTATCATTGCTCCTATCACTCTTGCGAAAAGATTAGATATAAATACTTGTGTTATAATCTGAAGATCAAACCCTTTAGATGGATAAGCATACACCTGATTTTTCCATGGATAAAAAAGTGTTTTTAATAGAAATTTAAAGGAAAATAAGTAGCTAATAACTGATAAATATTCTTTAGTATAAACAAACATTTTAGATGGCATTTCAATAAAATACCATCTTATGAATATTCCTATTAATTTACTATTATATTCTGTTGTTTTTATCAGCATAATTCTCTATTTTTATTTAAAGTCAAATTAACCTAACATTGTTTAAAATGATCTTAATTATGTATTCTTAGTATTTATTATAATATTTAATATATATTAATACAAGGCTAAATTAGTTATTTATTTTATGCTTTTATTTTTAAAATATATTATTGTATTAATCAAAAGAAGTATTAGTACAAAGCTGGCTACTTGATATTCTACTTTCATTATTTCCCAAGGATAAATTCTTACCAATATAAAGCTATACAAAATTGCAGCTATAACTGAAAATATAATGGCCATATAAAGAACTTTAATTTTTTTATCATCTATTTTTGCTTCCATTTTTTCGATATTTTCTATTTCAATTAATTTACCTTTATGTATAAACTCCCATCTTCTCTGCTCCAAAAACATATTTATTTCATTTTTTGTAAACAATATATTATCTAAAATATAATATACTAATATTCCTATACCAGAATATAGTGATGTCAAAACAAAGAATAATCTCACTATATATTCATTTAAACCTAAATAGTTTCCTATCCCAGAAGAAACTCCTCTGTATATTTTATCATCATCTAATTTATATAATTTGGGAGCTTTAGTCATATAAAAATTAATTAACTTATATAGCCCAATTATACCATAAATATTTATTATGTCAACCCCAATTAAATTTTACTTAACTTCTATGGAAGAAAACTTTGTATTCAAGTTGATTTTTACCTTCTTTGATTTAGAATCAAAATCATTAGATTTATAGATTATCTTATCTTCATCCTCAGCTTTTACTAGATTACCAATACTCAAATTTGAAGCCCTATTATTAACAATCATCTCCACACCTATATCTTGTATATTTTTTAACTTTATTAAGCTTAATGTAGTATTTATATCTATATCAATATCAGAACTAATATCTTTTAGATCAATATTAATATTAGACAATCTAGAGTCAATAATTAGATTATTAACTTTTAAATTATTTAAAACTAAATCAATATTATTATATTCTCCAGTTATTATAAATTTATAACTATTATCTTTTGGCACACTAATATTTAAATTTTTATAATAATTACCTACTCCTTTCCAAATTTCATTATTTTTATATATTATTTTATTATTTTCATTTTGTAATATTTCAGCTTTAAGATTAGTGTAATTAGATTCAAAAAAATATTCAATATTATCGTTAAAGTTAGCTGAATTGAGATTTATATTTGTTGCTTTATTTTCTAATAATATATCATAATTATTCTGATTTTCTCTAAGTTCTATATTATTAAAATCTTTTATTATTTGCAAATAATCAACTGGTTGTACTAATGTTAGAACTGAAATATAAAGTACAGACAAAGTCAAGAATACCCCGAGTACAACCATTTTGAAAGTTCGAGCAGCTATGATAGATAATCCAGCAAAAATTAATAAGATAGACCATAATTTATTGAAAGACACAAAAACTGTTATTCCATTTTTTTCTCTAAAATAATAAACTATTCCTAATATAAATATTAATAAACCCATATATAACAATCCAAAGTTTATTTTCTTTGCGGGCATTATTGACTTCAATTGAGCTTGGTCTGTAAATACATCTACCATATTTTTTCCTTATAAATTAGAGATTTTACTATGAATAAAATGCCTATTAAAACTATAATAAGTGGTATTTGATATTCAGTTGGTATAAAAACCCAAGGGACTATATCCAAAACAATAAATACTAGACCTAATATTACAAGTAAATAAGCTACTATATTTTCTCTTGCTATTATATTAGTCTTTAGAAAATATTCTTCTGATCTTGTATCTTCTACATAATGGTATTCTTTTTTTGGATTCAAAATTGCTTGCTCTAAAAACATTTTATCTTCTTTTTCTAAAATTTGTTTATATGTTGGTAAAATAAATATTAAAATTATATATACAACTAATCCAAATCCATTTGCTAAAATAAATAATATAAATAATAATCTAATTATATCTGGATTACAATCTAAATATTCTGATATGCCACTAGCCACACCAAAAAATAGTTTATTATTATCTGATTTATATATTATATCTATTCTATCCATATTTAATTTTACTATTTATATACATAATAACATATCTTTATCTCATTCCAAATTGTATTTATAATATAATAAATACCTTAAATTTAAATCTTTTACTTTAGAGTTAATCTATATTCAATCATTTTTTGTATCAAATTAATTGGTAATTCATTTTTTAGAGGAAATTGAGCTGCTCCTTTTGTAACTTTGTATGTTTTTAGTTCTGATAAAAAATTCTCTATCACTAAAGGTGTTGGATAAAATCCTATATGTGACTTATATCCAGCAAAATGTATCATATTAGTATTATTTAAAACAAAAGTTGGGATTCCATATTTTATCGTCTCTTCACAGTTTGGGATAATTTTATGAGTGAGCTTTCGTAAAATTTCTAATTTAATCTGAATATCTAAGGGAAATTGTTTTATATAATCATCAATATTATCAATGTCATTAATCATATTTTTATTATAAATTAGTCTTATGATTGGATTTAAAATAATTCAAAGATTTTTGAATTAAATTTTTTAATACATTTATATCAATATCTTTTAAAGACTTTATATATAAACAAGATTTACCTGTTTTAAATTTTCCTAAGTTTGCCATAATTTCATTATATTCAGAATCTCGATCAGCATAATCTCCAAAGCCTGACATTATATAGAGTGTTATATTATTTTTTCTAGGAGAAAAACCTGTAACTGGCCATGTCATTTTTTTGTTCTGTCTTTCATATTCATATTCTCCAAAACCAATTATTGCTTCTCCCCACATTATTGGCTCTTTTAAAGTTAATTCTTTCATTAAATTTAATATTTTTAAGCAATCTTTCAATCTATCTCCTTCTAGATTTTTCTCTAAAAATTCTATTGGATCTGTATCTGTAGGACGAGTTTTTAATTCTGCCATATATTTACTTTGATTATTTTATGATTTACTTAATAGCTTACTCTCTTATTTTACTCTCTTTTTATTTTTACATCAAGCTTATTTTGTATTTTTTCTTTATTTTATGTTATTATATCTTATATTATTAAGTTTTTAAAAAATATATAGGTATAATAAAAATATTAATAAAGACATGATTATAAATCTCGAGTTAAATAATATAAAAGATTTAATTTTAGAAAGTAACTCAAAATACTTTCTTGAAATTAACACTGTTGTAAATAATCCAAATATATCTATTTCTATTACTAAAAATTCTTCTTTACAAATAATAGACAATTCTGGATCTATGGGAAAATTAAATTGTAATATTTATCTAATTGGAGAGCAAGCAAATTTTGAATATATAAACCAAAGTATATATAAAGATTCAACGGTGGAAAAAAATATTCAAGTTTTTCACCAAGCATCAAATACTAAATCTTATGTAAAAATTAAAAATATTGCTGAGAATAAAAGCCATATCACTGGGAAAGTATTATTACACATAAACTCAAATTCTGATAATTGTATTGCTAAACAAAAGATAGAATTTATTAATCTATCAAGTTCATCCAAAATTAATTTTACTCCTATACTAGAAATAGAAAATATTTCTGCAATATCTGAGCATAGTTTTAGTATAATCAATTTATCTCCCCAAGATCTGTTTTATTTTATGAGTAGAGGAATTGATAAAAAACTAGCGAAAAAATTAATTTTAGAAGGATTTCTATCTAAATATTAATTAAAACTTTAGGCTATTTATTTTAATGTCATACCAATATAAATAATTTTTTATTATTTCAAATGGTATTTTATTAGAAATATATTCTCCTTTTTGCCAAAGTCTTATTGTTTTTATATTGTCTAGAGTAACCTTATGTGAATTGTTAATATTGTTTTTGGTAAGATCTATTAAGCCTCCATATTTAATATTTATACCAAAGTTATAACTTTTTGTATTTCCCGTAATTATACATTGATTTATATCTATTCCAAATCCTAAAATATACATTATTCTAATTACAATATAAGATATTATTTCTTCTAATGAATCTTCATTATTTATCCTGATTAAATCAAATATTTTTAAAACTTCATCAAATAAAATAGTATCTTTATAATGTAATTCTGTAATTTTATTTACAAATTCACAAATAAAACTTTGTAAAATTAACTTATTTTTGTAAAGTCTAAAGTCTGTAAATAAATCTATATTATCTATATAAATTAATCTAGCAAAAGATTTACCTAGTATAAATTCTATTTCTGATATAGATCTATCTCTTAACTTGTATTGTAATTTTGAAGTTGGTTTTTTGATGCTTTTTAAAAGAATTTCATATTTACCAAACTCTCTTGTATAGAATATTCCTAAGCTATCTGTTATATTAAGATTTCTTTTTAATAATAAGACAGCTTTGGTTTCATACAACATATTTAGATTATTCTATAACTCTATTACAACAGGTATTATCATTGGTCTTCTTCTTGTTGTGTTAAATAAAGATATTCCTAACTCATCTTTGATGGCATTCTGGATATATTCTGGATTAGGTTCTGAACCTTCACTAATTTTAGATTCAGTAATTTTTATTATAATATCTTGTATAGATTGAATTAATTTAGTAGAATTTTTCATATAAACAAAACCTTTTGATATAATCTCTGGCTTATTAATAACCTTACCTTTTTCTGAGTCTACCAAAACTATAGCTGTAATAATTCCATCTTGAGCCATTAATTGTCTATCACGAATAACTACTTCTTTTACATCTCCTATACCAAGACCATCTACCATCACATTGTATGCCGGAACTCTTTCCTCTGTTACTCTAGCTTCTCCTTTGTAGATTTCTATCACCCTTCCATTGTCTGTTAATAGAATATTATCATCCACATAACCTGATTCTTTAGCCATTTCTCCATGTAATTTCAATGAATAGAAATCACCATAAATAGGTTGTAGATATTTTGGTCTTATAATTTCTAACATTTGCCTCAAATCTTCTTTTGGAGCATGACCTCCAACATGAACATCCATCATTTTATAATGAATAATTTTAGCTCTTTGCCTAGATAAAAGATCTTTTAGTTTTTGAACTGATCCTTCATTTCCTGGAATTACTGATGAAGAGAAAATCACTGTATCACCCTTTTCTATCTGAAAATTTCTGTGTTCTCGATTCGCTATTCTCATCAAAGCAGCTTTATCTTCTCCTTGAGATCCTGTACAAATTATTGTCACTTTAGAAGGATGTAATTTCAATGATTCTTGAGGGCTAATAATTAATTTTGGATCAAAAGTTGTATATCCAAGTTCTCTTAAAATCTGAATATTTGTTCTCATACTATAACCCTCTATTACAACTTGTCTACCATATTTCTCAGATATTTTTATAATTTGTTGTAATCTATTTAACATACTAGAAAAAGTTGCGGCAATCACTCTTCCCTCTGCTTTTTCAAAAATTTCATCTATATTAGTCTGGATAGTTGTCTCTGAAATTGCTGAACCTGGTTTTTGGATACTAGTACTATCTGACATTAATAATAGAACCCCTTCATCACCTATTTTTCTATACATATCTAAATCAGCAGGTTCTTCACCAAGAGGAGTTTTATCCAATTTAAAGTCTCCAGTATGAATTATCACTCCTTCTGGAGTTTCTATCTTCAAAGCCACAGAATCTGGGATACTATGATTTATATGTAGAAAAGTAATTGTAAAGACACCTAATTTAATTTTTTGATTATGCTTCACCACATTACCTCTAAGAGCTGGTGACATTTCATGTTCTTGCTGTCTCTTTCTCATCATAGCCATTGTAAGAGGCGTAGCATAAATCAGAGGATTTCCAATAAGAGACATAACTTGAGGAACTCCTCCGATATGATCCATATGGCCATGAGTTATTAATACACCTCTAATCCTATCTTCTTTACCTTTTAGGTACATAGGATTAGGTATTATATAATCTATCCCTAATTGGTCTTCTTCTGGGAATTTTAAACCCATATCAACTATAATGATATCTTTTTCATATTCTATTACAGTCATATTCCGACCTCCAATCTCTTCTGCTCCTCCAAGTGGAATTATTCTTAGCTTCGGCTCTTTTGTATCAAATGATTTTTTAACATTTAGATATCTATTACTTTCATGGCTAAGGTCTTTTATGAAACTAAATCCTCTTTTAATTTCATTATAATTTTTCAAATCTGTATTCATAAATTTTAATTAAATGACAATTACTACTGGTAATATCATTGGTCTTCTTTCTGTTTTTGCAAATAAAAATCTACCCATCTGTTCTCTAATTTCATCTCTAATATAAGATGTATTAATTTCTTGAGCATCTGATAAAATTCCATTCACTATAAGATTTACATTTTTATTAATTTCATCAAATAGGTTCTGTGATTTAGATACATCCACAAATCCTTTAGAAACAATGTCTGGTTCATCTATAATCTTCTTAGCATTTGAATCAATTATAACTATGATATTAACTATTCCGTCTGCAGACATTAATTGTCTGTCACGAATAACAACATCTTTTAAATCTCCTACACCCAAACCATCAACCATAACATCAAATGAAGGATAAGTTGTATTCGAATATTTTCTATATCTATAATCAAATACTAACACCCTACCATTTTTTGAAACAATAACGCTATTATCATCATAACCTAATTCATCAAGAGCAATGTCTGCATTATTTCTTAATAAATAATGTGGTCCATTAATTGGAATATAATATTTTGGGTTAATAAATTGAATTAAAGTTTTAATATCAGAGACTCTTGCATGAGCTCCATTTCGAATTCCAAGAGATCTAATATGATAAATCTCAGCCCCTAATTTAGAGAAATTATCATTAACCTTCTGAACAGATCTTTCATTTCCTGGGATAAGATCTGCAGGATAAACAACTGTGTCTCCTTCTTTGATACTAAAGCTACCATGTTCTTGATTAGCCATTCTCATTAGATGAGGTATATCATCTCCTTGAGCTCCTGCCATTATTACAACTAATTTATTGTGAGGAATATTTTTGATTGACTCTACATTTATTATCGTATCATTCTTTATTTTTATATAACCTTTTTTTCTAGCAGTATTAAAAGAATTTAAAATTCCTTTACCTTCAATAAAAATTTTCTTATTTAATTTTTCAGATATATTTACAATTTGCTGTAATCTATCTAACATAGAAGGAAAAGTTGCTATATAGATTCTCCCTTTTGATCTTACGAATATCTCTGTTAGGGTATCATAAATATTTTTTTCAGTAGGAGCAAATCCGCTAGCTTCAGCCCCTATACTATCACCCATAAAAATAAATGTTTCACTAGATATTAAATCTGTAATTTTTGATAACCATTCTGGTGTTTCTCCATTCTCTGTATCCAATTTATAATTTGGCATATAAAAGATTTTCCCTTGCATTGTATAAATACATAAACCTATTGTACCTTGAACATTAAATCCAACTGGGAAATTAGTAATCTTAAATGAACCTATTTTATTTGAATTATAAGGTTTCAGAATGTGTTTTTTGTATTTTATATCTTGTGAATAAAAATTGTATTTTGATTCTAGAACTGAAAAAACCTGTTCTGTTGCATAAATATCTAGATTAGGAAACATTGACAAAATATATGGTGCTGCACCTAAGTTATCTGGATGAGGAGAGGTAAAAATAACCCCTTTAATTTTGTCTATATTTTCTAATACATATTTAGTATTTGGAATAATATAATCTATTCCTGGTCTATCTGGACCTGGCATTTCTAATCCCATTTCTAATAACAAAATGTCTCCATCTTGTTCTATAGCATACATATTTTTACCTAATTCTTCTAATCCACCTAAAGCTAAAATTTTTATGGCTTGTCTAGAGTATTTAGGATTTTTTTTCTCTGACTTACTTCTTGCTGGTACTTTGTCTCCTGTATTATTCTTTTTAAACATAATATCAATTTAATTTATTATAAAATATATTAAAGAAAGTATTTTAAATAAAATATTATTAATTAAAATAAAAATGTGGTTTTTTAAAAATTTAGTATTATAAATAAATACATTTCTTTTATAAATGTGACTAGATAGGATTCGAACCTATATTATACCTAAATATACTAGTCTTTAGTACTACTTATCTTCTGATTTTTTTGATTTTGTCACTTGAATTTTAGTATCTTCAATGACTTTATTAGAAACTAACAAGTTATGAACTGTTCTTGAGGGTTGAGCTCCTACTGATATCCAATATTGTATTCTCTCTGAATTTAATGAAATATCTTTAGCTCCTGGATTATAAGTACCTACAGATTCTACAAACTTACCTTTTACTGGTCTTTGTTTTTCTGCAACTACGATCTTATAGATTGGAGTATTTTTTTTACCTATTCTTGATAGTCTAATTCTTAACATAATAATATAAAATAAATAATTATTGAAACATTTAATAGAACTAGTATATAATTTTATTTTCATTTTGTCAAATATTTTTTTAGAATTTATTGATTTTAGAGTGTAATATTGACTAGCTATTGACAGAAACACCTATCAAATGTAGTATATAAGAGTAAATGAACTTTGTGAAATTAGAAAAATGAATAAATTATTGCTTTTAGGAACAACATTAACAATTAGTATTTTATCATTAAATACTAGTGTAAATGCTCAAGTGATTAATCCTATTTGTGATTTTGATCAAATAAGAAACTTGATGAGTATAGATAATCTAGTTGAAAGTAAACTTGATAAAGAACAACTTTATATCTTGTTATCTAATAATAACTGTAATAATGAAGATAATAGTTACATATTTTTACAAGAATATGATAATTTTATACTTTGGTTTCTAGGTATCAATACTGGAAATTATAGTTATGGGTATTACTATTATAATGAAGAACCATTTTCTGACCATAAAATATATGATCAAAAATCACCTTCATTACAAGATATTTTGAATAATCCAAATATTGATTCGACTCTAAAAAATAAACTAGAGAATAAATTGGGTAAGATTTATGAATCTCAGAATATTCCAGTTCAAAGTATTCCGATTAATAATAATATTAATTCCTTACAAAATCCAACAGGTGTTTTTGTAAATGTACCAAATAGATTAAGTACTAATTTTGGACTCCAAAATCCAACAGGGATTTCTGTAGAGACACCAAAATATATTGGTAATATTAATGAGATCAATAGTATTCCAAATCAAAATGGGATACTTTCTCCATCTACAGATTTTCAAGATAATTATATTCCTTCTCATACCAATATTAATATTGGTAATAATATTACATCACCAACCGATGTTAATTATGGAGGTTATAATAATATGATTAACCAACCTAATCTTATTAATCAAAACCAAATTAGTATTCCACAAAACATTAATCTTAACTTCAACAACAGATAGTTAATATTAAATTATCTAAATCTTATAAGAGTAAAACTAAATGTTTTGCTCTTTTTATTTTTAATTTAGATTCAACTTTTAGTAAGTCTGCCATTCATTAGAAACTGCAAATTTATGTTCCCAATCTAATTCTACTATACAACCAACTCTTTCTTGACCAATAGATGAATCGATTGGATGCTCCAGCATATTACACAAAAGTAAAGTTCCTGTAACTCCATGACCTATGATTGCAATAGTTTTTAGGTCAGGATATAGCTCATCTATTGCAGATATTGCTCCAATAATTCTTTTTTGAGCATCTGATGCTGTCTCCCAACCTCTTACAGAATCTTTAGGATAATTAAAAAATCTTTTGAAAACATTTTTATAATCTTTTTCTTCTAATAATTCATCTGTTCTATAATTTTCTTGTAAATTAGGAAAAACTTCTGTCGGTATTTTTGTAATTTCAGATAAAATTTCAGCTGTTTGTATGGATTTTATTTCTTTACTAGAAAAAATATGCTGAACTCTATTCCAAAAATCTTCTTGTGCCAATTTCTTCAATCTATCTTTTCCTTCTTCAGAAAGTTTCCATTGATTTACTGGTTGAGACAAATCTTTAATGACTTCAGGATGTGTTATAAAATATATTGTCTTCATAAAATTTTTTCTTCATATTAATATATTTATTAGTATATCAAATAAATTAAGTTTTTAAAAATAATTTTTCATATTTATTAAATTACAAATATGATTTAACTTGACTTTTTAATAATTTTATGTTATATTGTCAAAGCACTTTTACAAAAAAATATTATGAGAATTAAAAAAATCTTGAACTTAAACTTCACATCGCCAGAAACAGGTTCTGGGATAGTGGCAGTTAAAGAATTGCAATATTTTGAAAAAGCAGGTTTTGAAGTGAAATTTGCTTTCTGCAATAAAGAAACATCCTACAATAAACTTGAAGTACCATTTGAAGTTATTAAAATTGATAAACTTCCAGTACTTTTTAAGCATCCAGAAGCTGATTTCACTTTTAACTCTATGTCCAAATTAGAGTTCGAACACTATCAGAAAGAAATAGCTATTCAAGTAGAAAAAATAATTAATGATTTCCAACCTGATTTGATAGTAGTCAATCATGTATGGACATTAGCTTACGAAATTAGTCTCTATCATGTTCCTTATGTAATATGGTGCCACGGCACTGATATAGCAAGGATTCAAGACCCAGATCCAAATTGGCAAAAGTTTAAACATTTTGCTGATAAAGCCTTGGTTGGAGCAAAAAAAGTTTTGTTTCCATCTGGAGCAGTAAGAGATAGATTTTTAAATACTTATCCTGAGTATGAAGATAAAACAATAGTCAATCATCATGGCTATGATGATAATGTTTTTTTTCCTAACCCTAATTACAAATGGTCGCCATCGCCTACAAAATTAGTAACTGTAGGTGCAGTGGATTCTTCAAAAGGACTTCATACTCTGGCGAAAGCAATGGAAATTTTGGGAGAACATTACAACCTAACTTGGGTTGGCTCCTGCAAAGATCTGGATAATGTGAAAAATCAATATCCTCATATTAATTTTGTAGGACAAAAAAGTCATCAAGACATGGCAGAAATCTTAAGAGGCTCTGATATTGGTGTTTTGGCTTCAGAGGGAGTCTTTGAAGCATTTGGGCTATCAGCATTAGAATGTATGGCCTGCGGATTACCCATAGTGCTCTCGGATATGCCTTGCTTTCGTGAATTTACGGATAGCAAATTCAGAGAATTTTTTCAACCTGGTGACTCAGAGAACTTGGCTCAAAAAATCATAAAAATGAATCTTCTTATTGTCAAGCATGGTTCATTAGTTGGGAATGCCGCTCATAAAAAATCGTTGGAGTTTTTATGGGAAGAGCACAACAAGAGATTAATGAATGTTATTCATAACCTATAAATTAAGATTAATTTTATTTTAGGGTGGTATATTATTATACTACCTTTTTATTTTAGTTCTAAAATTAATCCATGGTAAAAATTAGAGTTAGCATCTCCAAGATCATTTCTTATCCCCGGAGCTGGGATATTTAATGGGAATAATTCTTGATTTTGAAGAAAAATTACTTTTGCCCCTGATCCACCATCTAGCTTGATTGCATTTTTTATAGGTTCTCCAAATACATTTTTTTGGTTTAAGATATTTATTAGATTAATTTCGTCCAAAAGACAAGCTCCTATAGACATTTCATATCTACCTGTAAATATAATACTACCTATACCACTCTCTGTCTCTATTAGGATATTAGAAGGATTTCTAATTATAGGAGATAATGCAAAAGATTCTTGACTTAACTGGAAACTAGGATGTGTAAAATTCATTTCATCTAATTGCTCCATCACTTCCTCTGCTAACTCAGAAGAAAATCTATTTTTATAATCGGATATAATAGGTACAGATGTTGAATATATTTGTTTGTACTCTCCAAAATTAATCCGAGAACTCTGTGGTATTACTTGGATTTTATGTCCTTTATTCTTATTAATAAAATCTTCAAACTCTCCAAAATTTTCTTTAAAAAAAGTTTTATCAAAAGAAATAATATATCCAAAATTAAATACTGGAAAATAACCATCAAATCCAAGCTCTATATATTCCGCTGGATGATCACCTTCTCCTCTATTAGTAATAAAAATATTATATCTATCATTCTTTATAATTTCTTTATAATTTTGCCATGATGTATCATACCAAAAAGAATTTTTTATTTTTCTTCTTAATTCCAAAGTTTTTTCTGTGGTAAAGTTTGAATTAAAAATACTAACAGGTAAATTACTATTTGCATTATTTATAGCTCTAATTTTCATTAACTTATCACCTGTTATTCTAAGCTCATAAGATGAAATTTCAAGGTCAGTCAAAAGATTTGTATATCCATCTTTTTTAATTCCTATATAACCTTTTCCCATAGAATCATTAAATGTAGAATAGATATTTCCATGATCATCTTCTACATAATAAAAGCCATAAAATGGTGATAAGTCTTGACTTAGTTGATGTTCTTGATCTATATATCTATTGTGTAGAGCCCATTTTTTACTATTATTACCAGAGTAAATTAAGTTTTTTGTAACAAAAAAACCACCGTTACTTATCAATGTTTTATCTTTATAAGATCTAGTATAATCTGTCAATGGTTTTATTATACCATCTTTGATATAAAAGTGTGATTTAGATGTATTTATGAAATCTTTTTTGGCTAACCAATATGAAACCAATGTTGTTTGTAAAGGTTTCCAAGTATTTTCTTTTTCATAAAAATCTTGATTTATAATGTCTAATCTAGAATAAGGTAACTTAAAGTGATTGTACCCTGCTATTATTTTATTTTCATTTAAATGAGATAAAGTATTATCTAATTTATATAATAATTTATTATGATTGTCGTGGTATGGATAAAAAGCTGTTTTATTAGAATATATTTCATCTACCTCTTCGTAACCTTCTAATTCATTAGGATTACAATATCTATTTGGCTCTATAGTAACTTTTTTATAATATGGATTCATATTCTTTATAAACTTAAATCTAAACTATTAATCTTTTTATTTTTTTGATTTATAAGTTTTATGACCACCAAATTCATTACGAAGTGCTGCTAATGTTTTTCCAGCAAAAGAACTTTCTTGCCTAGATCTAAATCTAGCATATACTGCATCTGTTATAGCTGGAGCTGGAATAGCTGATTCTATTGCCGTATTAACAGTCCATCTTCCCATTCCATTATCATCTACAATGTCTGATAAATTATCTAAATTAGGATCTTTTTGGAAGGCATTATAAGCAAGATCCATCAAATAAGATCTAATTATTGAACCATTCTTCCAAACCTTAGAAACTTTTTGTAAATCAATATCTGTATAATAACCTGATTTTACCAATTCAAATCCTTCTGACATAGCCTGCATAATACCATATTCAATTCCATTATGCACCATTTTAACATAATGACCTGAACCTGAACCACCCATATATTCATAAGCATCTGGAGCTGATACTGACTTAAATATTGGTAATAATTGCTGATAGACTTCTCTATTTCCACCTATCATTAGAGAATATCCTATTTCTTCCCCCATCAAGCCTCCACTTGTTCCACAATCTATAAAATTTATCCCTTGTTTAGATAGAATATTACTATTTTCTATTGAATCTTTAAAGTAAGAGTTTCCTCCATCTATAATTATATCGTTTTTTGATAATAATTCACTTAATTCCAAAACAATTTCATTAGTAATTTTACCAGCTGGAACCATTAACCAAACTATTTTTGGTGATTCTAAATTTTTTATAAGTTCTTTTAAACTATCAAATGTTTTTATACCATTTTTCTGAGCTAATTCTCTGGTAGACTCTGATGGAGCATAGCCTGTAACAGAATGACCCTCATTCAATATTCGTTTAGCTAATCCTAATCCCATTTTTCCTAGACCTACAAATGCTATATTCATATTATTTAATATTATTATTTATCCACTTTCATTATATCATATTTTGAATTTGTTTGTACAATTATTTTGTTAATTTAAAATTAAAAAGAGTAAAGAAAAATCTGCTTTTTTTAGCTTAACTAAATCACTCTATATTATATATCCCTAATTTATAGGATCAGATGTGCAACGAAAGCCTAATGTATTATTATTATCCACGAAAACATCAAGAGTAGCCCACATATTAAATATGCCAGCAGAATCTTCTCTCCACCAACTACCACCAAAAACCAATCCATCTTCTGGAAAGTTATAATGAAGGATAGTAGGATCTTTTTGATACTTTCCAATTCCTTGAGATGAATTCCAAAAAATGTTAGAGGGTCTAACTAAGTCATAACTTAAAATACCATAATCCGAATTAGTATCATTAAAATCTGTCCATTCTTGAAGAAAACTTCCTGAATTTGAATTAGGTTTAGATCCTCTTGGGATTGTATTATCTAACCAATTAGAAATATTACCCGAAAAATCCCAAACTATTTCTCCATTACTTAAAGTATGTGTTCTTTTATTGATGTGCCAGTCTCCATTATCACAAATCCTTCCATTAGTATAACCAAAACATCCATTTTCATCATTTACGGAAGCTTGCAATGGATTTGAAGGAAAATTATTGGTATGGCCTCTATTAATACTACCATTACCCACTTCTCCATTACTCCAATTACTATCTACTGCTTCTATATTTCTAGATATTGTTTGTCTCTGAGATAAATTTATTAAACTACCACCTACATTTTCACAATGTGTTCTAGCATTTATTTGATTTATCCTTCTCCAAGGCATTCCTTCAGGTACTGATACTGATCTATATGTATTAGTATCTCCTGTATTAATCTGAAAATCACTAACTATACTACCTGTTGAAATTTCTAATGCTTTAGCCTCATATTTCATTATACAAAAATCATCTGTTCCATACATAGTATTACCTGGTACTGGGATATATCCTTCTGGGCAATTTATATTTGGATTATATTTATCTACAAATATTTCTGTTTGTTCATGATTAGTATATACTAAATGATTATCTATTAATTGTTGTGTAGGTGTTGCACTTATTTCACCATTAGATATTTTCTCATAAATCAAAGCAGTTGGGGTAGAATTTATGGATATAAATTCTCCTAATCCTGATTTATCTGCCCAAACACTTATCTTATTATTTTCTAAATTTATTGCTATTTTATATCCACCTCCTTCTGGGTCTCTTGGTATCTCTGCTATATATGTTGGTACTAATTCATTCAGATCTACACATTCTGTTATATCTCCATCAACACATATTTCTTGATATTCTGTTAATATTCCTTCTGGATATCTTCCATTTGCTATATAATATTGATCTAAAGCCTTCTGGATTGTATTTATATTACTATATCTAGCTGCATTTCTTGTTTTCCCTATTTGCTTTAATGGATTTATTGCTACAATAACTATACTTGCTAATATTCCTATTGCTGCTATTACTAATAATATCTCTAATAGTGTAAATCCTTGATTTCTTTTATTCATATTTTATTCATTTGTTATACTATATATTGTTCTTAAACCCAAGTTCAATCTGATCAATTATAAACTCTTGGAAAGTTTTACCTATTACTTTTGCCTCCAGAGGACAAAGACTAGATTCAGTTTGACCAGGAATTGTATTAATTTCTAGAAAATATAATTTGTCTTTTTTTATATCATATATAAAATCTGATCTTGTAAGTCCATCACAATATAGCAGATCATGAATTTTGAGAGAGGTTTGAATTATTCTTTCAGATAATTCCTCAGAAATATTAGGTGGACAAATCTCTTGAGTATTGGTAGAATTATATTTATTATTATAATCGAAAAATTGATCTCCCTCTACTATAATTTCTACTGGTGGCAAAGTATATAAGGGTTCTTCTCCTTGATTTTTTATGACTCCACAAGTAAACTCTTTTCCTTCTACATATTCTTGAACTAAAACTTGTTGATTATGCTTCAAAACATTTTCTAAAGCTATAATTAAATTTTCTTGATTATAAATAACTTCCACTCCCACACTTGAACCTGCTTGATTTGGTTTTATCACACAAGGAATTGGAAATTCTGTCAAATCAATACTTCCTAATAATTCATTTGTAATTAAAATTGTCTTTGGAGATAGTATACCATATTGAGACAAAAAATTTTGAGTAAATAATTTATCCATTCCGATATTACTTGCTTTGCTATTAGAACCATTATAAGGAATTTGATAATTTTCTAAAATAGCTTGTACCTTTCCATCTTCTCCATAATCTCCATGAATTGCAATATAAACAAAATCAAAAGACTTTAAGTCTTGCCAAGACAATTCATAAATGTCATTCATTAATTTCAAATCTTTTGTCAATTCGATTTTAATAGGGTAATATTCAGTATCTTGTAATGATAAAAATATCTGCTCTGCTGTCTTAATTGATACTTCTCTTTCTTTGGATGGACCTCCAAATAATATAGCTATTTTTTTCATACATTTCTTAGTTTATAAAATTATATTAAATTGATTTTAACTTCAAATTTGGTGGTATGATACTTTCTTTTGTCCAATGCTTTTTTACATCAGATAAATTAGAATGTTTTTGATATGTACCAGATTTACTATAATCTTCATTTTTAGCACCTTTTGTAACTGTAAAATAAATTTGTCCTATTAATAATCCTTTTTGTAATTCTATTGGCTTCATACAAAAAAATTCCATAGCCCATCTATTAAAATATCCAACTTCACCATGTCTTGCCAAAGTATGAAAAATTCCTTGTCTAGCTGCACTGGATTTCAACTTAAAGCTAGGCAATATATCACTCCCAGCTGATGTACCTATAAATTCATCTGTATACGCTAATATAAATGTGTTTATAGGTGGTATATAGGATTTTGTAATATTTATCCATTCATTATTAACCATTATATATTCACCTAAACTAACATCAACTGATTGATCTTTTATTTGATCTTCATGAACTCCATCTAAAACAATCGTTCCATTTTTATTCCCATTTAAAATTTCTATTTTGCTTAATATCATATCATTAATATTTATATTCTATTAATTTATTTTATCATCTAAAAATCACTTTTGTAAATAACTTTTAGTAAATTTATAAGTTTTGTAAAGCTCATATACCATTATTGGAAAAATAGAGAATAAAATAACTATAATCCAATCGATAATTCTGAGATTTGTGAGTTGAAATATATCCTGAAAAAAAGGTGTAATCAAAACTAAAATCATTACAATAATTGATCCCCCTATTCCCCAATTAATAGTTTTGTTAGAAAATATTCCTAATTTGAGTATAGGAATTTCAAGAGATCTAATTGAATATACAGTGAAAATTTGATAGAAACATATTATAGCAAATAATACTGTTCTTGCTAATATAGTATCAATATTAAAGTAATATGTTATATACAATATAAATGTTGGTATAACCGCTGATATTGTAAGAATAGCTATAGCTAAAATATTATTCCCTGACAAAATATTTTGTTTACTAGAAACAGGCTTTTTGGTTAGTTCATTTTTATGGGATGGTTCCGTTGCTAAAACTATATCTGAAATTCCACTGGTAATAAGATTTATCCATAAAACTTGAGATGCCAACAATGGACTTGGAGTACCATATACCATAGCAAGGATAATTACTACTAACTGAAATAAACTTCCTCCTACAAGATTAACTGAAGTTTGAGCTATATTTCTTGCTATAACTCTACCCTCTTCTATAGCTTTTAGTATTGTAGCAAAATTATCATCGGTCAAAATTATATCACTTGCTTCTCTAGCTACATCAGTTCCTATTTTCCCCATAGAAAATCCGATATCTGCTTTCTTAAGTGCTGGAGCATCATTCACACCATCTCCAGTCATAGCTATGATATAACCTGATTTTTGATATATATCTGCTATTCTTAATTTCATATGAGGAGTTAATCTAGCAAAAATATTATGATTTAGAATAACCTTAGAAAAATCATCTTTATTTAACTTAAGTAAATCTTGTTCATCATACACTGACTTTAAATCAGTACTAGAATCTACCAAATCAATCTGTTTTGCAATAGATAATGCTGTAGCCTTATGATCTCCAGTCGCCATAATAACTTTTAAACCTGCTTGCTTTGCTTCAATCATAGCTTGTTTTACTTCTGGTCTTACAGGATCCTCCATTGCAACAAGTCCTAAGAATTTAATATCTTTAATATGA
This sequence comes from uncultured Candidatus Saccharibacteria bacterium, assembly GCA_964633865.1. GTDB lineage: Bacteria > Patescibacteriota > Minisyncoccia > SW-4-49-11 > SW-4-49-11 > CAZWIJ01. Next base: position 46,404 of record CAZWIJ010000010.1, read on the forward strand.
GATTCTAATAATTGTTCTTGTTTACCATTATCATCAATAGATCCTACAGCAATAACTCTAAGAGCATCTAAGCTAAATGCAATTGCTTTAGATTGCATTAAATCTAATACATCCTTTTCATTTGAAAGTAAAGATAAAGAATCTATAGCTCCTATAACTAATATTTTATATTTTTCATTGATTTTTACTTTGATTGCTCTGTATTTACGATCTGAATTAAAAGGTATTTCATCTATAATTTTCCAATCTTTACTTATAACTTCTTTTTTCAACCCTGCCTTCTCACCAAGAACATTTAAAGCTCCTTCTGTAGGATCACCAACAATTGTATATTCTTTTTGACCATTCTTTTCTTTAAGAACTAATGTAGAATTTTGTGCTAAAGTTATTGAATGAAGTATTTGAGATAATTCTTTGTTATCTAAGGGAATTATTTCTTTGTCTTGATAAATAAAATCTCCTTTTGGAATCCAACCTTCACCTGTTACTTCAAATTCTTTATTATTAGCTAAAAATATTTTTTTTACTGTCATCGTATTTTGTGTTAAAGTTCCAGTTTTATCTGTAATAATAACGGAAGCTACAGATAATGATTCTATAATAGGTAAAGTTCTTACTATAGCATTATGTTTGGCCATTCTTTTTGCACCAATAGATAGAACAATAGCCAAAATTGCTGGTAGACCCTCAGGAATAGAACTTATCAACACTGAAAGAGTAAAAAGAAATGTTTCTAATAGTGGTACTTGTCTATAAAACCCAATTGCCAAAACTATACCAGCTCCAACGAAAGCTATTAGACTTAATTGAAAACCTAATTTATCTGTTTTTTCATGAAAATGTGTTTTAGTATTTTCTATAGAGGTTATGTCTGTAGCAATTTTACCTATAGCAGTTGACATACCTGTTTCTACAACTATCGCTTTAGATGTTCCTTTAGATACAAATGTTCCCATCCAAACCATATTTTCTTGATCAGAAATTGGAGCTTCATTCTCTATTTTATTAATAACTTTATCTTCTGGAAGAGATTCCCCTGTTAGAGATGATTCTACAGTTTGAAATTCTTTTATATGAAATAATCTTGCATCAGCTGGTACTTTGTCTCCTTCTTCAAGTTGAATTATATCGCCTACAACTAAATCTCTTGTAAGAATTTCATTAATCTCACCATCTCTCAAAACTTTAGCTTTATTTTTTACTGTATTTTTAAGAGCTTGAATAGATTTATCAGCTTGCCATTCTTGCAAGAAACCTATTATTGCATTGATCAAAACTACTACCAGAATAATAATAGTATCTTTTATTTGCCCAGCTATAAAGGATATTCCAGATGCTATTATTAGAATATATATCAAACTATTATTAAATTGTTTTAAAAACATAATAATTGGAGACTCTGATTTTTTATCTTCAATGATATTAAAACCATTTTTTTCCAATCTTATCTCTGCTTCTTTTTGACTTATTCCTTTGTAATTTGTATTTAATAATTTCAATACTTCTTCTATTTCTAATTGATACCATTTATTATTCATTCTAATGTAATTTATTTATCTAAATAAAACTTCCTTATATATTTTTACAATTTGATTAATACAATAATCCCACTGAAATTTTTGAGCTTGTTTTAACCCTTTTTTTACTAAATCTCTATATACAATATCTGATGATAAAATTTTGTCTATAGCTTTAGATAATTCATCGGGATTATAGGGATCTACTGCCAAACCACCATCACCTGAAATCTCAGGTAAACAAGAAGTGTTAGAAACAATTACAGGAGTCTTCAAACTCATAGATTCAATTGGTGGTAGTCCAAATCCTTCATATAATGAAATAAATAAAAATATTCTAGCATTTCTCATTAAAGCAATTTTTTCATCTTCAGACACAAATCCTACGAATATAATTTCTTTTTGCAATCCATATTCCTGAATTATTGTATCAATATTTGAATCATAATTATATCCTTTACCACCTGCAATAACAAATTTCAAATCCGAGTTTAGAGTTGTTTTTTTATATAAATAAAATCCTTTAATCATATTGGGTATATTTTTTCTAGGTTGAAGACTTCCTAGATAAAGCATATAATTTTGTTTTATAATATCATTAATTTTAGAAGATAACTTTAGGGTAGTAGGAATTTCTTTTATATAACCACCATAATATGTAACTTTAATCTTATTTTTATTAGTACCATAAATTATATGCATACTTTGTTTTGCATGCATTGACCCAGTTAAAACCAAATCTGCTTTTTTGATTGAAATTGGAATGAGTAACTTCAAAAAAAGTTTATCTTTCCAATTGATATATTCACCCACAAATTCCCAAGAAATATCATGTATTGTTGTAATTAATTTAGTATTTTCAGGTAAGTTAATAGGAGTTATGTACATTACATGTAAAAGATCAATTTTATATAAAGAGCAAGCTTTTGGTAATGCATACATTGTCCAAAGAAATTTATTCTTTGGTTTTACTAAAACAACTTCCATATAATCAGGTAAGTCTTTAAGTAACTCTATTTCATACCAAGAAGGGTTATTTGTAAAAAGATAATATTTGAAATCTTGTTTATTAAATTTGATATACTCTACTATTTTGTGAATATAAACCTCATCCCCAGTTCTTCTTTGACCCAAAGCTCTTATATCTATTGCTATTCTCATATAAAATTTATTAAATTTAAAACTCTTTCTTTATATCATTTTAATATAATTTTCACCATAAGTATAGTATATAAGTTTATTATAAATATTATTTATCTATAGTATAAATAATATTATCTGGTAAGTTATTATCTTTATTTAATTTTGCTATAATATAATTTCCTTTTAGTTCTTGGTCTGTTATTTTTAGTTCATATTCTTCATATGATGTATTTTCTAATTTTCCTATTTCTTTATATGATTGCTCTGGTGTATTAGAATCTATATTTAATTTCCATAATCTATATTCTCCTTCCACTTCCATTGGGATAATTACTTTTATTATCCATTCTTGAGTGTTTTCTGTATTCTTAATTATCTCTCCTCTGTATAGTGGATCTAATGTGCTGGTTATATATTCTTTCTCTTCTTTACCAAAATATATTTTTTCCTCTACTTCTACATTCCCTATCTCTAGATTTATATTTGCCTCTTCAGATAGTTTTTTTATCTCTTCATTACTGTATTCATACTCTCCTGTTTCTTTATTTAATCTCTCCATATTTGGCTGATTAATTTGTTCTTCTTCATTTATACTAGAATTTTGTCTGGATAAAATTATTATCCCTATTATTCCTAATACTCCTATTAAGCTACTTATTATGATTATATTTTTCTTATTCATATGATTATTATTAATTTAATTATTACTCTATAATTGTATTATTGCTGTACTTGATATATACTTCCTACCCCTCCTGCTTGTCCTCCTTGTGATCCTAATCCTCCATTTACTGAAATATTTCCTGTATGGCTCTTACTTCCATATCTTACTGCTATTCTCCCTCC
>CAZWIJ010000011.1:0-10336 GCA_964633865.1 uncultured Candidatus Saccharibacteria bacterium
GCCCACCAAAAATGTTGATAAATTATAAACATTTTAAAAATTGATTTAAGATATTATTATGGAAAAGAATATATTGCCATTTGAGCCGTTACATATAGGAGATACAGTTAAAGTTCATCAAAAAATCATAGAAGGAACAAAACAAAGAATCCAGATTTTTGAAGGAACAGTTATTGCAAAAAGAGGAGAAGACGATCCTTCATCTACATTCACAGTAAGAAAAGTATCTATGGGGATAGGAGTTGAAAGAATATTCCCTGTATATTCTCCTAATATTGATAGATTAGAAATAGTTAAAAGAAATAAAGTAAGAAGAGCAAAACTATATTACTTAAGAGAATCTGTTGGGAAAAAGTATAGATTGAAAGAAAAGAAAAAGGGATTAGATGGAACAGTAAAGGCAGACTAGATTTATTAGACTGCCTTTTCCTCTATAAATTGTATGTGTGGTGGAATGGTAGACACGCAAGCTTGAGGTGCTTGTGGGAAAATAAAAAGTACCGTGGAGGTTCAAGTCCTCTCATATACACAATCAAAACAAGATAATTTATTTATCAAGTTATAAAATATGAAATATAATAAAATATTACTAGATAAAATAATAAAATATGGTTTTGAAACGAATCATATAGACTTCAAAGTTGAGTTTAATTGGTATGAGTTCACTGATTATAAGAAAGCAAAGGTAGTTAAGCATATAGCTGCTATGTCTAATATACTAGGGGGAGGAATGTTGATATTTGGGGTCTCAGACAGTAGACAAATCAAAGGATTGTCAGATTATGATATATCTACTCTAGATAGAACGAAATTAGACCAGACTTTAGCTCAATATTTAGATCCTGTTCCAGCATATAATATAACTAAATCAATATATGAAAATAAACAATTACTAATCTTGGAAGTCTCTGAATTTGGAGATGTACCTATTATTTGTAAACAAGAGTATATTGGAGTTCTTAAAGTCGGAGGTATTTATATAAGGAAAAATGCTAGCTCAACTTTAATTCAAGATGCATTAAGCATGAGATATTTATTAGACTTAGCAATCAAAAAGAAGAAGGAAGATTTAGTAAAGTCTATAAATGATTTACTAAGCTCAAAATTAGAAGATAACTGGAAACTTTAACTTTAAAATTTTTTTACTAGCCAAGCAGATCCTAATAAAGCATCTTCTTCTACTGTTATCCAATCTATTTTATGAATAGGTACATTGAAGCTTTCTAAAGTATTCTCTACAATTATTTTATAATTAAATACATCTTGGAATAGATAACCTTTTATTATTATATGTAACAAGGATTTACCATAAAAAACATGCATTGCTGCAATTTGTGCTCCTATTAATTCAGCAGACATTTGTATTATATTTTGGGCAAGTTTAGATTCGGTAGAAGAATCATTTTTTGAAGATAAAATAGATAACTCCTTAGAATCTAATATTTCAGGTAAATTAAGTTTTTTTGCTTCTATATTATAATGTAAGTATAGATATTCTCCCGAGACAGATTTTTCAAACAGATAGCCATTTTTATATTGAGAATCATCATCAATAATCAAAGTGTTTTTTGGTATATCAAAGTCATGAAAGTGTCCAGATTCTAAATTAATAGTAGTATTGTTATAAAGAAATGCAAAATTTGTCCCATAATCTATGATACAAGATACGACAGCTTCTGGATTAATTATCTCTTGATATCCGGCTAATGTCAGGCAAGTCGTATCATGTGCAATTACTACCTTTACCTTTTTATGTCTTTTTGTGTAAATATAATTTTCTAATTCTAAACCAAATAAATTATCAGATAAACTTTTTAGGAAATCAGGTTTCTCTTTAATAAATTTTCCATCTAACTTATATTCCCTTAAAATAGGTTGGATTTTTAGAGATAAATTAATTGAAATAACATTAATATCAGGTTTTAATTGATGTAATATAATTTCAAATAATTCAATATGATTTTTTATTAATGATAAATTCAATATTTCTTTTTCTTGTATGAATATACCATCTTCAGTATGTATAGAGATGGCTTTTTCTATACAAGTTTTATTGATATGAAGAACTAAAAACTCTTGATTATCTTTTACCAAATCTTTTTTTGGCATAGGAGATTCTATCCAAGCAAAAACAGGGGAATGCTGTTGGAGATGCCATAGTGTATTTTGATAAAGACTATTTATATATTGATTTTTATACATGGTATTTCTGTTTTATTTTTAAGTCTTGTTCAAAATTTGTTTGCTTTATAATTTCTAGGGATTGTTTTTTTAATTCAGATAAATTTTCTTTTTCTAATTCTCGGGCTCTTTTATATAAATAATCAATATTGTTTAAGGATGGATTTTCTATAATTTCAGCTAATAGAACATTCAGAATAGCTCCAATTGTAGGTCCAGGCTTAAATTTTAAATCCTTAATAAGAATATCTCCATTAATTTTTAACATAGATAAATTAATTGGATCTGTAATTACTTTTTCGGCCATATATTCAAAATGTCTAAGACGATAAGGTCTTGCTTTAGGTGTTCCTGAACCGATTCTGTCACATTCTCTTAGTTTTATTAGATCTTTAATATTTTCTGTACCTACATTATAGACTAATTTTCTCACGGACGATTCAGTTACATCTTCTGTATCATAATAAAACATATGGTATCTTACCAATTTAGATATTCTACCTGCAAATTTTTTGGGGAATCTTAATCTATTTAGAATTTCATAACTCATACTAGCACCAACAATTTCATGATTATGGAAAGTAGAGTATTTACCTTCTCCTTCTTTAGTTCTAGGTTTTGCGATGTCGTGAAGCAATCCAGCTATTCTAATGTCCAAACTCCAATTATTATAACAAGCATAATCCATTGTTCTAAGTAAATGTTCCCAGACATCATAAATATGATGCCCGTTTTGAGTAACATTTATACCTTCTCTTAATTCCGGTATAATATATTGTAATAATCCAGATGATTCTAATAATTGAATACCTTTCATAGCATCTTTTGTCATAATTATTTTCACAAATTCATCCCGTATTCTTTCTTGTGAGATGGTAGATAAACTAGGAGCTAAATTCTGGATGGCTTTCCAAGTTTCACTTTCTATATCAAAATTTAATTCTGTTGCAAACCTAATAGCTCTTAATAATCTTAATGCATCTTCAGAAAATCTTTCTTGGGGATTTCCAACCGTACGAATTAATTTTGATTCAAGATCATTTTTACCATTAATTAAATCAGTTATCTCTAAATTATGATTCATTGCCATAGCATTAACCGTAAAATCTCTTCTTTTGACATCATCATCTAAACTATTAACATATTCGACAGATTTTGGTCTACGATTATCTTCATATAAGGAATCTTTCCTGAAAGTAGTCACTTCTACTATTTTAGTTTCTTCTTCTAATCTAATTTTTATCCCTACTGTCCCAAAAGTATTTTCATAAACTGAATCAGGAAAAATATTTTGGATTTCGTCAGGAGTAGCATTAGTAGCTAAATCCCAATCTTTAGATTCTTTTTGTAATAAAAAATCTCTTACAGCACCCCCAATAATATATGCTTTAAAATGATTTTTTTCTAATAAGTTTAAAATTTCAAAAATATAATTTGGTATATTATTCATAATTATAAAATAAACTAGGTTTTTATATATTGGAGCCAAAGATGAGATTCGAACTCATTATTATGCTTTACGAGTGCATTGTTTTGCCCATTAAACTACATTGGCATACTCAACTTTATATATTATACAGTATAATCTTGTATTTTCAAAGTTATTAGAAGATTGTCTCCTGTTTTTAATTTTGTATTTTTTGTAAAAACTTGATTATTATGATAAAATATATACATCTTCGCCTCAGAAATCTAATGCAACGGTGTAAAATGAATAAATGGAAGATATTTAAAAAGATTATAACTTGTTTCGAATAAAAAGAGCATTCAAACCTTTATCTAACCACTTCTCTTCCTCTCTTTTCTTTATCTTTTCCCAATCAACTTTGTTCTCGATGTTTCTCATCTTTTTCATAGATTGGTGTAAAATATATATGCTTTTATAAACTAAATTAAGTTTTTATGAATAATAATAAATCTTTAGAATCAGTTATGCGGAAATTTTTCAAGATGAGAGATGATCGTAATTGGAAACAATTTCATAATCCTAAAAATCTTGCGATTTCTTTAACTTTAGAGGCTACAGAAGTTTTGGAATTTTTTCAATGGTCTAATATGGAGGAAAGTCAAAACATTTCTATTAAAGAAAAAGAAAATTTAGCCGAAGAAATTGCAGATGTTGCCACATATCTATTTGCTTTAGCTGATTCTGTAGGAGTTTATGTAATTGAGGCAATGGATAGAAAAATGGATAAAAATATTAAAAAATATCCAGTAGAAAAATCTAAAAATAACAGTACAAAATATAATAAACTTTAGTCTGGGGAATAAGTATGAAATCAGATTACTTTGAAAATTTCTTAAAAGTGTTAGAATTTTATAAATTAAAACAAATACCTAGAAATAATTCTAATTATTATCATGATGAAAAAGATAATATTTTTTATAAAAGAAGAGAAACTACAGCAGAACATATATTTTCTAGCTTGAAATTGGTTGACTTTTTTGTCACAACAGAACCAGAGTTTTTCCATTTGAATAAATTAAAAATATATGATATGATCTTATATCATGATGATATTGAGATTGTGGTTAGAGATACAGGAATTGCTGATAGAGAAGAAAGGCTTTATAAAGAGAAAGCTGAAATTGAGTCTGTTCCGATTTTATCAAAGAGATTGCCTTTAAAGCTTGATCAAAAATTAGTAAATTATGATACAGAATATCGTGAAAAAGTATCAGAGGAATCTAAATTTGCAAATGGTATTGATAAGATAGATGCTTTAGTACATGAATTACAATATCCTTTAGATTGGGGACCAAAAGGTTTTGATGAAAAAAATGTAAGAGCATGGTTCCAACCAAATCTTGAATATTCACCAACTTTTCTACAATATTTTGAATCTATAATTAGATATTTAAAAAATCAAGGATATTTCAAGAAATAGAGTCCAAAAAATATCCATTTTTACTTTGTAATTTAAACTTTATATAATAAAAAATGTATTAAAGGCAAATAATAAGCCTAAATTTAAGTATACACTACTCAAAATGCACAATCTCCTGAAAATGAGAAAGTTTCCATTTTAAATAAGGAAAATTAGTGAGAGAATTATCTAGCTGTAAAGTTTTTTTAGCAAGATTTTTAGCAAGATTTATAAGATAAGTATCAGTAAGAGCAATCATACTAATATCAGCCATTCCAGATTGATTATGACCAATAAATTGACCAGGCCCTCTTAGTTTGAGATCTAGTTCAGCTAACTCAAATCCATTACTTGCTTGTTCTAGAGATATTAACCTTTCATTGACAGGAGATTTATCCTCATTCGTATCAAATAAGAAACAAAAAGATTGATATTCACCTCGCCCAACTCTTCCTCTAAATTGATGTAATTGAGACAATCCAAATCTTTCAGCTCCTTCAATAACAATAATACTAGCATTAGGAATATTTACACCAACTTCAATTACAGATGTAGATACTAGAATATCAAATTTATGATTTTTGAAATCCTGCATTAACTTATCTTTTTTATCAGTTTTCATTTTTCCATGTAACATTTCTATTTTAAATTCAGGGAAAATATTTTGGGTCAAATCATCATAAACTTCTTCTATCGATTTAACCTCAGATTTTTCATCAGATTCTATTTTAGGACAAATGAAAAATATCTGTCTTCCAGATTCAATATGTTTTTTCATAAATTTATAAGCAGAGTCTCTCTCAGAGTTTTTTACCAATTTTGTTTTGATAGTTTTTCTACCAATAGGATATTCATCAAGCAAAGAAATATCTAAATCTCCATACAAACTCAATGCAAGAGTTCTTGGAATTGGAGTAGCAGTCATTGATAATAAATGAGAGATAGTTTTTGAAGTTTTATCTTTACTTTTAGTAATTGCATTTTGTAATTCGGCTCTTTGTTTTACACCAAATCTATGTTGTTCGTCGACGATAGTGAGAGCAAGATCATTATAAATAACTTTATCAGAAATTAAACTATGAGTACCAACAATCATATCAATTTTTCCTAACTCTAATTTCTTTAAGAGGTCAGTTTTTTTAATGTTTATCCAATCTCCTAATTCTGGTTCAACAGAAATTCTAGATTCTTTTGAAGTGAGAAGTGCAATAGTAGGTCTGTTTTTCAATTTTTTACTCCTAAAAAAATCTAAGAGAGTCTCAAAATGTTGAGTTGCTAAAATCTCAGTTGGAGTCATAAATGCAGATTGTTTTCCAGATAAAAATACATTAAACATAACAATAATAGCTACCAAAGTTTTCCCAGTACCAACATCTCCCTCTAATAATCTGTTCATAGGAGTTTGAGATTCCATATCTTTAATTATCTCCCAAATAGATTTCTTTTGAGCTTGGGTTAATTCATAAGGTAGTTTTTTAATAAATTTTTGAATATCTTTTTCATGAAAGGGGATTAGAGGAGCATATTTTGATCTAAATTCCATCCTTTGTTTTTGTAAATATAATTGAATAAAAAATATTTGTATGAATGAAATATTATATTTAGCTAACTTTATATCATCAATATTTTTAGGATAATGAATGGATTCAATAGTTTTTTGGATACTAGCTAATTTGGCTTCATTAATAATAAATTCAGGAAAAATCTCAGGAATAATAGGAAATTGTTCTAGGGCTTTATGGATTTTAAATCGGATCATTTTAGAAGTAAGCTTTTGGGTTTCAGGATATATAGGTAATAATCTATTAGAATGTAGGAGATTTTTTTTATCAGAAATTAATTCAAAAGAAGGAGAAGAGATAAGATATTTGGTATTAGGTTTTGCAGAACAGGTAATAGAATATAATTGCCCTTCTATTAAAGAATCAGATAGAAATTTTTGATTAAATAAAGGTATTTTTAAAGTTCCTGTTTCATCTTGAAAAGTTAAATCGAGTAGGGATAATCTTTTTCTAGGAATATAAGAAGACTTCTTTTTAATTAGAACAGCTTTTAAATTAATGGGAGCTTTATCTTTTTGATTTACAATTTGATTTATATTTGTAATTTGAGTAAAGTTAAGATATTTCCGAGGAGTATAGAGTAAAAGATCTTCTATCAAAAATATATTAAGTTTATTAAACTTTCTAATTAATTCTTCACTAAATTTAGGTTTCAAATAATCTAGAGATTGTATTAAAGGATTAAACATAATTTTTATAAATAGGTGTACTCAAGAGGGTTCGAACCTCTGACCTCAAGTTCCGCAAACTTGTGCTCTATCCAACTGAGCTATGAGTACTTATAATTTTAGTATATTATCTAGTTTATGAAATATATTTTCTTTTCCATCTTCCCGAGAAATAAACTTTTCTATTATATTCGCTATATCTTCAGGATTTTCTTTTCCTAGTGGAACTTTATTATAAGGAGTGAATCCATCTCTCATATAAAGTGACAAATAAGAATTTGGTGGACTCACAAATACTCCAAATGTATCAATATCATCATACAAATATACAATTTCATCATTCAATATTATACCAGAATTAGTAATTTTAACAATAATATTACGAGGTTCTTTGTTTGCTAAGATTAAGATAAGAGCAATTATTAATATAAAAGATAAAAACATCATATATGATTGAGAAAAAATAGCATAGATAATTAATAATAACCCAATCACCAATAATGAAATATACCAACGAACAGATCTCTCATATTCAGGAAATTCTTTAGTTTCAAAAGAATAAATTATATTTTTACTAGAGGTTGTATTAGTATTTTTATTAGTTTTTTCAAGATCTTTTAAATCTTTTTCGATTCCATCTTCAAAATTATCCATATTTTGTATTTAAAATTACTATTAATACTATTATAACTTAAATATCTAACAAAATAAAGAGTTTAATTTAAAAACAAAACATAATATGTTATAATTTATCGTACATAAGTTTTAATAAATTATATGAAAATATTAATTATAGGTTTGGGAGAATTTGGATACTCACTATTAACACATATATCAGAAATTAACAATTCAAAAATAAAAGAAATAAGAGCATTTGATATAAGAGAAGATTCTATAGCTTCTTTAATTAAAAATCAGATTCATCCAGATTTTCCCAGATATCCATTGTCAAACAATAAAATAAAATTCTATAAAAATTTAAAAGAAGCAGTTGTAGATATTGACTTAATAATACTGTCAGTTAACTCAAAATATATTATTAATATAATAGAAGAGATAAAGCCATATTTAAAAGAAAATATTCAAATATTAAATACAAGTAAAGCTTTAACTGAAGAAGGTAAGTTTTTTTCAGAAGTAATCAAAATTAGTCTATCAGGTATAAATTTGGAATACGCTATCTTATCAGGATCTACAAAAGCTAGCGATATATTAGACAAAAAAAGAGTAATAGCAACAATCGGAGCTACTAATCTTAACTTTTTAGATGATATACAATCCATTTTACAATCAGATAATTTCATTATAAAAGTAACAAATGATGTTATTGCTGTAGAAATAGCTGGTATTATCAAAAATATATTATCTATTTTGTACGGGTATATGAAAACTAAAAATTATTCCGTCTCAGAAATATATTACATCTTAGCAAAATATAAATTTTATATAGAAGAATTATATCCATCCATAATAGATGAAAATCTTCTACCAGCTTGGGAAGTAGATCTCTATATGGGATTTGAGTTAGGAACCAGAAATTATATTTTGGGGACTATGTTAGGTGAAGGAAAAAATATTCAAGAAATACTTTTAGCAAAAGAAAATCAAACATTAGAAGGATTAATTTCTTTAGATTCATTAGACAAAAATACTTTTTTATCTAAAATTCCTGAATATCTTTTATTACAAAATTTATTAATACACAAAAACATTACAGATAATGAATTTAAAAATAAGATAATTAATAAGTATAAATAAGCTTTTATGCAGACTAAAATAGCTAATTTTCAATTGAAATAGCTTATTGGAGAATAGTAATAGCATTTTGTAACCCTAGTTAAAAATTTAATATGAAAGATTTTTTAATAATATTTCGATTGCTTTATACTTATTTATTGCCAACTTTATTTTTTATAGGAATTTATATGTATTCACTAAAATTTAAAAATAAGTATTTGATATTAAGTTTAACAGAAATTATTCTTATAGTAGGAGTTATAGTAATCACATATATGGAGGCTATTTATGTGGATAATAATGGGTTAAGTGGTGGTCAAAATAATTGGATTTACTTTGTAATATCAACATTTATATATATTATAATGATATTACAAATATATCTTGTTAGAAAAAATAGAACATAACTTAAAAAAAGAGTTATTTATAGGCTATTGTTGTTGTATGGAAAAATAATCCTTGTGGATAACTCCCCAAAACAAGGGAAAAAATAAAGAAATATGAGATTGACAAAATAAAGAGAATAGAGAGCTAAGTAAAATCAAAAAACATTATAAATAAACAAAAAAGAGATTAAAATAAATTGATAAGTAAAAATAACAAAATAAAAAAACTTGACATAAGTAAAAAATAGGAATAAAATTAGTATAGGTAGAAAAAGTATGATCATACAAAAATACCTGCTAAGTTAATTAATATTTTTTAATTATAAAATATATGCAAAATAGAAATTTTGTAATCAGTGTATTTGTATTGGCAAGCTTGATACTGGGTAATAATGTCGAAGCAAAAGAAATAACAGGTGCTGAGATAAATCAATATGCAGAAAAAGCGCAGAAGCAAGTACCTGTACAAATAGAATCAAAAGCAAATTTGGTGCAATACAAGATAAAAGATACAGGAGGAAAGCTAGAATTAGAACAAGAAAATATAAAGGTAGAAATACCAAAGAATATATCAGAGCCAGTAGTATTAAAAGGAAAAGAACAAGCGAATACAAAGGCAGGGAAGAAGGCAGAAGATATAAAGATCACAATACCACAAGCAAAAGGAAGTAAAGTAACAAAAGAGAAGAATGGAGTAGTAGGTTATGAATCCAAAGATAATTTTACTAATTTGGTAGAGCCAACTAAAGATGGAATAAGGTTAATGACAGTAATAGAGAATAAGAATGCCCCAGAAAGATATGAATATAAATTAGATATAAAGGGAGGATATGTTTTGACAGAGAGCTTTGGTGAAGATGGAAAGAAAGGAATAGCAGTTTTGACAGCTGATCAAAGTGATTTAATAGCAATGATAGATGTACCATGGGCAAAAG
>CAZWIJ010000011.1:10436-30322 GCA_964633865.1 uncultured Candidatus Saccharibacteria bacterium
ATGGAAGTGGAAAAGATATAGAGACATATTATGAGATCAAAGGAAATACTATTGTACAAATAGTAAAGCACAAAGTAAAAGGTACTGTTTATCCTGTTAGTGCTGATCCACAAATATATATATATAGCTGTATTAATTATATACAATCTTCTTATGCAGATACATATAATGGTAAGACTAGATTAAATGCTAGACCTACAGTATGTGGAAGAGCTCTTGCACAATATAATGTTGCTAGGTCATTTCATGATGCTATGATTAGAGCAGGTATTTGGGCTTCAGGAAATGAATATTGGTCAATGTATTATCAGTGGCAGTGTCATGCAAAATGGGGAGTTCTTGTTCAGTCTGAGTGGAATGTAGAAGCTTCAAGACCAGTTGTATCTGAGATGTGGGTTGGTGGAAGGCAATGGAATAGTAGATGTAATCCTAGTTAATTAATTAAAATTAAATATATGTATAATGTTATGATAATGATGAAAATACTTTATACACTATTCTTTCCTATACCAATTTGGATTCTCAGCATATTATGGTCTATAAGATCAAAGAAAACAAAATATTTATACTCAAGAATAAGTTTATCATTAATATTAATTGCATATATACTATATATATTAACTTGGACATTCTCAGATGAATATGCTGATGTATTCATAAAATCATTTAGATTATATGAGTTATCTGATATATTAACTTTCATACTTATAACAGGTTCTTATATTTGTAATTATATACAGATTAGATTTAATAGATAACTAATATAACCAAAACCAGAGTTGCTAAGTATTTGGTTTTGGTTATATTTAAATAATTAGAATTATGAAAAACACAGCTAAGCCAGAGTATTATATAGTCCCAATAAAGAATTTAGTGATATATTCAATTTTTACATTAGGAGTATATCAAATATATTGGTTTTATAGAAATTGGAGAGCAATTGAAATATCAGAAGGAAGAGAAATTTATTCGTATGTAAGAGCATTTTTCTCATTAATATTTAGTTTTTTCTTATTCCAAAGAATTTTTAAAGACATAGGTTTAGACAATAAAAATAGTTCAATAAAAGCATTATTTTTATGGATAATATATATATTAATGGGATTTTTAGGAAGTATAATATCTTGGGCTATATCAAAATCCAATATAGTTTTGCCTGGCAATACAGAGATAATACTAAGTATGATACTACCTATATTATTAAGTTTATCAAATATCATAATATTTATACCAGTTCAGAATTCAATTAATAGATATTCTTTTACAAATAAAACTATTGATAAATCTAATATTATACAAGATAAAACAAATAGTTTATCTAGATTTGTATTCTTAACAATATTGGCTATTATATTTATATACTTTCTTTTTGGAACTATACTCTCAACCACTATGTTATTTCTTTTAAGAGATTCATATATGGGACAAACTGATTATATGAAATATGAAAATATTAATTTCTCTAGTAATATAGTTTTTTTGAATCCATTAGATAAATCAGAGGCTTTAGATTTTATTAATAAATTAGGTTATAAAGAAGAAAAAGTAGAATTTATTGTAGATAATACAGAAAAAATTTCAGAGATAAAATTAACGGAAGATTTGGTTAATAAAAAGATTGAAGAACTTAATAATATTCGTTCTAAAGATGATATGAGAGTATTTAGATATATCTATAAAAACAAATTAAAATCAGATAAAACAATTTCAAAAGAAGATTTAACACAAGAGAGAATAGAGGTTGGTGAATTAGATTCATATACTTTTGAGATAGGAATGTCTTTATATGTTGGAAATACAAAATCTGATTTAAATCAAGATTCTTTAAAGAAAAAAGAAAGTATAGAACAATATTTGGGAGATATAAATTATATATATTCTGTACCAGAAAACACATATGAATTAGATTGGTATCCTACACAAAGTCAACTTGCAACAACAATTGATTATGTACGAAATTATAAAAAGACAATATGTGATATAAATGATGAATCTCTAAAATGTCGTGAACCAGAAGATGCTAGTCTTATTCTTGAAGAAATCATTTACGATGATATTTTTAAATAAACTGAGAAATAATCAATATTATGAAACTAAATGAGATTATAATATTGAATATTTTAGTATTAGGACTAAACCTTATATTTATAGGAGATAATAGTTTAATGGGAGTTATAAATCTATTTACAGGGTTTTATATAACAGTTGGTAGTATAATAATAACAATATTATCTGTTATTAAAAGAGATAAAAAAAGTATAATAATATATTTTTCAGGAATGATGTTTTTTATAATGGCAGCCTATTTATATTCAGAAGCATTTGATAAAGCCGATGCAACTAGTTATAGTGAACTCTCTAGTTGGTATAAATTTGGTCCAGGAATATTTTATAGTTTGGGAATTTTAATTAGTTTAAACTTATACTTTATTTTGAATAAGAAAGATAATAAAAAATAATAAAACCTGTGGATAACTCCCCAAAACAAGGCAAAAAACAAGAAATATGAGATTGACAAAACAAAGAGAATAGAGAGTTAAATAAAATCAAAAAACATTATAAATAAACAAAAAAGAGATTAAAACAAATTGATAAATAAAAATAACAAAAAGAAAAATATTTGACAGAAATACAAAATAATAATAAAATTAGAATAGGTAGATAAATATAGCTATATAGAAAATACCTAAGACAACTTTATTAATAATAAGTCAAAATTTATGAAAGTTAAAAATTTCGTAACAGGTTTATTTGTGTTAAGTATTGTAATTGGGACAAATGTAAAGGCAAAAGAGATAACGGTAAATGAGATAAATAAGTATTCTGAAAAAGTACAGAAGCAAGTTCCTGTACAAATAGAATCAAAAGCAAATTTGGTACAATATAAGATGAAAGATACAGGAGGAAAATTAGAATTAGAACAAGAGAATATAAAGGTAGAAATACCAAAGAATATAGCAGAGCCAATAGTATTAAAAGGAAAAGATCTAGCTAATACAAAGGCGGGAAAGAAGGCAGAAGATATAAAAATCACAATGCCCCAAGCAAAAGGAAGTAAAGTAACAAAAGAGAAGAATGGAGTAGTAGGATATGAAAGTAAAGATAACTTTACAAATATAGTAGAACCGACCAAAGATGGAATAAGGTTAATGACCGTAATAGAAAATAAGAATGCCCCAGAAAGATATGAATATAAATTAGATATAAAGGGAGGATATTTCTTAACAGAAAGCTTTGGTGAAGATGGGAAGAAAGGAGTAGCAGTTTTGAACAGTTATCAAAGTGATTTGATAGCAATGATAGATGCACCATGGGCAAAAGATGGAAGTGGAAAAGATATAGAGACATATTATGAGATCAAAGGAAATACTATTGTCCAAATAGTTAAGCATAAAGTTAAAGGTACTGTTTATCCGGTGAGTGCGGATCCGTTTATTGAGAGAATATCTTGGGGAAAGTTCATAGTTTGGTTTAATAGAAGAGAGACAAATGATCTAATATATGCACCATGGATAGCTCTTGCTCCTATAGGTAGACTTAATCCAGCAACAGCTATTACTGCTGCTACTATAATATCTGGTTCAGCTCACTGGTCACAAAGTAGAGGAGCTTGTGTTGCTGCCTATGTACAATATGGAACATTTTATATGTTTCCTTGGAATAACCAACATTGTCCAAAATATTAATTACATTATTAACCTAAAGAACTTACATAATACTTTTATGTAAGTTCTTAGTAATCTTATATGAACATAAAGAATATTTTGAAAGAAATAAATTTAAATAAGTTAAAGCTAATTATTATGACTTTAATTTATTTACCATTAGTAGTATTTTTAGAAACAAATAATTATATATATATTTATATAATGCTCCTTATTAGTTTAATAATCAGAATAATTCTATCAAATCAAAAAAGACTCATAAATGTAGATTACTTTGTAATATATATGGTCTTTGTTATTCCAGTATTATTAATATATTTTTATAGACAGGAAGAACTTGTTACTATGTCTATTTTTATTACAATATTCCTTTCATTTAGAACAGCTTTATTTAAATAAAATATGGATGGAAAGAAAGGAATAGCAGTCTTGAAAGCTGATCAAAGTGATTTGATAGCAATGATAGATACACCATGGGCAAAAGATGGAAGTGGAAAAGATATTGAGACATACTATGAGATAAAAGGAAATACTATTGTACAAATAGTAAAGCACAAAGTGAAAGGTACTGTTTATCCTGTGACTGCTGATCCTTGGTGGCAATGGAGGTCTGGTGGTGGTTTTTATAAGTTCAACAAGCCAGAAACACATTTTATTGGTATTGCGGGTAATATTGTTGCTATTGTAGGTGGTGTACCAATGGTAGCTGCGAATCCATATATTGCTGCGGTATTTGCTGGTTATAATGCTGGCTTAGCAGCTGCAGCAAACGAAGCAGAACATAGAAACCAGTGTTTAGGAGTAAGTATATTTTATTATGGTGTATGGTTTTGGCCTTATCATGATCATTATTGTAAAGGTAGATATTAATTTATGATATATATAGAATATGAAAAAATATAATATAGGTAAATACATGATATACATATATCTAATTTATATATACACTGAAATGTACTTTGGTAGACAAATACCGTTCGCCTTTAGAATTTTAATACCTAACTTAATAACATTTACCACCATTGCATTTTCAGAAAATATTTATGTATTAAGGAAAAATTATATAAATTTGATAGCGCTATCTTTAGTTTTTGTTATGTATGTTAATTCTATAGTTATATTATTCCCAAAAGAAAATTATTTTAATCATATAAACTTAAGTTTTTTAATAATTTTAATTATCATTATATTTAAACCAAAAGTTAATAATTTAATAGAATAAGATTGGTAGATAATAATTATATTAAAAACAAGCTAGTGTTATTTAAACAACACTAGCTTGTTTAAATAAAAACTTATGAAAGAAATGATATTTCCTAAAAATTCATTAAAATATTATTAATAACAAGTTACTCTATTTTAATAGCATTAAATTTAATAAGTTTAGCTGCTTTATTAATATTAATGTACATACTATTCATTTATAGAAGTTATTATATTAAATAATGATACTAATAATTATTATAGTAAATTAGTGTACATTTTTTCAATATTTTGCTTGACAGTATTTAGTTTTTTGAATCAAAGAAAGAATAAGCAATACTTAACAAAAGAGCTTGTTTAGTATGTAATCAACCTATACAAACCTTTAAATTATTGAATATATGACTCAATTAAAAAAATCATCGATTGACTCACAATTAAGTAGGTTAAGGAAATATATATTTAAAAATATTTCTTTAATAATCATAATATCAATATATGTAACAATAATTGTAGTAATGTTAATAACAAAGAGTATTAATCTAAGGTTCTCTCTTGCAATTTCATCAATGGTATTAACATTATTAATATCAGAATTGTTAAGAAGAGAAATGATATTAAAAAATTACCAATTTAGATTAAAAAGAATACAAAGTATATGTTTAGGAATAATTTATTTACTTATATTGACTATAATTTATATGTATGAGCCACTTTTTTCAAAATATATAATTTTCTTTCTTGTAATTATTCTAATGATAAATTCTTTAATTAAAAATAATAATAAGAATAACCTTATTTAAATAAATTAGCATTATGAAAAAAATTTTAGAGATTGTTTCGAAGTTGAAGAATAGTTGGATTTTTAGAAAATATGATATATTATTTACAATAGTATTATTACATATTCTAAATATAATCTGGTTTTTGAAATATAACGAGAACCCATTCTATATGATACCTACAGGAATAATTATTTTAATAACATTGGTGTGGTTAAAGTCTATATATATTCATCCAAAATATGTTAAATACTTATCAGGTTTAGTAATAATGTGGTTTTCATTTAATATATATAATGATGTAGATAATTTTAATTATAAATTTTCTGCAATATATAATATAGGATATTTAATTATTATATCTATAATTCCATTTTTTAAAAGTAATGAAGAGCAAATAGAAAAATCTTTTTATATAGAAAAGAAATATATTTTAATTTTGTATGGAGTAATATTAAGTTTAAATATAATATTTAGTGACATTAAATTATTAGTTCAGGTATTACTAATAGTTACATTTTTCTTATCAATTAAAATTAAAGATAAAAAATATTTAGGCGAAATTATAGGTGGAATTTTTAGTGTTTTTTTTCTTATTAGTTATACAATTATTGTAGTAATATATTTTAGAGAATTTAATACATCTTCAATATCAGTTTATAAACACATCACATTTATTATTATGATTTTTTCTTTTTTCTCTTCTGATATAAATGATAAATTAAGTACATCTATACATACTAAAGTAAAACTTTGACTAAAGTAGAAAAAAATGATATAATAAAAATGTGATATATACTATCAATAAGTTACTGAAATAATATGATTAAGAATAAGGCTGTATTTCTAAATAAGTTATATATTTATTTTTTATCATTGCTTCTGTCTGGATTCTTATTCTATAGATATATATTGTTTGGAGATTTGATCCTTACTATAATCTTTGCTATAAATTTATTTTGGTTTGCTTATCTTTGGGGTAGTTATTTCGGATGGAAGAAATTATTTATATTATATTTGAATATATTTTTTAGAAATAGGTTAGCTCTCTCAATTTTAGGGATAATAAATAAAAGATTTAAAATTGTTAAAAGTATTTTTCTTGTTTATTCTAATAACCCAAAAATTAAACAACAATATAATATATATAATAAAAATATTAATATATGGGATATATGGATAGTTGGTTTTTTTATACAAAATAATAAAATAGGTATACAATTAAGTATATTTGCAACAGAAAAGGATTTCGAACATGATGATAATTTTTCTGAATTAAATAAAGTTTGGTTAAAAATGAATACAATCAAAAATGTATTAGCTGTAGATCAGATGACTTTTGCTGGAAGATTACCAGGTATATTATTTAAGAAAAATATAAATACAGAATCTCCTGTAGAAGCTATTAATACAATAAAAGCTGTAAAAAAAGCAATAGACAGCTTAGTAGCAATAGAAAAGATATTAGATAAAAATATACAATTATTGCTATTAGGTGGAGGAGGATTTATAGGGACTAAGTTAAAAGATATTTTAATAGATAATTATAATGTTGTTTCTCTAGATAAAGGAGATTCTATTAAAATGAAAAAAATATTAGATAATAAAAATATTGATAAATTTATAGTAGTGAATCTTGCTAGTGAGAAAGCTATTGTAGAGAATATTGATTATATTAATGAAAAAGTTATTGTCCTTAACGAAGTTTACCCAGAACCAAAAAATTATATTATAAATAAAATATATAATAATAATTCAAAAATATATCACATATCAGGAGTTAAAGGTAGGGCAGTTCCAGATTTCCCTGGAGCATATAGAAAATCTATACCTTGTTGTGCTATAATAGATTCTGATGTAATACATATAAAAATAGTAGAATTAAATAAAAAAATATATGGGAATACAATTAGATATAATTAACTCAGTAAATCTATTTTTAGCTGTAATAAACTTATCTCTTAGTTACTTTATTTTTTTTAATAAAAATGTTCCTAAATATGGTAAGTTATTCTCTCTATTTATTTTCTTTGTTTTTTTATGGACTATTGCTATCATAGGTTATAGGTTAAATATCTTAGGAGATTTAAATTTAATAACAAAAATTTTGTATCTAATAGCTATATTTTTACCATATATATTTTATTTATTTGTTAATAAATTTTCAAATCAAAATTTAGAATTAAAAAATAAAATATTATTGATATTTATTACGGTTATTTTAGTTTTATTAACTTTATTCTCAGATTTAATAATAAAAGATGTATATACAAGACCTTTATTAGAAAATAGAATAATTTTTGGTAGATTTTTTATTCTATATGTATCTTATCAAATAGTAATATTTTCTATGGCTTTTTATAATATGCTTGTATATTATAAAAGTCTTAAAGAAGGATTATATAAAAAACAATATCTATTTATTATTATTGGTTCTATTATATCTTCTAATATAGCTCTGACTACTAATTTGATTATGCCTTGGTTAGGAATATTTGCTTTGAATTGGTTAGGTCAATCAGGGGTAATTCTTTTAGTTATATTCACTTTATATGCTATCTTAAAATATCATTTATTTGAAATCAAGATTATTATATCACAAATTTTAATTACTATTCTTACAATATCTTTGTTTATATATATACTTTTGAGCAAAGATTATTTAGAATTTTTGGTGAGTTTAATTTTATTTATTTTATTTATTATGGTAGCTTTTAGACTATCTAAAGTTATAAAGGAGTCTATCAAGAGGTCTAAAGATTTAGAGAGAACCACTAGAATTCTATCTAAAAATATAGAATCAAAAGATATATTCCTAAGAATGACATCTCATCAATTAAGAACTCCGATCACTTCACTAAATGGGTTAATAATTATGACTCTGGAGAATTGGAAAGAAAAAAATAAAATGAATGATGTAGCCAGAAAAGATATATTATTAGTATATTTAAATATACAGAGATTGGCTGAAATAGTAAATGATATTCTTGCTGTTAATGCTATTAATGCGGGTAGATTCGGCATATCTATAAGAGAGAAGGTAGATCTTGAGGATGAGCTTAAATTTATGATTGAGGAAAAAGCTTATTTTATAGAATATTACAATATGAAGATATATTTAAATATAAAAAAAGGTAAAGATTTTTATGCAATGGTGGATTTAATGAGAATCAAAAATGTATTCACCAATATCCTTAATAATGCCATCTTTTATGGAAAGGGTAAAGTGTGGATAAATTTATATGATCTTGGAGAAACGATTAAAATAGAATTTATAGATAATGGTATAGGGATAGAAGCAAAAGACCTTGAAAGAATTTGGCATAAATCTTATAGAAGCAAAAGAGCTTTGTATGTGAATCCTAATGGATCAGGACTAGGCCTCTTTACCTCTAAAGTAGTAGTTAATTTGCATCAAGGATCTATAATAGCTGAGAGTAAAGGAGAGGATAAGGGAGCTAAATTCACCATAATATTACCTAAAACTCAAAAATAATATGATAATCATAGGATCTCTTTTATTTATAGGAATGATAAATTTAATTATAGCTATTTTTATATACATATTTGGATATAGATTAGCTCATAAATATTATTTATCAGCTAAATATCTAGCATATACTTTTGTCGGATTAGCTATTTGGTCTTGGAGTTTAACTAGACATAAGTATTTTGTAGAAAATAATTTTAATAATTTATTTAACTATAATTTAGAATATATTAATTTATTTATAGTTTATGCTTCTACTGGAATAGCAATTTATACTTTATTAATGTTTGGTATTACTTGGGGCATTACTGGTAGTTTTGATATTAAAAAGTATAATTTTTTGAAATGGACTACTTTGATTGTACTTATGGTAACTATAATACCGAAATATGGTTTAGTAATTTACAATTATAATATAATACCCAATAAAGGTTCATTTGGTCATTTTGTTTATATGGTTTATATTATATCGTATTTTGCTTTATTTAATCTCATAATATCTAAGAAATATAATGAGACAAGATTATATAGAACCAAACAATATATGAATGTTTTGATTAAATCCATATATTTTTCTTGTATTTTAGCTATAATATCTAATTTATTAATCCCATTTATTTTTAAAACTTCGGATGTTTCATATTCTGGTCCAATGTTTCTTATGTTTATGGGAATAACTGTTATATTTGCTATTTATAAATATGAAATCTTTGGTATAAAAAAGGAAATTTCTAATACATTAATCCTACTTAGCTTTACTATGGCTATGTTTATAGTGAGATTAATATTTAGCTTTATAAAAAATGGACAATTAAATTTATTTGATCTAGTAAGTATATTAGTATTTTTAGTAGTAAATATATTTATAATGAGAGAAGTATATTATGGAGCTAAAAAACAAATTATATTAGATAGAAAAAAAGTACAATTAGACTCTCTTTTGAAAGTAAAAAACAGTTTTATGCAAGTATCTTCTCATCAATTAAGAACACCATTAACGGTAGTAATGGGATATCTATCTATGTTAGTAGACCCAAATGAAAAGCAATATGTAATTTCCAAAGAAACAAGAGAAGATTTGGAGAAAGTATATATCAGTTCTAAGAACTTAAATGAGATAATAAATGATCTTCTTTTTGCAACAGATATAAATATGGGTAAATTCACTCTTAATATAAAAGATGAAGTTTCTCTAAATACTGTAGTAAAAAATATTTTAGAAGATAAGCAATATCTCTTAGATGAAAAGAAGACTACAGTGGTATTGAAAGAAGAGGGCCCAAAGCAAGAAATTTTAATAGATCAACCGAAGATTAAGGAAGCATTCAATAATGTTTTGGATAATGCAGTCTATTATGGAAAAGGAATGATTTGGCTTACAATTAATTCTAAAAAGAAAGATTTTATATATGTAGAATTCAAAGATAATGGAGTGGGAATTTCTAGAGAAGATAGCCAAAAAATCTGGAAGAAATTTGAGAGAGGTACAAATTCATCATTAATAAATCCAAATGGATCAGGATTAGGACTTTATCTAGCAAAAATGATTTTATTAAAACATGGTGGAGATATTACAATAGAATCCAAAGGCAAAGATCAAGGAAGTTCAGTTATTTTCAAAATCCCCAAAGACACTAGAAAATATGCTTCCAAAGATTCTTTTAAGTAGGGGGAGAGATCAATAAAAGTTTTTTCTTTTTCCAAAGAGATAAACAAATAAGGAGCCTTAAGGCTCCTTATTTGTTAGAAAATAGTGTAGAATAAAGGTTGACCACAATTATTAACTAACACTATTTCCTATGTATAGAGTAAAGCAAATTCAATTAAAAAGCAAGTACGATAGATGGAGATTACAAGCAAATAATTTAAGTACACAAGCTAGATTAAGATTAGAATGGTTAATTCAATTAGATCAAGGTGAAAAAGTATCTATTATTTGTTCAAAATTTGGTATACATAGATCTACTTTGTATAAATGGAAAAATAGATTTAAACCTTTTAATATTTCTTCCTTAGAATCTAAGAATAAATCTCTCAAAACAAAAAGAACTCGTTCTTTTTGTCCAATTAAAGATATGAGAGTTAAGTTATTAAGAAAGGAATATCCTTATTATGGTAAAAGAAAATTAAAAGTTTTATATGAAAGAAAACATAAAGAAAATATTACTTTATGGTATATTCAAAGAGTAATACAAGAATATAATTTATATCCACCTAGAAGAGGTAAAAAATGGGCTAATACTAATAAAAAAAGAGGTTCTAATAGAGTGAGAATTACTAAATGGAAAGGAGATATTAATCAGTTTGGGTTACTATTACATTTAGATACTGTGGAGATGAGAGTAAAGGATAAAAAGATATATATATTAACATCAGTAGATTCTTATACTAGAGTAGCTTATGTACATGCATATAAGAATCATAGTAGTAAATCAGCAAGAGATTTCTTAATGAGATTAAATTATTTATTTGGAGAAAATATAAAGAATATACATACAGATAATGGAACAGAATTTGCAGGATATTTTGAGAAAGAGATAAATAATTTGGGATTAAAACATTGGTATTCAAGGGTAAGAGTAAGTAAAGATAATGGTAAATGTGAGAGGTTTAATAGAACATTACAGGATGAGATATTTATGTCACCAAAATTTGGTTTAACTTGTAATGTTGATGAACTTAATGGTATACTTAATTTATGGTTAACCGAATATCTTACTATTCGTCCTCATGATTCTCTTAACCTTCTTTCTCCTTTCCAATTTCTTTCTAATTTGTCTACGATCTACTCATCCCGTACAATTTCTTTACTTTAAATATTAAAAATGTTATCATATGTTATGAACTTTAGCATGAACAGGATAATGATGATTTCAAAAACAGATTTATTTAACAGATTTTCTAAATATGTAATTTCTAGATACCCTTATTGTTCAGAGGAAATTATTCTTAAATTATTAAATTCTAATAATTTATTGAAAGAAATATTCCCATATTCCATATTTTTGGATAAGGAAAGCATATATCAAATAAAAGAAGTTTGTAAAGATTCATATAAGGTGTTTATTGATGAATGTGTAAATCCTGATTATAAAGGGAAATTACCTTTTGATGTTAGGTTTGATTTGTCAATAAATTACAACACAGATAGATCTTTACAAAAAAATGATATAAAAATCATTGAGTTAAATGCATCAGACACTGGATTCTTTTGGTTAAGTTCAGTAGCAAATACTTTATTTAACAATATGTTCGGATTAATGGATCCTAATATTTCAATTGATGAAATTTTGAAACTCTATTCAAAAAGAAAAGATCTTTCTTGTATGTCAAAACTTAATTTCGCTACACCTATTTGGTTAGAAGAAGCATGGGTAGATCAGAGTTTTAGAAAAATTATTTTCCAAGAGATTGGGAATGAATGTTGTCTCACTCCTTTTGAGTCTACTTATTATGATTTAGATAAAAATGGTAAGGTATCTTTATTTGATGGCAATGGAAATTTAATAAGAGATATTCACTTGATTTATCATGCATCAGTTTTTTCAAGACTAAGATTCGACACTACTTTTTATGGATTTAATGAGCCGTATAAATTATATCAAAATTGTATCGAACAAAGATCATTAGTTGATTGGAATTCTAAATTATGTATGAATCTTAGTGATAAAAGCTTAATGTCAAAAATAACTCTTCAAAATAAATGCCAAAATTTAGCAGAGACTTTTATAGACCTAGATGTAATACCAAAAGATATTTCCAGTATATGGATTAAGCCATTTAATGAATTTGGTGGAAATGGTGTTATGTTTACTAAAAAAGATGACATTTTTGACTTATATAACAATTTTGTTTTCCAGAAAGATTATCCTCTACCAAGTGTAAAAGTCAATGGAGTTAATTTGAGGTTGCTTTTCACATGTTCTCTTACTGGAGATGGCGAACCTTTATTTATTGGTTGTCGTGGGGGGAGTAATTCTTTGATATGTGAGAATAATGATAATTGGATTCCTATATCCTTGACAAGTTAATATTTCAATGGTACTCTATATATAGATTTATGTAATTAAGTTACATAAAATCTGTGGTTCATAACATACCTAATTTAGAGGTTAAAATCCATGTTACAAATTAAAATTGTTCGTACTGAGTTATCTGATAAAGGAGTGAAAGCTGCTACATGTTCAACAAACAGTGGAAAAACTGATGGAGGTTCAAAGTCTTTCACCCCAAGATCCAATTAATATAATTCATTAATTGAATATTATATGCAACTTTATTATTTGATAGAGTTGCTTTTTTTATTTATTATGGTATAATTTTATAGAATTATGTAAATAATACATAATGTACTTTTAAGTTAAAATTAGATTTTAGAGGTATTAAACCGTGCTTGATTTGAATTCTTTACAACCGAAACTCATAGTTTACATGGAATGTGTTTATGAAAGTCTTGATTATAAGATAATTATAATATCGGGTAATAAGAAGTCTGAAATTACAGGAAATCATACAAAGTTAATTGAATCTTTTCTAAAAAAATGTAATGGATATTTAACAGTTTTAGAAATTATTAATGAATGTAATTTTGATAATGACTTAGGACTTGAAATAGCAAAATTTTCTTTTGAAGAAGATTGGATTTGTGATTCTAGAGAATTATTTAAAGAATTTTTTATGAATTCAATAAATCCTACAAAGTATTCAAGAGATATTAGTCTTGATGATATTTTATCTATTCCTCAGAAAGAAAATGTTCTTTATGATAGAGAAAATGGATTCAGTGGGAACTCAGATATCCCATATTTTTTAGAAAAAGCTCTTAATAGCAGACAAAGCTGTAGATCATTTGATGGTTCAAGGAAGATATCTAAATCACAATTATTTTCAATACTTTTCTCTATGACACAGGTAAATGGAAATAGATGTGTACCTTCTGCTGGAGGAATGTATTCTCTTGAAGTATTTTGTTTTGTATTAAAACAAATAGATGAAATTCCTGTAGGATTATATATTTTTGATTCAAAGTCAGGGTTACTTCATTTGTGGAATAATAATAAAGGAGATGATTATATTAGTAATGATTGGCTTGAAAGATTAATTGGATCTAAATCTTTTGTTAGAGATTCTTCAGCAATATTACTGATAGCAGGAAATACTTTAAAAGTGTCTCAGAAATATTCTAATAGATCACTTAGATACACTTTTTTAGAAGCTGGTCATATGATTCAAAATGCAATAATTTATTGTTCTTTAGAGAATTTAGGATGTGTAGAGATTGGGGGCTTCGATGATAAAGTAGCATTTGATATTGTGGGTAATCAAGATTTGTTGCCACACACAACATTAGTAGTAGGTATTCCTAATTGTAATGAGAATGAAGGACAAGAGTTTGTAACAGAATCTTTTCTTTACAGTGATTTCTATGTAGGAAAAGATAAACTGATTAAAGAGACAAAAGTGTTAGATTTAGTTTATAATAACGAATACAAAACACCATTGACTTCAGTTGTTTCCTATTACTCTGTTGAAGGAAAGGTTTCTAGTGAATATAAGGCTTTTGGTAAAAGCACACTTCTTGCAGAAGCATATGTTAAAAGTATTGCAGAAGGTGTGGAAAGAAGTGTTTCATCTACAATTTGGTGGGACACAAAAGAACAGGGGATTAATCTTATAAATCCTAAAAAAATCTTGTCTTATCATGAAGATTTCTATAAAAACAAAGGGATATTGGATTTTTTAGAACATCAAGATAAATTTTTTGAAACAGTTCACTGTACTAGAAAAATAGATGATGATATAGTTCCTGTCCCTGTAGATTTAGTTTTCTATGGTTTTAATCAAGAAAAATTGGGTAGAAATTTATTAGGGTTTTCTTCTTCTACAGGAGTGTCTGCACATTGTAATGTAGAACAAGCTTTTGAAAGTGCTTTTCTTGAATTAATAGAAAGAGATGCGATATCAATTCTTTGGTATTGTAAGAGGGTTGTTAGCAAAATTCCTAAGTCTATGTGGTCAACTTCAGTTCTAAAAAGATCAGAAATTTGGAATAAATATGGATTTAATACATATGTCTTAGATATTACAGTAGACAGTGTATGTGTAGTTTTGGTTTTGATTGTTAATAAATTAAAACACCCTTATTTAGTTTCTGGATGCTCTGCATCGTTTTCATTTAAAAGTTCAATTTACAAAGCTTTTAATGAAGCTGAGTTAATGTTGTTAACATGGCAAGACGAAAAAGTTGACTTGGAGATGGATGAAAGTAAAGTTGAAACACCAGAAGATTATGGGGTTTTCTATATGAACCCAAAAAATCTACAAAAAGTTGATTGGTTAATCAATAGTAAGGAAATGATTGTTAAAGCAGATGAAGTATCTCTTACTCTAGAAGATCTTATTAAAAAATTTGATCCAATTTGGGTTAATATGAATAAAGGTAAGAAAAAACCTTTATCAGTGGTTAGAGTGCTTTCAGAAAAATTAATGCCATTAAATTTCTCTCATGGATGTGAGCCTTATTACCATAAAAGACCATTCAATTTATCTATGAAGTGGGCAAGAAAGTATCCTTCTTTACCTCATTTTTTCTCATAAAATTTAATCTAGAATTAAAAAGGTATTTCTAATAGAAATATCTTTTTTTAATAAATTATATATGCTATAATAAAGTTATTATTATAAAATTTATTATGAAATATAATATAATCAATTTAATATCTGAATTAAAGTCTTCAATATCATCAGAAGATATAGGGGAAATTTTGTATAACAAAGTTGAAACTGCTCTAAAAGACATTTCTTTATCAGAAGATGACTGGTCGTTAATTGATTATAGATGTTATGTCCCAGAAGATTATAAAATCATACCTGATGAAAAAGATTTAATAAATAATATTATAAAAGAAACATTAGAGAAATGCAATGAAACTCTTTCTTTGGAAAATATAATAGTTATTGTTTTACCTACATTTGATGCTTTTACTTTGGAGCAAATGAATGGATGTGGAGGATTTGCCCCTTTTGGAGGATCTTCTATTATTATATCTTTAAATACTAATACTCAAGGTTGGCAGTTAGCACTAGCTGAGACAATTGCTCATGAGTATCACCATGTTGTAGTTCACAAAAAAAATGATTGGAAATCTTTGGGAGATACATTTGTATATGAAGGTTTAGCTGAACATTTTAGAGAAAGTATATTGGGAGGAGAAAAAGCTCCTTTTGTAAAATATAATTCTAGAGAAACTTGTTTAAAATATTGGGATTTTTTAAAACTTATGATTGATGATGAATCAGAAGAATTATATAGGGGAGTGTTCTTTGGTGATGAAAAACATCCTCAATGGTTAGGTTATTCTTTAGGATATAATCTTGTATCTGCTTATCAGGATATATATAAAGAAGATTGGAAAAAAATCACAGAAAGAAAAACAAAAGAGATCTTAGACATTCTTGTAAAAGAAAATATTTTTAAATAATATAAGTATATCTTTGAATTTAAGGAGTTTTTGTATCCAAATACTCTTCTAATTGATTATATATTTTTTTTAACTCTTTATCCTTGGAATTTTTAAAGATTTCCATAGAATTTTTAAAGTTATTATTTATAATATTGAAATTAATGAGTATCTGTTTTGTGTAGGTTATTTTGAAAACCCATTTACATATAAAAATATTAATCAAGAATCAAAGTTAATACTCGATGAGGTAGTAAAGAATATCATTTTAAACAACCAAAATAAAATAGACTCCATTTATGTCAGAGGAAGTTTTGCTAGTAATTCTCAAGTGGAAAATTACTCAGATATTGATCTTATAATTATTCATAACCAACCTTTAGAAAATCTACCGGAATATTTTACTTGGAAAGATTCAATATTTAAGTTGGATTTACTACTATTACATACTGATAAGTTGCAGGATATTAATTATGATTTTTTTACTCATTTTTGTATAAAAACTCAATCAGTTCACCTTTATGGAAAAAATTTAATTCCAGATATCCAAGATTTCAAAGTTGATAAAAAATCTGCTTCTAAATTTGGATGGAAGATTCCAAAATTAATAAATAAGACAAAAATATTTTTAGCAAAAGAAACAGGTCAAAGTTTTAAAAATAGAACAAAATGGATTTGTAGAGCTATAATTAAGAGCAAGTGTGACATTATTTATGGATAGAGAAAAGATATATACAAGAGATTTAGTCTATTGTTATAGATATTTTTCCAAATACTACCCAGAATATGAACCTCAAATGAAAATTTTATTAGAACAAGCTATTAATCCTACATTCACAAAAGAAGAACTTTTATTATTTTTAGATGACTTTGGATTAAAATTAGCAGAAATTATAGCGGAGTATTATTCTTTTATAGAGTGATTTGTGAAAAAGATGAGAACAATATATTACATAATTTATATAAAAGATGCCACAATTATCTAAGAACCCAAAACTTAAACATTTTCAAATAAGTTTAGATAAGAGACGGGGTAATTGTTCAAGAAGGCTATTAGAAAAGCAGAAAAAATGAATGTAGATATTCACTCTAATACACACCATGTTGGGGAATAAATGGATGCTATCTTAATTTATCTTTGTTTTTTGCAAATTGTATGAATATCAATCTTGAACAAGCATTTCGTGAAAAATAAGATTTTAATAAAAAAGAGTTTGGACAATAAGTTAAAAACTTTCACTATACACAAGAAATAAATTCATTTATAATAGAGAAAGAGAAAATAGAGTATAATTTGAAATTAAATATTAATAATTTTTTACAATAATTTCAGATTTATCTTTACTGACTTTAAGACTAACTTTACCCCCAATAGGAAATACAAACATAGGATGAGTGTGTCCAAAATCTAAGTTCGCAATAATGGGTATGTTTTGTAATTCTTTTTTTGTTTGAATAGATTTTATCAGAAGCTCATCTGTAACTTTGCTATCTTTTTGAAATCTACCTATTACAAGAGCTTTTACCTTATCAAAATTAGGTTGATGGATTAATGATTGTAAATCCCTATCAAATATTCCTATATTAGATTCATTATCATCTTCTAAAAACAAAATTACATTTGTTAAATCAGGAAAATATTCTGTTCCTTGTAATAGATTAAGTGTAGAGAGATTTCCTCCTAAAATTTTTCCTTCTGCTTCACCTTCATTTATCACTAACCAACCTTGATTTTTGATTAAATGTCTATTATCTTGATCTTTATACCAATTATCATCACTCCAAAATTCACTTGGACAAATTTGATACTCTTTGTTTTCAAATAAAGTTTTATAAATATAATCTTGAGTATATTCAAAATATAATTTTTGCCCGAATTGAGAATATGTAGG
Organism: uncultured Candidatus Saccharibacteria bacterium; assembly: GCA_964633865.1. GTDB lineage: Bacteria > Patescibacteriota > Minisyncoccia > SW-4-49-11 > SW-4-49-11 > CAZWIJ01. The sequence continues at coordinate 28,929 of CAZWIJ010000011.1, forward strand.
TCCTGAATATGTGATTAAGCCCGTTTTTGTTAAAATTGCATTACTAAGAGCCGTTATATCTGAATATCCCATTAGGATTTTAGGGTTTTCTTTAATTATATTCCAATCTATATAACTTAAAAGTTGATTTACTGAATAACCTCCATAAGCAATAAATATAGCTTTTATACTTTTATCTAAAAAAGCTTGATGTAAATCTGATACTCTTGATTCTATACTAGATGAATCAAATGCATCTACTTCTTTTGAATTCTTAGAATAAGTTACTTCTAAATCCATTTCTTGGAATCTTTTTTCTGCAATCTTTTGCATTTCTTCTCCCATAAAATAAAGTGAGTCGGAAGGTGAAATTACTATGATTTTATCTCCTTTTTTTAATTTATTTGGTATAATTTGGTTCATAAAAGTATAACTTGTAAAGTAGAAATTTATAAATTCAATCTTGTTTATTTATCTAAACTTTTAGAACAAATTCTTTAATTGAAAGTTTTTGTTGATGTTTAGGGTGGAAATAAAATTTTTCTCTAATTTCTTCTGAGATAAAGCCCCCGAGCATTATTCCTAAGCTCCCATATTTTACATCTCTTTCAAGAATGTTTTTTTGGTAAAGATATTCCAAACTATAAGGCAACATAATATCTTGAGACCACCAATGAATACTTGGGAATATTTTCTTACCATCTTTAGTAATAAATGGATCAGATTGATTCAAAGATACACAAGCATTATTAACAGCAATTGATGCAGTTGCTTGGGATTCCCATTCAGGATTTGACTTCTTCTCATCATCACGATCTAAGACTTTATATATGGGGATAAAAACCCTTTTCACTTTTGATCCATGAAAATCAGATAGAGAATTATATTTGCCAGGCTTAAATTCTTTTGAATAATTATTATCCAACCATAAAAACAAATCTTTAATTCGATTCATTTCTTCAAAGAAAGCAAATCTAACTGGCTGAGTATTACTGTGACTAGGAGATAAGATAGAACAATGAAATGCTTTTTCATACACTTCTGATAAATATTTTTCCTGATCCAATGTAAGTTCATCTTTTAAAAAAAGTGGTGGTGGGGTATCAATTCTCTTTTCTAGAATATCCTTTAATGAGCTCATAATTTAATAATTATTTACTTGAGTACATTTAAATTATACTTGAAAATAGTATTTTGATCAAGTTGTTAAGTAAATTAAAAACAAAAAATATGCTTCCAAAGATTCTTTTAAGTAGGGGGAGAGTTTAATTTTATACTTCACTTTTTGCATAAAATAAATTATGCTATAATAAATATAATTAATAATGATAAACAATTTTTTATGCAGACAAAAATATCTCAATATCTTATAAATGGAATAAAGACACATATTATAGAAATTCCAACTCTTGATT
>CAZWIJ010000012.1:0-30296 GCA_964633865.1 uncultured Candidatus Saccharibacteria bacterium
TCATTTTTAACTTTTCTATGTTTTTGTTTATTTTTTCTTGTTTTGTTTCTTCTTTATTTTCTTTTTCTTCTACTTTTTTTACTTGTTTTTCCATTTTCTTTATCTTCTTATTGTTTTTCTGTCTTTCTATGGTTTTATTAGCTTTTTCTTCTGTCTCATAGGTTGCTTTTATCTTTTTGATATTTTTCTTCACCTTCTTATTTTCTGTTATAGCTTTTTCTATGTCTTTTATTTTCTTCTCTTTTTCTTTTTTTGATTTATTTTCTTTTCCTAATTCTTCGGTATTCTTTAGGTTTAGCAATAATAGTTCTCTTTGGTCTGTGATTTCTTTTTCTAATTCTGCTAAATTTTCTCCTTTTACTTTGATTAGATTATCTGTTACTTTCTCTGTTCCTACTTCTATCTCTCCTTCTATTTGTAGTACTTGGTATTCTTCGTCTTTGATTATATTGTTTATTTCTTTTGCTTCTAGATTATTCCCTTCTATTTCTACTGTTACTGGCTCTATTTCTTCTGCTTGGGATAGTTCATTATTTGCTAAAGCTAAGTTAGGGTTTAAGAAACTTAAAGTTAATAAAAAGACGATAATTATAATTAATTGGTTATTTTTCATAAGAAAACAGGGTTATTTCTTGTATTCTAATTATTGTACTCTTCCTTTAAAATTTGTCAAGTCTAAAGATTTTATTATATATAATTGATTATAATATACCTTATTTTAAAGAAATTTACTTTTAACTTTACCTCAACCTTATCTCTTGATCTCTTAATTCTTGTCTTAATAATTTATAGTTCGGTAAAGTTTTAGCTACCAAAGACCAAAATCTTGATGAATGGTTCATTTCTTTTAAATGACAAAGTTCATGAACTATGATATAATCTTGCAACTCTTCTTTTAAGAATAATATTTTATAATTAAAATTTAAATTACCTTTACTAGAACAACTTCCCCATCTGGTTTTTTGATCTCTTACAGTAACTTTATTATAATTAAATTTGTAATATTTATTAAATTCTACTAATTTTGATTTAGTCAATTCTAATACTTTTTCTTTATTTCTTATAAAATCTTTTTTACTAAATTTTCTTAAATCTTTTGATTGATTTTTACCTATTTTATCTAATTGTTTTATAATCCAATCTTTTTTTGAATTAACAAAAGTATCAATTATAAATTTAGGAACAATAGTAGGGGCAGAAACTATAATTCTTCCTATTGGATAGATAGATAATTTTATATTCTTTGCTCTCTTATTTCTTCTAATTTCATATTCAATATTTTTAATCATAAAATTTAAATTTTTACTAAGCAATCCATATACCAAAAATAAACATATATAATAAATTTGTTAATAGAAGAATACTTATAATTGTATATAATTTATCTATATACTGATTTTTATCTCCCCATTTTGCTAAAACAATAAATATTGGGAATAAAACCAAAACATACCTTGGCATACTGACAAGAGAACCTGTGACTATTGGAATTAAAAAGAACACCCAACTCCAAATTACATAAGAAATTGGAATAACTTTTTTAACTGTAACATATAAAAGAATGAATAAAGTAAATAAACTAAACCAAAGATCAAAATAACCTAAAATTAGAAAACCTTCTTCCCCAAATTTCGAAAAACTAGAAATAATATTATTCCATATAATTACAAAAGGATTGTTATAACCTTCCCTACCATAACCTGACCAATATTTTTGGGCATTAAGAAAATTAAAAAAATCTTTGGTATGATAATAGTTATATAAACCATATAGTCCTAACCCTAGAATAGGAGCTACACTTGTAATAATTGGTATTTGTATTTTTTTTATTTGAAAATCAATAGATTTAAGATATTCAAAAAGGATTACTGGAGCCATTAAAACCCCTAAAAGTCTTGTTAATGGTGATAAAAACCCAAAAATAAAAGCTAATTTATAATTTTTTACTTTTATAAAATACCATGTTGCTAAATTAATAAACAAAAATAACCCTTCTGTATATGTTGCAAAAAAGAAAAAAGATGTTGGAAATATTAATAAATACCAAGCTGTTCTATAAGCTATTTTTTTAGGAAAATCTTGCTCAATTAATTTGATTAAAAATATTATTGCTAACAAAATAGATACTCTACTGATAATTATACCAGCATATGGGTAAGAAATATTAAAAGTAAATCTTATTATTCTGATTAATAATGGATATAAGGGGAAAAATGCAAAAAATTGATCTCCCAAATTTGAATATCCCTCTCTAGCAATAACTATATAATTGTTACCGTCCCAATTTGTCCAAATTGATAAATCATTAGTTTGAGTAGATAAAGAATTAGGTTCTCCAAAAGGAATTCTATCTATTAAAGTTCTAGATAAAGTAAAAATAGCCACCATCCAGATCACCCATATTAATATAGAATATTTTAGGTTCCAATTTTTCATTTTCAAATATATATATTTATATCATAATTCCACTCCCAATCAATTCTTGATTATTATACAAAACTAAAAACTGACCTTTTGTTATAGCTCTTTGCTCTTTTAAAAAACCAACTTTTAATACATCAGGTCTGTCTGTACTATAAACTACACAATCTACATCATTACTTCTATACCTAATTTTAGCCATACATTTCAATGGGAATTCAGGTATATTATTGTCATTTGTAAAAGATAATTCATTAATTAAAACAAATTTCTTATATAAAGATTCTGGATCTAAACCCTTTGAAACAATCAAATTATTCTTATCCAAATCTTTATCTATAACAAAATATGGTATACCACCACCTATCCCAAGACCTTTTCTCTGCCCAATAGTATAATAATATAAACCCTTATGTTTACCTATAACTTCTCCATCTTCTGTAATAATATCTCCCTCATTTTCACCAACAAAAGCCTCAATAAATGAATTGACATCAATTTCACCGACAAAACAGATTCCCTGACTATCTGGTTTATCAGCATTTGGAAGGTTAACTTCTTTTGCAATTTTTCTTACTTCAGATTTCTCTAAATTACCAATTGGAAATAAGGTTTTGGATAATTCATATTGTCCTAATGTATTTAAAAAGTAAGACTGGTCTTTTGTAATATCCAAACCTTTCAACAGTTTATATTCATCTGACTCATAAACAACTCTAGCATAATGTCCGGTAGCTATCATATCAGCACCTAAAGATAAAGATTTATCTAGAAATACTTTAAATTTTATTTCTTTATTACACATCACATCAGGATTTGGTGTTCTGCCTTTTTTGATTTCTTTCACAAAATATTCTATTACCTTATCTCTATATTCTTTTTCAAAATCAAAAGTATAAATTGGTATTTTTAATAAATTAGCAATCTGCCTTGCATCTTCAAAGTCTGATTGAGATGAACATGGAAAATCAAATTCTCCTCTACTAGTTTTTAATTTACCTGACCAATTCTTCATAAAAACTCCAATAACTTCATATCCTTGTTTTTGTAACAAATAAGCTGTTACTGAAGAATCCACACCTCCAGACATTCCCACAAAAATTTTTTTCATAACTAAATTAAATTTATTATCTTCAGTTGATAATTATATCACAAAAAAATTATTTTGATAATAAAATTTCCTATTTAAAATCCAGGTAAAGCTCCATCAGAACAGCCACATCTTGCTCCATATTCTATAGACCAAAGATATGAATAAAATGTTATCTTCGGTGGTATACCAGGAACAATTCCTAGACATAACACATTTCTACATATTGAGCACAATGCAACACCACTATATAATTTACTAACTGGTTTCGTATCTCCTTCCACAGCTCTCTTTGCTCCACAGCTCCTTAATTGCAAAGTACTGATTTGACCTGCTACTTCAGATAGTACTGTATTTAAAGTTAGATTAACAACACTAAGAATACTATCAACACCATTTGTAACTAAATCTTCTAATCCACTTGGAATTGTACTATTACCACCTAAAGAAAGAGAGAAATCAGAGGAGATAGTTTGAGCATCAGTATTTTTAGGTTTAAACCCATACCCTAATTTATTAATTATAGATTTTATATTTTTACCAAAAATATTGTTTTTCAAATTTTTACTAATACCAGAATTACAATTAGGATGTTCATATAAAGAGCAATATCTATTATAAAATTCCGGATCTAATTCTGGATATAATAAAGATATTATTTTTATATGATATATCTCTGATGGAGTAAAATTAAATTGCTCTAAATTTATATTTTTTTTATAATCTATAATTTTAGGTTTATCTCTAAGTTCAGGACTAGCTGAATCAGTACCTATAAGAGCTAAAGGAACATCATTTTCTTTATAATAATCTAAATAGTTCACAAATGAAAAAGAATATCCTTGTTCATTCAAATTTGTAATATATTTAGAAAACAATTTTAACCAAACAAAATCAAAAACTTTTTGATCAAAACCTTCTATAGAAGTAATTAATTCTGTATTAGGATAATCAGAACCATTATCATAAGGAGCATATTTGAATTTATAATTATTTAAAGGATCTAAATTAGCTAAAACATCTAACAAATACTTACTATTATTATAATTAGGTAATTTTGATTCTGGATCAATATCTGATGAAGGAATTGGGGTAAAATTAATTCTATCATTTCCACCTCCAACATTTTCTTTAACATTATTTTTGGTATTAATCTCAGAACTATTAACTTTATTCTCAATTATATCTACTGAAGATGACTGATTATTATTCACTGAACTTATATTAGAATTAAAATCTAAGTTATTTTCTATTTTTATCTCAGTATTTTTTTCAAACAAAAATGTATCTTGCCCTAAAGGTATTTTAGATGAATTTAATTTTTTATTTGAAGATACCTTAATATCTTTATCCTCTTTTTGTATATCAATATAAAAGGCATAACTTGTTCCTAAAAAAATACATAGTACCAATATAGAGATTATAATCTTATATCTTTTCAATATTATTTTTATTTGGTTTAAGTTCATAAATTTTTTGAATTACTATGTCAGATCCTTTTTGTAAGTCACTTTCTGATTTTATTATATCATATATTCTAAATTTTTTACCTACAACAAATTCCATTTGATAAAATATAGGAATGTTTGCCCATCTTCTTTTATAATTTAAATATATTGGAATTATATCAGACTTACTTTTCCATGCAAGATACGAGATTCCTCTTTTACCTCTCTTATCCTTCTCTGTTACCTTTTTTATCTTTCCTTCTGGGAATATACCTATAATATGTTTTTTCTTTAAAAGATCAACTCCTTCATCTAAAATATTTAAACCTTGTTTATTTATTAATCTTAAACTTTTCATTGCTTTAATATACCATCCTAAAACAGGCATGTCATAATAAACATGCCATGCATAAAATCTTATATCTATATTTTTTCTATTTATAAATGATATAAAATAAGCTATGAATATAGGATCCAATCTTGATTCATGATTAGAAGCAATAATAACTGGGCCTTTTAAGTTTTTTAAATTTCCAATACCACTAAATATAATTGGAACAGAAAATATATGCACTAAGATATATACGACAATGTATGTGATTTTAGATAAAAAATAATACATAACTTAAAAGTTAATTAATGTAATTATATAAAAAAAACTTCTTTTTGTAAAGAAGCTTTTTTTATACTATATTTACTATTTTTTCTCTATATCTTTCCACTTATCTTTTAATATTGTAGCCACTTCTGCTACTTGTTCTTTAGTAACTTTTTCAATTTTTTGATACTCTGATATAGCTTTATCTACTATTTCATGATACTTCTCTTTGGTTAAATCTTTAACTTCCTTAATTTTATCAATTACATCTTTACTTACTTTTGAATAAACTTTTTTCAAATCTTTTCTAGTTTCTTTACCTGCTTTAGGAGCAAATAATATTCCTGTTAATCCTCCTACAGCTAAACCAGTAACTAGTCCAGCTAAAACATGTCTTTTCTTCATAAATTTATTAAATTATTCTTTTTCTTATAATTTTTGCCTTGTTTTCTCTAGACAAATTAATTTCATCATCTAAACTCTTCTCTCTTTTTTCTGAATGAGAAAAAAAACTAGCTGATTTTTTATTTTTACCAAAGAAAACACTGCTAATAATATTGGGTATATCTCCCAATAAATCAGCAAAACTAATTATTTTTTTTACTTTAACTTCTAAATCATCAGCTATATCTAGAGCTTTGTTACCTACAGATTGAAATTTATCTAAAGTAACTTTAACTCTATCAATAGATTTTTTTAAGTCTATCATTATAGCTATAACATAAACTAAAATAACAAATACTTCAGTTAACAATATTATATATAAGATTTGAATTATATCTTGATAGTTCATTTTTTTTGATTTAAGCTTCTTACAATATTATTATATCATAGTTTATAGTATTTGTTAATAGATAGTTATCAACAATTAGCAATTTTTAATTAATTCATCAAGTCTAATTTTAAAATTATCATCTCGCCAAATATCCTGATGTAAATTTACTCCATAATTAAGCTTCCAAAACAGATTATTATCATCATTTTTTTTAATACCAAAGAGACCTATTGGCTTATAGAGATTAATTATCATAGAAGAAATTAGAGCATTATCCCAAAAACAGTATATATTTATAAAATCTATTTCTTTTTTCAATAAAATATTTAAATTATCTTCTTGACTTATATCAGCTAAAACAAAAACTACTTTTTTTATCGATGGAATCAATTTATATTTTTGTATAGTATTCAGAAAAAATTTACACCCCATAGAGTGACAAATAATTATTTCTGGTTTATTTAAATTCATTTGATCAAATAATCTTTGTTGCCAAAATAAATCTGAAATTCTATCTCTTTCTTTATGATATAAATTTACTTGAGAAAATAAGTTAATTTTAGAGAAAAAATTCCTATGATCAGTTATAGCCCATTTAAACACATAAGCTTCTTGATTTCTTATTTCATTATCAAATATATAAAAACCTAAATTATCAGGAATACTATCTTCTCTGATATCAAGACTTTTTCCATAACCATGTATTAAGAAATATTTCATAAAATATAGACGAGATTTATTAACCTCGTCTTTTTAAATTAATTGTTACTTATAGTAATATATATATTTCCATTTTCATAAGGATATATCAAACTAATTTTTTTGTTTGAATCAGATAGATCATTTAGACACATTTCTGACTTTAATAAATGAATTGGAATAAAAATTGTTTTTTCTTCTGAAGAGTTTATTAATTTTTTTTTATTAACTTTAGATTTATTCATACTCTGATCCTGAATCTAAACAACCTTTATTTTATAACATTTATAAGCAATTTTGTCAATACTAAATATCTTTTTTTGTTTAATTAGACTTATGATCTAAATCATCATCTATAATAATATCTGGAATACGAGTAACTATAGCTAATATGATCCATAAGAATCCCATCAAATAAGGATCATTAAACATTCCTGTAATTGTAATTGCTAAAATTATATTAAGAATTATATTTGAAAGTTTTGTATCAGATGAATAAAAGAAAAATGATTGCTTAACTAAAGTGTAAAAAATTGTAAATAATATACTTACTCCAATAATTCCAGAACTAACAAAGACTCCTAAGAATAGATTGCTAGCATTTCTACCATCTCCGACTCTATGCTCATAACCATTAAAGCCAACACCTGTAAGAAAATATTCCGTACCTATTTCTAAAGCATTATTATAGTCATCTTGTCGTTTGATAATATTTATATCTTTTTCTATATTCTTTGATATTTCCTCATCTTGATTATATTGAGTAATTTCTTTATCATAATAAACCATATCTTGTGTAAATATAGATAAAGCCCTATCTTTTAAATTAAATCCTGTTATTCCAGTTTGTGATAGAATAACTGCCAAAAATATAGTGATTGCAATACTTGTCATATACTTAAGCAAATTTTTCTTTTTATCACCCCAAATAATGTTTCTAAGGAAGAATATACCTGTAATAATAAATATTGCTAACCAAGAGGCTCTTGTCAAACTAGCTATTACTATAAATAAAAGTCCAAGCATTAAATACCATAATGACCATTTTTTTTGTAAATTTAACTGTATTGGCAATAATATTGCATAAATAATAGTCAAGAACATAGCTAACCAGTTTGGTTCTGGTAATAATGAGTCCACCCTACCATCAAAAACAGTAAATGTATTCCAGCCAAATTTAAATGCTATTCCCTCATATACTCCTATCAAAATCAATACTCCTGTTGAATAAAATAAAGTTTTAAAGACATTATATAATTGATTTTTATTTCTAATTCCATAAAAGATTATGATAAACAAAATTAAATATAGTAAAGCTATAGCTGATTTTATAAAACTTTGATTAATATCTCCTCCATAAAAATAACCACTTATACTAGCTATAATCCATATTAAGGTAAATAAAATTAAATAAATATTTTGATAATATATTTCAAGATTAAATATATTTTTTAATATATAATTTATTTTTGATTGTATATTATCTCTATACAAATAAATAGATAGTAAAAGTACTATTAAAATAATAACCTGATAAATTCTTATTTGGAAACCTTGTATAGATATTTGTAAAATTTCAAAGGGAAGCATAAATATCAATAGATACCACAATTTTCTAAATATATTTTTCATTCTAATCTTAATTATTTAATATATTAATATTCTAACAAATTTTTTCTTATATGTAAATTTAAAAAGACTATAGTAAATCATAGCCTTTTTAAATTTGTAATTTTTAAAGAGTTTTCTCTCCTTCTTCCCAATCAACTGGACATAATCCACCGTTTTGTAAAGCTTGTAATACTCTAACTGTTTCGTGAATTGATCTTCCTACATTCAAATCAGATACAACTGCATATCTCAAAATACCATTTGGATCAATAATGAATGTCCCTCTCAAAGCAACTCCTCCATCATCATCAACCAAAACATTATACTCTTCTGCTGTTTCTTTTTTGAAATCAGATAATAGAGGGTATTCTAATTTTCCTAAATCTTTCTCAACCCAAGCTTTATGAGAATGAACACTATCTACACTTATTCCAAAAACTTGAGCTTTCAATTTTTCAAAAGATTTAATTTCTTTATTAAAACCAGTAATTTCAGTTGGGCATACAAATGTAAAATCAAGTGGGTAGAAAAAAACTACCGCCCATTTACCTTCTGCATTTGTTTGTGATAATGAATATTCATTGAATTTACCATCCTGATAACCTTTTAAAGTAAAATCTGGTGCTGGTTGTCCTACTTTTATCATATAATTATGTGTTTAAAATGTTTAATATATTTGATTGCATAAAAATTTCTATGCATAATAATTATAGCAGATATCACATTATATTGCTAATCTTTTTTGCAATTTTGATCTGTAAAAATTATTATAGACAACAAATAAAAAAAGTGGTATTATTTATTCTGAAATTAATATTTATTTAAAATTATGAATTATAAGATAACAAATACAAAATATAAAGCCTTGAGGCATTTTATATCTATACCATTTATTTATATAGTAATAGTACCAACAATATTTATGGATATATTTTTGGAATTATACCATAGAATATGTTTCCCTTTGTATGGTATAGAATATGTAAATAGAAGAAGTTATATAAAAATAGATAGACATAAATTAAAATTCTTAAATCCAGTTCAGAAAATAAATTGTATGTATTGTGGTTATGTAAATGGATTTATGGGTTATGGGACAGAAATTGTAGCAAGAACCGAACAATATTGGTGTGGAATTCAACATAAAAAATCAAAAGGATTTATTGCTCCAAAACATCACGATGAATTTATAAAATATGATGATTTTTCTGGATTTAAAGATACATATCTTAAATAAATTACAACTATTTATTTTTTAAATTTAACTAATTTAGGTATTTCTAAATCGTCTTCTGATATCTTCTTTTCTAAAAATCTTTGACTAAATTCATCTAAAAGCTCCCCTACTAGATTATCGTCTGATAATCTCTCTTCTGTTTCTTTATCATATTCTTTTTTTAATATATTAGACTTAACATTATACTCAATCCCCCCAAAAGGATTTTGTGATTTAGAGAATATCTCTTTTAACTTTCTTGCTAATATAGGATTTTGAACTTCTTCTTTTTCATCCAAATCTAATTTAGTCTCACTAATTTCTTGATTCTTATCTATTTCTATTGGATTTATTTTAGTCTCGATTAATTCTACTTTTTCACTATTCTCCAAAGATTCAACCTTATTCACAATCTCTTGTGATATTGATTCAACACTGGAATCTTTTTCAGTTATATCTAATTCCTTACTATTTATAATATTAAGATATTTTTTTTCTTCAAATTTTGTATCACTTTTTGTAGTAATAATATCTTCTTCAATTAGTTTAATCTCTTCCTTTACATTTAAGATATTTTCTGAATTTTGAATAGGCTTTTGTATCTCTTCTTTGTTTTTTTCTCCAAATTCAGGGTTTTTAATATTAACATCAGCTGGTAGTGATGGTCTATCTTCTAATTTACTTATCTCTAATTTTGGAGTATTATACTTATTTGTATAATTATTATTTTGATTTAGTGCAGGTTTTTGGTAAGCTGGTCTATTTTGATTTGAGCCTTGCTGTTGTCTATTATTCTGATAATTAGATCTATTATTTTGCTTAAAACCATTATTAGAACCGTTATTTCTCTGAGGGTCTGTTGGGATAGAATTAGCTTCAGACTCTTCTTTTAATTTAGCAATAGGTACCCCATAAGTTTTACTAGAAAATTCTATAATCTGCTCTTTTAGGGATATTTCTTGTACAGCAGGATCTATTAATGTATCAGCACTAAATGGAGCTGATGTCACACCATCTATCATCAATTTAAGATATATTTTCCATTTAGGTAAACTAACTAAATCTTCTACAGTGAGAACTGGTGAAACTTCTTTCTCAAACCGTTCGGCATCACCAGCTCCAATTCTAAACATAACTGTAGTTCCAACATTGCCAAATACAGCAGATTGAACTGTTTCTGGTAATTGATCTATATATTGGTGAGCCAAAATTAAAGATAGTCTATATTTACGAGCTTCAGATAATATCTCAGCAAAAGAGTCTGTTGAAAAGTTTTGAAACTCATCAATATAAGCAAAAAAATCTTTCCTTTCTTCTTGTGGTATATCTACCCTACTCATAGCAGCCATTTGCATTTTAGTTACCATCATAGCACCTAATAATTGAGCTCCACCTTCCCCAACTGCTCCCTTAGATAAATTCATAATCAAAATCTTTCTTTCATCCATAACTTCTCTAATATTAAAGCTTGATTTTTTTTGTCCAATAATATTCCTAATTAGAGGAGATGAAGTAAATTGCCCTACCTTATTTTGGATAGGAGCTACAGCCTCAGCTTGCATCTTTTCACCATAACCCTCGAATTCATTTAACCAAAATGCTTTGATAATTGGATCTTCAATTTTGTATACAATCTTTGCTCTAAAATCTTTATCAACAAGAATTCTCATAATATCTAAGAGAGTACTCTCATCACTTTCTAATAGGGTTAAAATAGCATTTCTAAGTATATATTCTAATCTAGGACCCCAAGAATCAGCCCAAATTTTTTTAAAAACTCCTACTAGACCATCCGCTACAATATGTCTTTGATTTTTAGGGACATCACCAAGCACATTAAATCCAATTGGATTATCTAAATCTTGTGGATTAAAATAAATTACATCATGCATTCTTTCTGGAGGAATACAATCTAATAAATATTCTGCCAAATCTCCATGAGGATCAATCAAAGAAATACCATGACCATTTTGAATATCTGATACAGCCATATTCAACATTAAAGAGCTTTTACCCATACCAGTTTTTCCTATGATATGCATGTGCCTTCTTCTATCATCTAACTTTATTCCAAACAATCTTGCTTTATTATGAAAATTTGTTTTACCAATAACTGTAATACTGTCTTTAAAGTTTGACATATTTTGAATTTAATTTTATATAGTTATATGTTTATATTATATACTATTAATTGATCAAAGGCAATTCTGAAGGAGGAGTAGCTTTTTTTGATCTTACTCTCTTTAGGGTACTTGTTGTAATTGTCCCATTAGGAAAATGAAATACAGTAGCTAATTCTTCTGTATTAAAAACAAATTTTGTGCTCTTAATCTTTCTTCCAATATAATTGTCTAAGAGTAAATTTTTTCTTAACCTCTCTGAACTTTTGTCAGCTTTTCCAAAAAAATTTTCCACTGATGGAACTGTTTTATCATCTAACCTAAAGGAATTAAGTGAAGCATCATTAAATTGCTTTAGGGCCCCAAAAATAGTCTTAATAGAAGCTGAGTTAAATATTTCTTTAGGAGCAATATAAATCACTCTCATAACAGTCTTGAACCCTGATTTAGTGATGTTATTTTCTATAGCTTTAATAGCTTCAGCTTTACCTGGAGTCAAATCTTGTGCTATACCAAATTTTTGTTCTGGAGTAGAAGGGGCAACTGGAGCTTTTATTAAACCAAAAGATATTGCTTCTATCAAAGGCATTAAATATTTATCTACAAATCCTCTTTTATCATCTACTCTCTTACCCAAAAGTTTTTCTAGCTCTTTTTTACTATTATCAATCCAATCATCATCAGCTGGTTCTATAGGTAATTGTATCCATAGCTGTTCACCAGACTCAAGATTAGCTAACACTTCTAAAATTTGAGACAAAGGATCATCTTCTGATCCACTATGACTCATATAAGTTCTAATAGGATATGCATCTTTTTTTGCCATCCCAAAATCTCCCCCAAAAATATCATAATCTATTTCTAACTTTTCTCTATCAAGATTCAATACATAATCTTTAACCTCCGTAATTTCCACTTCTGGAAAAGACCCATAAACTGCATTTTCTACTAATCTCCTGTATTTTTTAAGAGTTCTAATCAAAAAGTGAATTTCTCCATTAATCCCTACAATTTCTAAAGAGAACATATCTTGCTTAGCTCCTTTAATATTTTTATCCCACCAGCTATAACCAGTTCTTCCCCCGTGTAATGTAGTAATAACTTTTTCCATTGATTTTGGAGTTTTTTCTTCTCCTTTTTCTAAAACAATTTCTAATAAGTCAAAATTCCAATTCTTAGCTAAAAAAATTCCTGTAGCATAATCTCCATATAGAGTTTTTAGAATTAGCCATAATATTACAGGAAGCCAAACCCACCACAAACTAAATATTATAGAGAAAAACAAAAAGAATTGTGATATAGCGGTAAATAAATCTGAGAAAATATTCATTTTTTAAATAAATTTTAACTGATATTTATAGTATATCAGGTTTTGGATTTTTAGGAAATAAAAAACCCCGTATTTGTAAAAATACGGGGTTTGGTTTAAAATATTGTTGAGTTTATCCACCTACTACTTTAATCAGTTGCCCGTCTTGAGCAAATAATTTATTGTGCTCGTTTTCACCAGCACCAGCTTGACCAATTCTAGATCTGTAAAAAGCTTCTCCTGCTTGGTTCACCAACTTATATCTCATAATACCGTTCACTACAATATATTGTGGTAATTGGTTAATATCTATTTTTGGCTTAGATGCAAGAAGATCAGGTACTTTTACCACATTGGGTGGTAAAAGTGAGTTGGGTTGAGAAGAAACTTTTGTATCGTTAGATTTCTGAGATCTGATCTCTCTGACAACCTGTCTTCGAGAAGCAATATAACCCTTAATAATCTGATCATCTAGAATTTGATTTGACTTACCTAAATAGATATTATCAAATTTCTTCATTTCTGACTCAGACATATTATCAAAGTAACCAGTTTCTTGATACAAATATTCATATAAGAGAGCAATAAGTACTCTTTTCTCTGGAGTATCAGGGCCTCTCATAATCTGTAGGTATTGAGTAGCTCTCCCACCATACACCTCACAGAGCATTGATCTGTAAAGAACCTCTCTCGGAATATTAGCTCTGGAAGGGGTACTGAAGGATAAAATCCAAAGCCCGTAAGAACCATTATTAGTAACAGGTACAACAGTTTCACCGCATCCATTTGGAATAACCAATGAATTTGCTGGATAGCCCGAGGGGGCATTGGAAGTATTAAGTACACCCTGCATATTTATCCCTCCAGACTTAACTTGCTGAGTTCCTCCACCGCCTCCCACAGAAATGGAGTTAGACTCTAGCGAGGATTCAACATTTACAGTTAGTCCTGGGACTTCCTGAGCACCCACACTTTCAGAATTTCCAAATGCTAATGCAGATACAAGAACTAAACCACCATATACAAGATTTTTATTTTTCATGATTAAATTTTTTATAAAGTACTTTAAAATGCTATCAATAACATTCTAAGCCAAATTGTAACATATTTATAGTATTTTGTCAAGTAAAATGCTATAAATAAACTTTATTATTTAAATTCAACCAAACCTTTAAAGAAAAAAATCTCACACAATACTGTGTAAGATTTATATCAAATTTAAGTTAAATTACTTTGGCTACAACTACGGAGTAGTTGTAGGGTTAGGAGTTCCCATGGGGGCAGTCTGAAAGTAATTAGTAACGTTAGAATACGCACTTGAAGTACCACCTCCAGTCACCGCGGTGTTCGTTGCACCTCCCACACCTATATTGATGACAGGAGAACCCTGATCATCTTTTGTGTAGGATCCTTCATAAGAACTTCCTGCATTAGAAAAATTTTTCATTGGGTCATAGCCTGCAGGAGCTTCTACACTCCCCGAAGATGTGGACTTCCCTTCGATAAAAACCAAAGGAAGTGTACCTTCAGGTCCAACACCAATAAATGCGTTAGACGAACCAAAGGCATTACCAATAGGATTTGTTCCTACTATTTCCATAGGGTTACCAGTGTCACCTCCACCACTGGTAGTAACTGAGTTGAAATAAGAACCACCTTGGTTCGTTATTTCAGGATTAACAAGAGTCTCTCCATTCCAAGCACCACCATAGGTGCTACCCGCAAAAGCTCCTGTCCCCAACCCTGGGGAGGCGTTAGAGTATCCATTTCCTTGTCCCCATACAGGTGTCTCAACTACTCCAGGAATGCTTTGAGCATTAACTGCTCCAACAAATCCAAATACGGTAGTTAGAATAACGAACACCGAATTTTTAATAGTCCCCATAATAGACCTCCTAGGTCATAAAATTTAATGTACAAAAGGTTATTTCTAGTTTTTAAACCTTCCTTAACCTTTCTTAAGATAACTCTATCATAAAAAATAGATTTTGTCAAGGGTTTTAGTATAAAAAATTGCATATTTTTATATTTTATCAATATTAATACATAAAAATTATTATATATCCTTGACTTTTATCTAAAAAAAATATATGATATATAATATTATAAATGATATTTTATTACTATTATGGTAAAAGGTGCTGCAAGTAAAAATAGAAGACGAAATAGAAGACATGGGTTTAGAACCAGAATGGCTACTAAGGCTGGAAGAGCTGTTATTAACAGAAGAAGAGCTAAAGGTAGAAGTTCTCTAACTGTCTAATCAATCTAATTTTGACTTTGAAATAAAGAGGACTAAAAAACCTCTTTATTTTTTATTAAAGTATAAATTTATATAAAATGAAAAGATTAAAAGACAATAATCAATTGAAATTATATCTCAGAAAAAATTTTAGACATAGATCTAGTTTATTTGATATAATTATTGCTCCTAATTTAGATTATAATCATAATTTTGCTAATATTATTATCTCAAAGAAGAATATTGCTTTGGCTTTTCAAAGAAACTTAATTAAGAGAAGATTTAAGTCTGCCTTAAATATGATTTTTAGCTATAATTATGATAAAAATTATGTTATAATTGTATTGATTAAAAGTAAAGAGATTTGTAATATTACTTTCAAATCTCTTTTAAACGAAATTAAATCGTTGAATTTATTAAACTAAACCTATTTATTATGAGCTTTTTATTTCATGAATTATTGTATAGACCTCTTTTTAATCTTATTACTTGGTTTTATAATCTAACTGGGGATCTTGGAATAGCTATTATCCTAACAACTATTATTGTGAGAGTTCTGATGTTACCTCTGTACAAACAGAATATCAAAAATCAAAGGGAGATGACTATGCTTCAGCCTAAAATTAAAGAGTTGCAAGAAAAATACAAGGATGATAGAACTAAACTATCTGAAGCTATGTTGAATATATATAAAGAGCATAATATAAATCCCTTTGCTGGATTTCTACTTTTATTTGCTCAATTACCTATTATAATTGCTATTTATCGAGTAGCGGAAAATATGTTTAGACCTGAAACTTATCCAACTCTATATAATTTTATAAGTTTACCAGAATCATTTAATAATATGTCTCTTGGGTTTGTTAATATAGCTAATTCTGGTAACTTATTTTTAGCCTTATTAGTTGGAATTAGTCAATATTATCAGATAAGTATGATGATTGATAGAAATAAAAAAGATTCTAAACCAAAGAAGAAAGTTAAAAAATCAATTAAAGATACTCCTGCTGAACCAGATATTGCTAAAATTATGAATACTCAAATGAAATATATGATGCCTATTTTGGTAACTGTATTTGCCTTTAATTTGCAAGCTGCTATGAGTTTTTATTGGATAGCTTCTACTTTAGTCACTATTATTCAAGAATTTTTAATATTTAGAAAAGATAAAAAAGCTTAGTTTTTATTATAAATTATGAATCAAAATAAAAAATTAGCCCTAAATTCAATTATTCAGATTATCGGAAAAGTCTTAATGACTATAATAGGTTTAGTTTCTATTAAAATTCTAACATTTTATTTGGGTAAAGATAGCTTTGGAGAATATAATATTATAACTAACTATTTGATATTTTGGACTATTGTAGCTGAACTTGGTTTAAATGTTTTTCTCACAACTGAAATTTCTACTGTATCAGAGAAGCAAGCGACTAAAAACATCTCTAATATTTTTACACTGAGGGTAACTATTGCTTTTTTAGTTTTATTTTTATCTTCTATTGTAGTATGGTTTTTTAATTATTCTAATGAAGTTAAACTCTTAATTCCTATCGGGGCTATCGGAGCCTTTGGATTTTCTGTTTCACAAGTTTTGGTGGGAGTATTTCAAAAACATCTCCGTACAGATAAATTAATTATTGGAGATCTGATTGCAAGAGCAACTCTTATGATTGGGATGATTTTATTAGTTTTATTTTCTAATATATCTCTATTTAATATTGTTCTTGTATATACTTTATCTGGATTATTAAATTTGGCTTTTGTCTATTTCTCAGCTCGTAAATATTATAAAATCAAATTAGCTTTTGATTATACTTATTGGAAATATCTTATTGTCGAGGCTATCCCATTATTTATTATAGTTGCTTTTAATTTGATCTATTATCGTTTAGATGGTATTATGCTTTCCATTATGAAAACTCCTGCTGATGTTGGACTTTATGGTATTGCTTATAAAGTTTTAGAAATAATCATTACTTTTCCTGGGATGTTTATTGGTTTATTATTACCAATATTTGCTAAATATTATTTCAAAGATAAAAAAAGATTTGATGAGATCTTCCAAAAATCTTTCAATCTTATGCTATCTCTTGCTATTCCAATCACTGTAGCTGGAATATTATTATCTGAAAAAATTATCTTATTAATGTCGGATAGTTCTTATTTAGAAGCCTCAAATGCTCTTAAATATCTTTTTGTTGCTATTGGATGTATTTTTATAGGTAATCTACTCGGAAATGTTTTAATAGTCTCAAAACACCAAAAAGTAAGTATGTATATATCAATTTTTGGAGCATTTCTTAATATTGGCTTGAATTTATATCTTATACCTGAATATTCTTTTGTAGGAGCTGCGATCGCAACAGCCATAACAGAGTTTTTTGTATTAATAGCTTATCTATTTATTGCTTATAAATATGGTTCTATTGTACCTAAAATATCTAAAAATATAGTTTGGGTTGGAGTGGCTAGTATTTTTATGGGATTAGCTATTTATAATTCGAATGATCTAAATATATTTATCCAATCATTATTAGGAATATTTATTTTTGTTATAATAATGTCAATCTTGGGTATCAAAAATTTAAAATCTTTATATAAAATAGATATTCAATAATTATATGATTTCTATATTAATTGTAAATTATAAAACCAGAAATTATCTACTAAAATTAATTACATCTATCTTAGATAAAATTCCTAATAAAAAAGAGATTATAATTGTAGATAATAATTCTGGTGATGATTTAGAAGATATAAAAGAATTTGATAAATCTATCAAAATTATATATAGTAAAGAAAATAATGGATTTGGCTCTGGTATAAATTTAGGGGCAAAAGTAGCTCAAGGAGAATGGCTATTTGTTATAAATCCTGATACTCTAATCTTAGATAATCCCCTACCAAAACTATATTCTCTTGACTCTAATATAGCTATGTTAGGTCTCAATTTGGTTAATAGTAATAATCAGATTCAAGCTTATCAATTTGGAGAATTTCCTACTCCATTCTCACTTCTATTTAATAAATCTAAATTAGATTGGAATACAAACCCTGCTAATGAATTATTTCCTGACTGGATAGGTGGTGGAGCCTTTCTGATTAAAAAAGAAATCTTTGATAAAGTCGGTGGCTATGATGATAGGTATTTTATGTACTATGAAGATATAGATTTATGCTACAGATTAAAACAAAATAATTTCAAAATAATTTGGGCTAAAAATCTAAAAATTTGGCATCATGAAGGAGGCGCAGAACCACTGAAATTTAGGACAAAACAAAGATATTATAAATCTCAAAGACAATATATAGCTATATTTCACTCTAAACTCTGGTTACCTGTATTTTTTATTTTACATCAAATTTTGCTTTGGAAACTTTATTTAAATTATAAAAAATAATTTTTAGATCAAAGTTAAAACCCCCATCTATTGATGGAGGTAAAATAACAATTATTTTGATGAAGAGGGTAAATAATGCTCATAACAAGCTAGTACTGCATCCAATACATAATGAGAGGTATCTACAATATTCTCTTCTTTAATTTTTCTTCTTGTTTCAGCAAGAATTGTTTTTTGCTCATCTGTTAAAACAGAGAGCTTATCCTCTCTTTCTAACTTATTAAAATAAGCTATGCCTATGATAACAGGCATTTTACTATCACTTTCTTGACTCATTCTTAGGCTACAAGAACCATAACTCATTAATCCGAGAATTCCTACACTGTTACAAACAGGTCTAACTTCCATAATTTTTTAAAGAACTAATTTACAAATAAATTATATCACATAAACACACATTTGTCAATAATAATTATCATAATTTTATTATTTTAATGATACCTTTTTAGATTTACTATTTCTCTTTATACAAAAAAATAGAGTTTTTTAGGCTCTATTTTCTCTGAATTAATTATAAAGTCTATAATTTAACTTTGATTGATGGGCTTTGTGTCAAGGTTAAATAAGCTAGTTTTATCATATCACCTTTTACTTTTTCTGGTTTATTCTTATCTACTTCTGATACGAATTCCTTTATATTAGCCAATATTTCTTCTTTAGTGAAAGAAACTTTTCCTATACTTTGGTGAATTATTCCAGTTTTATCCATTCTAAACTCAGCTTTCCCAGCTTTGAATTCTTTTACAATTTTTGAGACATCTTCTGTAGTTGTCCCATTTTTAGGAGAAGGCATTAATCCTTTTGGGCCTAAAATTTTAGCAACAGGAGCTAATAATTTCATAAAGTCTGGAGTAGCAATAATTATGTCTGCTTCTATTCCACCATTCTTTTTGATCTCTTCAATTATTTCTTTTCCCCCTACTAGATCTGCTCCTGCCAATTTAGCTTGTGAAGATTTCTCTTCATTATCTGTCAAAACAATAACTCTTTTAGTCTTAGCAACTGGTTTTGGTAATAGAACTGATCCTCTTACAGATTGAGGTCCTTTTGTTCCCTTTAAATTTACAACTAAATGTAGCTCTACACTCTCATCAAATGCACCTTTCTTCAAAGATAACATTGTATCTATTCCTTCTTCTAGAGAATATACTTTTGTCTTATCTATAGACTCTAACTTTGATTTATATAATTTACTTCTATACTTCATATATTTTTTTGTAGTACTAACGAAATAATAAAATTATCTCTTCTACTTTAAAATTAATCTTAATAATCTAATTCGACTCCCATTGATCTTGCTGTTCCTTCAACAACTTTCATAGCTGATGATAATTCAAAAGCATTTAAATCAACCATTTTTTGCTCAGCAATAGATTTTACTTGATCTTGTGTTAATTTACCAACTTTAGTTTTGTTTGGCACTGCAGATCCTTTTTGTAAGTTTAAAGCTTTCTTGATCAAATCAGCTACTGGAGATACTTTTAATATGAAATCAAAAGTTCTATCTTCATAAATAGTAATCTCTACTGGGATAACTTCTCCCATTCTGTCTCTTGTTAAATCATTGAACTTTATACAAAATTCTTGCAATTTTATCCCATGGGGACCTAATGCTGTTCCTACAGGTGGAGCTGGGTTTGCACTTCCTCCTTTGACCTGTAATTTTACGACTGTTTTTATCGGCTTACTCATAAATAAAATTTAACCAATCTAATATTATTACTTTAAGTATTCTATCATATAAAAGAAATTTAGTAAAGTATTTGACTAAATTTTCTTAATTTGGAGAGAATCAAGTTCTACTGGAGTATTTCTTCCAAACATATTTACTAATACTTTCACTTTTCCTTTGGACTCATCTATTTCTGAAATTTTACCTTCAAAGTCTTTAAATGATCCATCGATTATCTTTACCAAATCTTCTACTTCAAAATTTAGAGAATGTTTAGGTTCTTCTTTTTCAACTTTATGCTGAATGATTCCCATCTCATCTGGGGATACGGGAATAGGAGTTGTCCCTGCACCTATAAATCCTGTTACATTAGGTGTATTCCTTACTACATACCAAGACTCATCTTCCACAATCATTTCTACAAAAACATATCCTGGAAAGATTTTTTCTTCTACTGTTACTCTTTTCCCATTTCTAACTTTGATCTTTTTCTCTTTTGGTACTATAACTTGAAATATATAATCTTCCATACCCATAGTCTGGATTCTTTTTTGAAGATTCTGAGCGACATTATCTTCTAATCCTGATACACTATGAATAACATACCAATTTTTTTGTGATGCAATAGAGTGTTGTTTTGCCATAAAATTTTTATAGAATAAAATTATTAAGTATATAATTGAAAAGTAAGTCAAACACACCCAAAAAAGCTGCCGCTACTAATGACACTACTATAACTATTATTGTATAATTATAAGTATCTTTTTTACTTAACCAAGTAACTTTTTTTATCTCAAAATAAGATTCTTTAAAGTATTTAGTAATTTGGTTTATCATAATCTTTATAATTAATTCTAGTTATAATATAATATTAATTCAAAAAAGTAAAGAGTTCTTAGATATGACTGATTTGAATATTTTCTTTTCCTTCAGAAATAACATCAACTACTACAAAATAAAGTTTTTCTTCTATATTAGAATAAGCTTCTTCTTTAATAGTAGATAAGATTGATTGAATATTATAATTTTCTGGTGAATTCTCAACATAAACTGCTTCTATACCTTTCGCTATACCAGTTTTTGAATAATACTCTTTGTTTGAAGTAATAACATATATAGGCAAATTTGGTCTGAACTTTGAAACATGTTCTCCCATTCCAATTCCCTTAGGATCTAATACCAAAATACCATCTGAAATTGTTTCTCTGGATAATTTCATTGTTGCATAACTAAGCTCTTGATGAGTATTTTTTTCATCATCTAAGTCGTAGTATGATTGGTCTTTGTACTCAGCAAATAAAGATAATTCTGTAGCTTGAATAATTTTTGACATCATTTGTACAGCTTCCAATGGATACATACCTCCTGAGGTTTCTCCTGACAACATAACTGCATCTGTATTATCTATAACAGCATTAGCTACATCTGATACTTCCGCTCTTGTTGGTCTTGGATTTCTAATCATAGAATCTAGCATTTGTGTTGCAACAATAACTCTTTTTCCTCTTAGAATACAAAGTTCTATTATGCTCTTTTGGATAACTGGAACTTCTTCAGCTGGAACTTCTATAGCTAAATCTCCTCTTGCTACCATTATTCCATCCACAACATCCAAAATATCATCTATAGAATCAACTGCATCCGGCTTTTCTACTTTTGCAAAAACTAATGGATACTGAACTTTATCTTTATCAGACTCAATTAATGATCTTAGATTCTCTATATCTTGTTTTGATCTAACAAATGACATTGCTAAAATATCTATTCCTTGTGATAACCCAAATTTCAAATCTGATTTATCTTTTTCTGTTATAACAGGGAAATCTGCAGAACTACCTGGGAAATTTACTCCTTTTCTTCCTTTGATAGTTGAATTTGTGATTGCCTCACAGATTGCATAATCTTTATCTTTGACTATCTCTTTGATCTTTAACTCAATTAAACCATCTTCAATTAAGATACTTTCCCCTACTTCCAAAATAGGTGTCAAATTATGATCTAATGGTAATATTTTTGATTCTGAATCAAAATCATATTGTGAACCTTGATAAGTAAGATTTACTACATCTCCTATTGAAATTTCAAGTGGATTTTCTATTGCAGAAACTCTAACTCTTGGACCTTGTAAATCTTGTAGAATAGATACATTTACTCCTAAGTTTTCTCTAACATTTTTGATATTTGAGATGATTTTAGTGTACTCTTCATATGATCCATGAGAAAAGTTTAGTCTAAATACATTTACTCCTGATTGAATAAATTTAGTTAACATCTCTTCTGTTGCTACAGCTGGACTTAATGTTGCTACTATTTTAGTTAATTTATCTGTATACATAATTTGGCACTTTAATTAATAATCCTTTTATGTTTTAAAGTATATCATATATTTTTTATTTTTACTATAACTTTGAAAATTTTTGTTTAAAAGAATATTTTGAATGAGATTTTTGGTAGATTTGGTATTTAGATATATTATATATAAAAGAAAGAATTTGTTTTAAAAGTTTAAATAAATGAAAAAAGAGAGTCTATTTAGAATCCCTTTTAATGATATTCATAATTAAATTTTAAGAGAATTAATTACTTAAGAATGATATTCAGATATAATTTCTGCTAGTTTTAATCCAAAATCATCTAAAAACAATAAAAGTTCTTCTTTTGTGAATGTAGGATTAATAGCTTGTTCCAATAAAATTTTCATTTGGGGTTCATATTCTGGATAGTATTTAGAAAAATATCTATAACAGTAGACTAAATCTCTTGTATATATCTTTTCTCTATCCATAAATAATGTCACACTCGCTCTTATTATAGCTCTACAAATCCATTTTGTTTTTTCATTTAAATCCTGATTCGGTTCTTCTAAAAATATTTTGGTCTTATTTATCAATTTGGGAATATTCCATCCAAATTTAGAAGCAGATTTCTTATCAGCTTTAAATTCTTGAATATCTAAAGAGATATCTTTTCCATAGAGATGTACTGATTGAGTTTTGATCATAAAATGAGTTCCAAATCTCTTATCAAAATCTTGTAAACTTTGGATAGGCATCAGTTCTAAATCTAACTTAAATATTGAATCTTTCCAAGCAAAATATTCTGGTAAATTTATTAGAGGCTGGTCATATATAATTATCAGATCAATATCTGAATAATTTTTCACTCTGTAATTACCAGCAAAGCTTCCTCTGACATAAATAGAATGTATCTTATCTTGGTTTTCTGAGACAATAGTATACATTAGCTTGCTAAGAATTTCTTTTGATTCTGAATTAATATTTTCATATGTGAATGGATTTTCAAAATAACCTTCTTGATTTGTATTTAGGATATATCCTTGAGGTTTGATTTCCATAAATTATATTTAGGTTTATATTGATTTAGAAATAGAATACTATATTTTATGCAAAAAGTAAATTATTTAAATAATTAAATAGATATATTATGGATAAAAAATTTTAAATTTACTAACCTAAATTAAATTAACTTTTATCCCTATCCACAACTTCCTAAAAATCGTTTTTTCTGTTAGAATAAAAATATTATTATCAATAAATGTAATAATTTTATGTATGAAGATATAATTATTAGAGCAAAAAGAGATGGTATTGAAAGATTAAATGTAGCTATAGCCTTGTATAGTAAAGATAAGAAAGTTTTAATCTGTAAAAGAAGCAGTGATAAAAAATTTCTACCAAATGTCTGGCATTTGCCTGGTGGTAAAGTAGAGGAAAAAGAATCTATTTTAAAATCACTTAAAAGAGAAGTTTTTGAAGAATTAAGATTAAAAATATCAGATATAGAATATACAGAAATTACTCACAATTATATTGGTCACGGGAATATTTCTGCTAGAACGGAGTTTTTCATTGGGAAAGCACAAGGAGAAATAATTTTAAATGAAGAAAACCAAGATTACAAATGGATATCATCAGAGGAAGTTAAGAATTTTTTTGATGATCATGTTATAGATATTAATGAAAAAATAATATCTCTTATTGAAAATAAATATAATTAGTTTCTAAGTAAAAGATTATCAAAACTATGATCAAACTACCATAAACAAAAAATAAGTGACATTTATCACTTATTAAACTAAATTTAATCTTCCAATGGTGTAAGATTATACAAATTAGAATTTTGAGATTTAACTTTTTCTATTATAGAATATACTTGTAAGCTATCCTTAAAAGAATTTTTGAACTTGAGTGAATTTGATTCAGAGAAGGAATTAACCCAATGAGTCAATTCTGGTAAATAACCATTTCTCTTATAGCCACTGTCTCTAAGAGAATAGTCAAATACAGTTCTTTGTTTACCTTTAGCAAAAGGAATATCAAATGAATTGGAAGTATTGAAATATTCATATTGGAATAAATCATGCATTCTACCAACACAATTATTCTCATCTATAACTTCAAAATCAAATTCAAATCTATTTGAATAATTACCCCAATCAATAATAATAGTTGTATCCTTTGTCTCAATAATTAACTCCATAGAAAATCTTGGATCATTATGTACTCGAGAGAAAGATTGAATATTGGTAATTTCTTTATCTTTTAGTAAAGAAAGTGATGTATGCAAAGGATGTACCAACATTGAATATAAAGAATAGTCAAACACACTAGAAAAGTATCCTTTAGATAAAGGTTTTCCTGATACAAATTTCATTCTAACTAATTTTATATTAGAAGAAAGTGGTTTGATCAAATTATTGAAAGCCTCACTATAAGTGAAATTATAACCAACAAAAACTTTAGATTCAGATTTTTGTTCTATTTCAATCAACTCTTTTAGATGTTCTATCGTGTCTGTTGGTGGTTTCTCTACAAAAATATTTTTATTATTTTCTAAAGCTTTTTTCGCCACTTCAAAGTGTAATTGTGGAGGGCCACTTACAATAATTCCCTTTATTTCTTCAGAATTAATTAGATCAAGCCAGTCATTAGAAATATGTTCAACTTTATATCTTCTGGCAAAGTACTCTAATTTATTAGGGTCTCGAGATGTGATTGTATGTAGATAAGCTTCAGGAATGTGTAGAATTGATGGTAATAGACATTCATCAGCATGTTTTCCTAGTCCTACATATCCAAGAGCTATTAATTTTGTTTCTTTAGTTTGGTTCATATTAGAAATATTTAGTAAATAATATATAATTTAAAACATAGAGTTTCATAACTCTATGTTTATAAATTTTAATCAAAATCAAAACTCAAATCGTTTTTCCAAAAATTGATATATCTTATTAAACATAAAATTATCAAAGTTTGGTATATTCTTAGTATTAAATTCTGATATGTCTACAGCTTCAAGAAAGAACATAGAACCTTCAATCTGAATTATTACATTTGCTAGATTTTCAAAAGGAACAATCTCGGGATATATGATTATTTTTTTACAAAATATATCTGATACAAAAATACTCATTAAACTTCCAATTAATCTACAAGTTTGATGTTGTTTTGTAATTGGGAAAGATTTCTGTCCCTCAGATACAAATAACATATATTGTTTAAAGTTTAAATGATTACAGTTTAGCTTTTTGCTTATCAAAAAGCTACAAACATCTGCATCTATATCAAATATATCTATCATAGCTGTACCAAAACAATCTTTAATATATCGTGCATCTTTAGCTTTTGGAATCATATGTACATAAATGTGAATACATTCATGTATAAAAACCAAATTAGCAAAAGATAAAGGAGTATTCTTTAAGAAATTTTCCTGTATGAAAATATTCATTTTAGAATCATCTGGATATATAACTTCATCTGCATTAGTATTAACAATTGCAATATTAGGTATATCAATATTATTCATTTGGAAATACTCTAACATGTTTTCAAATGCTTTCTTAAGTGTAATTAAACATTTTTCTCTATTGTAAATCATCTTTAATAAGGTACAAAAAGTAACAACAAATAAATTATATAACAAACTTTGGTATTAGTCAATATCTTATAACAAATCCATTATTCTTAATAACAAAAGACCTTATTCCAAACATAAAAAATCCCCAATAAATATTAGGGACTAGAGTTTAATTAATTAACATATTTTGGATCAAATCATCAAAATCTCCAAACCATTCTTGAATCATTTTGTCATGTAGATAAAATATTCTGTCAGATACTGCTTCTACAAAATCTTTATCATGTGAAATCAAAATCATTGATCCTGTAAACTCATTCAAAGATTCTACCAAAAAGTCCCAACTTGTTATATCTAAATTATTTGTTGGTTCATCCAAAATAATTAATTCTGGATTTTGTCCAAACAAAACTGACATTCTCAATCTGGTTCTTTGCCCCCCACTTAACATAGATATTGGCTTTAACATTTCTGTTCTATTAAATAGAATTCTTGCTAAAACTGAACAAGCTTTAGGTTCATCAAGATTTAGGATATATTGCAAATAATAAATAGCATTTTTATCTTCAAAATCTCCAAAATTATTATGTTGTTCAAAATTTCCTATCTTAATATTTACTCCTAATTTAGCAACTCCTTTATTAGGCTCTAATTCTCCTGTTAATAACTTAATTAAAGTTGTTTTCCCAACTCCATTATTACCAACCAAAGCCACTTTTTCACCAAATAAAATTGTTGTTTCACAATCTTTGAATAAAATAGGTTGATTTGGATAACCAAAAGTAAAGTCTTCTAATTTAGCTATAATCTTACCATTCTTTTTTTCTACCTCAGCAATTTGTATTTTCATAGAAGATCTGTCCGATTCTGGTCTCTCTCCTATACTCTGACATAATTCCTCATATCTCCTTTTCTTTTGCTGATAAGTACCTGCTGCTGCTGAATTTACTTCAGCTTTTCTTCTAAGCATAGGTAAAGTTTCTTTCATTCTAGCTATTAATTTCTTTTTTTCCTCCCAATCACGAATCTCACCAAACTTTAATTTGGCTCTGTATTCCTGATAATCCTCGAAACTTCCTTTAAAAGACCTTGTCTTTTTATCTTCTATTTCAATGATTTTGTTTGAAAAAGAATTGATAATAAATCTATCATGAGAAACAATAACAACTCCTCCCCAATATGATTTCAAAGTTTCACATAAAACAAATCTAGCTCTGATAGAAAGATGATTTTCTGGTTCATCAATAAATAAGAAATATGAATTAGAATTAATAGTTATAGATAACTCCACAATTCTTCTTTCTCCTCCACTTAGATCTCTAAGCTTCAGGTTGAGTTTATTTTGATTTTTACCTAAATCAAAACCCATTTTTTGCATTAGATGGATTGCTTTATCAAAAGCATCTATTTTATCTAAATAATCTATAACTGTTTTATCCAAATCTCCACTAAAGTCTTGTGAAATAAGTTCACAGTTGATCCAATCTTCTTTTACCAAATTTCCTGAATCAAATTCTAATTGACCTGCCAAGATTTTCATTAGAGTTGTTTTACCAACTCCATTTTCTCCAATCAAAGCTATTCTATCATTTCCATTAAGAATAAAGTCTATATTTTGAAATAATTCTTTATCTATGGCTGTATATCTTAAACTTTTGACTACTATTGTGTGCATAGGTCTTTCTTTATACTTTATTTATCTATTATACACCTTTGCTTTAAATTCCTGAAGTGAAGTTATATAAATTTAAAAAAATTATGTATGTAAGAAAATATCTATATATCATTGATAATACTTATATAATTGATAAGAACTTTAAAATACTGAGGAAAAATATATTGTTTCAAACTATTAGTTTCAGTCGAATTAAGAAAATTCCCAAAAAAATTATTTTTATAGCTAAAAGAGAAAATAATGACACTAATCCTTGGATCAAATTTGGTAGCAATCAATTCATTTTTGATAAATGGATTAAAGAAGTTTGTGGAGTCTGTTGTTTAAAAATGATTTTAGACTCTTATCAAATTAAACCTACTAAAACTTTGTGGGAGTTAACTAGTGATTTAATTAAAATAGGTGCTTTCAAGGAAACCATCATTAGTATAAAGGAATTTACCATAAAGAGTTGGTTATATATGCTAAAAAACTTGGATTAAAAGGATTAGTTGCCCCTTTTATGACTATTGAGGATATTTCTTATTTAGTGAAAAAAAATATATTTGTCATGCTTTCTATAGATTTATACAAGCTAACAAAAGATATACAAGGTAGTCATTTAATTTTGATTCACAAAGTAGATGGTAACAAAATATATCTCAATGATTCCTCAAATCTTTTTGATGGTAAAGGAGATAATATTATTATAACTTCAGAAGAACTTGATAAAATATCTAATAAAAAAGGTATTTTATTATGGAAAGAAATTTAATTTTAATAATATATAAATACCTATGTTAAAAGATACTATACAATATGATAGTCAAACTTATATACAACAATTTTTAGAGTATTTCCCAATAAATTTAAAAATTACACAAGTCACTGGCTTTATATTTAAAGATAAAAAAATATTGATTGTACTAAACAAAAATAAAGAGAAGTGGTCTTTTCCTGGAGGACATCCAGAACAAAAAGAAATGAACCCTATAGATACACTCAAAAGAGAACTTATAGAATAAGCTTCTGTAGAAATAGAGAACATTGAATATTTAGGTTTTGTAAAAGTAAACGATGTTCAAAATAATACATACTTTGGACAACTAAGATACTTAGCAAAAATAGAAAAAATTAATGGCTTCAACTATAAATATGAAACATATCAGAGAAAATTTGTAAATATAGAAGATTTGCATAAATATATTAAATGGATAAATGAAGGAAATATTGGAAAATATTTAGTAAAAAAATTTTATGAATATATTAATTTATCAACCTAGAGTATCTTATTATGTTGGTGGTGGAGAAGTAGTTCCACTATAACATGCAAAATTTTTAAATCAATTATGACACAATATCACTCTATTAAATTCATATCAAATAAATTTAATAGAAACTTTTCCATTTCAGGAATATATTTGTGAGATTTAATATCGTTTTTATCTATCCAATTACATTTAGTAAAATTCTCTTCTTGATGTTTAAAGTTAACTTCTGTATCTAGTAAAATTGAATAAACTATCATAACTTGATGTATCTCTTTTGATTTAGAAGTGTATGTCCAAACCCAATATAATTTAGGAGATTCTTTATATGTTGTAACTCCCAGTTCTTCTTTTAATTCTCTTTTTAAACAATCTACTATTTCTTCACCATATTCAATTTTACCTCCTGGCAAATCTCTTATTCCATTATCAGTTTCTAGCATTAGAAATTTATTTTTTGTATAAAAGATTGCTTTCACTGAAACAACAATGTTACTCATAATTCTTTCCTA
This sequence comes from uncultured Candidatus Saccharibacteria bacterium, assembly GCA_964633865.1. Taxonomy (GTDB): domain Bacteria; phylum Patescibacteriota; class Minisyncoccia; order SW-4-49-11; family SW-4-49-11; genus CAZWIJ01. The sequence goes on from CAZWIJ010000012.1 coordinate 29,917, forward strand.
TATTAATAAAATAATTAATTTCTTTTAACATATGTCACCCGATATCTTAAACATAATATCACCCCAAAATGGTAATTAATTTATATATCAATTGTATCGAAGATTATTACTCTTACAAGAATATTTTGTAAGCTTCCCATTAATTAATAACATCTTATTTCTTGGAGATAAAACTTTTTTTACTATATTATCTAAATCTTCTACTGTAGTAATCTTTACAAAATTCCAATAATCTTCTACTTTATACTCAATAACTAAATTATTTCTTAATTGATCACGATAAAATTCAGCTAGATTATTAATAGAACTGTAATATATTTTACTGTCTATCAGAAATAGATTTTTAATTTGATCTAAAATTTCATTGTCAAATTCTAAAT
>CAZWIJ010000013.1:0-29483 GCA_964633865.1 uncultured Candidatus Saccharibacteria bacterium
TTAACTGTACTCCTTTTTATTGTGTTACTTTGTGGCTAGTACAGTTATTTGGTTGGGCATTCTTACTTTCAGTTCGCCTTGTCTGGCAGGTCTAAAAATTGTCTAGCCTACTTAGACTTTATGACGGTGCAGTTGTTATGGAACTATTCCACATCTAAGCCGATATCATTTAACTATCTTTATAAACAGCAACATATAAGCGGAAACGCTAAAGCTAGGCACAGTAAAAAGCGTAAAAGGCTGCGCTCCGCGCCTCTTTATTTTTCAAAGACAAAAGCCCTTGCCTGTGCCACACTTTTAAAATATTTTACAGCTTTTGCTTTGTTTTACTCTAAAACTGTAATATCTTTACGTGGCTGTAATCCATAACGAGAGGAAATTAGCATGAATGGTTTAGAAAGGCTGATAAACGCTTTGATAAGCAATAGCGACCAGTTAGTCGAGCAAGAAATTATCAAAAAATTTTCTGAGGACGGCAACCGCCGGATTGTTCGCAGATTCCCAATTAACCAGGCGGCGGAAATGATTGGTGTTAGCCGCCAGCGCATCTATAACGCCAAGGCTGATAATCAGCTAACCGATCCGCTGTTCGATGGATGGGTAACAAGTGCAGGCTTAGACCTTTACCAGATTGATAAACTTCGCGATATCTTTGGTACTAGGCCAACATCAGACTATTGCATTGTCGAGGCTATCAGTGGCCACAAGGGCGGCGGATATAAAACCACCACAGCGCTGCACCAAGCACAATGGCATGCGATGAAAGGGCACCGCGTTTTACTGGTATCGATGGATCCGCAAGGGTCATTAAACCTAGCCATGGGTAAACTGCCAGATGTGGACGTAAAGGGTGAACATACCTTACTGCCCTACTTTATGGGCCAAGAGAAAACGGCTCACTATGCCATACAAAAAACTTACTTCCCTAGCCTTGATATCATCCCGTCATGCCTGCAGCTAAGCGTGGTTGACGATGTAGTGGCCAGAATGGGAGACAGTGGTAAAACAGCAGTGGCGGCACATCTGCTGCTTGCTGCAGCACTTGAGACAATCAAAAGCGATTATGACCTCATAATCATTGATTGCCCTCCTAACCTTGGCCTATCAACAGTAATGTGCGTATTTGCATCAGACCTAATCATTATCCCGACACCTGTAGACCGCTTTGGCTTTTACAGTACCAGGCAGTATCTGCAAATGCTCAAAGAGCTACTATCGCCGTTTGGGGCTCACAATGTGGAACCTCAGGTAAGGATCCTCGGCACTCACTACGACACGGCCACAGGATCTGACTCCAAAATTTTCTTTGGCAAAATGAAAAATGTTTGGGGCGCAGCGGTACTTGATCACCCAATAAAAAAGACGACTCAGGTACCCATTGCTTATGACAAGATGCGAACTATCTATGAGCAAACAGCCACAGAACGCACCTCATTTGCGGCCTACAAAAAGGCAACCAATATCTTTGACGAACTCTTTACCGAAATTGAAGAAAACATTCTTGAGCCAATATGGAGCGCTGAATAATGGAAAACATTAGCGAAAACCTAATCCCTAGTGCCGGTCGCGTGAAGCGCAACATTGCGGCCCAATTAACCAACCTGCAGGCTGGAAATACCTTTACTGATACTTTGTATAATGGCCGTGAAGTGATATTTACAGCAAGGGTGATCCCTGCAGAGGCTGTCGATGGCTTTACCTTTGTTAGCCCAATAAATGAACGTGACCAACATCGGTTAGACGAAAAGTCCCTAGATGATATTTTGCCGTCAATTCGTAAAAATGGCATGACAACATGGGCAATTGGTCGCGAGTCGTCAGTGGGACCGATTGAGGTCGCAGACGGCAGCCGCCGCCGTATGAGCTGTATTTTAAGTCAGCGTGATTACAAAATATTGGTGGCCGATCTAACCGATGATGAAATGGAAATGTACTCAATCATGGGTAACTTCCATAAGCAGCCATCAGCAATCGAAAAAGGCCGCCGTTATCGCCGCTTAGTTCGTAAACTTGGGAGTTTGAGGAAAGCAGAAGAATTTCTAAATGAAATGGGTGAAAAAGTCAGTCGCCGGGTAATTACCCGCTGCATAAAAGCTGCTGAGTTACCTAAATATATCGTGAACCTTTACCATGATATAAACGACTTAAGCGCAGATATGGCAGAAGCATTGCACCGCTATTCATTTAAAACACTGGAACCAGAAGAAGGGCGAATCGATGATGAAGCCAACATCTCGCCTTATATGTTCTCTGCATCAAGAAGCGTTATAAATGACCACAGCATGGCCGCTCAAGAGCTGACTAATTACTTGGTTGATTACTGTAAAGAACGCGCTGGATTAATCACTAAAAAAGATGATAAGCCAAGCCCACTAAAACGCAGTTATGGGAACGGTAAAATCAATGTTACCGATACTGAAAAACGCTTTACCATTGATATTTCTGAATTGACGAATAATCAAAAGGAAGAAATAGAACAATTTCTTAGTTTAATGCTTGACTTGGCTAAAGATAAATAGGGGGTTATATGAACTACTGGGACGCTCAACAATTAGCTGGTGCCGCTTTAGGATTGACTGAGGAAGCATTCGATAAAATCATTGATGAAGATGAAAGCCAGCTAGACGATTTGCTGTTTGAAAAATTTAATGTTGATTTTGATCAGTTTACAGAGATAGCAAGTGCTTTATTAAAGCTTACGCCATTAGTAGAAAGTGCGATATCTAAAGAACTGCATCATGCTTTTGTTAGACGCGATGATCGTGGGTATTGTGCCATCGTACAAATGAAACCAGTGTAAAAAAGTGGGGCGTTACGCCCCATTTTCTTATCGACTTAATTGCTTCACCTTGTCCACTATACCCTTAAGCTTTTCCGACAAACCCCACGCTACACCATAGTGCATACTATCTTCATCCAAAGTTTGAAACACGAGATCGCATGTGCTCGATGCTTGAATAACGTCTTTTTCTAGGTCCTCAATGTTCTCAATGTAACCCGTATCAAATTCCTTTTCTTCTGGTAATCCATAGGATTTAAACTGAGTAGATAGATAAAGCAACAATCTCAGACTTTGTGACCAAGAAGGTTCACCGTCACCATTAAGCCATTGCTCAAGTGTTTGTGGTGAAACCTGCATAATACTGCAAGCCTTCTCTTTGCTTATTCTAGCGCTATTAATGACAGTAGATAGGTTATTAGACTCCATCCTTGGTTTGCCTCCTTAGTTTTGCTTGGCTGATTTTTGCTGACTGAAAAGCCAAAAATACAATGATAAAATGCTCAAATGTTCCAAGTGCCCCCTTAAACATCACGTAATGGTCATAGAAGAACATCGGCGGAGAGGTCAATCCCTGACTGTATAGGTAATTCAATATATAAGGTGTTTTTCGTGTCCACTGCTCGATAAAGGTAGGAATGTTGTAAAGGATGGATAAGGCATAAATGCCAATTAATACATATTCTGCAAATATGCGTTGATAAACCAAGCTAGTAAAGAAGCGATTTGTGATGGCTTCTCTAAAAATCAAACAAAGGATGGTTATAAAGTCCAATGCAATATAAAAGCTGTAATAGGCCACCCAATTTGGTCCAAGCAAAAACTTATTTGCTAATACATCAATAACTTTTATCAACGATAAAATAATTAATACGCTAAAAAAATTGCGGTGATTAGCTGCAAACCAAAAGCAGGCAACACAAATTATCAGTACCGATATAGGGTTAAAAACAAACTTATAGACCTCATATACAACTTGTTCCATGTCGTATCTCCAAAACTACTTATTCAACCTGTTGGATTTTAGGATCTGGCTGAGTAGTGCCGCCGCCGACTGTAGGCTCATAAACAGGTGACTTTTCAGAAGCCCCCGTTATCGTTACCTTATCTTGATATTTTGAAAGGCTTGAATCATCTGGCGTGATAGGGTTGACTAAAGGCTCTTTTATGCCTGCAGCACTAGCCGATGTTTGCACTAAAGGGCGTGATTGACTGTTTACTGACGAAACCATTGCTAAACTCCATGTTAAATATTGGTATTTTTGTTGTGATCAAAGCTATCTTATCCTGAACTAGCAAGTTAACAAATATGCTATTTTTTATCAGGGATTTGCTTGGAATCAATAACTTATATAACCTTGTTTATTAAGACATTATCAATTTCCACGATGGAAAAATACTATGCTTAATATTTCCTCTAAGGAAAGTATTAAAGAGCTTATTGGGTTGCGTGTCAAATGTTGGCGCAAAAAAAATGGCGTAACTCAAGAAGTTTTAGCGGCAAAGCTTAATTGCTCAACATCAAGACTATCTAAAATAGAGACAGGTAAACAACTGATCTCAACCGATCAGCTTATTATAGGTTTAGGGCTTGGCTGGGATATTAACGAAATTCTGAGGGTTGAAACAAGTGACGCAGACACCGAGGAACTGACGAATAAAGAACTGCAGTTTTATTTAGGCCAACTTGATTACAATCAAAAGATGGCCTTACTACGTGCGATAAAAATACTTAACTCAATTAATGGTTAACAAAGTTACTAGAGCTACCGGGATCAATAACATAACCACCTTCAACTAATGGTGCTGACGGGAACCCCGCCCGTGGTTCTGTGAATCGGTATTGCTTATAGTGGCGACCATCTTTGTAATACTCATAAACACTGTACTGCTGTGGACCGGCTATTTTGAGTAATTGCCCCTCAGTCATGCACATGGTCGTTTGCCTAAAACGAATAGAGTCTTTATCAACCTTATAACCAGCACAGCTATGCTTTTGCTCATTATTTTGAGCCATTGTATTATTGTTGCTGGTACTTACATCAACCGCATTTTTTATTCGCTGGTCTGGTAAGTGGTAATCGACAACTGATCCAGACTTTAATGGAACTGGCTGGCTATCTTCACCGCAGGGATCAGACTGATAAACTCCATTGCACTGATATACTTCCGCATAGCTAGGTATGCAAAAAAATAATGGTACCAACCATAATATCTTCATAAGTTCTCTCCTTGTAACTAAACATCAATGTCAAAGTGTGGCAAATCAGGCGCTTGGCCAAGTACCCTTTTATCCTGCACATACACTTTAGAATCAATAGCTGCATCACCAATTGCATTAACTGAAAGTCCACTACCAGAAACACAAGTAACGGTACCATCATCATTAACTGCAATTACCTTCATAATGGCCCTAGGCGTCCCTAAGGCGCGTTTTAGCTGCTTTAACATGCTAGATATGCCTAATCAGTTTTACGCTTTGATAGATATCAATGCCAGCGCTAGGATCAACCGTAGCACTAATGCTTACATTATCACAAATGGCTTTATAAACTTCACCTCGATATGTCACGCCAATTAACATACCTTTTTGCAGTGGTGGTAAATCATTCATGATCGGCAAAGTAACGCTCACAATTTCTTTATTGCCGGTATCAGCTAACACCATAGTACCAGCCACTCTTGCTGCCTGAGCATCAACGATCAATGAAGCTGCTATGTCTTGGGCTGCAATATCGCCTGCAGTACCAGTGCGTTTAACTCTGGCACTCACCCCATTTTGCTCACCACGTAACCATACAACATTACATGGTTGGTTAATTTCTTCCTGTGAGTTATAGGTCAAAATTACCGCATCATGGATATTTACATCCGCTACTGAGGAACTAAATTCCCACGGTACTGTTGGCCAACGAGGGTAAACCTTTACCACCTGGTTAGCTTCATCGGCAATGATCATGCAATTAAGCTGTGATACAGCATCATTCAGTAGATCAAGCGGCGAATCTGCAATGGCTGAGTAAGCGCCTTTCGGCACCACAAAATCAGGTATTCCGATAAGCTCTAATGACCATCCACTGTTAGCCAAAATATCGCTGAGTAAGCCTGCGAATGACTTAGCAACAGTATTCGTATAACTAACAGCCCCCATCCAAGGAGCAGCAAGCAGCGCAGTTTTACTTCTACCATTGGCTGTAAAATTTTCAGTACCAAAAGATGATGACTTATTGACCTGCTCTGCTATCGCAAAAAACTCATAGCCATTAATGCTGATAAGCAGCAATTGATTGTGTGCTCTGCTGGCATCTATTGCGCTACCAAACTCAATAGAGACACCTTGAGTATACTGGCCACGGGCATCACTAATACTCACTGAGGTGATAACAATCACTTGGCCATCAGCGGCACGAACACAGGATAAAGTTGGCTGCATTAAGTAGTACCTGCGGATTTGTGGTTCAATCGGAATTTTAAAATCGATATTCGGTAATGGTGGATTGGCATCGATGAGGCCGCCGCCATCGTCCCAGTAGCACACGTTCGGTGAGGCCGTGAATCTAAGCTGTATTGGGCTAGTTGAGTTGATCCAAGGTTCGCTAAAGCGCAGCGTGACCTTACCCACTGGCGGTACGTATTTACTGGAACATACCCAACGCGCCGCATGGGGAGCCCATGCAACAGTCTTATTATCACCTTGGCCTTGAATGTTGGTATAGCTAAGCGCTATCTCAGTCGCTAATTGCTCGCCGATATGCAGTTTAACGATAATTTGCTGGCTCTTAGCGGCGGCTTGTGACCACTGCATTTCCAGCATTGTCTGCTGCAGTTCTGGCACTATCCAATTGCTTATGGCTTGCTGACAAGGGGCCTCTGGTACCAACCAATTCATATCGAGTTGAAAAGGTACCAACGTATTCCATTGCCAATCAACAGCAAATATTTCGCCAGCTAATGGCGGCGTATTCCATACCATTACAATTTGCTGTTTTAAGCTAGAAAAGCTATCCCATGCAAACACTGTATTGGCAGCATGTGATTGACTGCGCTGGCTCAGTGTAAGTTGCTGCTCGATAATTTGACTTGTATTGAAAACCACCCCGCAAACCATTCCAATGGTTCCTACACGTATAGGATCTGGCTGCTCTGGGACCTGTTCATCGCCAAACCGTAAAGTTATCGGTGATGTAGCATTGAGCCAAGGTGTATTAAATCTTAACTGTATCGGTCTAGTTATGCGTACAGTTGTTGAAACTTCAACTTTACTCTGTACAGATAAACTAAATCCCTGCAAATAATTTTCATAAACATTGATAGTTAAATTAGACGTAACTGCAATGACTTTATCTGCAGAAAATTGAAAATCTACAGCTTCACCGTTTGGCGGGAAATAAGCCCCTTGAGGAAACTTGAAATCAATCAATTGGGATCACCCTGTCAAACACTAAGGCATTAAGTACGGAACTATCCTCAGCCAAACAAACCACATAATGTTCATCTGGGAACGCAGTTTCAATGAGGTAGTCACCCGAACTATCAGAAGTAGTTGAACCAACTAGCAAACCATTACTGCGGAGATATGCTCTAATATCGGTGATGATACCGGTACCATTCTCACCAATCACTTGACCAGATATTTTCTTTAGTGACACAGACCTGAATTGGTACGTATTGGATGGTGTTAGCTGTTTGCCAAAATTGCCATTTCCGACTAATGCTTGACCAGATGCAGAGGTCGAGTCCATGATAAAAAACTGAATATAACTGCCTGCATCAGTACCTGCAGTGCAAACCAGTTCAATATTACCTCTCGAAAATTTGATCGCTAGGTCGGTCTTATTTAAATTACTGTTACCGTATTGCGACCAACTTATAAATAGAATTGCAGCATCTGCCGTTTTAAACCACTTGGCATTGTACGATTTACTATCAACATTGGGGCTCTTACAGTTAATAACAAATGAAGGGTTGATCGTGGCGCGTGATGTATAGGCACGAGGTACACTGACTTGACTGGGTTCAACGGCTATTATAGCACGACCAGACGATGAGACTGAGCCCGGTGGTTCGTCAACATAAATACCGATTGATCCCTCAGTTGATTGCATTATTTTGGATGATAGCCCATCTATTGCTGTTGGAAACCCTATATCTATTTCCGTTGCAGCATCATCAGCCTGAACCAAGCCGGGTAAAGTGGCAGTATCACTGAGGCCAAGCTCAGTAGCCCATGCGCTGTATGCAAGCAACGCATTAGCGTGTAATGGTGTGATTTCAACAATGTCATTGAAAATTTGCTTGCCAGTTTTAGGGTCGATAATCATAGTGACACCCTAGTATCTGCTCTCAATAACGTAAACGTACCTGTTACACTGTATACCAAATCATCAATTTGCTGAGACAAGTGGAACGTTGTCCCCTCCCAATAGCTAATATATTTGACAGTAGAACCAGCAGTAACGGTGAATTGCACGTTATTCACTAATGAAATAGCACCATTGCTTGGGGCAGAGAAAACGCAATCTTGGCGTGGCGAACTCAATTCATTATCAACACCATTAGCACCTGGCTCACCACTGTGAATAGCTATTTTATCGATAGCGATAGCACCAAGAAGGATGTTTTTTGTAGCAACGCTTATTACCGTATTCATGCCGTTAATATCCAATTTCAATATCATTACTATTGACAAGTGGCAGACGTACACCATCTGCAACCACTGCATTGAATGTTTCATTGTCATCAATCATTAGCACGATCACGCCATCAATGGCATAGCTTTTGCGAACCAAGTGCCTAACTGTTACACCCGGCTTGATATTACCTTGCCAGATCAATTTCATAGTCACTCGGTCTAAAATAGCGTATCGCTCAGCAGCAATATCAGCATCCAGTTCAAACAACCCGACAAGATAATTCGAATGCTCAATGATTGGTTTAGTAATAAAATCACTCATACCAATCACCTGTTGAAATCCACAAATTACCCGCACCAACATGACCAATGGGTATATGGTAGAATGCCACACCATTCACAGTTCGAATCAGTGGTAAAGGTGAACCACTATACCCAGTGAATGAGGATTGAAACATTCCGGGTAGATAACCTCTAAATGCAGGGTGTAGATTACTGTTACACATGTTTTGACCATCAGAGTCCAAAAATGTAGGACTGGTTGATGCAGGGTTGATGGAAGTGGCCTGAACTCTGGCTGGTGTAAATAGCATTGCTAAACCATCGCTAGGTAATGCGTTAATTCTGGTGGTCGGGAACGCATCAGCGGAAAGGGATAGAACCATTTGCTTCGGGTTATCAGTACCATCAGTCTGGTGCATTTTAGCAACACCTGAGTTGTTAGTAAGGTACCCAAGCCCATAAGACCAATCTGGCGATACTGCATCAGTCACATCAGAAGTAGACGGGGATGAAAATGTGATAAAGCGGTTGAAATCATTGGGTATGATACTGTGAATATCACCAACGAAAAAACTCAACATTATGTTTGTGTCAAACGGTGTTACATTTAGTGGTGAATCACCGTGAGTCATTAAATAAAAACCTGCTGCCGTAGCTATTACTAACCACTTATAGGCTTGTGCTGAATTACCAACGGCGCAACGCCAACCACGATTGCTTGTACTCGACCAAGTTGGATCTAGTGATGGTAGCCATGTTGCAGACTGAAAGAATATTGGAGTCTGCAACGCATTACTAGCAGATTTAGGCCAAAACTTAACAAACCCACCTGAGCCTACAAGTGTTGAGTTGCGAAATACAATTTGGTTTGTCGCTACATCTTCAAATGCCACCGACCAGCCAGCACCCGATTTTGAACCGTACCCATCCACCAGACACTTCTTGAGCACGTTGATTAGTTCTGAAGGTCTGACACCTTTTGACATTTGCGGTGCCCCCGCATCATCCCAACGATAAACAGTAACTGGTAATCCCATTACAATAACTCCTATGACTCGTTGCCGAAAAATGACAATACGGCTTTATCTGTAGTGATTTGACTATGACCTACCTGCACATTTCGCAGCAACATAATCGGATTTGAGGCCGCGAACGTGGTGAAACGAATCGCTTCGCCTTGCTGCCAACCGCCACCCCATGCACCTGAGCGAATGATGAAATACGGGGCATTTGTCAGTGGGTTAATCGGTGAAAAATCATTCAGCGTATCACCTGTGGCAATTTGGCCAAGACGGCGGCCAACACAGCGAAATGCGGAGGCTGAGGTCATAATCAATACCCAATCTTCATTCACTGCAGTGGTGTTTTTGACTTCAATAGGATAGTCAACCGCATTCATGTTGCCCGTTGCTGGGTCGCCATCGAGGTCCCAGTTATTGGCCCAAGCGGTCATATCGCGCACTCTGCCAACACGCGCCTGCAGGTCGCCAAGGATTTGCACACTGGCTAGTGTGGTACCTGCTGGATACTCACGGGCTAAGGGCTTGGCCAACACAATGCTATTGCCTGAAAACGATGAAACTAGACCGAGTTCCATAATGGTATCGCTCAGCACAAATGGCGCTGTAAACCCGGTAAAATCACTATTAATCGTGACCGTTCCTGCCACCTTATTTACGGTGAAATGGTCATTGTTATTGGTCCATAGGCTGGCGCCATTGGCATCAGTAATATCCACAAACTGGGCATTTTCACGAATCGTAAATACAGCACCGATAGAGTCTGTAACTTGCTGCACTTGAGTATGAGAAAGCGCGACAGTGCCCCAGCGTCTGAACATATCGACAATACCGTCATTGGGGATACGCAGTGGGTTTAGCCCGTAAATCTCGGCGGGTGGTAGCTGGCGCAATTGGTCGGTAATGTCATAGCGCAGCGTGGTTAAATCCACCGGATTGGTAAATAACAGTTCAACCAAACCATCTACGATAGTGCCGCTAATGCCGCTGCCAGTTATCACGCCTTGGTTGTCAGATGAGGCGCTGATAATGGCGTGGTCTGATATCCGTTCAACCTGCACGTAAAAGCTTTCTAACAATGGATTAGCCACACTCAAGGCAAATTTAGCAGTAGTATCGCCGGCTGCCGCTGCAGCGGTTGATTCAACTAAACCTGAATAGGTCAATTCAAAATCACCACGGCTGACCGTTTGCTTGGTAACGACACCCGTAAAATAATCAATGGTCGCCAGCAACTCAGTGGCGTCATAGAGTTTACCGATACCGCTATTCACATTTTCATACACGTCCTGAGGCACATAGTTACTATCAGCAAACACAGCGCGGCCTTTGATACTGCCGACCGTTAACTGCTTATTGGCAGGGAATGCATTAGCACTTGAGTAAATGCTGTATTTATACGCAGAAACATAATAGAGCGAGACAGTGGGATTATTGACAAAGCGCACATCAGGCCGCAGCGTAACGGTCACGTTACCCGTTCCGATAGTAATCGACTGAACTAATGAATTACTCGCGGCGAAAACTCCATAAGGATCGGTAGAAACTGCAGTGACAACATCAGTATCTATCAGTAAATCCGCTGTGGTGAAGGTATAGCTGTACGTCCCTTCTGCGCTTGGCTGGCTAATCACTTTGCGGATCACTTGGCTAACAGTGGCATCGCCGTTATCACTGCCGCCCGTGATGGTATTACCTGGCTTTGGCGCTAAGGTGGTGATCGCAGGCAGTAACGATAATTGAGTCGCGCCCACAGCTAAATTTACCCCGCTGGCGGCGGCAGTCAGCTTAGTTACCCCGTGGAATTTTAATGGGGATGCAGTGTTAGATAATCGCAAGCGAGTGCATTTACTCTGGCCATTGATTTGCAAACCTGGTTCTGGTGTCGCAAAGGGGATCGGTGGTTCAAAAACTACGGTACCCACAGCACCGTTCACTATGCTGGTGCGCGTTACTTTGCAAAAATGGGTTTTGCGTGGCCATGCCACGTTTTCAATACCTGGATATTCCACGGTGATGCAGATCACTTGGCCAACCTGCAGATAAGTGGTTTTCCAATAGTCGCGGTCATTAAAGCGATAAGACGACTGCAGATAATCTGAGGAAAATGAGTTTTGGTTCACAAGGAAGCCGGGACCACCTTCGCGGATCAGTTCTCCTGCAGTGACTGACGACTCAATGATCTCTTTCATATCCGTCATGCGAGATTCATCATCCAGCGCGGCAGACTCGATCATGAATACATTAACTAATGGGTCTATCGGTGGCTCACTGATAAACACATGTGCATCAATCAAAGTGCTGGTGTCTGGCGTATCGAGCGCAGGGTAAGGTTTTACAATGTCGATACTGGATTGGGCATGGTCGATATCGGATATCGCGGGAAATAGCTCATTAAGCTGTCCAGACTGCACTACGTTCTTAGTCCGTTGGCCGCCAGCCTCATTACTTGAACCCAGTAACTCGGGTTTGAATACTTTTAAATTTAAACGGGTAATAGTCATATTAAACGGCCTTTAAACGGTTAAAAATTTCATAACGACATTGGTTAGCAATGAATGGCCATTAATGTCAGCCCATAAGTCATCGCCGGTGATCGCAGCGCCGCTGGTGTTATCCCAAATCACTTGCCAAGTTTTGCCATGTAATTCCACTGTAAAAGCTGTGGTGGTGGTTAGGTTATGTATCTGCAGCGCTTCAAAGTCGCTACGGTGCATCCAGCCTTCACTTGTACCTACAATGATCGGCATTCCAACGGTAATAGGCGTCTGGTTAATCAAGAGCGCCCCATTACTTCCCCGTTTCATATTGCTCAAAAATGGTGACTGTTGATTGCGGTTAAGCCACAGTAACTGAGTGATTTGCGGCTCTATATTGTCGATTTTAGCTGTCACGATCCCCCCCCTAATTACCTAAGCTTTTTTGACGTTCAACCTGTGCCATAAACTCAGCTAATAACTGCTTTTTAACTAAAGCGTCTATTGTCATCGGTCCATAAACCAGGCGCAGCGTAGCCACCTCACCTGAGGTAGAAAGGCTAGGCGTAGGTAACGATTCGGTGACTGTTGTGGTTTTACTACTGGCGGTGTTAGTGCTGGTATTTTGATTGACGGTTTGGGTTTGATTAGTTTGCTGCTGCTCGGCTTGACTAGCCTTAACTTCTGCAAGCCGATATTTATAGACTTCTTCTAAGGTGCGTTGAGCATCTTTAATTTGCTCAATTAATTGCTTATCGCCTGTTGATTGGGCCTCAGCTAGTTGCGCTTTAAGTTTGGCTTTATCTTCTGCATATCGACGGGCCTCAATTTGGTCTTGCTTACCTTGATACTGATCAAGTTCATCCTGCAAAGTGGATAGCGTATCTTGCACACTGTCACGCAAGCCATCCATACGAGATTTGGCTTTTTCAATCGCAGAGGTAAGCTTGCTGATATCTTGATCGTTTAAGAGGTTAAATCCTTTTGCTGCCCGTTCAGCACTATTGATAATTTTAAGATTAGCGTTATCACCTTTCTCTAATGCCTCGACCAACTCCAACATGCGAATTTGTTGGCCATAATAAGCCTTCTCAGTTTGCTTACCTATAATCTCAGCCTTACGGGCATAAGAGCTAATTCCTGTAAAATCGATACTCTTGGCTAAAGTATTTTGCAGGTCGCTAATGGTAGAGCTTAGTTTTTGATAGGTTTCTCTGGTCTTTTCTAATTCGCTACGGCCATCTGTCAGTAATGTTTGGCCATAGAGAATAGATTTAAAGTAGTCAACAGCGCCGGTACTCAATGCCGCGACCTGAGCCTGTACGCCTTTTAAAAAATCAGTAAAGAACTGGGCAACACCGCCTAAGCTTTCGCCTGCTTGTTCGGCACTTTTTACAACAATACCCATGCCGTTCTGCATGGTAGTACCGATTTCAGTCGCGCTTTTATCAACCTTATCTGCTGTATTTTCGCTCTCTTTGCCAAGATTATTTTGCACATCTTTAAGCCGCATATAACGCTTAATCAAATCCTCTACGGATCCACTTAGATTAAGATTTGCAGCTTGGGCAAGTATGCTGGCATCGACCTGTTTACCTGTGGCGGCAGCGACTTGAATAGAGGATTCAGCCCACTTAAGGAACGCCTCTTTAACATCATTCGCAGAGGCAACCCCAATGGCCGCATTTTCTTTAGATGCAATATAGGCTTTTTTAGCGGTCTGCTCTTGCTCCTTCATGGCAGCAACAGTAGTGATATTGGCAGCCTTCATAGCAGCTTCAAACGCCTTAACCTGTTGCGTTTGACCTGCAGTTTCTTCCGACTGTTTTTTCTGCGCTTTCTGTAGTCGCTCATTGGCTAAGGTGAGATCGCGTACAGCAGCAAGGTAATCTTCTGCAGAGCCTGTGCCATCATCAAAGGCTTTCTTAGCGGCAACAGCTACGGCATCATAGGCTTCTTTCTGTGCTTGTAAAAAGGCAACGCTATCTTTGGCTGCAGCCTGAATACCTTCACCCATCGCTGCGGTGCTGGTGCCAACAATTTTTTGAGCATCACTTAGGGCAATAGTTGAGGTGACAAGCTGCTGAGAGGCAATATCTAATTCCTCTGCAGAGACTTTGCCTGACTTGTACCCTTCCTGTACTGAAAGATAGTAAGCTCTTGAGGCATCAGCTTGTTGCTTAAGTTGCTCAATCCGGCTATTCGCAGCTTCTTTTTCAGTTTGTGAAGCTGTTTTTGCGCTGGTTGCAACTTCGCCGTACTTTTCCTCTAACTCTTTAAATGACTTAACCACATTGAGGTTTTGCGCTTCGATAGCCACCTGGTTATCAACATAGGTACCTGCAGCAGTCGCCGCTTGTATAGAAGCTTTAGCCCATGCTAAAAACGCTTTTTGTTGCTGAGCAAGTGGCGCCTCACCGCTTTTAATGGTTTCATAGGCATTCTTGGCATCGTTAGCCAAGTTCTGCAGCACAGTGGCAGATTTAACGCCCAATGCTTTAAAGGCTTCACCCTGTAGATCAAGTTTATCGCTGATATCACCAGCAGCCTTGACCATTTCATCGATCAGTTTCTTTTGTGCGATTCCCGCTTCATCAGCCGCGCCAGACATACCTTGATAGTTAGCTTTAGTGGCCTCATAAGCCTCGCCTGTTAGCTTTTCCCAACCATCTTTAATATCTTGTGCGTCCTGCAGGGTTTCCTTTTTAAACGCATCATTAATGGCAGTAATCGCATTAGCACCATCACGGGCGCGTTTTGCCATTTCCTCGGTACCAAAAGCCTCTGCAACATTTGCCGCACCTTTGGCAATGCTTTCAAAAACACTCAATAGAGCAACTGCGAAACCTTTTATCGCAATAGTGAAAACGTTAAAACCGACTTGTACAACACCCATGGTTTGGCTAGTACGTAAAGCGAGTGCATCAAAATCTGCAACTAAGCCGGTAACAAACTCCTTCGTGCTTTTAGCTGTAGTAACAATCCACCCGGCCCACTCAGCAGCAATAGCCTTTAAACGGCCATCTTCGGCCATGGCTTTCATTTCGGTGTTAATACCGACAAGCTGATCTTTGAAATAATCCAGCACACCAGAGTCTGCGATAAGCGCTTTAAACTCAGTGAATAGATCCTTAAACTTGACTAACTGAGAGTTCCAAGTCGTCATGCGCTCGGCCATCGTATCGATAGATGAGCGTTCCATTTCATTAAACAATGCTGCAATCGCTGGGCGAGTTAATAGCCCTGCCTCGGACATTTTACGTAGTTCACCTACGCTGCGCCCCATCGCTTTAGAGAGCAATTCCCAAACAGGTACACCGTTCTCAATAGTCGTGTTTGCATCTTCGGCGGTTAGCTGCCCTTTGGCCCATGCCTGCGACATTTGGCGAATAATTGGGATAAGGGTTTCTTGGCCACGGCCATACTTAGTATTCGCTGCAATAAGCTTACGCAACGTCCCATCCATGGGATCCATGCCGTTGTTCTTAAGGATTAAAAACGCATCAGTGACTTGAGCAATACTGTTAGGGGTTTCCCGCGAAAACGCCTTGATCCATGCAAAGGCTGCATCACCCTTAGCGCCATCGTCATAAACAGCTTTTAACTGAGCCCTAAAATCCTCAAAGCCACCACCTGTATTTAATAAATTAGCTAAGGCATTACCGACTTCACGGATCCCCAAATATGCGGTACCAAACGCGAGTAATTCAGTAACTAGGCTTTTAGTTCCACTGGCAACATCAAGCGCTTTTTCTTTTAGTGCTGCATACTGACCACCAAGCGCTTTTACTTGTGATCGATTGTTTTTAATCTCAGTCTCAACACGATTTAGCTCACTGACCAGTTTCTTATTCGCATTGGTGAGATCGTCTGTTTCAACCCCAGCATTTTGCAGTGAGGCTTTTACCTGAGCGAGTTGGCTTGATAGCTTGGTGTAGTTAGCCTCAGCTTTACCTGCCTCTGCAGAGGCACGCTTAAGGTTATTGGCAGCATTAGCGATATCTGTATCAGTATCTCTATACGCTGTTTTAAGCTTTTCAGCGGCAGCCGCCGCTTCTATCATGCGCTGCTTTGCAGTTTCAATTTCAGCGTTATAACTGTTGGCGGCGGCGGTATTTTTCTGCAATGCCTGCAGGTTAGCCAGTTCGACCTTTAATGCTTTGGTTTTATCGGCTAACTCAGATTGAGAGGACGCCAGAGAACGATTGCTAATACCTGCAGATTCAATATTGCCTTTAAGTTCTGCAAGTGTCGCGCTGGTTTTTTCATAATCTGTTGATAGGCGTCTAACTGCGGATTCAGCAAGCTTTAGCTCGGTTCGCTGCTCTTTACTGGCTTTTTTGCTGCCATCAATAGCTTGGGCATATTTAGTGACTTCGGCTTTAGCTTCTTTAAGCCCTTTGGCCACCTCATTTAAGTGGGCTTCTAATTCGGCTTGGCGAGCAATCGCCTTTTCAGCAGCTTCTAACTTATCAAGATCTGCGGTAACGCCTGCGATACTCTGCTGCAGTTTTTGGTTGGCGCTGGCAAGGTCTTTAGTGTCAACGCCTGCGGCGTCTAATAGCGTGTTCTGAGCGCGTAACTTATCCGTTAACGATTGATAATTTTTTTCCGCTTTAGCCGCTTCTGCAGCAGCATTTTTTACAGCGGCGCCACTTTCCCGTGACGATAACGTGAGATCATCATATTCTTTGGTGGTTTTTGATAACTCCTGTCTCGCATCATTTAATGCTTGCTCTGCTTTAGCGGCGTATTGCTGTAATTGATCCGCTTTAGCAATTTCTTTTTCAGCGGCTTTAAGCTTGGTAAATTCTGTACGTAGATCGGCGCTTTCGTCTTTGAGTTTAGATAAAGCTTGGCTGACCTTATTAGATTCGGGCGTGAAAAGATCCTTCCCGCGCAAATATAGGTTAACTACTTTATCTTTAAACGACATAAATCACCTGTTAATCAAAAAAAAGCCCAGTCAGTGACTGGGCTATAGGTACACACATCACAGCGATTCGCTGCGGTGGCGGTGTGTTAGGAAGCTAAGTGCAATTCAAAGAACTGCGACTTACCAATGGGTTTGGTGGTATCGGCAAGAAGTTCGCCAGTGAGATCAAATGCTGCGTAATCTTCACCAATGAGATCAAAGCCGGTGGTGGGGGCAGGTTTCCAGCGGTGGCCTTTCAGTACGTGTGGATCGCCGTTATCATCATTCATACCATCAAGAACAACAGTAACCTCGGCGCCATAAGCTACAGCGGCTTGTAGGACCTGTGAGGCGCGAATAGTGTAGGTAACTTTGATATTGTCGCCATCGGTATGGGTATAACCATTTTTAAGCACAATACCTGCCGCACGGACTTCATAATTACTGGCGGCAATGGCCACATCAGCAGCACTGGTCACTGTTACTGGTTTAGTCGTATCGATCATGTACTGAGTCACAGCTAAGCCGTTGGTATAAGCTTGAACAGGTTCAGCAGTTACCGTTGTTTCGAGTACAGTGCCGATAGTGGCCTGCAGTGCCAGCGCAATGTTTTCAGCGTTCAAGTTACTTACGTTAAGCGCAAGACTTGCTTCAGAAATACGTTCATTACTGGCTAAGTTACCGCCGCCGCCTTCCATGTTTTTCAGGCTTTTCTTTTCCACTGCATAAGCAAGCTTTGCTGAGCCACAGTTACCTACTCGGCGGTTATTTAAATAAATACGGCCAGAGCCAATAAAGGCTTTTTGCACAAATTCTTTCATAGTGTGATCCTTGGGTTTTACAGGTTAGATAGGTTCGTTAAAGCTGGCTTTCACAATAAAACTGATACTGGCGACTGGGATACCTGGTTGTGGCAATGAAAACTGAGCGCCTTCCACTTCTTCAAGCTGAATAAGACAAAAATCAGTTTCACCATAAAAAAGGGCCAATCGAATGGCCCTTAGTTGTTGCTCTAATTCAACCTCAGGGTCATCAACATCTGAGGTGTCTATTGTTGCCCTGATAGTCCACTGTTTCTCTGGGTGATGAATGGATTTACCACCCGGCTTATGAGTCGCCTTATCACTTCCACCTTCAATGGTAATAATGGGTAAGTTTGATAAGTCTGGAGTCAGATAAAAATAAATACTGCCACGTTTAATATTCGCCTCGGGTAACTTAAGCGCTATAGCCTCTTTAATGGCATTAGAGATCTCTATGGGTAGCTGACGATTTTCAACTTCAGGCATTGGCTTCTTTCTCCAATAGGTCCAACAAGTGGAGCATCATTTCTTCACCTGAGGGCGCAAGATCAGGCAGTAAAGTTCTAAATACTTGGTCGACACTTGGACCATGTAAAATGGCAAAGCCACGCTTATTTACTTCACGTTGAGCACTGGGGCTAAGCTTCATGCCCGGTGGTGGTCGAACAGCTAATCCTTTTGCACCTGCTCCACCTTCTCGCCCTCGTTTCAGCGGTATCATAAAACCGCTTTGCATGTGTGAACGGCCGCCATTAGCTTTGACTTTGATTGATACCCCATTGGGTACCGCGCCTTTAGTTTTACCTGTTTTAAAATGCTGAATAGGATCAAATCTACTAAGCAGCAATGGTCTAACATTGGCACTAACAATAGCCTCAAGCGTTTTTGGTTTTGATTTAGTGGAAACTGAAATTTTGCCGCGGATATAAGCTTCTGTAAGATTCAGTTCTTTACCTATTCGCATCACTGATTCATTTAGGGTGACGTTTGCGAAATGGTTAATGGTTTCTGATAGCGCACGTTTCGCGGCTTCACTGCTTAAACCATAGTCGCGAGCCAGCCGATCTAGCTCGCTACTATCAAAAACTGCGTATGAACTCATAGCTTAATAACCGAATAAGTAACACTAAACTGATCGAGCGCGGCAATTTGTTCGAGGCGATATCTAGCAGTGATATTCATAGCGCTATCGAGTGTTTCAATAATGGCACCACTTTGCTTGTCATTGACCTCATGGCGCTGAAACTCAAGAAAATGGCTATCAATGGTTAAGCCATCAGCGCGGCCATCGTAGGTACCGACAAAGTTGCCGTAATCATCCTGAATACGTAAATCATTGTGGTAAATGGTGTCGACAGTCGCCTCCCTGCGATCTGCCTGACCTTTTGCCGTGAAGTAAGCCGCAACGCCAATAGTGCCAAACACTACTTTATCGCTACGCCTTACTGCGGCGTCAAAATCAAACCGTCTTGACATAATCCAACACTTTAATCAGCGCATAATCATCAGCGGTGATCTCGGTCGCTTTATCGGCAACTAAACGCAATTTAGTGCCATCTGGACGGCGGGTTTCAATGGTCACACTGGATTGAACCATTACCTTTGGATCTGGTTGTGTTGTACCACCACCTGTTTGTGGCTCAACAGTGCCATCGTCGCCTAACAATTTTGGATCCTTCTGGGTAGTATCACCGCCAGTATCTAGTTGACTAATGTCGGTATCACCATTACCTGTATCGCCAGTGCCAGCATCACCAGTGCCAGTATCGCCATTACCAGCATCAGCATTTTTCTCAGTAATACGCTGATTTAGGCTATCAAGATGAGCGGATAACTGCTTAATATCGCCATCTGTCATTGCTTCAATGCCAAGTGTTGCTGAGGCAGCCACAATCGCATGAATAAGCTGTGTTTTGTTCATGTTGAGTTCTCTTAAGTGAGCGAGTGAAAAAATAATGGGGCGAAACGCCCCATTATTAAGTGGTAGGTTAGTTAGATACGGATAACCACAAAGGCATCCGCATCCTCAGTCACCATCAATGGCGCAGATTGCGTCATAATGTTTTCGACAGAGGGATCATCGGTGAACCAGTTTTTAGGGTAGCGCTTGGCAGCGAATACACCTTGATCATTCGCCTTGGCATCTTGAATAGCACCATAGGCGCGAACACCCTGATAACCATCATTACCTAGGATCACTGTACCATCGGGTAAGAATGGCTGTTTACTGCCGGTATCATCTTCATACTGGCCGTTATAAACCCAGATTTCTAGATCAGCACCAAAGGTGCCCTTATAGCTGGCTGTCATGCCCAAATCTTTTGGCCCAGTTTCCATTTTAGTGCGCGAACCTGAGTCGGTTTTCAGCATGTCCTTAACCACTTTAAAGCGTTTATATAAACGCCACGCGGTTTTATCCATTACTGCGATATTAATAGGCCCGTTTGCCAACATGGCCCAATCTTCAACATCATCAGTTGGGTCATAGGTATTGATATCACAGTTAGCCCATTTAGCGGCGCCAACTAAGGTGATGTTATTACCAGCATCACGTTTAAAATCGACTTCCTGAGCTGGATAATCCTCACCCACGATCATCACTTTACCCGTAACAACTGCTTGTACTGCCATCCATTCTTCACGGCGAAGGATCTTGAGTTCCTGTTCGCCTAAGAGGTGAGTTCTCCACCATTGGCGGCGCTGGGCTGCGCTTAAGGTACCACCAGATTTTTCACCCACCTTAACCTTGATTGGTAAGCTAGGATTAATAATATCCTTAGGTTTTACATAAGCTGGCAGCAAGGTTTCACGAGCAAAGCCTTGTTTACGATTTGCTTTACCCGCAACCATAGGGCTAACAAATGGGGCAAGCTTGCCACTCTGGCTAATCTTATCGAAATGAATTTCTTCGGTTTCAAAAGTCATTTCATTTGGGAAGAACATCATTAAAAAGAACGGATTAAACTTAAATAGCTTTTCCGTAATACCAAGCATCTGATTAGTAGTCAGTGTTTCCATATTTGTTACCTGCTTAAAAATATAAAAGGATCAGCAAAACAACGCTGAGGGGTAAGCGATTAGTATTCGCGAGGCAATTGCAACGAAATTGGTGTGCCTACGAAAGCTGTAGCCTTTTTCGCTGCAGTATTAAAACTTGCAGGCCAATTGACTAGCTCAGGGTTAAATGAACCCGATTTAATCACGGCTGCTTGCTTAGCGCCTGCTGTGGCATCGATTGGGAAAGCAGTCATACGCGTGGCGACTTGCGAACCATCGTTAGCGGCTAGGTCTACCGCTTTAAACTCGCCAGTTGCGGTGACTTGGCCAAGTGGAGTTCTAGCTTCCAAAACTTGCCCGGAAGCAATGGTAACTGTAGTGGTATAAACGGGGTCGCTACCCGTTTCCCATGTTTCATAGTTAAATTCCATAATTGGATCCTTGTTAACAGGTTAAGCAGTGAATACTTAGGTAAGGTTGAAGCGGATTAGGCTTTAAATCCGCCGTTATAAACAGCCAATGAATCTGCGATCACTTTGTCATCGCCGGATAATTCGCCAGCATCGGCGCCAATATCTGGGTTTCCGTTTTCCATGGCAGCTTCAAATCCAGAATTAATACCACTTTGAGAGCTCGCTTCGGTTTTAGGCTTATCTTTAGCGGCAGCTTCTAGCGCAGCAGTGACTTCCGTGGCGCTCATATCTGTGTTGTAAGCAAAGTGTTCTGCAAGTGCTGGCGATGCCTTAGCTTGTTCGCTACCCATAATGGTCTTTATTCTGTCGCGTTCTGCCGAGGCGCCCAGTAATCCGCCTGCTCCGACTACAACTGTGGTTTCTGCTGTTGTCGTGCTGGCTTCTTGCTGTTGTTGTACTGCAGCAACTTGCTCTTGGATTTTTGCCGAGGCAGCTACGGCAGGTGCGCCGGTAGTAGCGTCAACGGTTGTGCTATTTGGATTTTCCATACTGGTACCTATGAAGTTGAAATGGGCGGTTTGGTTTGAATCATTAATAATGTCGATAATGTCGTAGGCATTGACCATTTGATCAGCAAGTCCAATATCAATAGCCTCTTGGCCGCGATAAGTGGCCGCCTCAGTCGCCAATATCTGATCTATGCTCATGTCCATATTGCTGGCCACTAACTCAGCAAACTCTTGTCTTAGCTGATCACATTGGGTTTTATAGTTCTTATGCACATCATCAGGTAAAGATTCATATGGGTTGCCATCGACTTTATGTTCACCTGAATATATAAGCGTGGCTTCAATGCCGACCTTCTCTAACCATGGACCTTGATTGATATGCAGCATGACTACGCCAATAGAACCAGCAATGCCGTTCTGCGTAATAAAGCGCTTCTTAGTTTGTGATGAAATTGCCATACCAGCAGAGCAAGACATATCGTTGATCAGGCTATAAATTGGTTTCTTCTCACTGGCCTGTTTAATAAAACGGGCAAAGTCGAATAACCCAGCAACTGTGCCGCCTGGTGTTTCGGTATCCAGCAAAATGGCGTGTACTGCAGGATCCTTTAATGCAGCCTTAATCTTCCCTGCCAGTTCACGATATCCCCAACTCCACCAACTAAAACGGTGAGCCAGAGGACCAATGACCTGTATACAAGCCACACCATCCACAACCCGATAATACTCACCTTCGGTAAAATGAAACTCGCCACCTAAGATGGCTTTAATCTTGACTTTATCAACAGCTTCAATCAGTCCTGAGTTATCCCTCAGACTGATATTTTGCTTTTTTAGAAGATGGGAAAAGTAATTTTTTGCCCAAGCTTTATCTAGAGCTAAAGGCTGATTAGTTAGCGCTTGCAGTATTTCCATTATCTTGACCTTCTGTTGGCGCAAATTGCTCTGCACTCGCCCAGCTTGGTGGTGGTAATCCTGCTGCACGGCGTTCTTCTGTTTCTCTTACTTGCTGCTCGAAGATCTCTTGATAATCTTCACCCATGATCGACAATTCTTTCTCATAGGTAGATAAGCCGCCTTCAATCCTTAACAGCGCTTCTTTTACTTCTTTCACACCATCAATGGCTAAACGTCCTGCACCAATCCAACTAGCTCTTGACCAAGCAGCACGGGCTTCATAGTAGTTAAACTGAGCTTTTCGAGGCAATTTGATGATATTTAAGTTAATCGCTTCTTCTAGCCACAATTGATAAATCTCGGACGCATAACGGGCGGCAATAATTGCTCTACGGCCAAGAAAGTAACGCCATTCATTCATTAAAGAAGCACGGGCCGATGAATAGCTCACTTGGCTGTAGTCTTTTGCAAGCTGCTCGTAACTGATATTTAAACCAGCAGCTACATAGCGCAAAATGGACTTTTCAAAGGCGGCAAAGCCGTTATCTACGTTACCTGGGGCATTTAACTTAAACTTTTCACCAGGCATTAAATGGGGGATTTTTACCCCATTCATGGTGATGTTGGCGCTTGAGTGATAAGCCTCAACAGTGCCCATATAATCGAGTAGTTTCTTAGATCCATTGGTATCACCGCCAATAATCTGGAAGGCGGTATCTGCATCTAGCTCTGTCTCAATAGTGGCGGCATACATGGCGTTAATTATGGCGTTTTGCAGTCTTACGCCTTGGTACTTGTCCAGCATTTTTAAGCGGCTGAGGACAGAAATAAATCCTGTAGTACCACGGCAATTACTATCACCATTAGGATCGAAAATATGGATAAACTGTTTACGGCCCCAAGGTTTATAAACCTTAATTTCTTTCCAAGTACCGCCAAGGCCAAGGCTAAAACCAAAGTTGTTATCATTGGCTTGTCTAACGCAATAGGCTTTTGCTGCCCCATATTTATTAAGCCTTACACCGCCTCTTAAACTGGTCGTATCCATTGCACCATTGGGATTGCATACCCTATGGGGCGATATCATCTTTATCGCGGTGCGGTATGGGCTGCCATCGTGATTAATCCACTCTGCAGCGGCCATCACCTCACCTGTGGTTAAATGACCGCGAACAGCATCACGGATTAACATAGTAAAAGTTCGGCGTTCTTCGGCATCGATATAACAGCGGGTATCCTCGGAATACTCTAGAAAAGCGGCCTCAGTATCTTTGCCCCATAAACGCGCATCTTCATGGCTAATGCCTAATCGCTGATATAGCGGTTTGGCATTTAATCGGAATTGGTGGCCCACAATGTTATCAACGTGGGTTTGTACGCTACCGGAAGCTATCCCGTGGTTTTGGATCAAGTCCTCAGCCTTTGAATCTGCATCACCCTTAATCGGTAAGTAGGATTCATCGGTTAACTTTGGGCTGGTTTTCCAAGAGGCTATTTCACCACCCATGGAACGGCCAAAACTGGCTAAGGGAATAGGTTGCCCTTCGGCATCGACTAACTTTGAATACTGCATTAAAAAGTTACTCCTGCAGGGGATCTACGCTTCCCAATTCCACCGTTTAGCCGTTCTAATTCTTCGATATAGCTTTTTAATTGCTGGGCACCCGCTGGTCTAAATTCTGTACGGCGGCCTTGGTACCAAACTGATACCACAGCACTGCCCGTCATTAAGTCGTGATAGGCTGCTTTTGCCTCAGTGAGTAAGGTTGCGTTGTCCATTAATTGGCTCCTAATTTTTTGCCCAGTGCGGCCAATTTCGCGGCTAACGTATCGGGTTCCTGTTGATCTGCTTTATGACCTACCGACTTACCAACTGGGCTTATTGGGGTATCTAAAGCAGCACGTTCTTTAGTCAAAATGGCTAAATCAACCCCAAACCGTGAGATTGATATCATTAAGGCGGCAAGGGCATAAACAAAACAGTCGAGAGCTTCATTGCGGCGACCTTCATTATCAAAGTAAGTAACTTGCTTACCTTTGACATACTTAGTTACACGTACCTCTGACACTATTTGCTTGCAGATTGACTCATCACAAATCGCATCATTTAACGGCAAATGGATATAACCAGGATTGGCGCCTGAGAGGTGTGGATCAATTGCTATATGGGAATAAATCCACTCTTTGGCTGTGTCAGTACCTATCTCAGTGGCATACGTTTTATTCGCTCGTTTTTCCTTTGGCATATTTGCAATAGGTTTGCCATAAATTGACGAACCATGCACAGGGATAACCCATCGAATACCGTACTTAATTGAGGCGGCTATTACCGTTTCGCTATAGTGGCCCTTATGATCCCAGCACCAACGCTGAACACCATAATGCTGGCCGTCATAGCCCTCAAATGTTCTAAATAACGCTCTTTCACAGGCTATTTTTACATCTGGGTCATCTGGTCGGCCCATAATGACTTCATGCCAGACAAGCCAGCATTCATAGTCTGCGCCCCATGCCCAAACGAAAAATTCAACACGGTTATCTTGGGTGTCGATACCACCTGTAATAAAGATGCCCCACTTAGGTACTTTACTTGGGTAGATTTCACGGCGTAAATGTAGGCGTTCCCAACTAAGCTGCTCGGCGAGCTTATCTTCCCAATCCTCGCCTAAGTCGGTATTAACAAATTTGCGGAGGCTGGCCTTGTCTTTAAGGGCTGCTATATGACGGTTAGCGAGATTTTCCCACCCATCGTGTAGCGAGTAGGCTGACCATATTTCTATCCCGATTTTTAGCGGGGTTTGAATGGATTTATTATTTTCATCAAAGAAGGTAAGACCGTCACGGGTCCAAATGCTGCCATCGTCATTTTGCCAGCGACCTTTGCGCTGCATATCTTCAAGATCACCAAACTCAAATAGGGCGTGGCAATCGCCGTGCTCACACATAAAGGCGGCAGAACCTTTGATGAGTTCGCCTTTTGCGTTTTTAAGATACTTAAACCCAAAATCACAATCAGGACCACCAAAGCGCAAAGGCTGTAGGTGGCCACAGTGTGGGCATGGCAAAAACATCTTAAGCACAACATTTGCTTGTGCTATCAACTTGCCTATATGGCTGCGCTGTACAACTGTGGGTGTAGTACCGGCAATAAACTTAGGGAATGGCGAACCAATTAAACGAGTCTTGGCGAGCGCCATAGGGTCGCCTTCTTCGCCCCCACCGCCACCTACTGACCAATCAAAGCCGTTAGCTTCATCGACTTGCACAAAGTCTTTTGTCATACGGCGATAGTTTTTCGCCGACTTACCGCCTTTAAAATCCCAAATAGTGCCCTGAAAAACCTTTTTCAGGGACTTGTTATTTTTAGTCTGCTTGCCAAAGTCGATACTTGCGTCACGCAAGGCTTTACAGTCGCGAATAGCTGTATCTACTTCATCTTGTACGAAGTCTTTAGCATCATCATCTGTAGGCTGATACGTCAGCCCTTTACGTTTCTTTTTAACAGTAAGAAACGCACCACCAATAACCATGACCTTGGTGTAACCGATACGCGCAGACTTCTTTATGTAAAGTTCTTCGCAATCATCGTTACCAATCAGATTAAGTGGTACCACCTGATAAGGTTTTGTAGTCCAAAGCCCTTCTATGTTTGAAGATTCTGGACTCAGGTAAAAGTTTTTATCTGCCCACTCAACTGCGGATTCAGGCGGTAGAGTCCTCATCGGCGAGAGCGAACGCCTCACCTTCCGCTTCAAAGCCGCCGTCAATATCTGGCAATGAAATGTCGATATCGGCGATTGAGTTCTGCAGTTTTCCAATTTCTTCTGTTATTTTCTCAATGGTAGACGGCCTAACATCAGGTAATGCCAACCGAATAATTGAGGGGATAGAGGCTAGTTTTGGTAAAATCTGTGATACCACTTGCTCAAGCGCTGAGGATAAAAACTCAACTGGGGCATATCGCCCCATTTCTATCTGCAACTTAAACTCTAAGGTATCAGCCCGGATCCGCTTTAAGCGGTCATCATTGTTTTCTTTCTTCTCTGGATTATCAGGATCAATCTCTTGACGTTCGAGTTTGGCAGCCGGTGAACGCAAATATTTGATATAGGCTAAAACGCATTCTTTTTCAGTGAGAGTCCCACGACCTTTAGGCTTAGGTAAGATTCCTCTCTCTTGCAGATTTCTAACTTGTCGATCTGAGAGGTCAAGCCACGAAGCTATTTCACTTTGCGTTGCCATCGATACGACTCATTGCAGTTTGAATAGTTTTTAACGAATCCCGCTGCTGACTCAATGCAAGCCGAGTAAGCACAGGATCCGCGCCCATGCTTTGGACCTCTGCGACTAGATGTTCAAATGAAGTCGCTAACGCTAACAAAGCCATTTCAATAGCTTTATTAGCGTCCATCTTTATCTCGCTTAATAAGATGTTTAAAGGTGTTCCATAGCAGTACACTTACACCTATAAGTGAGACTAAATCACCCATCTGAAAATAAAAGTTGCCACTGATAATCTGATCGAAATTAGCTCTCAACAGTGATTCAGCAACCACACTACTATTAGCGGCAACTGCAGTACCGATCACGCCTGCAGTAATAGTTACTGTACTGGTAGTTGGTTCAGCCATGTATTCACCATATCTCTATCAATCAGACATTGTTGGAGTAAACCGTCATTCTCGATTGACCACAGAAAAAACTCTTGGTTGGTCTGCCCTTCAAATGGGCGATAAATGATCTCGGGGAAGGCCCCAAAAGACGGTTTGATATAAACTTCACGGGTTCGATAAACGATTTCTGGACTTGAGCAACTCAAGATAGTCAGCAGGAATAGCAGTATCGCCCCACTTTTTAACTTCTGGCTGTTCATAGTAAATAGCCTCGGCCTTTTTGGTCTTTCCTGTAATCGATTGGCGCGTTTCTCTATCGTTCTTCCACGCACTAACAACCAACTCTAAATCTGACTTGTGAAAAGCGCTTAACTTGGCCTTTTCTTCCTCAAGCGACTTAACCTGCTCGGTACTCTTCCTTAGATTTGACTCTGCAGTATTAAGCGACTCTGTGAGAGTGCCTATTGCGGTACGCTGCCCCCAAACAGAGAGGCCAAGCAGTAAGCAGGCAATAAGCAAAATACCAAGCAAATAGTTTTTAGCGGTATCGAATAAGCTCATATTGGCGGTCAATCCGTTTAACGTAATTCAACGTTTCAGTGGAGTGCTTGCCTGTGATTTGAGGCAAACAGGCAATGATCTCTAAATACAATAAAGCGTTATTGCAGGCTTTTTGTGATGCCAAAATATGACCTAATCCAGCGTTATAACTCGACTCGGCTAATGCCTGGCGATCATATTCTGGACGCTTCGATGACCATTGCTGCCTGAGGTACCCCATGTAATAAGCGCCAGCTTGAACGGCATGGTGCGGATTGTAAGGATCGACTCGATACCCGAGGGGTTTGCTCAATTGCAAGGCAGTACCAGGCATTATTTGAGCCAATCCACCCGCGCCGACTGGACTTTTTGCATCAGCATTCAATGCCGACTCAACAATTAGCTGTGCTTTGTAACGCTTCCAATCAACACCAGGCATATACCGCCCGGCTTCGCGCTGAATCAATAAATCGTATTTGCTAGGCCATGCAAGCGCAGACGATGAAGCTAACAGCGATAACCCTAGCGCTAAGATAAAGACCTTTGCTTTTATCATCGGCTTTAGTCCACCAATCCAAGAATTTAAACCCGGTTCTAAAGTCCATATAACGCAGAACCAGCAAGAAAATTGAACAGGCTATCACCATCCGAAAGATCGAGTTAACCATGCCAATCATGGCACTCATATCGATCATGAGGAAAACCATTAGTGATAACAGCACCATCAATAGAGTTGAAAGTAATAGCTTTTTATCCATGGGATCACCTTAAGGTGAGGCAGTTTATTGACTAGCTGCGTCACTACGAATGTGGAGGAGCATCCGACTAACAGACTAGCTTGGCGGGATGCCGCGAGCTGCCACGCTATGAGACGAAATATTTAGGCTAATTTATGCATTAATAGCTTGCCAGACTAAAACTACTCTCTGCCATTAGCTTGGTGCGAGATAAGCTGCGGTAACACCTGTGGGGCGAAACGCCCCACAAAAAAAAGGCTTACCTATATGGCAAGCCGGGAACTGTCAAAATGACAAATAAGCGCGTGTGAAGCAAAACTTTACATCTTGGTGAAATACTAAGTAAAAGGTAGATCACTGTCAATAGTTATCCACAGGTTTTTAACTTTATTTGTGGATAACTCTTAAGCCTGTGGATAACTATGGATTTCGCTAAACATATCGGCTTTCGATTGTCCAATCCCAATCAATAAAAATTTTCAGCAACTCAGAACGTTTGCCGCCCCAAGTTCCACATTCACCATGACACTATATTTCGATTTTAAGACTAAAAAGTAATATAAATCAGCTAACTCACCGTTTTTATTGGTTTTTCACAAATATCGAACCGGAAACGGAAATAACCCGAAAAAAAATTTCAAAAATTAGAGATACCAATCGCCTCTACGCCCCCTTATCGGCGAGGGTAGGCCGCAAAGTACCTTAACGATTTGGTAACATACCGTTAACATATTGATAACATAACTGCGTTGACCTGGTTGCCCATGGTGCGTGCCCATGGTGCGTGGTCATGGTGCGTGGTCATGGTGCGTGGTCATGGTGCGTGGTCATGGTGCGTGGTCATGGTGCGTGGTCATGGTGCGTGGTCAT
>CAZWIJ010000014.1:0-20486 GCA_964633865.1 uncultured Candidatus Saccharibacteria bacterium
GTGCGTGGCCATGGTGCGTGGCCATGGTGCGTGGCCATGGTGCGTGGCCATGGTGTGTGGCCATGGTGTGTGGCCATGGTGTGTGGCCATGGTGTGGTTGTGGTTGTGGGTGTGGTTGTGGGTGTGGGTGTGGGTGTGGGCTTTAGATACGAACAAGGGCCGCTAATTGCGGCCCATTACTGTCTCATGTATGATCATGCTGTCCCGTTTTCCCTCTCGTTAAACGGGGCGCGGCTCGGCGTGGCGTGGTGGCCTGCCGAGCCACCTAAACACTTTCGTATAAATCCTCTAGTTTTTTTGCAATAACTTTGCCCGCATGTAGGCCATTAGCTGTTGCTTTTCTTACCCAAGCCTTACGACTAGGCGCCCAGTTGAAAGCATAAGATCTTAGTAACTTGCGTACATCTTCAGGCGGTTTATCTTCAAAATAAAAACAAACTCGACCATCAATTAGATCTCGCTTTGCTATGCCGTGGATCGTTGGTTCCTCTGTCGATGGCTGTTGAGTTAACGCTATCTCGCGGATCCTATCTTTAACTCTCTTTATGTTGGCGTTATTGTTCTGCAGCGCCCAAGGTTGAAATCCTTTCCTATTTGAATGCCGAGGGTTTAATAACTCATCTATATTCGACTGACTAAGCCCAAGCTCTGGCAACTTTTCTAAATTGCCTGTTCTGATAGCTGCATTGGCTTGCTTCATCATGTTTTGCGACTTTTCCAATGCTTCAAGCTTTTCAGTTAATTTCAGCACAGCAGACGGATCCGCTGAGGAAATCCCCCCCGATCCTATACTCTCTGCCTTTTCCGCTAAATATTCCGCTTTATCAGCAAGAGCAAAGGCTTTGCCGAAATTATCATGTATACGGGCGCGGCGGTTGCGGTCGGCGCGTTCGCTGTGGTGGCCTACTAGGATCGGCTGGCCAAATGGAATAGCAGAGGCTGAGTTATGCGCCATTTGATAACGGCGATCACTTTCGGCGCTCACTCTGGCGGCCCTTTGCTCCAAGCGTTCGCGGCGCTGTTCTATGCCGTCAGTGAAAGCCGCAAAGGCCGCCGCAAAGGGTGCGGCATTTTGCTCTTTAATTTTTAGATTATGGGCGCTCTCGGCTTCAACTGCAGCGACTAACGCACCGCTATCTTTGCCATGATAAAGATCATAAGTGATCGAATCGTCAATTAAGCGGGTGATCTCAGTGCTTAAACGCTCAACACTAAAGCGAACGCGACCAGCCGCACCGATCAATGTTTCACGGTCGACAATTTCACGGCGGTTTTCATCTGCCCAAAATCTCACTATTTTTGAGCTATACACAGCCAGCGCAGCAATTGCGGCGCTGTAATAGGGGATGAAATCAGCAGACAGCGCCGCACCGATCAAACTATGGGCGGCGCGTTCTGCGTCTTGGTTTTCTCTCGCAGCATCAAGGCTGACTAAATCAGGTACGGCGGCGCTATCTTTAGGATTAGGGATCATCAACTGAGGCAAAGGCCCGAACGGGGCGAAATCGGCAACAAACAGCGCCCACGCTGCGCGGTTAGCGCTGGCAGCACTGGCGGCGGCAATTCCGCTATAACTGCCGCTGTCAGCGTATAAACTCACATCAACACGCCACGAGCCGCCAAGGTTTACAGCCTTAAACTTTGGCTTTTCTTGTGCGACAAATTCAACCATTGGCGCGGCCAATGGTTTGGCGTTGGATCTCAGAGCGTCAACATCAAGCGGTTTTCCTTCATACGTCCACGCCCCGCCGTGTTCGCTCAACTCGTTTGAAAGCTCCCATGCTTCTTGGCTGTCGCATTCGAGCCCGTCACGCTTAAAAATCAACTCGGCAAGCTCTCGCGCTGTCTCAGTATGGCGCGAGGTAAAAACATAAGACACGCTGCCAAAATTGCGGCTAAAACATGAATCGGCAAACTCATAGCAATCGCTCATAGTGTCAAAGCTTCCCGCTTTATATCGGTTAACAATATTGTCAACCGCTTTACGAGTTGGACCATCAGTCCAATTGATATAAATAGCGCCGCTGGTTGATTTTCTGACTGAAAATTTACAGCCTTTAAAATGCTTTTTTAAATCAGCACGGATATTTTTAGCCACAGCCACGGCGTCAGCATAGTAACCAATTTGTGCTAAATGGCTAAACTCTGGATCGGTTGTCATCGCCAAAATCAGCGCCTCAGCCTCTGCGTCGGCCGCTTCTTTGGCAGCCTGTTCTGCTGCCTTTTCGGCGGCCTTGGCAATCTGGTCTAATTCAATCCCTAATTTTTCATTTTCTTTGATACTTGCGGCGCTGGTATCAAAATCAATGGTTTTTACAAAATTGAGTAAGGCTTGCCAATCATCAGCAGCATAAGCGGCGCGGCCTTTATCAGTATTTGAAAATTCAATCATTTGCAAAACGTGGTGCTGAAAGCCTAGCTCGTCATGGGCGGCCAAATCGACACGGCAAGCGTATGTTTCGCCATCGTCAAAATTGACGGTAATTTTGGTTTTAAGATAACCGCCGCCAGCATGGGCAAACGCTGAGGATAATGCCTTGCATTCAAAGTCAGCGAATGGATAAAGGGTTTCTTTTTCAAAATCGCCAGATTCTGACCAGTGAACCAACACAGACACAGGGCGGCGGCTAACAATGGCAGTTTGTTCGATAGACTCAGATTTGCTTTTGTTGAAATCTTCAAAGCTGATAACTGTTGCTGACATAATTTGATCCTCTCGTTAATTTAATGGCCGCCTGTGTGGTGGTGGCGGCGGGGCGATTCGCCCCATGTGTTAAATATAGTCCGATATTCGGACTTATGCAAGCGTAAAAAAGCCCTTTTGATAAAAAAGGGCTCTTTGCTTTAATTGTGATTATTGCAAACTGGCGGCAATAACCTCGGCGCTTGATACTGGTCGGCTTAACGTCACGGATAGAATGCGGCGGCGCTTGTCTAATGTATCAAAATCAGCAGGCAGCATTTTAAGCGCGGCTTTTACTTCTTCTAGTCTGTGCCAGCTAATAGGGAAGTAATGCCCATCAGCCGCCGCCGCTGCGATACAATTTTGCAGAGAGAACGGGATCCCTGACTTGTCCATCATTTCCGCCGCGGCTTTTGTTTCCTTTTCCCACTTGCGGCGATCAACGCTATCAGCCTTTAACATGGTGCAAAGCGCTAAAAAAAAGCCGTGGGTTAAATTGAATTGTGATTCAGTCATCATGCTGCCCCCCTCGCATCACGCAGGAACGGCGGCACATACTGAGGCAATCCCGCCAAGGTTTGGCGCATCTTGCGGAATTTTTCCCAGTCATAGCCTACGTTTGGCACATAATGCACCGCCCAAATCGTGCCAGCAGGCGACACACCGACAAAAATCGAACTACGACCAGAATCGCCACAGTAAAAACGTTGTCCAGCCTGCAGCTTTAACATTCCCATGATCACAGCGTTATAATTTTGCTCTTTCCACAGATCAGGCGCTTTGATGAATTGAGTCATAGATAGATCCTCTCGTTAGTTAGTGGGCCGCCTGTGTGGTGGTGGCGGCGGGGTGTGTTACCCCATGAATCAAATATAGTCCGATATTCGGACTTGTGCAAGCATAAAAAAGCCCTTTTGATTTAAAAGGGCGATTTATTTAGCGGATCAGATATTTTTCATACACTCGCGCAACATCTAAAGCGAAAGCGTCAACCTCTGGCAATTCTTCTAAATCCTCAACCATGGCCCAAAAACATTCTGCTAATTCGTCTGTAATGTCATAAACCACAACGCCGGGGAAATCACCGCCAGCACGGAACAAGCGATCCCCTTCTAGATAAAATGCCATGGCGTGTTCATAAAGCGCTAAAACAAAACTATCTTCCCCCATACCAAAAAGATCACCGAGGTTTTGCCCCTCTGGCAGCTTACCTATAATTGCCTCAGTTAAAAAATAGTGATATTGGCTAATCTCGGCGGGGTTATGTTCTGGCCCTTTAATTTCAACATTGTTATATACAGTTAAGTCGACCAATTCAGCGCCATAGCTGAGGCCCATTGGCACAGAATTAATTGAAGTGATCACATAATCCCAAATAGCTGTGTGCCTTCTTATATGTGCCACATAGCACAGCGCTTGAGCCTGATTGCCGAATCCGATTACGCTATGAGAATCAACGCGGTTAAGATGAGTAAAAGCGATTTTAAAAAATTGATTTAATGCTGACATAGTTGGATCCTCTCGTTAGTTAGTGGGCCGCCTGTGTGGTGGTGGCGGCGGGGCGTTTTGCCCCATAGCGAACAATTTAGTCCGATATTCGGACTTGTGCAAGTTATTTTTTCAGCTTTTCAATTCTTTTTTTGAAATCCTGTTCTGATACCTGTTTAAGCGCTTTGAGTGTTTCAAAATGTGCAGCGATATAGGGCGGGGTGATACTAGGATCTTTCTTATAATCAAAATAACAGGACCGAGAGCAGCCGAGCAGGGCGATCAGGTCATCGTTTTTTAATCCCAGCACAGCAGGATCGATAATGGTTTGCGTGGTCATTGTATTGCCTCCAATTCTGCTAACTTATCAGCGGCGGCCTGTTCTGCCTCGTGTTCTGAATAGTCGCAACCGCTGGCCAGAATATTAGCATCCTCGCCGTTTTCATTAAAAATTTCCCAATGCCACAAGCCACCGCCGCCGCTGACATAGATTGATAATTTAGGATCCATAGATAACGCCTCTCGTTTATGTGTTGGTTAATCATAGTCCGATTATCGGACTTGTAGCAAGGACTATTTTCAGCCGTGACGAATACAGATGATCCCACCATGGCCGCCATTCACTCAGCCACCATTGCTAAATAACTTGGCTAGGCCAATTCAGCGGCAAAAATTCTGCTGCAGTAAACCGACAATCCAAAATTTCCAGAGGCCCACGCAAGGAAGCAAAACCGACAAGCCAAATTTCCAGAGGCCCACGTAAGGAAGCAAAACCGACAAGCCAAATTTCCAGAGGCCCACGTAAGGAAGAAAAACCGACAAGCCAAAATTTCCAGAGGCCCACGCAAGGAAGCAAAACCGACAAGCCAAAATTTCCAGAGGGCGAAACGATGGTGGAAGCCGGCAAGGTGACTAGGTGTTAGTAATCTGTGAAGGTTGGTGAGTGAACTCAAAGAAAAAAGCCGCATCTACTAGCTGCGGCTTTTAGCAAAAACAAAACCTAATCTTTAACATTGTCATCAACAAAAATAGGATCAGCAGGTAATAGTGGTTGATATACTAAACTTGATTTATTCAAACTAAAAAAATCAATTATATTACGCATTGCTGCTTTTTGCGTTTCAGTGTAAACATTATCAACCTTAATTAAATGTGGATATGGATCATCTTCTTTAATACCCATCTTAAACCGACTATTTGGAAAGGTTAACACTCCATCAATTCCCATCTTATCTGTCCCATGATGTAGTGTAAGCGTACCCATTCCATCATAGCGGCCAGCACTAAGGCGATGACTTATCTTTAACGCCAGCATTTCATTAAGCCTATCTATCTGTGCTAAATCGTCTAACGCCTTCATCCGGCGAAATTGACTCGACTCACCAGGCGCCAATGTCTCGCTAATCTGGCTGATTAACTGCCTACAATTCAAGGTGTGCTGTTCAATACAAAACACCAATTTCTTAATCACTGCATCAACATCATTGCTATCTCTGGCTTCGGCCTCCTCAATTTTTTCCTTTAAATCATTAGCCTTATTAGCCAAATCTAGCGCCTCTTGCACTGCAGGGCTAACCTGCTTCTCTACTGATTTATCCTCGCCCATGGGTAACACCTCCACAAACATTTATGTACAGTTTAAACATTTACGTACAGCACAAACATTTACGTACAGATTAAACAATTAGGTACAGCACAACACTTTAGTACAGCTTAAGTGTTTTTCTGCACAGACTTTTATAGGGCTACTCAGGCTTAATAATTTCAGGATTTGTTGCCAGAAATGCCTTAGCCTCAGCTTCACCTAAATAATCAGCAAGTTCTTCGACAGGCACGACTCTTTTTTCCAAAGACATTTCAGGGTAAGGTCTAAGAGACTCGTCTTTAGCCTTATCAACAAAATGTGCTTGAGCAATTGCCTTATCAGTAAACCATTTTGAGTTTGCGTGACCACAAAAAACACCATGTATAACAACCTTTCCCGCTGACTTAATTTCCTTTAAACGCGCAGTAGCAACTTCAATTAAATGTTTTAACTGTTCATCAGTTTGGCCTTTAATGTAATCAGTATGACTTATCATAATTCCCTCACTGGGGCGAAACGCCCATATAAAATTTTATACAGTTTCCTTAGCTTTTATCGCGCTCACAAATGCCGACACAATAGAAAATAGCGTCTTAGCCTCATGCATTGCATCATCAAGCGCATGGTGGCGAATACCTTTAAACTCTTGGAACTTAGGATCAATATCTAACAGTACCTGCC
The DNA here is from genome assembly GCA_964633865.1 of uncultured Candidatus Saccharibacteria bacterium. Taxonomy (GTDB): domain Bacteria; phylum Patescibacteriota; class Minisyncoccia; order SW-4-49-11; family SW-4-49-11; genus CAZWIJ01. Next base: position 6,438 of record CAZWIJ010000014.1, read on the forward strand.
CCATCCATACCACTGTTCTTAGCGATTGATTGCCCCTAAAATGCCATGGCTGTATAACACCTTCTGCGGTATATGCATGGGAAACAATCATATTATCGAACTCACTACCATTGCCCATCACCTGTGGGTTACAAGGAAAGGAGGAGTGTATAAACTGATTTAATCGCTCAAGCACAACCTTAAGCGGATAGCGCTCAAGCTTGGTGTTGAAGACTTCATCAAATGCCGCCGGGGACTTTTGCTTTTGTTCTTCCCAAAAGTCCATTACATCACGCGACCAACTGCGTTTATGCTGAGTCTCAGTGATACAGCGAGCGTAAAAGGTACCCATTACATCACCCGTAAACACATTGATCACCACACAGCCTACTGAGGCGATAATGGCATCTTCTCTGCGGCCATGGGTTTCAACATCTAACGTGCATACTAATGGGCTCAGATGATACTTTCCCAAATGTGCTATCGTGGCTTGCTGAATGGATTCACTCATTGTTATTTGCATGATGCGATACCAATAATTTTATCTACTATGGTTTCAATATCGCTATCTGGCTTTACTGTTACTGCAATATTATTAAGATCAACGCTAACGTTAATATTTAGTTTGCAACTAATATCATGTGCCTTATAAAGAACTGCAGCATAATCTTCGCCAATATAACCTTCTAACTGAATAAAGCAGGATTTATTAATATCAATACCTTCTTTATTAATGTGATCAAAATGCAGCCCTTTACTTTCATTGCTCATATCAGCCCCTTAGCTTCCAGCACCGGATAAACCAGTAATAACACTATAGTGAACACTAAGCCCACCATAGCCCAAACCCCTTTTTCCTCACTTTCATCATTAGGCGATAACATGGGGCACCTCATTACCTATCCGTGGCTGGCCGAGTGGGCCTTCATCTGGTCCAAGGGTTCGCAGTTGTTCGTAAGAACGGCACTGCAGGCGCTCAATGGCATAGAGGTGTTCAATAATTTCCGCATTATTGTTTTGCACTAAAATTGATACTGGCCGAGTATCGTGCTTTATCTTGTCGTTTTTAGCCTTAATCTCCATGGCTAACTGAGGCATAAGATCTTCCAACTTCCAGCCATCTTGGTTCGTTGCGCTCATTAACACGGGTTTTACTTCTGCAGGGATCTTGCTCATGGTTTTACCTCTCGTTACTGTGGTGGTTTATTTGAAAAAATAAGCAATTTGAGTACAAATCAGCCCTATAAGCACAGGCAGGTTTAATATCCAATCGCCTTTATCATTTCGATAAAAACTAAATATAAATAATAAAAAAATACCTATCGCATTTATGAAAATCATATCAAGCCGCCTTGGCTGTTTGTGTGCAAAGCTCAGGCAAATTTGCACGGATAATGGCCTCTGCAAATTGCGGCGGTACCGAGTTTCCGCACCTTGCTACCTGTTTTGTTTTGTTCGTTTTACCGTTATAACCATCAATGATGTAATCATCAGGAAAACCTTGAAGGCGGAAAAGTTCTCGGGCTGTGAGCATTCTCAGCCCTATATCAACGATCACCATGGTCTTGTTGTTCCATGTGACAGTAACTAATGCGATACGCTCTTTAGTGGTGATAGTTGCTAATGGTTCGTTTAGTGAACTCCATTGGCCACCGTTTGAGTAGTAACGCATCAAAAACGCGCTGACTTGTACGGCTCCGGCTTCTTGCTCTGCCGTTAAACCGCTTTCGCCTGGTGCAACAAGAGTTAATCTGACCTCAGCATGGTGCGTACCGCCAGCCGTGATAGTTGGCATGGGGTCACTTAATGAAGTCGGCTTGATGTTTTTACGTAAGTGGACCATAAAAGCTGTTGCAAGCCACTGCTGGCTACCAGTAGTGGTTATCGTGCTGCAAGGATTCTCAACCGAGTAAGCTAGTGTGGCGTTAAAGCCTCCATTTGCTTGTATCATCACTGGCGCCGCTAGAGCAAATGCGCCGCCTTTAGGATATCCAGTGATGGTTTTCAGAGGTTCATTAACGCTCTTAGTGCCTTTACCTGACCAGTTAGCTATTTCAACAATAAATGGGTTAGGGGTTTCTAAAACATGCTTAATCGTACCAATGGCCACACGTTCTAGGGTAGCATCGGCCAGAGGGCGTTTGACGTTAATACCTTGCTTTTTCGCTTCTTCTTTGGTCATAAATATGCTTGGGCATGGCAAAGAAAAATCAATTTTTTCAGCAGTTTTAACCCAAGGTTTTAACTCGCCGCGAATAGTGCGCGGATCATGTGGGGCGCCATGTGTCGGTGCTGGCCATACTATTGGGCGACCATCACAACGGGCAATCATAAACAGACGTTTACGGATAGTTGGAGCGCCATAGTCGCGGGCTCGTAGCTCGCGAAAATCCACTTTATAGCCTAGCCCTTTGATCAACTTGTCTCTATCTTGATTGCTTAACCCTAAGGTTTCAACGCACTCAGCTAAAGCAGGGTGATCAGCAGCGATACCAGTAGTAATTATAGCTTTGAAGGCTTCAAACGTTTCACCTTTACGAGCAGGATCAGGACGTTGATTTTGACTACCTTCACCAATCAACGGCCCCCACGTTTTAAATTCCTCAACATTTTCTAATGGGATTAATTTAGGGCGTGTTCTCAATATCCAACGAATAACGATCCAAGCTAAGCCGCGAATTTCTTTTTTAACAGGCGTATTACCACGGGCCTTAGAAAAATGAGTACAGTCAGGGCTAAACCACGCCGCATCAACTGGCTTACCTGCAGTGGCTTTTACTGGGTCCACATCAAAAACCGATTCGCAATAGTGCAAAGTATCAGGGTGGTTAGCTGAGTGCATAGCGATAGCATCTTGATCATGGTTGATAGCAATATCAACGCTGCGACCAATTGCCCAGCCCATGCCAGTGGTTGCACCGCCGCCACCCGCAAAATTATCTACAAATAAGCCCATAGTTTTCTCTCGTTATTTTTTACTGTGGTGGTTTTATTGCTGTTTAGATTCCTCAACCTTCTCGCATCGAGCGAGCATGGTATTAAGTTCGGTCAAGATATCTTCTTGGCTATGTTTATCTAACAGCATGGAATTGGCTTTATCGCATAACGCCTGAGTGCGGATCTCAGTTTTGGTATGAGGATTGTCGTTAAAGGCTTGCGCGACTATTGCCAACACTTCTAGTGGGTAAATAGACTTGGTAACTTCTGAGGGAGGTTGCAGCACTTCACGGCTACCATTATGCCCAGCAGCGCTAATAACCTGCTGCGCTTCCATCATATCGATCAGTCTAGCGGCACGGTTATAGCCAATCTTAAAGCGGCGCTGAACAGCACTCACTGAGGCGCGGCGGCTTTCACGTACAAATTCCACTGCAGCAGAATACAGTGTGTCTATACCATCAATCGCGGTAATTTCACCGCCAGCTTGCTCCAATGCCTCTTTAATTTGGCTTTGTGCTTCGGCCAATCGCAATGCCTGTGTCTCGCTATGTTCGGCAATGTTATTTGCTACAAGCTCACGCTCTTTATTAATCAGCTTCATTAATGCCACTGCTTCGGCCATTTGCAGCTTAAGCTTATGGCCCAAGGTGGCGGCATCGGTGATCTGCTGTTCTTCTGCCAGAATATAGGCAAACTTAAAGCCTGAGGTTTTAGCAAGCGCTTGGCGGTGCGCCACTAATTCATCTTGCTTTTCGTAGCCGGTTTCACGATAACCAATCTGCTTATAGCTGCTATGGCAAATGGCCTGCAGATAGCTTGCGCCCAGTAAAATATCAGCATTAAAGCGAGCAATAGGATCCTCGTGTTCGTCTGCAGACTGCCAAACAATCTCACCCGGCCATTGAATACCACTAAATGATCCATTGGCATTAAGGGTGAAATAAACAGATATGCTATTAATAACAATGCCTATCTCAAGCTTAGTAATAACAAACTTCTCATTGAGTGCAGCAGCAAACCGTGGGCTCATTAAATCAGCTTTGGTACCCGATTGTTTCTCACCATCTTTTTTAGATCCATTGCTACACTGCACCATGCTATAACGGTCGCCAATGAGTAAATCGCCAACCACTAACCATTCAGGGTGATCATCGCCTTCCTCTTGACGTGCTAAATACTTAGCTAATAAGCAAGTAAGTTGGTCATCTATTGGCATAGTATCAACAGGCATCACGGGCAAGCTGCCAACGCTTTTACGTAATAGCGCAAGGTCACTTTCAGCACGGCTGCGGCTGGTACCCATGAAAAGCAGCATCCGACTATCCATATCAATGCAGAAATTAGATACATCCGTTTTATAAGGTGCGGTCTTAATTAAACTTAAAATCACTTCCTCTTTAATGACCTCATACTCTTTTTTGCTAATAACGGTACAGTTTTCCTTTTCAAACTCAGCGACTTTTTTATTCACTAACTGGTTTATGTAGCTTGGCGGGATCACTCGTTCATCACGGCGGATTTTAAACAGCAGCACATTGTTAACTTGATATACCAGCGGCAATACCTCGGCGGTAATTTCCTGCTGCATATAAGTTGGCAGAGGGCAAACAAAACCATAGCGGCTATAGTCCTGTTCGGTCAGTTCTGACCACTTGAAGTTTTCAAGCAAAGGCTGCAGCGTTTCGGCATCATAGGCCCATGGCTTAGCAGCATGTAATTGATATGGGACACACGCTTTAGGAAACATAGTTAAGCCTCATCTTCATAAACTAATGTGTAACCAAAGCCATCTACACCATCAATAACGACTGTATCGCTACAAACAGGCATATCATCAGGCTCAAATACTATTTTTAGTTTTCCACCTTTTACTTCGCCGATAATGTATTCAAAACAATCGGCCCCTTCTTTTTCCATGGTGTTAAACCCATCTTTTAAAATGGTTAGCAAATCCACATTATTTGCTTGTTTTAACTCGACCATTTTCACAGTTCCTCAAAAGTTATTTTTCAACGACAAAATATTTTACTTAGCCACTTCATAGGGATTTTCCAATAAGTGGGGGATGGCCAGCATTATGGCCAATACAGCTATTACCAATGCCAGCAAGATAAACCCGACTACAAATAATAAGTAAGTGCAAAATGGCAAATACATTAAAAAGCAAAGTAATGACCACAGGTTAAATTCATGCTTACCAATCACTAATTGATAAACCATCATTACAATCGATAAGCCAGAAGCAATGCCAATCATCAACCAAGTGGCAACATTACCGCCACAGATCCCGTAGAACACACAGGCCGAGGCAAATAATCCTAAACAGTTCCATTGCATAGTTATCTTCCTTATACAGTGGGGCGTTTCGCCCCATTTTCTATTTCAGCAAAGCAGCGTATCGCTAACTTTGTGCCTTGGTTATTGATACGTTTTACCGTTGAGTAGCCTATCCCATGCCTTTTAGACACTGTATACAAATCAACTTTGTGATGTATGTCTAAACAGATAGCGAATGCTAATGCGTAATCAATCGTTTTAAATTGCTTCTTAACCCGAGGAACTAGGCTATTAGCAGCATCTATCCCACGGTTAAAGTTACACTTTCGTTTTTTCTTCTCTGTAGGTTGCGATGTGACGTTAATCTCAGGGATGATGAGTACAGGCTTGCGCTCTTGGATAATTGGTTTTCCACGGCGCAGCATGGCGATATTTCCGAGTCTGTCTGAGTAGCTATCGGTGATATCCATAAATGGCCGTTCACAAAACTGAGTAGATTCTTTGCATCCTGATAACTTACTTGTTTGCATGGGATAACCTCCGTGATAACAACTCTTTTGCCTCGGATAGAGCCCATTAACACACCTAGCTTTGCCGAGAAGTTTGAAAATACATGCCCTTTTGACGGGCGTCTTAAATACAGCGCTTCAAAATTACCTGAGGCGGCGATAACCTCTGTGGGCTTTCCATTTACCATTTGTAAATATTTCATTACTGACATTCCCTTAATGGTGCAAAACCGCCCGGTAATTGCTTTAGTGATAAAAATAAAGAGCCATCTATAATGTGAAAACAATCTGACTCTTGGATATAACTTCCACGCAGTTCAGGACAGCGTTTGCCATTAAAGAACACTTTGCTATTAGTCGTCTTATTCCACTTAGCAGCCCACATAAACAGTGCTTTAACTTTGTTATCAAAGGTTTTAACCTTAACTAACTTCCCATCACTGGCTGCTTTTGCCCATTTAGCTTTAGCTTCACTGAGGCGGCTAAGTTTGCTAGTCGACTTAAAACAACCGCGGCAAACACAATAAAAGTACCCGCCTAGAAATATGCTGATTGGCAAGCCGCCACACTGGCAGCTAATAGAGTTACTTTTCTTCATAGTGTTTATCGATAAACTCAAGTGCATCACAATCTAATGCCATCCATAGCGAACGCAGCTCACGCCAACGTGCGGCCCAATGCTTTTTCCAAGTGGCTTCACTATGGCGGGTAACAGTTCTAATAGCTGGACCGTTAAAGAGAGCTTTACCCGTTGTAATTTGGGCAATAATGCATTGCCCAGCTAATGGGGTTAGGATCTTGATAACCGGTATACTGCTATCTGAAAGCGTAGGGTGTGCGGCTAAAAAATTTTCTAATACAAGCTGAGTGCAGGGGATCGCATCATCTATTGAGTTGTTTTGCCCATAGCAATATTTAACCCACATTAGTAAATGTGGCGGTAAGCTATTTAATACCACCCTAAAATCACGCAACTGAAAATGTTTATCAGTGATCAAACAACTTGAACCAGGCACACTACTTTTGCTGGTTTCTTCAAGCGAGCCACGAATAAAACCTTCATTAGTCAAAGATTCTCTAATCAGTGAGCGTAAATATTCGCTTGGTGTAGGCATTTTCAACTCTCCTTTACTCGCTTGTGCCAACGCTTCCCAATAGGTGCTAGGAACAATATCGCCCCATAAACTCACTGCAGCACGGCTGATATTGAACATTTTGGCAATATCAGTGGCAGCAAAAACCTTTAACACTTCAGCTTTCTTCATTAGGAGTTAAGTATTATTAATTAAGTATACTTAATTTATACTAACCTTTTTTGTTAAGCAAATTTTTTGTGTCTATGCTTAACAGAATAATTTGCTATATTGAACACAATAGCAGGCAAAGAAACTGCAGATTTAAACACTGTGAATATATACAGCTACTTGGAACTGTAAAATGCTGAATGATGCTTCAAAGCTAACGCTAGGTGAACGTTTAAAAGCCCGGCGCTTGCAGATTGGGCTAAAGCCATCCGTGGTTGCCGATTCCGTCAATATGACGCGAGCCAACCTGTCTTTACTTGAAAGTAATCACAACAAATCCATTGATTTTCTAAAGGGAGTGCAAATTGCGCTTTTCTTGGATATGGACGTTGTGGAGTTTGCGACGGGTATAAAAAGCAAACGAGCGAAACATAACATTGCGACCTATACCCCAGTCATAGGGCGGCTTTCATCAGGCCCGAAAATGGCATGGTTCGATTTAGGCTGCCCATTACTTGGCTATAGTGATCAAGTTGTAGAACTGGCGGTAAATAACTCGCTGTCAGCTTATGCGCTGATAGTTGATATCGCTATGGGGCATTTAAAACAACCAGATGTGATTATTTTGGATCCCGAGGCAGATAGAACGCCTGGTGATGATCTGTTAATCAAGATTAAGTCAGAAGATACGCCTATTTTGGTACAATTTTTATTTGAAAAACCGATTGAGATAAATATCAAGTCTTACAGTGATGATACTGTAAAGTCATACTTATTCAGTGAGTTAGATTACTATCATCCGGTTATTGCTAAGGTATCAACCTCTAAGTTGAAACCATCACCAGTGAAAGTAGAGAAGGGAAAGTAAGCAGATGATCAAAGATCGGGTTGGATCAGTTAAGCCTTTAGGTGTAATATTGCTTTACTGAATTGGTTAAGTAAATTTAACCATATAAACGAAAAAAAACCAGGCTGTGGCGGCCCAGTTTTTTTTCAGTATTGATCCCAGCGTTTTAGTTATCCCAAACAAACAAAGAAACAATACCATCCGGGGGTAATTATAGCGTCATAACAAGTGGGGCGCAACATTTTACAAAATGGGGCGTTTTGCAATAACAGGGATCTTTTACATCAAATTTGATAGTAAAGGACGCGTTATGTCGTTTGAAACCGATATTACACTAGATGATCTACCGGATCTGTTAGACCATCTAGATGCAGATATGGAATACGCTCGCTGGTCTAAAATAGGCCGCGCACTATTCTCACAATTTGGCAGTTCAGCAAAAGACGCTTTTCAACAGTGGTCGTCAATGGGCGGCAGCTATAAGGCGGCTGAGTTCAATACCTGGTGGCGTAACTTTGAACGCGCATCACGCACATCTTTCGGCTCTTTTATTTATGAATTAAAGCAAGCAGGTTGGATCCCTGAGAAAAAACAATACTCAGATGAAGATCGCGCCGAGCGAGCCAAGCGCATTGAACAAGCCAAGATTTCTCAGCAACAAAAAGCCATTGCCGCCGAAAAAGCCAAACGCCTTGCCCTTGTTCGTGAACATGCCCAATTCTTGCTAATGCAGCCCTATTCAGGCCCAAGCAAATACTTTCTAAAAAAACACATGGCCGATGCCAATCGGTTTATTGATCTACGCCAAGGCCGCGATAAATTTGGCAACCATTTTGTGGCATGGCCAATATGGTCTAAGGTCGGTAATACTGGCGAGTTTATGGGCTATGAGCGTCTAGTCGATAAAAAAGGCCACAACAAGTTTGCCAGTGACAATGCCTATACTAACCAAGGATTCGCTACGTTCGGCAGTATCAAAAACATTAGCCGTATTTTTGTGGTTGGTGGTTTTGCCGATGCCTATTCAGCGCATAAATCCACAGGGGAAACCATAGTTACCCCTATTGGCGAATCGAATATTCCCCATGTTATCCAACTTATCCGTGAGCAACTTCCGCATATTCAAATTGTTGCCGCTCCTGATAACGATAAACAGGGTGATGCTGTTATAAAACAATATGGCGGCCCTTGGACGCTACCTGCAGCCTCTGGCGCCGATTGGTCAGATGTTTGGCTACAAGAAGGTGCAGAGGCACTAAAACAGCAGTTGCTTTTTGTCCGTGGCTTTGAGTCTATCCAGAGTGAAACCCGTTATTTATCCGCGAAAATCCGCACGGGGCTGAACCTGCTAAAAAGCGGCATGGGTACTGGTAAAACCCAAACAGTGATCCGTTATATTGCTGACAACCCCCACGATAGCGTTTTAGTCATATCTCACCGCCGATCACTGGCTAAAGGCTTACGCGCTGGCATTAACAAAGTTGTGATGGACGGCGGCCAATCAATCGATATTTACAACACATCGATTGATAACGAGTTCCACTACTATGAGGAACAGATTATTAAGGGCGGTGCTGAGGGCATAGATACCAACGCAGCATTAAGGGCCAGTAAGCGCCTTGTATGTTCTGTTGATTCTCTATGGCGCCTTGCTGGCGCACAGTTCGATATCATATTTTTTGATGAGATTGAGCAGGGGCTAGGTCACTTTTTTGCCGACACTAACCGCCATGCTGAAAACTGCTTACACATGCTGCAGTTTTTACTCACTCACAGTAAAACTCAAATTCTCGCCGATGCCCACCTAGGGCAATTAACGCTAGATTTTTGCCGCGATGACTTAGGTCTACATACTGGCGTTTTCTTTGAAAATACCTATAAAGTTGGTAAAGGGCGTAAGTTATTTGTCTATGAGAATAAAAACCATCTAACCGAGTCGTTTACTCAAAATATTCTCAGTGGCCAACAGGCGTATGTTTATTGTAATTCCAAGGCAGAGGTGAAGAACCTAGCTACTGCAGTTAGGCAACTCAATGAACGTGACCAGTGGTATGGTGAACTATTAGAGATCCACGCTGAAAGCGTAAAAGATAATGCTGCAGTGATCTCAGCCATCAATAATATTAATGCTGCAGCACCTAATCTTGATGTGCTGATTGCATCACCAACACTCGGCACCGGCTTTGATATCGTTCCATACGATAATAAATCCAAACAGGGCCACAGATTTACAGCCACCTACGGTTTTTTAACTTCAAGAGTAGGCACTTCTGAGGAAGGCCATCAAGGGCTTAACCGCGCCCGTGAGGTCCGTGAGTACCATGTTTATGTTGATCCGACTGAGCGCACAGAGCCAACTGATCCGCAATACATATACCAAAAGTTAATTGAAGAAGTTTCGCAAGAAACCGCCAATATTCTAAAAATTGATCCGCAAACGGGTACGTGGGCTCGTACAGATGCCCTGTATGAGCATCTTTATGCAAAGGTTCGTGCTCAGCAGAACCTATCAAAAAACAACTATAGAGCCCGATTTATTCAACTCGCCAGAGAAGATGGCTATGAAGTGATCGAGATTGCTAAGAATGAATTAGCAACAGCATTCGGTAAAGTCACTCGGGTTGAAGCCAGCCACCGCAATGATCGACAGCTACTAAGGCAGATTGCCGAGGCCAAGCTACATACTGGCGCCGATTATGAAGCGATGATCGCTAATAGTGAGAATGTTAGCCCGGTTGAATACAGCAAAAGCCGTGTTTGCAAATCACTTAATCTGACTGCAGCAAATGAAAGCCAACTCAATAAACTGCTACCGCTGGCAACCAATGTCTATAACGAGTTTATCCAAAATGGTGATAACCACCATTTAAACCCTGAGGCAGATTCGCCTCTATCGATCCCAGATAATCCACTTTCGGCTGTGATCAATGCTGTGGCATTTCTACAAGAAAAAAACCATTTCTCTAACAAGATCGCCAAGTTATCACTGTTGAGTATGACGCTGGATAATACCAAGGAATTGGACAAGCGAAATATTACCAACTCATTAAGCCGCGCCAAATGGGAACATAAATCTATTCGCAAGCGTCATTTAATGACGGTTTTAGCGGCTGCTGGCATCAATGAGCGCCTGTATTACAACGGTACGATTTGGTCAAAAGAGCTAGTGCAAGAGCGCCTAGCCCAGTGGATGAATAAAAACCGTGAGGCGTTATTTAAATACTCGGGTACCCAAATATCAGATTCAGCCTTAGCGGATCCTGTGCAGTGGTTTAACAATCATTTGCGCTCATGTGGTGTGCCTGTTGTAGCGCTAGGGCAGCGCAGGATTAAAGGCAAGGTAATGCGTTGCTATGGCGTTGACGAGGAACAATGGCAGCAAGTGCAAACACTCATACAACTGCGTAATGAGGGCATTGCAGAATATCTAGCGGCTAACAATGAAGAATCAGAAAATGAAGCAGTTAATGTTAACGGCACTGTCACACCCCACCCAACTGTTATTAATCATCAGATTGGTGAGGGTGTGACACTGGCTGCACATCAATTTAATTCTGCATTACCGCAAATCGCCTCGCTTGATACTGAGGGAGAGGAGCGGTTAACCCATACAGCTAAGCAGCCAAACTTATTAGACAAAGTGATAGACCTTGCTGTTAATGTCATCAAGTTACCAATTGAATACGTTAAGGATTTGATTAATAGCGATAAAGAACAATGGATTATTGATATCAATTCAACAAGTGAAGGATTACAGCACTGGGCGCTAACAATTAGGGATCTGTACTTGTTCGACTGTCCACCAGCCGCTGCAGAGTATGACCGACTGGCAGAGTTTAGTTTTTAAGAGTGGGGCGAAACGCCCCACTAATTAGATTGGATATTCATTATCTAACCAAACTGATAAAACCATATTTGGCCCACATTCTTGCAATAATTTGTCTATTGCTTCACGGGCTATAGCATTGCGCTGGCGCTCAAGCTGCGCGATTTGCTGCGATATATCCACCTTATCGCAGCAAGTGCCACAGCATTCATCACGCATCCTTTTTGATAGCGTATTCATTGCGTTTAGCCTCATAAGCCTGTTTTGCATAGCGCATTAACTGACTGCGGCTATCACCATTTGCAAAGTCGACCACAGTGATATCACCGACTTTAACCGTTACTTGAGTCTTTCCATTCCCTAATTTTTTAATTTCAGGATCCGGCATGACTTCAGGCCATGGGTTAACTATCTGCGCCTGGTACTTAAACCATGCTTCTTTCATTGCCTCACTTTGGGCATAATTTTTAAGACTAAGATCTTCGACCTTGAACACATCAACATCATCATCGATTTCAACCAGCCAAAAGCCATTATCGCCACGCACAGCCTTCATTTTTGGTTTAGTGCTTCTAACTGCTTCCGGCTCTTGTTCTTCCTGCTTTGGCCTTCCTGCGTTGATATTGGCCATCACATCACCATACTTTTCAACCAAAGCTGGAAAATTAACACTTATCCCTTTTGCTTTATCAGAATCGTAATAGTCTTTTACTGTATTAAAATTGAGCATCTTACCGTTGACCATGCAATGGCGCCGAATATAGGTCGGGGTTATTACATCGGGTGAAAGCCCTTTTTTTAACTCGTTTTTAACCCATTGGTGAATAATGGCAAGATTTGGAGATCGTAAGTATCCATTAATTTCGTTATCAAATTCACTTAGCGCTTTAACTAAACCAGAGTGGTATTGAGTCGGGCTGTCCTCATTTAATTCAGTGCAAATACCACGAATACTGGTGTCTAATGCAAATTTTTCATAGTGCTTTTGGCTTTCGCCAGCATGGCCATAAACACGGGTTCGATAGACACTTTCTCCTTCACCATCACGTTTATAAAGCGGATAACTTACCGCGCCATAGATATCACGGGTATTCCTAAATTCGAGTTCACTATTTTGGAAAATCTGCCTAAAGCGGGTATTAAGCTGCTGCGAGTAATTAACTGCCACTGCCTCGTTATGGTAAATATCTGATATTGGTTTGCTTAACACTGGTATATCTAAAACGGGCTCTAGCTCGCCATCTTTATTAGGGGCCATCACTGGCTCACCATGCTTATCTAACAGCACTACCGGATTGCCACGGGCATCATCGTAGCGAACAGAGTGGCAGTGTTCGACTTGGATTTTCCTCAGCAGGTTTAAGCCTTCAACCGCCAATTTTGGGTCAACTAATGTCGGGATAGCATAAGGGACCACATCATCAAAAATCCGGCGGTCTTTAGTCTTTAACTGGCCTGAAAACATCACATGATGTTCTGGTGTGGTATCGGTAATTTCAAAGCGAGCCGTTTTCATGATCTCAGAACGGCGCCGCCCGGTTGCCAGTGCCAACCCACAAGCTAAGGCTTGATAGTCGGCATCTATTCCAGCGGCAATATTTTCAGTCAGTAGGGCATTAGCCACGTTAATAATGTCATCAGGGTTAACTCGTTTTTGATTACTGACCTTAGCCTTTAGGTTTGCCTTGTCATGTTTGGTCGCCTCAGTTCTAGACCATTCAAAAGCATCCTGCAGTAAATAAAATGCATGGTGTTCTATCTTAATGTCTTTAAGAAACGCCTTAACGACAGGGCGGCGCTCATTCTTAATCAGCACAGTTAGATTTCTACGTAAGGTGCTTAAAGGCATATCTGGCTTTAACTGGTCGCCGATTGTAGGGATATATTCAGCTAAGTGCTTAACGGCCCGTTGTAGATTAGCCTCGATATTATGGTGTTTTAGTCCAATGGCTTTGATGGCATCACGATACTCACCAAGTATCTTAGATACCGTGTGAATACCTGCATCACCATCTTCATCTAACTCAAATTGCCAGGCACTAAGGTTATCAATAACAACCTTGTCCATATTGATCCCCAGCGATTTAAGTTCCCGGCGACACTTAGCGCCTAAGCGGTCCGTTATCTGCTTCTTGCTTAGTTCTGCCTTATCCAAATACAACTGCTCACAATAATCAGCGAATGCTTTTTTATTGTTAAGTGAAATCTCACTACCTTTTAGCATGATAAACCCCTCGTTAACTGTACTCACAAATATAATTACAAACTAGACATTATCATTCTAGCTCATTTTTCAATCAATGCAACAAATAACTGTACCTATTTTTTAACTGTACTCACTTGTATATAAACTTATTAACTGTACTCACATATATTTCATCAACTGTACTCCTTATCTAGCTAGATAAGGAGTACAGTTGATGAAAT
>CAZWIJ010000015.1:0-8665 GCA_964633865.1 uncultured Candidatus Saccharibacteria bacterium
ATTTAGAATTTGACAATGAAATTTTAGATCAAATTAAAAATCTATTTCTGATAGATAGTAAAATATATTACAGTTCTATTAATAATTTAGCTGAATTTTATCGTGATCAATTAAGAAATAATCTAGTTATTGAATATACAGTAGAAGATTATTGGAATTTTGTAAAGAGTACTACAGTAGAAGATTTAGATAATATATTAAAAAAAGTTTTAGATCCAAGTAATAAGATATTATTAATTAATGGAAAAATTACAAAATACTCTTGACAAGGTCTAAATTCATTGTAGAATTTGAAAAAGCATATAAAGCTAATTTTGAATGGTGCAAAACTATATCCATGAAAGATAATAATTAACTATATGAATTCCCCTGAAGAAAATGAAGTACAACAAGAAATTAATTTCGAGGATTTCTTAAGAGTTGACATAAGAGTTGGAACAATTATCGAAGTATATTTGAATTCTAAAGCTAAAAAAGAAGCCTATATTTTAGAAATAGACTTTGGAAAAAATTTAGGTATTAAAAAGAGTTCTGCTCAAATAGTAACAAATTATACTCCAGAGGAACTTCTTAAGACACAAGTCCTTTCTGTTATTAATTTTCCACCTAAAAGAGTGGCTGGAGTCAAATCTGAAGTACTGGTTTTAGCTGTGGTTAATGAAACTAAAGGAACAATACTAATTAGGCCATCACAGAAATGTGAAAACGGGAGCAGAGTTTTTTAAGTTAATCTTATTTTAAATACTCTCTTATATTTAAGAGAGTATTTTTGATTTATAAAAATATTGTTTATTTTTCTTAGAATATTAGTGGAAGGTAAAGAATTTAAGGTTTTAATAACTAATTTAATAGAAAATAATGTTCTCATAATGAGAGATAATTAAAACTGATTACTATGTAATAGCATAAAAATGTGCTATTATTTTATTAATAATAATAAATTTATGACAATTTTTAATCCTATATTTAAAATTTTGCAAGAAAATTATTCCGTGCAATTTGATGATGAAACTATAAATTATGGAATGGAGAAGAGTCTAGTAAAAAGATAATTATTTCCAAAAAACCTAAATTATATCAAATTATAAAATTAGAATATGAAAAATTTGAGGTAAAGATATATCTATTTGAATATATTTTTGATAAAGTAGTATCTAATAAACAATATTTAGATTCTACAGACAGAATTGATAAAGAAGTTATAGATGAAATTATTTTAAATATATTTGAATTAGAAAAATACAAAACTAAAAGAGAAGGTATGAGAGATGAGTATATTTCAAGAAGAATTCAATCAATTTTTCCTGAAGTTTCAAATTTGACTGTAAGTAAATGGTCTACATCTCATACGGATCTTCATTGGAACAATATAACAAAAAGAGGATATATTTTAGATTGGGAATCTTGGGGAGTATCAATTTATGGTAATGATTTTGCAAAATTATATGTAATGAGTTTGCTTAATGAAAATGTTATTAAATATTTAAGGACAAAATATATAGAAATTTTTAATCAAAAAGAGATTAAAATAGGCATTCTTTACAATATATCGGAAGTTATTTATATGAATAAAACTTATGGTGATTTTGAAGATAATTTTGTAAAAAAGTGTCTTATGGAATCTAAGGTTTTCATTTAACTAGTATATTTTATAAAAAAGATATAAAATATATATAATTGTTTGGTAAAAATTAGATTTTTTGGTATAATTAGGATAATTAGTTATAAAATAGTTATATAATGTCTGAAAAGTCGAATTTAACTATAGATTTAAACAAAGTAAAACAATTACTAGAATCCTATTGGAAAAAATGGGAGCCATATGAACATATAATTACAAGAAATTATATTAATCTGGCAATAGAAGATTTTTTATATCGTATTGAATTATATAATGATTTGATAAAACGAAATGATTTATCTCATTTTTATCCTCTTAGAACAATCTTTGAAAGATTAGTAAAGTATGAGACACTTTTAACTTTTTCACAAAAAAAAAGAGAGTCTTGGTTGCATTGGGATATGTCAGAGAAATGGAAGGAGTTGTCAAAAGAGGCCATAGATTTTGATGATGCTAAAAATGGGGAAATTAATGTCACGCTTAATAACTTGGAAAAAATATGTGAGATAGATGCTGGAAAACGGAAACTGGATGTGAGGGGTACTTTAGATAAATCTAAAATTGTTAATGCAAAAGATACCTATGATATATATCAAATTTTATCTGAATATGATCATGGGTCTTTACTTTCTGTAGCAATGAGAAAGCATGGAAACAATATTGATACTACTAAGGAGTTTAGTAAAGTAATTTTAAAATTTTTAGAAAAACTTGGATCAACATAAGGATAATCAAAAATAGAAGATACTCCTTAATTAAAGATTATATTTGCTTTTGGTTCATTATTACTATATAATTATGTGTATATAAGATATATTATCATGAATACAAGCAACTCATTTTTAAACAAGAAGGTTTTAGTAGAAATTGATAGGCCATTGGGAAGTAAACATCCTAAATGGTGTTTTGAATATAAATTAAATTATGGATTTATACCAAATACTATCTCAGGAGATGGAGAAGAATTAGATGCTTATGTTATTGGAGTAGACATCCCAATGGAAAAGTTTACAGGTATTTGTATTGCTGTAATTAAGAGAGAAGAGGAAGATGATGATAAACTTATAATTGCACCAGAAGGAATGCAATTTACTGAATCAGAGATCAGAGCAAAGACAAATTTTCAAGAAAAATCATTTAATATTAAAGTGGTTTTTCCTGAATAGGTTTCCCAAATATGAAAGTGGAATTGTATCATTAATATAATTAAAAAACTCTCAGATATTTATTTGAGAGCTTTTGGTGGTAAGTTTAGATAATTAATTCTGAATAAAAGTTTAATCGGATAATTTTAGGAATATCGGATAAAGATTCACCAGAATAAAGATATAAATTCACTCATAAATATTAGATTGTATTCTTTAAAATACTGTGTTCTGCTGAAAGAACTTTTTTCATTGCTAATTTACGACTATATGCAGGGATACAAATATATCGATTTGATAATGAATTTGTAGATTCTAACATAAAATTTGCTCCTTACTTTAACTATAAAGTTTATAATATTATACAAAATAACCTGATTCATTTCAAGTCTTTTATATAAAATTTCAATTTTTACTATGCATATATAAGAAAGTATGATATAATATGATTAATCCTGATCTTAATCTTAAAACAAGGAAGCAGGTCGACAGGAGTTAGTACAAAGAATTAAAAGAATATTACATTCTTTTAGAATAATTAGATATTATGCAGACAAATTTATTTGTAAGAAATATATCTTACAGAGCTAACAACGAAGACTTACAAGCTCTTTTCGAGCAAGTTGGAGAAGTTACCTCAGCAAAAATCATTTTCGATAAAGAGACCAGAAGATCCAAAGGATTTGGTTTTGTTGAAATGGCAAACTCTGATGATGCAGAAAAAGCAATACAACAGTTAAATGGAGCTGACCTTATGGGAAGAGAAATTTCTGTTCAACCTGCTAAACCAAGAGAATAGTTTTTCAAAAATAAAGTACTAGCCTAAGAGCTGGTATTTTATTTTACCAAAATTTATGTTAATATAAATATTATTAAGTCTAAAAATTTATTTGAATGAAAAATATTTGTTTAACAGGTATAAAGCCTTCAGGTGACATTCATCTTGGTAATTATTTTGGAATGGTATCTCCTTTATTTGATCTGGCTAAATCTTCTCAATTTGATGAAATATTATTATTTATTGCAAATTATCATACAATAAATTCTCTAAAAGACCCTAAAATTCTAAAATTAAATACTGAGTCAATAGCTATAGATTTGATTGCGATGGGACTTGATTTGTCTCGGATTAAACTATTTTATCAATCATCAATTCCAGAACTAACAGAGTTAACATGGATATTTAATAATTTGGTAACTGTTGCATATTTAGAAAGATCTCATGCTTATAAAGATTCAATTCAAAATGGAAAAGAGGCTAATATGGGATTATTTGCTTATCCTGTTTTGATGGCTTCAGATATTCTTATATACGATTCTACAATTGTTCCTGTTGGTAAAGATCAAAAGCAACATGTAGAAATTGCTCAGAAAATTGCTAAAAAGTTCAATACTCTATATGGAGATACATTCATAATACCTAAGCCTTTTATAAATCCAGAAGTAGAAATTATCAAAGGTTTAGATGGTAGAAAAATGAGTAAAAGTTATAATAATACAATTAATGTTTTTGAAGAAGAGAATTCTCTTTATAAAAAAGTAATGTCTATCAAAACCGATTCTAAGGCTCCAAATGAACCTAAAAATCCTTTAGAATGTAATATTATGCATTATCATAGATTATTATTATCCGAAAGTGAAATTCAAAACTTAGAACAAAAATATGAAGAGGGGAGAATTAGCTATAAAGAATCTAAGGAGATTTTGTTTGAAAATTTGAATAAATTCTTAGCTCCAATGAGACAAAGAAAAGTTGAATTACTAGAAGATAAATCTTTTGTTGGAAAAACACTATCTGAAGGTGCAGAATTTGCCAGGAAAAAAGCTATTGCTAAAATAAAAATAGTGAGAGAAAGAGTAGGTTTGATTTAATTCTTTATATTTTCTATAAAATCTACTATTTTTTTGTCTAAAATAATATCTTGATGACGAATAGGTTTCTTTAGCACGATTCCTTCCAAAGTTGTGCAACGGCTAAGAGCTACATAAGTTTGTCCGTGAGTAAAAGCTCCATAGCCAAGATCAATGATGATATTATCAAAAGTTTGTCCTTGACTTTTGTGAATTGTGATCGCCCAAGCTAATCGGATTGGGTATTGTGTGAATGATCCTATCACTTGTTCTTCTATTTTATTTTCTTCTTGATTATACTGAAATTCTATGACTTCCCATACTTCTGGAGTTACAGTATGATCTTTACCGTTGATTTCAACTTGTATTCCTACATCACTTAATTTTGTGATTACTCCAAGGGTGCCATTAGCCCATCTTTTGGAAGAATCATTTTTTAACATCATAATTTGAGCACCTTCTTTTAAAACTAAATTTTCTTCAGTTGGATAAGCGGATCTTTCAAATTTACCATCAACTATTGCTTCATAAAGATACTCATCAGTTTCTAATTGATCTATTTTTTGACGATTTATGAAATCAGCTACTTTATTTGTGGCAGATAGGGTAATATTTAGATTAGATTTGGTATTTGGATTTTTAGAATGTAATCTTTGATTTAATAAGGATAAATCTTTATATGAGAGTGTTTTTTCCCTGACATTATTTAGAATATCTTTAAAAATATCATCTTTTTGTCTAAAGATATTTTTTAATTCTATATATTCAAAGTCTATTTCTTGAAATACTTTGGCATTAAAAAAATATATTCCACCAAATCTTTGCTCAAAGTAATCTATTTGATCTTTGCCAATTACTACAGGAGGTAATTGGTACAAATCTCCAAAAAAGACCATCTGGACACCTCCAAAGGGTAAATTATTCTCTTTGTTTATTCTAAGTGATTTATCTATTCCATCAAGAATATCTGCTCTTACCATTGAGATCTCATCTATAATAATAGTTTCCAGTTTTTTGAATAAATTTTTTCTTTTTGTATCTTTTATAATACTTTTTTCATTTACTAATTGTGGTGCAAATCTAAAAAATGAATGAATAGTTGCTCCATCTATATTAACTGCTGCTATTCCAGTAGGGGCTAATGTAATAAAGTTTTTTGTAGTTTTTTCTCTAAAGTATGTTAGTAGAGTTGATTTCCCAGTACCAGCTTTTCCTGTTATATAAATATGTTTTTGACTTTTTTCCATTAAATCATAAGCTTTTTGGAATTCATCATCAATTA
The DNA here is from genome assembly GCA_964633865.1 of uncultured Candidatus Saccharibacteria bacterium. Lineage (GTDB taxonomy): Bacteria > Patescibacteriota > Minisyncoccia > SW-4-49-11 > SW-4-49-11 > CAZWIJ01. The sequence continues at coordinate 5,900 of CAZWIJ010000015.1, forward strand.
TTAAATTTTCTGGTAGTTTTAGGGCCATATATTATTTAAATTTATTTAATAAGTATAACATAGCTTTTTATCATAGTAAATGATAGGTCTAAAAAATATTTGACAAGAATATTGTTTTATGATATAGTACCTTTATATAACAAGGTACTATAAAATTATGAATACTGAAGAAAAATTTATTGCTATTAAAAAAGGTTTGCTGAGATTTATAATTCTCAAGATTATCAATAATAGGCAGGTTTATGTTTTAGATATAATAAATAGACTGAAAGACACACAGTTTTCAACCAAAGAAGGAACTCTTTATCCTTTACTATCTAATCTTAGAAGAGAAGAATTGGTTGAGTATGAATGGATAGAATCTGATGTGGGTCCTCCTAGAAAGTACTATAAACTTACTTTGAAAGGAAAAGATTATCTGGATAAAGCAGAAAAATATTGGCAAATTATTATTAAGGAAATTCAAGATTTATTATAAATATAACATTTAATTTTATGAAAGAAGTAATTACAATTAATTTAGCAGGAAAATCTTATCTAATAGAAAAATTAGGCTATAAAATATTAGATGAGTATTTAGATCTAGCTCAAAAATCTCTAATAAATAATCTTGATAAAGAAGAGATAATCAAAGATTTGGAGCAGGCTATTGGTGAAAAATTTACTTTATTTATAGATCAATATAAAGATACTATATTGATTAAGGATGTAGAAACCGTGTTATCAGAAATGGGTCCGATAGAGAATATAGAAGGGGAGTCAGATAAAAAAGATTCAGTAAATCACAATAATATAAAAAGATTATATAGAAGTTTAGATGATGCAAAAATCGGGGGTGTTTGTAGTGGTTTAGGATATTATTTTGGTGTAGATCCATTAATATTTAGAATTCTATTTATAATATTTACATTTATGGGGGGTGGGGGAATTTTGATATATATTATCTTATGGTTTGCTATTCCAGAAGCTAAAACTTCATCTGAAAAATTAAATATGAAAGGGGATAAAGTGACTTTATCTGCTCTAAAGGATATGATCAATGATAAGGTTGATGAAGTTAAGCACAATAGTGATAATTGGAATATTAACCCAAATCTACTTAATTTAATTATTAAATTAAGTAAAATATTGGCTATTATTATATCTATTTTATTGTTTGCATTTTTATTTATAACTTTGAGTCTATTTACAATTGCCCTATTTAGGCTCCCTTTTAACAATGAAGTCATAAGATTTATCCTAGAATATGATTTAATATCATCATATGGAGGAATTATTATTTTTATCAATTTTCTTTTTTTAGGTCTAGTCTTTATTATATCTGGACTCAATCCTTTGTATAAAAAAAGTGGAGTAATAGCAGGAAGATTAAAAGTTATAGGTATAATAATTAGTATTATTATAATTATTTTATCAGTTACTTTATTAATAATAGATACATATAGTTTAAATGATTATAATTTTATAATAGATGAAAATTCAGTGTATATTGATTTAGAATAAAACTAATTACTTATCAAATATATAAAAAATTATTAAAGTTAAGGAATAAGGGCTTAGGTAGAAATAACTTTTGATTTATCTATCATTCGTAAAATAGATTCTTCCTTGTTATGATAAATAATTTCATCAAAAATAAGCCAATTTATATTATTTGATTCATTTAAATCATAGTTAATATCTTCATTTTCATCTGCCTCAAAAAGCATTCTTATATCAAAATGAAAATGCTCTTGAATATCACCTTTAGATGGTATTTTATGAATATCTATATCGAAAATAGACTCGCTAATTAATTTTATATTTTTTAAACCTGACTCTTCCATTAATTCTCTTTTTCCTGCTTCAAAAATTGTATTATCAGATTTCTCAATATGACCACCGAGTTGAATCCATTTATTTAATTTCTTATGATGAGTTAATAATGCTTTATTTCTGTTTTTGTTCAAAACCCAAGAAGAAGCTGTTATATGGCCATATTTATTGTCAGTTGACCAAAAATCTTCAAAGTTATTTAGAAATATCTTTGTTAATATTTTATTAGTGTCATTGTAATTATAGTCATTTATTAGCTTTAACAAGTCTATTTTATTAATCATAAGATTATTATAAATTTATACCTATATACTATCAAAAAAAATTATTTATTACAAACTCTCTTATATAAACAAAAAGACCTACAGAATATTACTTCTATAGGTCTTTTTCAAGTTAAGAATCAAAATACAATTTACACCGTAATAGTTGTCTTGTAACAACAATTTGGTGAACCTTTGCTCAAAAACAAAGGATTTTTTGGTGTTAAGAATTTTTATAACTAAAAGTTATAAAACGACCTTGAACTTATAGCAATTCATAAAGAATGTACTAATAAGATCCATGCTCCTTAGAAAGGAGGTGATCCATCCACAGCTTCCGCTACGGATGCCTTGTTACGACTTAGTCCCTGTTATCGATCCTACCGTGGTATGTACTTAATGCACACACTTAAGGTATTACCGACTCCCTTGACTTGACGGGCGGTGAGTACAAGGCTCGAGAACGTATTCACCGCAGCGAGGCTGATCTGCGATTACTAGCGATTCCAGCTTCAAGAGGTCGAGTTTCAGACCTCTATCCGAACTGAGGAAAGGTTTAGGAGATTAGCTTGATCTTACGATTTTGCGACTCATTGTCCTTCCCATTGTAGCACGTGTGTAGCCCAAGGCGTCTAGGAACACGCTGATTTGACGTCATCCTCTCCTTCCTCCTGGTTAACCCAGGCAG
>CAZWIJ010000016.1:0-6843 GCA_964633865.1 uncultured Candidatus Saccharibacteria bacterium
AGAACACAATACAACTCTTCATAGAGAAATTGATAATTATAAAAAAAATCATCTTGATAACAAAGATACTTATTTGAGTGATATGGCATTTTGGAATCCAAGTGAAATTATTGGTGATTCCCCACATGAATTAGATTATTCTCTTTATGAATTTCTTATAACTAGTCAAGCCTGGAATAAAGGTATTTCAAAAATAGGATTTACTAAATCTAATAATTCTTTAATGGTTAAGGTTGGCTTAAAACCATACATAAAGTTAGATGAAACATTTAAATCTCTTTTACCTGCAAATCTAAAATTAAAAATTAGGAAAAAACTTATAAAAATTTATAATAATTTTATTTTTAATAATCCTGAATATCATGATAAAGTTGAATATGAAATTATAGATAATGTATACTTATTTAATAAAGATATTAGAAAAGAATTTTTAAGTTTAAATGGAGTTACAGAGGAAGAAATGGCAGATTTATTTTCATGCAACAAAGAGATACTTGTAAAAGTTGTATCTCAATATGATTCTTTAGTAATAGAATGTGAAAATTTAATAGATACGCTTTCAAAAAACAGAGAAAAACTACTTTTAGATTACTCTAAAATTTATAAAGATGATATCTCTAAAAAAATTAATATCGTTAAAGAACTTTTATTAGATGTTAGAAATGATTATGCCCCTATTTTTTCAATGTTTGCCAGAATGGCATTTATGGGTATAGCCATTATAAAAAATTCTATTCAAGATAAATTTCAAGTCGAAAAATATTTAAGGTCAATTAAAACTGTTACAACAGATTATTTAAAAGCAAAAAAACAACAAGATCATAAATTTCTTTTACGAGAATTTGGTCATTTAAGACCAGGTACTTATGATATTACTCAATTACCTTACAAATTAATGCATTATGAATTAAATCAAAATAAAAATTTAGAATTTCATATAGATCTTATAAAGAACAATAAATCTAATAAAATTAAAAATAATATCATGTTAATTTTTGATGAACATATTCTAAAAGAAGAAATAAATTTTTCTTCTAAAGATTTGGAAAAGTTTATTTCTGGGGCCATTCGTTATAGAGAATTAATTAAACTTGAATTTACTAAAAATATTAGTGAAGCTCTAGAAATTATTTCTGACATAGGAGTACAAACTGGTTTTTCTAGAGAAGAATTGTCAAATCTTAACCTTAATGATTTATTTGAAAATAATATTGATGAAAGTAAACTTTTAAATATAAAGTGGAAATCAATTATAAATGAAAGAAAGACTGAAAGGAAAAAATTATTGCCTATGAAATTACCACCTGTATTATATTCTAAAAATAATTTTTATGAATTTAATAATGTATCTTCAAAGCCAAATTATATAACACACAAAAAAGTGAGTGGTATTATTGAATCTTTAGATAACATTGTCTCAGTGAAAGACATAAATTTAGAAGGGAAAATTGTGTTAATAGAAAAAGCAGATCCTGGATATGATTGGATATTCTCACATAATATAATTGGATTGATAACAAAATACGGAGGAGTTTCATCTCATATGGCAATTAGATGTAATGAATTAGGAATTTCAGCTGCCATTGGTTGTGGGGATGTATTGTATGAACAAATATTAAAATGTTCAAGAGTTGTCTTAGACCCTTTAACGAATAAAATAGATATGTTATGAAAAAGGTATTAATTACTATGAGATATGATATCAATCAATATGGTAAATTAATTGATATCTTTGAAAGAGATTATTCAAGTTTATTCTCTAATTATCCAATTCAACTTATTATTTTACCTAATGTTTGGGATTCTATGGAATATTGGATCAATGTTGGTTTTGATGGTTTAATTCTGAGTGGGGGAAATGACATCTCAGTTAACGAGAAAGGTATGCTTTCAGCAAAGGAGTTTCTGTCTTCTCGTGATAAGATAGAATTAGAACTACTAAAATTTGCAAAGAAGACTTCTATACCAGTTTTAGGTATATGTAGAGGAATGCAAATGATAAATCTTTCTTATGGAGGAGTTATCAATCTATTCTCTAATGAAAATAATCATGCATTAAATAAAAGTCACCCTATAGAAGTACTAAACTCTAAGTTTAGTAGAGATTTGGGGACATTTATGTTGACAGTAAATTCTTTTCATAATTGGTATTCTTATGAATCAGATATTCCAAAAGAGATTAAAATTTTTGCCAAAAGTAAAAATATTGTTGAAGGAATTATTTCAGGTGATTGTAAAATTATTGGGATACAATGGCATCCAGAACGTGAGGAAAAAATTACACCAATATCTGACTATATTATAAATTTATTTGTTAAAAAATTATGGTAGCGATTATTTTAGCAGCTGGTATTGGATCGAGACTATCTAAATATACTCTTGATATACCAAAAGGTTTGTTGATGTTTAACGGAGAAACTTTAATTGGTAGACATATAAGATTACTTCGTGAATTGGGAATAAATGACATTATTATTGTTAGCGGATATCTTTCCGATAAAATTTATTTTAAAGATGTAATTAAAGTAGTTAACAAAGAATATAAGACTTCCAATATGGTTTATTCCCTAATGAAAGCTGAAAGATATATGAAGAAAGAAGTTTGTATAATTTATGGTGATATTGTTGTTAGTAAAAAGGTTTTAAAAGAAGCTATACTAAATAACAAGTTTAATATATCTGTTACAGCAGATAAAAATTGGCGACGATATTGGAAAAAAAGATATGGAGTAGTAAATTTTGATTTAGAATCTTTTTCTGTTGACAGTAAAAAAAGAATAATTGAATTAGGAAAGGAAGTTAAGACAGATTTAGGCTTGAGTCATAGATATGTTGGGATAATAAGATTATCAAAAGAAGGTGTGAAACTTTTTAAAGAAGTCTACGAGTCTAAAAAACAAAATAATTTAAGTTGGGAACAATCAGGAATGTCTTTTAAAAAAGGATATATGACGGATATGATTAATGAAGTTATTAAAAGATATATTGATCAGGTTGGTATACATGAGATATCAAATGATTGGCTTGAGTTTGATACAAATAATGATTATGAAAAATTTTTAGAATTGTTAAATGAAGATCAGTTACAAAAATATATTAATTTATAACAGGTAATATATGAAAATTCATTTTATTGGTATTGGTGGTAGAGGTATGAAAAGAGTTTCAGAACTAGCTTGTTTATTAGGTTATGAAGTAACCGGGTCAGACTTGAAAGCAGATTTAATTATTAGTCATATTTTAAAAAAATATGCTATTATATATCCAAATCATTCAGAGAACTATGTTAAAGAAGTAGACTTAGTTGTTTATTCTATAGGAATAAATGAATCTCATGTAGAAATTCAATCTGCACAAAAACTATTTATTCCAATTCTTACTAGAATGCAGATGGTTTCAAAACTAGTTCGTTTAATGAATCAGAAGACAATTACTATTTTAGGATCATTTGGAAAAACAACAACTACCACACTAATGTCATTGGTATTAGATGAAGGAGGATTAGACCCATCATTTTATATTGGAGGACATGTTCCAAATTATAATGGTGGGGTTAAAGTTGGAAAAGGAGAGTTTGCAGTTGTAGAAGGGTGTGAATATAAGTCAGAATTTTTTCATTTAGATTCATCAGCTTTAATACTTACTAATATTGAAGAAAATCATTTAGAATATTTTAATAATACTGAAAATTTAGTAAAAGTGTTTGAAAGATTTATAAATATAAATAACACAACACTTAGAAGTATAGTATTGTGTTATGATTCAGATTTAGTTAGAGATAATGTTGTTTTTCATTCAAAATATTATAATATAGATTCTTATGGTCTATATTATGGTAATTGGCTAGTTAAGAATATTGTGTTTAACAATAAGAATAGCTCAATGAATTTTGATATTTTTTATAAAGGAGAATATATAAGGACATTTTTTTTAAACATAGTTGGTGAACAATATGCTTTAAATGCAACAGGAGTTATTATCACAGCTAGAAATTTAGGAATTTCTTACGATATGATCCAAAATGGCCTACTCAATTATATAGGTATTAAGAGAAGATTTGAATTGAAGTTTGAAAATAAGAATTTAACTATTATAGATGATATGGCTAGAATGCCAATTCAGTTAAAAAAGACTATAGAAGCTGCTAGACTTAGATATAAGGACCGAAAAATTATTATAATATGTGGTTTTTGGGGGGCGTTAAATAAAAGAAATCTTAATGAGCTAGCAGATGCTTTGATAGGAGGGTGTCCATATATTTTAAAAGTTAACGAAAATGGAGAACAATTTGGGGGCATGGAATTTCAAGATGCAGATGAAATGCTGAAAAAAATATTAAACAACTTAGGGGTAAGAAGTTATTTAGAAGATGAAATATATTTGGCTGATTTAATTAGGATGATGCTAAATAATGGACATAATCCCGTAATTATAACTGTAGGTTATGATAGTTTTTTAAATAAATTTGATTATGTTATTAATAATGCATTAAGAGATTTAGGTATTAAAGATAATGTAGAATATTTAAATTATATGTAACTCTAGTATAAATTTATAAAAGTGATATAATTATAATGTGGGTTGTCAAGTTGATTTAAAAATAAGGTTAATTTACTATGAATTTAAACTTCAAAAATATTCATATTATTGGAATTGGAGGAGCTGGACTAAATGGCATTGCTCATATGCTTTTAGATCAAGGAATTAAAGTCACTGGTGCTGAAAAAATATCTAATAAAGCCACAGAAGTACTTTTAGAGAGACAAGTTGAGATATTCTCAGATGAAGATTGCAGTATCCTTAAAAATACTGATATGATCTTAGTCAGTTCTGCTGTTAAAAATAATCATCCCGTTCTAATTGAAGCAAAAAAATTAGGTATACCAGTAAAAACAAGACACTGGTTATGGAGTGAACTATCTAAATTGAAAAAAATTATTGCCATCTCTGGTAGTCATGGGAAGACATCTGTCAGTGGAATGTCTGCTCATATAATTCGACAGTTAAACCTGTCATATGGATATATTGTTGGTATTCATGGTAAAGGATCTGGTTCCTGGAATTCTGGAGATTGGATGCTAATTGAAGCTGATGAATATGCCCATACTTTTCTTTCATTGAACCCTTATGTTGCTTTAATTAACAATATTGATTGGGATCATGTTGATATATATAGTTCAGAAGATGAATATATAGAAGAATTTGTTAAATTTTCAGATTCAGTGTTATCTTCTGGAGGCAAAATGATAGTTAATGGAGATGATAGTACAATATTGAATAAAGAATTGTATAAAAATGCAACTACATTTGGATTTTCCAAAAAAAATGATTGGATTTTAGAATTAATTGATGAAAATCAAGGATCAGTTCATTTTAAAGTAATTCATTCAGGTTCAATTTATGGAGAATATAAATTACCTATATTAGGTTCTCATTCTATACTTAATGCTGTTGCTGCATCATTATCAATATCTCAGACTGGGATAGAATTGGATAAAGCTTTAAATGCTTTAAAAAATTTCCCAGGATTACCAAGAAGATTAGAGAAAAAATTTGATGGAGAGATAACTGTTTTTGATGATTATGCACATTCTCCAAAAGAAGTTAAATCAATCATATCCACTCTGAAAAATTCTTATAAAGGCAGGAGAATTATTGTTTATTTCCAACCACATACGTATTCTAGAATTAAAATGTTTATGAAAGAGTTTGCTGATTCTTTATCTAATGTTGATATAGTCAGAATTGGCAATATATATGCATCTAGAGAGTCAAAAATAGATTTAGACTTAAATACTCTTGTCAATTATATTCATGGGGATGATGTGGAACTTTCTGGTTCAATAAACGAGACAATTGACAATATTAATAGTCTTATTAAAAAAGGAGATGTATTAATAACTTTGAATGCTGGAGACGGATATAAAGTAGGAAATGCTATTATAGATAAATATAAATAATTTTAGTATTATTTTGTCCTAACATTAAGATAATTTCATATTTTATAATTAAGTGTATTATTTAATTTAATCAATTTAAGACTACTTTTGATAAAGTAGTCTTTTTCTTCTCAAAATTTAATCATTCCTCCAGCTAAGATTATAGCTTTTTTTGACATATATTTTTAGAAGAACCAACCTTAGAATTTGAAAATCCTGATCCTAATATTATATCTTCAGAAAATGTAATAGATCCAAATTCAGAACAGAATATAATAGAACAAAAAACATCAGGAACATTCGAAGATTATGATGAAAGTAAATTAGTAAATGCCGAGAGCGGTAAAGTAGTTATTTTCTTTAATGCCTCATGGTGTCCATCATGTAGAGCTTTGAAGTCAGATATAGAATCTAATTTATCTAATATTCCTTCTGGAACAACAATTTTGAGTGCAGATTATGATACATACACGGATCTTAAGAAAAAATACGGTGTCACAACTCAGCATACATTAGTACAAGTAGATAAAGATGGAAATCAAATCACAAAATGGAGTGGAGGATCAACTCTAGATACAGTTTTAGATAAAATTCAATAATATGATATTCTTCGGAATCTCTTTTTTAGCAGGAATATTGACTATTCTTGCTCCTTGCATACTTCCTTTGTTACCAATAGTAATTGGCTCATCAGAGAATAATAAAAAACATACAATTTCTAAGAAATCTTTGGTAGTAATAAGTACACTCTCTTTTTCTGTAATAATCTTTACATTTTTATTAAAAGCAAGTACATTATTAATAGATATTCCAACTAGTTTCTGGCAAAATATTTCAGGGATAATAATTTTTATAGTAGGATTATTTATGATATTTCCTAATATTTGGACAAATCTTAACTTTA
>CAZWIJ010000017.1:0-5350 GCA_964633865.1 uncultured Candidatus Saccharibacteria bacterium
CACGTCACCTTCGGGTGGGTCAGTCTCGGTAAAAGTAAGGTGATTCGTAACCGGAAGCGACATTTCCTCTTCGGAGAGGTAATGCAACTGGCGCCAGTCTGCTGGTTTTTTCTCCTGTGCGGCAAGGGTAAATGGCATTAGCAAGCCACACAATAAAAATAATCGTAAGAAGTGTTTCATCGTTTGATCTAAAATTTATTTGCTTGCCAAAGGTAAAAATATTGCTTATTTATTAGCCTTTGCATATGAAATAATAAGGAAATTTGATCGTTGGAAGCCTTATTTGGCAAAACGCTGCTCTAAGAAGTTTTGATGAAGATGGAAAATTTTGTTTCCTATTCGGTTTAAATTTTTTCATGTACTTTTGTAGGCAGCATTTTTTAAAAAATTCAACCTATGAATTTATCCATATTATTAGGAATGATTGGCGGATGGCAGATTCTGATCATCGTATTGGTTGTTTTGTTGCTTTTTGGTGGCAAAAAAATTCCTGAGCTGATGCGTGGAATGGGTCGTGGTGTGAAAGAATTTAAAGACGGCATTAGTGGTGAGGACGAGAAAAAACCAAACGAAGAGAAAGATTCCAAATAGATGGGCGAGAAAAATACCCAGGTTGGTGCCGTTTGTTTGTAACAACCCTTGTTTGATTTACTCAACAGCAGGCTGTTCATTATTTTTCGTTTTTTAAAACATCATTTGTCACCAGGCACCTTAGTTTTGCACTTATTATTTACTCAAAATACAGGAATTTATGCTTAAAAATAGCCTGATAGTTTTATTATTAGTTTCATTTCAATACTATGCTAAGGCTCAATCAGAGATCGAGCAGGTGCTGCGTGATTCGAGTGTAGTTTTACCCGACAGCCTGATGGTTGCCGACAGTGTGATGATGCTTTCGGAAGCAGAAGCATCAGCCCAAAACAGTGGTCAGGGAATTGTTGAAGATTCACCTATCGTTAAAATGCTCGACAGCCTGTATCGCATTCGCTATTTTGGCGATAGCCTTATGTTTATGGATAGTGCTACTTTAAATTTGTACGGGCATAAATCGCCGGAAACTCCCAGCTTTGCAGATAGTATTTATGAGCAGCGAATTGCCTTACTCAATCGTGAAACACCAATTGATCTTACCTATAACAAGCATGTGAAATCCTTTATCGAGCTTTATGCCGTAAAGAAAAGAGAATTGACAAGTCGTGTTTTGGGACTGTCGCATGTGTATTATCCGATGTTTGAAGAAATGCTTGATCGATATGATATTCCACTGGAAATGAAACACCTGGCTGTTGTGGAGTCGGCTTTAAATCCAACTGCTGGATCACGTATGGGAGCCAAAGGACTATGGCAGTTTATGTATGGCACGGGCAAGGTGTACGATCTCAAAGTTACTTCTTTGGTTGACGACCGCTACGATCCGTTAAAAGCTACCGAAGCAGCTTGCCAGCATATGCTCGACCTATATGGAATTTACGATGATTGGCTTCTGGTGCTTGCAGCATATAACTCTGGCGCCGGAAACGTAAACAGAGCTATCCGTAGAGCTGGCGGACTTAAGAATTATTGGGCTATTTGGCCTTTTCTTCCGCGCGAAACCCGTGGCTATGTGCCAGCTTTTATTGCAGTAAATTATGTAATGAATTATGCTTCGGAACACAATATATACCCTAAATATCCTGGAATGATTATGCAGGGAACAGATACTGTTACGGTTTGTGAAGTGCTTTCTTTTGATCAGATCAAAGAATTGCTTGGTGTTGACTTGCAGGATTTGGAGTTTTTCAATCCACAATACAAAAAAGGTATCATTCCGGCCTCTGCCGAAAATCCTTATTTGTTGCGCCTGCCAATGGAATATATCGGTGCTTTTCTGAACAATGAAACTACGCTGTATGCATACAAAACGAAGGCTGGAGTAGAAAAGGAAAAACTGTTGGAGGAAATTAAAAAAGTAAGCGATCGCAGCTTGCATGTGGTAAGAAGTGGCGAAAACCTGGGATTTATTGCGCAAAAGTACAGGGTGAGTGTTAATCAACTCATGGCCTGGAACAATCTGCGCAGCACTATGATTCGTCCGGGTCAAAAACTGGTAGTTTACAGCTCTGGGGCACCGATGGCACAGGCCGGAAAAACACCTGTTATGCGCTCAGTCACTTCCAGCACACACGTAGTTCGGTCAGGTGAAAACCTGGGTTTGATTGCTAAAAAATATCAGTGCAGCGTTACAGATCTTCGTGAATGGAATAACCTCAAGGGTTCAACAATTCATCCCGGCCAAAAACTTAGGGTTTATCCTCAGTCAGAAAATACAGCTCAAAAAGCAGAAAGCGATGGTAAGTTTTTGATTCACACTGTTCGCAGTGGCGATACGCTCTGGGATATTGCCCGTGAATATGATGGGGTTACCGTAGAGCAGATCAGACAATTAAACCGCCTGGGAAATACGGCTCGCATAAAACCTGGCCAAAAACTCAAGATTACGCAGATAAGTTAAGCCAAAACAATTTTTAAGGTTGTTTTTTCTGCGACTTTATACCATAATAGCTGCACAAAACGTTAGTTTTTTAAACCTTTTTGTATGCAAAGTTGGCAAGGGTTCAATAAAGTGTCGTAAAATTTGTGTAATCACTAAATAAGGAATGCAATGAAAAAGCTTTTTAACTGGTCAGCAATTTTAATGCTGCTGATGCTTGTTCAGGCATGTGCCCAACCCGAAACGCGCACACCCCGATCGGTAGGGGCCACATCTGAAATTCTTGTTGTTACGCAAACAAAGGAACAGTGGGACGGCAAAGCAGGAGAAGCAATACGCGCATACTTTGGACAGGATCAATATGGTTTGCCACAATCGGAGCCGCGCTATCGAATAGCCAATATCACCATCGCCAATTTGTCGGAGATGTTTAAAAAGCATCGTAACATTTTAGTGGTAGAATATGACAAAAAGCTTAAGACGCCTAAAGCAGAAATGCGCACTAATTTATGGGCTCAGCCTCAACGTGTTTTTAAAATCACCGCACCGGATGCCGATTCATGGATCCATGCTTTTGATGAAAAGAAGGAGCGCTTTTTAGCACTCTTCGATAAATCGGAACGTGAACGCCTTACGAATATTTACCGACCTACTGCTGATTATAAGGTGATTAGTCAGGTGGAAGAAACAATGGGTGTCAAGATGTTGATTCCTGAGGGGTTTTTTGTTGCCAAAAACCAAGGTAATTTCATGTGGATTAGAAAAGAGTTAGCTGATATTAGCCACGGATTAATAATTTATTCACAACCCTATACCGATACTGCTGATTTATCCCCCTCACGACTTATCTATGTTAGAGATTCCCTATTGCAGAAGCATATTCCCGGTCCGGTAGATGGATCCTTTATGTCGACCGACAAAGAATTTGTATTACCTGTGAGCAAACCAATTGCTTCCTTTGTTACTGACTTTGCTGTTGAAACCAGAGGCATGTGGTATGTTGTTGGCGATTTTATGGCTGGTCCTTTTTTGGCTTATACAGTTGTAGATGAAGTGCATGGCCGCCTGGTTACAGTTGAAGGATATGTTTACGCTCCGGGCAAAAACAAAAGAGATTACCTCAGGCAGCTTGAAGCTATTTTATACACTTTTGAATTAACTAAAAACAAACAGACGGAGCAAGCAGCAGATCAAAATTAAGCTGTTTTATCAGGGAAGTTTTTGCAGCCTCACACCATCTTTAAAGGCCACTACAAAAGCATCATAAATATTATGTTTTGAGCGGATTGCATTGCGATGGCTGGCAGCTTCGTCGTAAGTTGGATAAGAGCCAATAGTATAGATATAGTATCCGTTGAATGAATCTTCCTTGATTTCATAAGCGGATAGGTTATAAGTTTTAACCAGATAGTCCACCGAAATTTTTGTCCCATAACGTGCTCTGATTTGCACGCGATACTCAATACCGTAAATTTTTACTGGCTCCGGTTCATAATTTATTTCTTCATCAATTTCGGTCTCAACTGGGGGGGTAATCGTTTCATTTTCTGAAGATACTGATTCCTGACGGTTGTAGTCAAGATCAAGCACATCAATTACCCTGTTAAAATTTACCATTTCCTCGTTCGACTGCTGATCTGGTTGCAAGGGAGCATTGGCATCCGGGTCAACAATTAATAATCCAGGCTCGTCTTCAGGAACCATTTTTATACTTTTTCCTGAGCGTGAAAGTCTGTAGGATAATCCCAAAGCTGTATGGTTATAAATGTCGTAGTGAAATCCGCCGGAAACATGTTCAAAAAGATCAGTATTAAGGGCTCTGTTAGCGGTTTCGAACCTGATACTCCAGTTTTCGCTTATATCAAATTTAAGCTCAATACCACCCATTATTAATGCTTCAGCGGTTCGTCCGCCAATGCCTGATCCACTTCCAAAACCGCGTTGTGCAATAATTTTACCAGTACTGGTTTGGTATAAAGTTGTGTTGAAATTTACAAGACCAATTCCAACTAAAAGATCAATACCCCATTTTTGGGAGGAACGGTAAGTACCAAAAAGATTATTCAAATTGATGGCAGTACTCAGATTAAATTCTATTAAATCTGAATTTATGTCCATGTCTCTTTTACGACTTGCGCTTGCCAGTCCACTATAAAGTCCTTGTCCTCTGAGCGAAAAAACTGGACTCACACTTCGCTCAAGGATTAATGAACCACCAAATTTAAGTTCTTTACTGTGATTCATAATTGGATAAAACCTATACTGACGGATATCACCAAAATACATTGAAGGCCCGCCGGCTAGAGTAAGCGACCATGCCGGTACAAAACCATTACCATTAAAATGAGCTGATCTCTCATTAGTCTGTTTCGCCTTTGCTTGTTTACCAGAATAAGTGACTTGAGCTTGTGCTTCAACAGAAAAGACACTAAACATCAAGAAGGCAGCAAGAAGAAGATGATGAGGTATGTTTTTACTAATCATTTTAATAGCTGGTTAAAGCAATACAGAAATGGATTCACTTGAAAAGCTAAAATACATAAGATAACGACTGAATTTAAAGTAAATATTAAAGGGTTATAAACAGGAAAATGTTTATAACCCTTAAGATTTCTGGCTTCCACGAAATCATTTATTGGCAACAGCGAAAAGCCATTTTTCCAGCTCTTGCAGCTGAAGTGCTGGTATGTCGAGTTTGTTTTTTTTACGTAAACCGTTCAGTTTTTGTAACAATCCTGTTGATTTCTCCTTTTTTAGCATTTCCAGGCTTGTGATGCCGGTTTCCAGGATTAGCTTGCCCCAATCTTCCGGAATACCAAAACGTTTCAATTCATTTGGGTCCAAAACTTTCTTGATTTTTTCAGGTCGCATCTGCGGAAA
>CAZWIJ010000018.1:0-3460 GCA_964633865.1 uncultured Candidatus Saccharibacteria bacterium
AAGGAAATATCCACACCGAATCAGGTGGTGCTGCTATCGGGCTTGAAATTCGTGCGCAGGCCTTTGCTTTTGCAACGAATGACGAGGTGAATAATATGACTTTTTATTCCTACGAAATTATTAACCGTTCTACTTTTGAACTTACCGGAACTTATTTCTCGCCTTGGGTTGATACAGACCTTGGTTATGCCTTTGACGACTTTGTAGGTTGTGATGTTGGTCGTGGTTTAGGGTATTGTTATAATGGTAATGCTGTTGATGGAAGTGGTGAACCCGAAGCTTATGGCGATCAGCCACCTGCAATTGGGGTTGACTTTTTCCAGGGGCCTTATATTGACCCTGATGGTTTGGACAATCCAAGGTATCGTTTCATTACGGACCCTGCAACAGGTGATACCATTGGACGTGAACAGCTTTGTGATGTGAGTATCAATGGTGTGAATTTTGGAAATGGGATAACAGATGACGAACGATTCGGTATGAGAAGATTTGTTTATCACGATAACTGTGCTTCCGGCCCAACTTGTGACCCCGACAATGCTCCTGAAACTTATAACTTGCTTCGTGGTATCTGGAAAGATGGTGTGAAAATGCAGTATGGTGGCACAGCTCACCCTAGTGGAGGATCCGTTGGCCCTGATACTGACTTTATGTTCCCTGGTGATACTGATCCTTGTAACTGGGGAACTGACGGTATTCCGCCGAATGGGGGCTTTACTCAAAATGGTTTATTTTGGACAGAGGAAACTGGTGATGGGGGAACTCCCAACAGACCACTTGACCGCCGTTTTATGCAGTCAGCCGGACCTTTTACACTTAAACCAGGTGCTGTAAACTACATTACTGTTGGTATTCCATGGGCGCGTGCCGTATCAGGCGGGCCATTTGCATCTGTTGAATTGCTTCGTCGTGTTGATGATAAAGCTCAGGCTTTGTTTGATAACTGTTTCAAAGTTATTGATGGCCCTAATGCACCTGATCTTAGCTTCCAGGAGCTCGACAGAGAACTGATCGTATATATTTCAAATTCACCTTCTTCTAATAACTTTGGTGAAGATTATCAGGAATTTGATCCCAATATTCCTCAGCCAAATCCTGATAATCCGGAAGAGCGCAGCGACTCACTGTATCGCTTCGAAGGTTATCAAATCTTCCAGTTAAGGGATGCCTCTGTTGGTGTTGAAAGCTTGCAGGATCCTGATAAGGTAAGATTGGTTGCGCAATTTGATAAGAGTAATGGCGTGAGCAAACTGGTTAACTTCTACTATGACGATATCATTGGGGCTAATGTTCCTGTTGTGGAGGTTGTTGGAGGAGATGATGGTTTGCAGCATTCCTTTACGCTTACACAGGATGCCTTTGCAACCGGTGATGTGAGACTTATAAATCACAAACAGTATTATTTTATGGCCATTGCATATGCTTATAACGAGTATATGCCGTATTCTCAGGAACCTGCTGTTTTAAATGGGCTTCTTGGTCAAAAAACACCTTATTTGGCTGGTCGTAAGAACATTAGGACTTACACGGCTATTCCACACAAAATTGTGAATGGTGTTTTAGCTCAGGCTGATTATGGTGATGGGCCTGAAATCACGCGCCTTTCAGGTAATGGTAATGGTGGAATGAACCTTGAATTTAAAGAGGATGTGGTTGATGAAATTTTAAGCAAAGAGCCTGCAAGCGAAACTAATTTGTTTGGCAGCCCAACCTATCCTATTGCTTACAACCCAACTTACAAAGAGGGACACGGACCGTTGGATGTAAAAGTTATTGATCCGCTTAATGTTGTAAGTGCTGAATATGAACTGAGTTTTGATACTTTGAAATTTGTCCGCTTGTTCAATGTGGCTGGCGAAGCTGATATTCAAGGTGACACGGCCAGTAAATATGTTTCCAATTGGCAGCTTACTGATCTTGGTACTGGTGAAACGTATTTTTCAGATACTACTACGCTTCAGGCTAATGAGCAGCTATTCCTTGATCGTGGTATTTCAATTACCATCGAACAACCCTACAAACCAGGTCCTTACAGAGTTGGACAAAACAATGATAACAAGAATATGTATCGTATTCTTGCAGATAATAATGGCTTTATCGAATCATCTATTATTTATGCCGACAGTTCAAGGAGGTGGCTTGATGGTATCAGGGATGAAGATATTCCGGGACTTGCTTTGGACTGGATTCGTTCAGGAACCAATAAAGACCAGGAAAACCCGCGCAATGATGACTGGCAGATGTCGACTGACCCTGACAGACCTTGGGATCCGGGCGAAGCCTATGAAAAGATACTTAACGGAACTTGGGCACCTTATTCAATGACGTCTTTTGCCAATAATATTGGACAAGGATCTGTTCAGAGTACTGTAGGCCCTGCTTTTAGTGAAGATTCAAAGAATGCTAACCGATTAGATAAAATTGCCAGTATCGATATCGTACTCACTCCGGATCAATCGAAATGGACACGTAGTCCGGTACTTGAGATGTCATACGATCAGGCACTTGCCGAAGGAAATGCCAATCGCTTTGGATTGCGCCGAGCACCTTCAGTGGATAAAGATGGTAACCCTGCGGATGCTATGGATCTTGAGCCCAGTGATAATCCAAACGATCCGAATTACATTGCCAGTTACGGTATGGGCTGGTTTCCAGGATATGCTATCAATATTGAAACTGGTGAACGCCTGAATATCATGTTTGGTGAGGATTCATACTTATCCGCACAAAACGGTCGTGATATGTTGTTTAATCCCCCGGCAAAAAATCTTGACATAGAACAGTTCTTTGATCCCAATATTTTCTCAAATGTTGGTGGACAGGCTTTGATGGGTGGAAAACACTATGTTTACATCATGGGTCATGATTATTATAACTTCTCTCAATTAAGTATTGAGTTTAAATCACCTGCTTACGATGCTGGTCACTATGCTCACAGTGTGCTCGATACCTTGTACAATACACAATTCCCATTCGTTACCAATTACTTCTTCACTTCTATAATGTATGTTGGAATGCCGATGGCAGTGCAGGGTGAAGAGTGGTTGAGTAATGAAGCCCGAATTCGCATCCGTATTGCTAAGCCTTATGAGCGTTATTACTCCAGCCAGCAATTGGATACCATATATGAGGGAATGGATGTAAATCGTTTCTATCCCAGCTATTCATTTAACACAAAAGGTATTGCAACTGAGTACCGCGATCCTGAAAAGCTTGAAACTGATCTCGATCTGATTAATGTGGTACCGAATCCATATTATGCTTATTCTTCCTACGAAAGGAATGCACTCGATAATCGGGTTAAAATCACAAACCTGCCCGAGCAGTGTGTGATTACAATCTACAATATGAGCGGGACCAGGATTCGTCAATACAAAAAGGATGAGCCAAAAACATCGATCGACTGGGATTTGAAAAACTTTGCCGGCGTGCCTATGGCAAGTGGAGTTTATTTGATTCA
>CAZWIJ010000019.1:0-3000 GCA_964633865.1 uncultured Candidatus Saccharibacteria bacterium
TAATTATCCGTTAATAATCAGAGCTGAAACGTTTTTAAACTGCTGTAAATGAAATAACTTAATGCCTTGGTTAAATATTAAACTTGTCAGGTTGTTGCATTCCAAGTATTTTTGTGTGCTTTTATCTCCGGTATAAATGAAAATTTTACTCATCAGGCTTAGTTCGATTGGTGACATCGTGTTGACGAGTCCTGTAATTCGGGCGATCAAAACGCAGCTCAAGCCTGTTGTTTTGCATGTGATTACCCGAAAATCTTTCCAGTCGGTTTATGCCAATAATCCCTATATAGATAAGGTTTTTGGAGTTGAAAAATCACCTGATGAGATTATTGAATTGCTCAAGGCAGAAAAATATGATTTGCTTGTTGATTTACATAAAAATCTCAGATCGTTTAAGTTACGTATTTCGTTGGGCATTAAAACTGTAACCTTCCCAAAGTTAAACTGGCAGAAGTATTTACTTGTTCGCTTTAAAATTGATCGCATGCCCAGTGTGCATATTGTTGATCGCTATTTTGAGGCGGTGAAGTCGTTGGGTATAAAAAACGATCAAAAGGGACTTGATTTTTATATCGCTGAAGAGGAAATCCAAAACCTACCAGAACTGCCTGATTTTCTATCAAAAGGGTTTTTTGCAGTAGTTATTGGCGGGAAACACAACACTAAAATTTTACCTGTATCCAAAGTTGCTGAAGTTGTTAACCAACTCCCGCGACCAATAGTTTTACTCGGTGGGGAGGAAGACGAAATACGCGCTAAAGAAATAGAATCACATAGCAACAGCAGGGTCTGGAATGCTTGCGGAAAACTCACATTGGGACAATCAGCCGAGATGATTCGGCGGGCAGATGCTGTGTTAACAAACGATACAGGCTTGATGCACATTGCGGCAGCATTTGATAAACCGGTAGTTTCGGTCTGGGGAAATACAGTTCCGCAGTTAGGCATGTATCCCTACATTCCCGCCTTTCCGGAGCGTGTAAGGATTATTGAAAACAATAAGCTTTCGTGCCGACCTTGCAGCAAAATTGGTTTTGACAGCTGTCCCAAAGGACACTTCAAGTGTATGATGGATCTCGAAAATAAGCTGATTGCTAAAAGCCTTGTAGAGGTCAGCCGATTGCCACAAAAGGGTTATTGATTTTTTCGCTTCCTATTGTGGTTTCGGGTCCGTGACCAGGATAAACAATGGTTTCATCAGGAAGCACAAACAATTTTCCCCAAATACTTTCTTTAAGCATATCGTAATCACCTCCGGGTAGGTCGGTGCGACCAATGCTTTGGTAAAACAGCACATCTCCGGCTATCACCATGGGCGTTGTTTCATCATAAAAGCAAACACTTCCATCGGCATGGCCGGGAGCAGCCAAAACCTTTAAACGGCTGTTCCCAAACGAAACCCAATCGCCATCTGCAATTTTTACGATTGGTTTGGCAATTTTCGAGAGGTTGAGCCCAAACGACTGTGCATGTGCAAAAGCATTACTCAGATAGCGTTCACCATCGGCGTGAGCAGTGATAGGAAGGCTGTATTTTTCTGAAACAAAAGCGTTGCCGAGGATGTGATCAATGTGGTTGTGTGTATTTAAAATATGAACTGGTGTAAGCTGATTTTCAGTTATAAACTGACTCAACAATTTCTCTTCAGTTTGGTCAGAGCAGGCAGCATCAATAATTACACATTTTTTTGTTTCGTCGTAAACCACATAAGTATTCACTTGAAACGGATTAAAAACAAATCTTTTTATTTGAAGCATATAGTTAGTCTTAAAAGATTTTAAACTTGAACAAAAATAGGTTTTACACCTTTAATGTAGGCCGTTTAAACAGTTAAAAAAATAGTACTTTAGCGCCACAGAAGCTAAGCCATGGTTATTGCTTTAAACAACCTTATATGCCTTTTCGTTCAAAATCTGCGGTCCTTTTTTAAGGTGCTGTTGATTTTCTTACTGTTGGCTTTTGCAGTTGTTGATTTACAGGCTCAATTTTACAATGGATCCAATTTAACATTTGGAAAAAATCGTGTGCAGTGGGACAATACCATCTGGACCTATTACCGTTATGATGATTTTGACACTTATTTTTACCTTAATGGTAACGAATTAGCCTTATACACAGCAGAATATGCCAGGCAACAAGTTCCATTGCTTGAACGAAAGCTACAGAGTAGTTTGACCGAGAAAATCCAGTTTATCATTTTTAACAGCTTAAGCGATCTCAAACAAAGTAATATCGGATTAGCCTCTGAGCAAGAATACAATACCGGAGGAATAACGCGGATTTTAGGCACTAAAGTGATACTTTATTTCGATGGAAATTATCAAAATTTTGAGCAGCAAATACGAAAGGGTGTAGCAGAAATGCTACTTAATCAACTGATGTATGGCGGTAGTGTTGGGGCGCAAATTCGCAACACAGCAATATTTAATTTGCCCGATTGGTACAAAGAAGGTATTTTATCTTTTGTTTCGGAAGACTGGAACAGCTTAATGGACGACAGACTGCGCGAAGGAATCATTTCGGGACGTTTTAAAAAATTGAATCGCCTCACAGGAGAAGATGCGCGGGTTGCCGGGAATTCGCTTTGGCGTTATATTACAGAAACATATGGGACGGCTTCCTTGCCCGAAATTGCTCATATGACGCAGATGAGTCGTAATGTGCAGCAGGGCTTTCTTTACGTAACAGGCCTAAAGTTTAAGCAGCTTGTCAAAAACTGGTATGCCCATTACGAAGCGTATTATGGAGAGCAGGAAACCCGTCTGCCCACGAAAGCACTCCCTTTGAAATACCGGAGCTACCGTAGCTTCGAAAGACCAACCATAAGTCCGGATGGCAGGTACTTAAGTTATATCACACGCGACGAAGGCAAAATAAGATTTTGGTTGCAGGATCAGCAAAACGGAAAAAAACGAAAACTTTTTCAAACAGGCTATCGCTCCGATGAAATGCCCGACGAAAGCTATCCTGTGATGAGCTGGCATCCGCTTGGAACATTAC